>CAYYJS010000020.1:0-58063 GCA_964472315.1 uncultured Victivallales bacterium | reverse complement strand
GTCGGTCCGTCCTCGCCGACGTAGAAGCTGTCGTGCGTGAAGACGTAGATCACCGGCAGGCGCATGATCGAAGCCAGGCGAACGGCCGGGCGGCAGTAGTCGACGAAGACGAAGAACGTCGCGCCGAAGACGCGCAGGCCCCCGTGCAGAGCCATCCCGTTCATGACCGAGGCCATGGCGTGTTCCCGCACGCCGAAGTGGAGGTTGCGGCCGGCGAAGCTGCCCGGCGCCACCGAACCGACATTGGCGATCAGCGTCTTCGTGCTGGGCGCCAGGTCGGCGGATCCGCCCACGAGCTGGGGCATGACCTTGGCCAGGGCCTGAATGACCTTGCCCGACGCGGATCGCGTGGCATCGGCGGTTCCCGCCGCGAAGACCGGAAGATGCGCCTCGAGGTCGGCCGGGATCGCATCGTTGAAGAACGCATCCCAGCGGGTGGCGAAGTCCGGGTCCGCCTGGCAGCGGGCCTTGTGCAGCCGCGCCCAGCGGTTGGCCTTGCGCTTCATGGCGTCCGCCGGCTTGCGGAAGAGATCGTAGACTCCCGCGGGCACGTGGAAGTGCCGATCGACGGGGAGTCCGATGTTGGCCTTGGACAACGCGACTTCCTCCTCGCCGAGCGGCTCGCCGTGCGCGGCGCTCGTGCCGACCTTGTTGGGGCTGCCGAAGCCGATCCGGGACGTGCAGATGACGGCCGTGGGTTTGTCCTTGGAACGGATGGCCCTGCCGATGGCCTTGTCGATCTGCGTGTAGTCATGCGCGTCGACCGCGATCACGTTGAACCCGTAGGCCTGGAGCCGCTTCCGGGCGTCGTCGCTGTAGGCGAGCGAGGTCTGGCCTTCGATCGTGATATTGTTGTCATCGTAGAACAGGACGAGCTTGTTCAGCTTCAAATGCCCGGCCAGGGAGAGCGCTTCGTGGCTGATGCCTTCCATCATGTCGCCATCGCCACAGAAGACGAAGGTGTGGTGGTCGACCGGCGCATCGTCCGCCGTGTTGAAACGTTCGGCCAGCATGCGTTCGGCCAGCGCCATGCCGACGGCATTCCCGAGACCCTGTCCGAGCGGACCGGTGGTCGTCTCCACGCCGGGCGTGAGATGGTTCTCGGGGTGTCCGGGCGTCCGGCTGCCCCATTGACGGAACTGCTGCAGTTCGTAGAGCGGCAGGTCGTAGCCGGCCAGGTGAAGCAGGCTGTACAGGAGCATCGAGCCGTGTCCGCCGGACAGGACGAAGCGGTCGCGGTCGGCCCAATGGGGCTGCGCCGGGCAGTGTTTGAGATGATTCAGCCACAGGACGGCGGCAACATCCGCCATGCCCATCGGCATGCCGGGATGGCCCGACTTCGCCTTCTGGACGCCATCCATGGCGAGGCCGCGAATGGTGGTGGCCGCCAGTTTGAGATCATCGAGGGATGCCTTCTTCGCCATGTCTATTCCTCCGCGTTACGATCGGGGTCGGTTTCATATCCGATGTGTGGCGGCTGAATGTCACAGATTCGGGCCGGTTTGTCGAGAATTGACAAGCACCCCGTGAAGCGTACGATGACCCCGTCGCAGTGGTGTCATGGTCGTGTTCGGAACGTCGTGAACAATGGAGGTGATGACGGAGGGGCGTTGGGATGTGTCGGTGAGCGAGGCATGCGGCGGACGGTCCGCCGCGGCGAGAGTGTCGGAATGCTGTAGGCGAGGTGCGTAATGCAGAAGCTGTTTGTGCTGGGAATGTGTCTCATGATGTCGGCTGGTCTGGCGTTCGGGCAGAACCTGAGTCTCGGCGCCCACGGCGCCTATTCGGTCGGCGGCGACGTGGAAACCGAGACGTTCGGCTACGGAGGGCAGGTTGGCGTCTCGGTAGGGGAGTTTCTATCCTTGGAACTGTCCGCCACGCTGTTCTCGGACGAGCCGGAGACCGATGAGATCGATGCGGACGAGGGCGGCGAGACCATTCCCGGTCTCGACTACGATATTGACATCACGCACATCGCGTTGACGGCGCGATGCGGGGTCGAGGTGCTGCCGAACGTGAAGATTTATGGCGGCGGCGGCGCCAGCTACAACATGTTCGACATCGACGGCATCGGGATCGACGCGCTGTCGGGCGCGCTGGCCGACGATCCCATGCTGCAGGCGTTTCTGGGCGCGGGCGGTACCCTGAGCGGCGGGATCGATTTCGACGTGGACAATGCCATCGGCTACCATGTGGCCGCGGGCGTATCCTTCATGGTCACCGAGATGATCGAGCTCTTTGCCGAGTATCGGTTCACCTGGATGGAAGTGGACCTCGAGGCATCGGCGAACATCCGCGCCGTCGCCGCGGACGGCACCGTCGTGTATGACGAGGCGATCACCGAGGACCTGGGCAGTGCCGACTACAATTTCGGGCTGGCCCGCGTCGGCGTGAACATCGTGCTGTAACCCGGCTCCGCCGGGTTTTCGGCGAGCGACCAGGCGGCTTTCCCGGTGACGGGGAAGCCGCCTTTTTTCATGGCGCTGCACGTGCCTCGGGCGGGACCGCCCGCGACGGGCGACACGCGGTTACCGCGGATTGCCGCGCACGGCGACGGCTTCGATTTCCACACGGGCATCCTTCGGCAGGCGACTGACTTGGATACAGGCGCGTGCCGGTTTGTGCGTGCCGAAGACCTCGGCGTAGACGGCATTCATCGCGGCGAAGTCGTTCATGTCGGCAAGAAAAACGGTGGTCTTCACGACATGGCGCAGATCCAGGTTGTCCGCGGCGAGCACCGCCCGCAGGTTCGCCAGCACCCGTCGCGTCGCGCCTTCGATGCCGCCCGCCACGAGGGCGCCCGTCGCCGGATCGATCGGAAGCTGTCCCGAACAGAAGAGAAATCCTCCGGCGGCGATGGCCTGGGCATAGGGCCCGACCGCCGCCGGCGCCGCATCCGTCACGATGGTTTCACACGACATGGCTATCTTCCTCGCTGGTTATGATTGTAGCGCCGCCTTCCGCGCACCCCCGTCATAGGGCTTGATGCCCCGCGTGGCAAGCGTTCGTTGAGACGATTGGCGCGTGACAGGCGGGGGGGCGGGTGGTAACTTCCCCCTGTTTTCACCGGGTCGCGGACGCGCCCGAATGAATTCACCTTCAAGGAAAGGATCGTTACCCATGCGTTGTTTACCGTCGGTGCTGCTATCGGTTCTCTGTCTGTCCCTGGTCGCCATGCCCGGTCTTGCCGCCGACGGGAAGACCGCCGTGGTGGATATCGAGCGTTTGATCAAGCTCCATCCGCGCACCAAGGAGGATCGGGCGGTCCTCGAAAAGTACGTGACCGACTACGAAGCGGAACGGGAGGAACTTCTGGCGACGATGAAGAAGCTCTCAGGCGAATTCGACGAGCTGCGCCGCGAGTCCGGCGATGCCGCGTTGAGCGAGAAAGCGCGCGAGGAGAAGCGCGAAGTCGCGAAGCTCAAGCTGGAAGAACTCAAGGAGCTGGACCAGAAGATCCGCGAGACGGCGTCCAACCGTCAAAAGGAATTGACCAGTCAGGAGCTGCGCATGCGCAAGCGCGTGGTTGCCGAGATCAAGGAAGTCATCGGCGGCGTGGCCGTCAAGAAGGGCTACGAATTCGTCCTCGCGTCCGAAGACGCGGCCATCACGGGGTACTCGTCCGTGCTGTATTATCCCGCCAAGAGCGACATCACCGAAGACGTGCTGAAGGCGATTACCGCCGCCACCGGCAAGTAGCATGACCGCCGCCGACATCGCAGCGCTGGTGGACGGCCGCGTGGACGGCGATGGCCGCGTCGTGGTCGATGGCGTGGCCGCGCTCGCCGAAGCCGGCCCATCGGACCTTTCGTTTCTCGCCAACCCGCGCTATGCCGCGCAGGTGGCAGAGACGCGCGCCGCGGCGGTGCTCGTGCCGGAAGACTGGCGGGGCGCGAGTCCATGCGCGCTGATCCGGGTCCGCAACGTGGACGCGGCGTTCGGCCGGATCGCCGCCGCGCTCGGTCCCGCGCCCATCCACTATACGGCCGGCGTGCATCCGACGGCGGTGGTGGCCGACGATGCGCAACTGGGCGACGGCGTCGCGATCGGGCCTTACTGCGTTGTGGCGCCGGGGGCGCGCATCGGCGCGCGCAGCGTCCTCGTGGCGCACTGCTACGTCGGTCATGCGGCCGTGGTCGGCGCGGATGCGCTGCTCTATCCGTTCGTCAGCGTGCGCGAACGCGTGCGGCTCGGGGACCGGGTGATCGTGCACGGCGGCGCCGTGATCGGCAGCGACGGATTTGGCTATGCCCCGGTCGACGGCGAGTGGCGCAAGATTCCGCAGATCGGCACCGTTGAACTCGGCGACGACGTCGAGATCGGGGCCAACGCGACCATCGATCGCGCGCGTTTCGGGAAGACGGTCATCGCGCGCGGCACGAAGATTGACAACCTTGTGCAAATCGCGCATAACGTGCGCGTGGGCGAACACACCGCGATGGCCGCGCAGGTGGGCATCTCGGGCAGTACGCACATCGGCCATCACGTGCAACTCGGCGGCCAGGCCGGCCTGGCCGGGCACCTGACCGTCGGCGACCGCGCGATTGTCGGCGCGCAGGCCGGCGTGACGAAGGATGTGCCGGCCGCGACCTTCGTTTCGGGCTACCCGGCGATGGACCACAAGCGGGCGATGAAGTTGCAGGCGCACCTGGCGCGGTTGCCCGAACTGAAGCAGCGTCTGACCGAACTGGAGACGCGATTGGCGGCATTGGAGGAGAGAGGCGCATCATGAAGATCCTGGTTACCGGCGGCGCCGGCTACATCGGCAGTGTGACGACCGAACTGCTTCTGGACGCGGGGCATGACGTGACCGTGTTCGACAATCTGGAACGCGGGCACCGCGCGGCCGTCGATCCGCGCGCCCGGTTCATCGAAGGCGATTTGCGCCAGGCCGCGTCGATCGTGGCGGCGATGGGTGACGTCAAGCCGGACGCGGTCATGCATTTCGCGGCGTTCGCCCTCGTCGGCGAGTCCATGGAACAGCCCGAGCTGTATTTCCGCAACAACGTGGTCGGGGGCATCAACCTGGCTGACGCCATGCTCAAGCACGAGGTCGGGCGCATCGTCTTCTCGTCGACCTGCGCGACCTACGGGCAGCCGGAGCGCGTGCCGATCACCGAGGACGAGAAGCAGAAGCCCACGAATCCCTACGGCGAATCGAAGCTCATGTTCGAGCAGACGCTGAAATGGCACCGCGAGCTGCACGGCATGAAGACGATCTTCCTGCGTTATTTCAACGCCTGCGGGGCGACGGTCAAGTTCGGCGAGGATCATACGCCCGAGACGCACATCATCCCGATCGTTTTGCAGGCGGCGCTGGGCAAACGCAAAAAAGTCTTCATCTACGGTGACGACTACGAGACGCCGGACGGCACCTGCGTGCGCGACTACATCCATATCGTCGATCTGGCGCAGGCGCATATCCTGGCGCTCGCCACCGCGCACGACGGCGCGTACAACCTCGGCACCGGCGACGGCTATTCGGTGCGCGAGGTGATCGAAACCGCGCGGGCGGTGACGGGGCGCGCCATACCGGCGGAGATCGGTCCGCGTCGCCCCGGCGACCCGGCGCGGTTGATCGCGGCGGCCGGCAAGGCCCACACCGTGCTGGGATGGAAGCCGCGGTACGCGGCGCTGGAAACGATTGTCGGGAGTGCATGGGAATGGCATCAGCGGTATCCGAACGGCTACGGGAAGAAGGCGTGACCGACGCCGGACTCGCGGCGTGCCTGCGGGCGCGCGGCTGGACGGTGGCCACCGCCGAATCCTGCACGGGCGGACGGATTGCCGCGCGGCTGACCGCGCACGGCGGCAGCTCCGCTTACTTTGTCGGCGGGGTGATCGCCTATGCCAACCGCGTGAAGGAGGCGATGCTCGGCGTCGACGGCGGGCTGCTGGCTTGCGAAGGCGCGGTGAGTGAAGCCGTCGCCGGCCAGATGGCCAGCGGCGCGCGGGTCCGCTTCGGCGTGGACGCGGCCGTGGCCGTCACGGGGATCGCGGGTCCCGCGGGCGGCACGGACGGCAAGCCCGTGGGGTTGGTGTATGTCGCCGTGGCGACCGAAATGGATGTGAGCGTGAGACGGTGTCAGTTCGACGGTGACCGGGCCGCGATCCAGCGGGCGGCCACGGACACCGCGTTGGAGATGTTGGGACAGGCCGCGGCGGCGGGAGAACCAGCCGCGGGGCGGGTGGAGTGAAGGTTATGCGTGATACGCACGCGCGTGCCGTTCGGCGGCATGGAAGGAGCAGGTGAAGGTATGGCGGCGAAGAAGTCGGATTTGAAAAACGGCGTCGAGAATATCGAGAACGTACTGGCGCAGATTCGCAAAGAGTTCGGCGACGGCGCGATCATGCGCATGGGCATCTCCAACTCGCACAAGCAGATCCCGGTGATCTCCACGGGGTCGTTCTCGCTCGACCTGGCGTTGGGCGTCGGCGGGCTGCCGCGCGGTCGCGTGGTCGAGGTGTTCGGTCCCGAATCGTCGGGCAAGACCACGCTGACGCTGCACGTGATCGCCAACGCGCAAAAGGCCGGCGGCCTGGCGGCCTTCATCGACGCCGAGCACGCGCTGGACCCCGCCTACGCCCGCAAGATCGGCGTCAACCTGGACGACCTGCTCGTCTCGCAACCGTCGTCGGGCGAAGAGGCGTTGACGATCGCCGAGACGCTCGTCCGCAGCAACGCGCTGGACGTGGTCGTGATCGACTCCGTCGCGGCCCTGACGCCCCGGGCCGAGCTGGACGGCGAGATGGGCGATTCGCACGTCGGCCTCCAGGCGCGTCTCATGTCGCAGGCGCTGCGCAAGCTGACCGGCGCCATTTCGCATTCGCGGACCTTGTGCATTTTCACGAACCAGATCCGCGAGAAGATCGGCGTCATGTTCGGCAATCCCGAGACCACGCCGGGCGGGCGGGCGCTCAAGTTCTACACGTCCGTGCGTCTGAACATCCGCCGCGTCGGCGCGATCAAAGACGCCACCGGGCGCGTGACGGGCAACCGCACCCGCGTCAAGGTGGTGAAGAACAAGGTCGCGCCGCCGTTCACGGAGGTCGAGTTCGACATCCTTTACGCCAAGGGCATTTCCTGGGAAGGGTCGGTCCTCGATTGCGCGATGGAACATAACCTGATCACGAAACGCGGCTCGTGGCTGTCGTTCGAAGGCGACCAGATCGGTCAGGGTCACGATGCGGCGCGCCTGCATCTGGAGGAAAATCCCGCGCTGACCGAAAAGCTGATCGTGCGTTTGAAAGAGATCGCCAGCACAACCGCGGTGAACCCACCCGCCGGGCATGCGCCGGCCGAAGAGGATGCCGAGACGGTTGCCGGCGACGAATAGGGCGCCCCGCGGGGCGTGGGAGGAGTATCGGATTCATGAAGGCTGACGAACTGCGCCGGATGTATCTTGAGTTTTTCAAGAGCAAGGGGCATGCGATCATATCGGGAAGTTCGCTGATCCCGCAGAACGATCCCACGGTTCTTTTCACCACGGCCGGCATGCACCCGTTGGTGCCGTATCTGCTGGGCGAAAAACATCCGTCCGGGGCGCGGTTGTGCAACTGCCAGAAATGCATCCGCACCGGCGATATCGACAGCGTCGGCGACGCCTCGCATCTGACGTTCTTCGAAATGCTCGGCAACTGGTCGCTCGGCGACTACTTCAAGGAGGAAGCCATCGCCTTCTCCTTCGAGTTCCTGACGTCCCGGCAGTACCTCGGGTTCGATCCCGCGCAGCTCCACGTAACGGTCTTCGAGGGCCATGCGGATGTGGCGAAGGACGAGCAGTCGATCGCCATCTGGACGAAGCTCGGCATCCCGCGCGCGCGCATCTTTCCGCTGCCGATAGCCGATAACTGGTGGGGGCCGGCGGGGCAGACCGGGCCCTGCGGACCCGACACCGAGATGTTCATCGACACGCGCAAGCCGGCGTGCGGGCCGGCCTGTCGTCCGGGCTGTTCCTGCGGGAAGTACCTCGAGATCTGGAACGACGTCTTCATGCAGTACAACAAGACCGAAGACGGCCGTTACGTGCCGCTCCGGCAGCACAACGTCGACACCGGCATGGGCGTCGAGCGCACGATCGCGATGCTGCAGGGCAAGACGTCGGTCTACGAGACCGAGTTGTTCGCGCCGACGATCGGGTTGATCGCCGATCTTGCCGGGCGCGCCATGGACACCGACCGCGCCACCGGCCATGCCTTCCGCGTGCTGGCCGACCACCTGCGCAGCTCGGTCTTCATCCTTGGCGACGAACAGGGCATCGTGCCTGGGAACCTCGGCCAGGGCTATGTGTTGCGCCGTCTGATCCGGCGCGCCGTCCGGTTCGCCAAGCAACTGGGATTGCAGCCGGGCTTCGCCAAGCCGTTGGCCGGGACCATCATCGACGGCTACAAGCACGTCTATGCCGAACTCGACGCCAACCGCGAGCATATCGTGCGCGAATTGGCCGCGGAAGAGGAGAAGTTCGAGAAGACCCTCGATCGCGGCATGGGCGAGCTGAACAAGGTGCTCGAACAACTGACCAAACATGGGCAGACGGTGCTCTCCGGCCGCGTCGCTTTCCGGCTCTACGACACCTGCGGGTTCCCGCTCGAATTCACGGAGGAGATCTGCGCCGAACAGGGGTTGACCATCGATCGCGCCGGGTTCGACGAGGCCTTCGAGAAGCACCGCGAGGTGTCGAAGCAGAGCGCCGACAAGGCGTTCAAGGGCGGGCTGGCCGACAGTTCGGAGGCGACGACGCGTCTGCATACCACCACGCACCTGCTCCACAAGGCGCTGCGGATGGTGCTGGGCGAGCATGTGAAGCAGAAGGGCTCGAACATCACCGCCGACCGTCTGCGCTTCGACTTCTCGCATCCGGACAAGATGACCGCCGAGGAAGTGCGGCGCGTGGAGGAGATCGTGAACGATCAGATCCGCGCCGATCTGCCGATCGAAATGACCGTGATGGCGATCGAGCAGGCGCGCGAGACGGGCGCGATGGCGCTGTTCTCGGGCAAGTACGGCGAGCAGGTGAAGGTGTATGCCATTGGCGACTTCTCGCGCGAAGTGTGCGGCGGTCCGCATGTGACGCGCACGGGCGTGCTGGGGCGCTTCCGAATTCAGAAGGAAGAATCGTCCAGTGCGGGCGTGCGCCGCATCCGCGCGATGCTGGAAGAAGGCTGACCGCGATGGGCACGACGGAAAAGCGACTGCAGATCGTGTGCGGCGCGTGCGGCGCCGATACGTTCCTGAAGCGCGAACCGGTCTACGAAGGGTTCCGTAAGACAGGCGAACGGCTGCGGTGCGCCGACTGCGGGCACGAGTACGCCGATCCCGCGGCCGTACCGTACAAGGGCGTCTCCGGGCCGCGGGTCTTCACCGATGCCGACCGGTCGAAGGTGGTACAGATCTTCCGCGGCGACGAGCGGGGCCGCAACTGCCGGCATTGCCGCCATTACGTGGTCAGTCCGTTCGTGCAGCGCTGCGGGCTGCACAACATCGAGGTCCAGGCCACCGACCTGTGCGACCGGTTCGCGGCGAAAGCGAACGACGATGAAGACCTGCGTCCGCCGCGGGAGGCGGCACTGTCATGACACGTACATCCCTGATCGCCGTCACGCTCGCCGTTATCGTGCTGGTCATCCTGATCGCCGTCATTCCCGGCCGTCGCCCGGTCCGGCCGCCTTCCGGTCCGATGGCGCCGGCCGTGCGTGTCGCTCCCCTCGAAGACGGGTCCGAAGCGGCGCCTCCGGAAGGGGACTTCGACTTCGAATTCGAACCGCGGGGCGAGCCGCGGGACTTCGAGGCCGCCCTCGCGGCTGCCCTTGCGGCGGTCGATCCAGCCCTCGGGCGGACCGCGTTCGCCCAGGTGTCCGACAGCATCCGTACGCGGGAGCATGTGACCAGGAGCCTCGAGGTCTGGCAATCGCTGACCGACCTGCGGGCCCGGGATGCGCTGCTGCAGGCCACGTTGCGGGGTTGGGCGCGGCTGGATCCGGGCGCGGCCGCGCGGTGGATCGCGGATATGGCCGGACAGTCGCTGACGGTGGCGCGGTTGCGGTCGGCGCTGCTGCAGACGGTGCTGATGGAATGGGCGCGGGACGACGCGGCCGCCGCCTGCGCCTTTGCCGCGGCGCTGCCCGACGCGACCGACCGCAACCGCCTCCTGCCGGGGCTGGTTGCCTTGTGGGGCTCGCGTTCGCCGCGGGCCGTGGCGGCGGCTTTGTCGACCGGCCAGATCGACGTCGGGAACCTGGGAAGCACGGCGTGGCATAGCATTGTGCGCGCATGGGCAAACGCGGACATCGAGGACTGCGTGGCGTTTCTGAACGGCCAGAGTCCCGATCACCCCGCGCGCCAGTTCTGGCCCGTCGTACTGGACACGCTTGCCGCGGCGGATCCCCAGCGTGCCTTGGCGCTCGCGGCCACGCTCGACGAGTCGATGCGCGCGCAGGCCGTCGGCGCGGTCTTCAAGCGCTGGGCCGGGCAGGCGCCGGACGCGGCCTATGCGTACCTGACCGCGCACCCCGAGGCGCTCGCGATCCGCGGCGTTGTCGCCGAGGTGGCGGCCGCGCTGGCCGCGGCGCGTCCCGGTGAAGCCTTGCAGCTCATCGATCGGATGGCCGACCCCGCCGAGGCCAAAGGTGCGTTGGGCCGCATGCTGTGGGCGTGGGCCGAGAAAGATCCCATGGCCGCCTGGGAGTATGCGCAGGCGTTGCCGGCCGACCATCCCGGCCATGGCCTTGCCCAGAGTCTGCTGGGACGCATTTCGGGCGAGAACAGCGCCGAGGCGTTGCGACGCGCCGAGGGCGTGGCCGATCCGGCGCAGCGCCTGGCATTCGTCCGGCGCGTGGTGCAGGCCTGGGCGCGCCAGGACCCGGACGCGGCCTGGGCGTACCTCGAGCGGCAGACCGACCCCGCGTACCAGGACACCCGGGTCGAAGTGCTGTCGGTCATGGCCGGCCAGGGCCATATCGAGCGGGCGCTGTCGCTGGCCGAGACCATTCCCGCTGGGAAGGTGCGCGATTCGCTCTACCGCATGCTGACCATGGCCTGGGCGAACCGCGACCCCAAGGCGCTGTTGGCCGCCGACCTGCCCGAGTTCGATGCAGCGATGAAAGCCCAAGTCTTGCAGATGGCCATCAGCCGCGTGGCTGCCACGGATCCGGCGTCGGCCGTCTCGCTGGCGGCCGACATCGCCGATGTCGAGCAACGCCGGACGCTGCGCACCAGCGCGTTCCTGGTGTGGGTGCGTCAGGATCCCCTGGCGGCGCTGGATGCGCTCGAGAAGGCGGCGGATGTCGACACGGACGCCGTGCGGGCACAGGCGGTCGCCGATCTGGCCGAGATCGATCTCGATCGCGCGCGTCGCGTCGCCGCGGGTGTTGAAGATGCCACGCTCCGCGGCGCCGCCCTGCGCAGCCTCGCCGTACGCTGGGCGGACCTCGATCCGCGGCAGGCGCTGACGTGGTATGTTCGTGAAGCGCCGCCCGATGTCGCCTCGGTCGACACCGTCCGCGGGTTGCTCGAAAAGTGGTCGTGGCGCTCCGACGGCGGCGGCGCCGAAGCCGCCGCCTGGATCGAGCAGCAGGGAACGGAGCACCCGGTCGAGGTGCTCAACATGTTCGTCGAACGACTGGCCCGGCACGACGCGGATGCGGCCTGGCGGTATGCGCAGCGATTGCCGGATAACGCCGTTGGTCAAGCCGTCCGGCAGACGGCCTATGGGATGGCTATACGCGAACTGGCCCGTACCGACGGGCGCAAGGCGGCCGAATGGCTGGCGCAGGCGCAGGATTACACGCCCGACAACCGTGTCCTTGCCGAGGTGGTCTTCAATTGGGCGCAGCAGGCGCCCGCCGCCGCGGCGGAGTGGGTGGGCACGTTCCCTGACGACCATCCCGGCCGGGCGCAGGCCATCGGCGACGTCTACTCCCAATGGTCGCGTACCGACCGCGCGGCGGCGCGGGCGTGGTATGAGCGGATGCAGGGCCGGCCACCCGTGTCGGACGACGCATCGACCCGGTAGCGGATGACGAACCCTATAAGGGCGAGTTCGAGCACTTCGGAATCAGGCGATGAATGACCCGCTTCGGGTCGATCGGTCGTCTGAGGGTTCGCTGCCGAGTACGCGGCGCACCTTGCGCGCGATGTCGTCGCGGGTGAAGGGTTTGGCCAGGAAATCGACCCCATCATCGAGGATGCCCCGGTGGGCGATGACATTGGCGGTGTAGCCGGACATGAACAGGCACTTCAGCTCCCGGAACATCTCCGACAATTTCGTGGCCAGATCTCGGCCGTTCATGCCGGGCATAACGACGTCGGTGATCAGCAGATGAATCGCGCCGCGACGCTCCGCCGCCTGCCGCAGGGCGTCATCCGGGGTTGCCGCGACCAGGACGTCATAGCCGAGGCCCTGCAAGAACAACGCCGTCGTCTCGCGGACGCCCTTTTCGTCTTCGACCAGAAGGATGGTTTCGTCGCCGCCCGGCGGCACCGGAGCGCTTTCCACCGCCTCCTTCGGCTCGGGCCGTCCCTCATGCCGTGGAAGGTAGATGCGGAAGGTCGTTGAGAAACAGCACCTCATCGCCGTCTCGACGCACGAGCAAGGTTTCCGCGGACTCGCTTGCCGTTGGCCAGAATTGGAGCAACGGATAGAGGAACCGGGATACATCGCTGACCAGAACCAGCGCGGCAAGCGGGGTCGTGCGGCTTGCCGGGTCCGCGTAGATCGGCGCCACCACCGAAACATGCGGGGCGATGCCGGGGGCCTCGATATGGATGTCGAGGAAGACAGGTCTGCCGACACGCAGCGCCTCGCCCAGAACGGACATGAACATGTGATGAAGAACGGGCGCTTCCGCCAAATTGAGCAGCGCCGTCCCGTTCGTATCCACCAGCACGATGTCGGCGTAGTCATGCTGCCTTGCCAGACTATCGAAATGGACACGTAAGTTCCGAACGTTCCCTGCCGTGGGCTCCATCAAGAACGACGCGACGCTTTGAGACAGGAAGGGATGCTCCTGCAGGCAGGCGGCATCGTCCACCTGATCTTTGCGCCAGGCGACGATCTGCTCCACCTTGAGACGTGTAATGGCCGTGAGATTTCGCTCGACCGCGTCCTGCACCTGCCGCCGCTCGCGGGCATAGAACCAGACGCCAACGGCAATCAACGCCGCGGTGGTCGCCACCAGGCCGATCGCCAGCCAGCGGGTCGGCACGGTCGTTTCGTTCGTTGTCATCCGTTCAATCCCTCTTCCGACGAATCAGTCCGACCGTAACGGTTGCGGCGCCCGAACCGCCCGAATCCGCCACCGTCCGCTATGCGTACACGTGCGAAGAGTATGCTCCGTGCATCGCACCTGTCAACAGTTGTGCCGCAGCCATTCGTTGCGGTTTGCGCTTTGACGTTCGCCTTCTGCCGCCTTCCGCCTGGCTGCGTGTCCGCATCGGCAGGCGGGTGAGCCGTTGGATCAAGGCGTCAGGCCGACCGGAGCCCAACGAGGCGCCGAACAGGGCTCTTTTCGCTTGCTTGCTTGAACCCCGTAAGTTGCGAGGGTACGCTGTGCGAACTTGGGAGGAATTCAGGATGTCGATATGGAGGATGATGGTCCTGGCGCTGGCGACCGTGTTCACGGCGGCCGGTTTGGGCTGGACGGACGACGGTCAGCGTGGCCTTCGGGTGAAGTCTGCGGAAGTGGCCGGGGTGACGGAATACGACCCGGCCCGGTTCCACGCCTTGGTAATTGGCATCGATGCCTATCGGCATTGGGACAAACTGCGCACCGCCGTCAGCGACGCCAACGCGGTGGCCGACGCGCTCGAACGGCACTACGGGTATCCGCCATCCCAAGTGCGGCGCCTGCTGGATGAGGAAGCCTCCCGCCGCGGTATCCTGAGCGAGTTGGACCGGCTTGCCGCACTGGGCGAGGCGGACAGCGTCCTGATCTACTACGCAGGCCACGGCTGGATGGATGAACGCCGGAACGGCTACTGGGTGCCCGCGGATGCGCCAGAGAACGACAAGTTCGCCTATGTTTCCAATGCCCAGATCGTGCAGGAGTGTTTCAAGAAATACACCGTCCGGCATCTGCTCGTGGTGACCGACTCCTGTTTCAGCGGCACGCTCTTGCGCGGCCGCGACGAACGGCGTGCGGAGGGTTGGCGGGTGCCGGCGGGGTTTCGCAAACCGTCGCGCTGGGTTTTCACCAGCGGCGACCTGGCACCTGTTCCTGATGACGCGGGGACTGGGCACAGTCCGTTCGCGACGCGGTTCCTGCAGTTCTTGCGTTACTCGGACGAACCGGTCTTCGGCGTGTGCGATCTCTACACCTACGTGCGCAAGGTTCTGTCGACCGACGCACTGTGCCAGCCCATCGACACACCGGCGCATATGCCGGGCGGCGAGTTCGTGTTCTGCCGGCTGGACGCGCCGCTCATGCCCGCGGCTCCCGTTCCGGTGCCGCTAGCCATGGCGCCCGCTGCGCCGCCGCAACCGCCCGCGCCGCCCGCCGTTGCCGACGACGCGGCCGCGACTGTCGCAACGGACCTGGTTTCCGCGGTGTCCGTGCCGGGGAAGACCCTGTCCGTCGACCTGGGTGCTGGCGTGCTTCTGGAGTTGGTCTGGATCGCTCCTGGATCGTTCGTGATGGGCAGTCCAACGGGCGAGGTGGGACGCGAAGTCGACGAGACGCAGCACCCGGTGAAGCTGACGAAGGGTTTCTGGATGGGCGCGTACGAGGTGACCCAGCGGCAGTGGGAGATGGTCATGGGTAGGAATCCCAGCCATTTCACAGAAGCCGGACCGAATGCCCCGGTGGAGCAGGTGGGTTGGTTCGACTGCCAGGCCTTTGTCCTGAAGCTGAACCAGAAGGTGCGCGGCGGCGGGTTTCGTCTGCCCACCGAGGCGGAATGGGAGTATGCATGTCGAGGCGGGACGACGACGGTGTTCCACTATGGCGATCGATTGGATGGCAGCATGGCCAACTTCGACGGCGCCACGGCGTACGGGCGTGGCGCGGGCGGTCAGTTTCGCCAGACGACGGTGAGGGTGGGCGGGTTCCGGCCGAACGCGTTTGGGCTGTATGACATGCACGGTAACGTGTGGGAATGGTGCGAGGATTGGTACATGCCATACCAGGTCGGCCGCGTGACTGATCCTGTGGGGCCTCCCGGTGGCCGGTATCGCACCTTGCGCGGCGGGTGCTGGCGCCGCCCGGCCACGAACTGTCGCGCGGCGTCGCGTTGCCAGGGGGACCTGAAGAACCGGGATTTCGATCTCGGGCTGCGCGTCGTGCGGGATCATGTGCCGTAGCCGCTGTCGCCGCGCGACGGCGGGTCCGGCGGCCGACACCATGAACCCGCCGGTGAGGGCGCAGAGCCATCCAATCAGCGCAGACGTGTCAATGCGGCGCGGAATTGCATCGCCAAACCAGTGATCTCCTCGGGCGGGAGATAGTCCGACATGGACTGCGCAATATCGCTTTCGGTCAGCGTCGAAACCCGGTGTCGGAGGAACTCGAAGAACTCATCCGCCGTGGTGCCGACAAAACGGTCTCTCTTGCTGACAAGGCGGGAATAGTCCGGGTTCTTGAGCCGTGATTCCAGTGTCTCCCTGTCTGGCAGGATTCCCATCTGGAGAAAGAACCAGATGTCGTAGACGTCCCGGATCAACCGACGTTCGTTCCATGCGGCCAGTTTGTTGGACAGCGCCACGGAATGTTCCGCAATGCAGACCATGCGCGGCGGCAGGTTGAACGCGCGCGCAAAACTGCGCGTGGAAGCCATGGACGTCCTGGCGGCCATAGCCGCTTTGGCTTCGATCTGGATCGTCGCGCCTCCCACGGTCAGTACAACCCGCAGGCATTTCGAGTTGAGGGTGTGGCGGATCTCGGCCCCTTCGATGCTTTTCAGGCACGCCATGATATCCGGCACCATGTCCTTCTTAGACCTGTAGGGAACGAAAACGTAGTCCAGATCGTTCGTAAACCTGGGGGACCCCAGAATGCGAAGAACCATGCCGCCCCGCAGCACTGCCCGTTGCGCAAAACGCTGGGCGAACAGATCGAGCACGCGTGCAATCAGCGCCTGTTCCTTTTCTACCATTTGTCCCCCCAGATACGGCTGAAATAGGTGACAAAGCGCTTGTCATACGCTTCCAGGTAGCCGAATACACGCTCCCGCTCAAGGCTCGCCATGGCGATATCGCTCGCTGGGTCGAAGGAGAACCGTTTTCCGCGATAGGCGTAGTAGCACACATCGAGGAAGGCCTTTTCAGGCGTTGCACGCAGAAGGCCATCACGGGGACCGAACCCGAAATAGAGCCGTGGGCTGATGCTGAGGTGTTCGATCGATCCCAGTTTGCAGGAATAGGTGCGGGGACGGCCCGTCTTGACCGCCTGGACCCTGCGACCAGGAACCGACCCGATCGCCGCGCATTGGGCAAGCACCGTGCCCGTCGAGATGTAGGCGGCCGGTTCGATCCGGCTGCTGATCGTCGCAAGCGACGCCTCTGGTGTCGCGTATATTCCCCGCTTCACCTTGATCATCACCCCGGCATCGACCAGACCGGTGAGCCGTTTGTACAGCGCAGCTTCCGTACGGTCGCCCAGTACGACACGCAAATCCGCCAACGCGAAGACCCCATCGAGTTCGCCTGCCCACCGCTGTATAAGCGCATATACCGTAGCATCCATTGACGAATACTATACGGTAAGTAGAGTTATTGTCAACATAAGTGACGTGCCCGTGCCGCCGCCGGCGTCCACCGCGCCATATCGCGGTCGGAGGAACGAAGGCCGGCGTGTCTCGTCAGTCAGGAAACTCCCGATGCCGGCCTGGGGGTTTTCTCTTCCATGCTATACAACGTCCAGCGCGCCTTGATCTGTTTGCCCCTCGCGTGCCGTTCGAAGTAGATTTTCATCCGGCGCCCGCGGTCGTCTTCCACCTGGTACCAGTGTTTACGGACATACTGTTCGCCGCTCCCGTGATGGCAGGGCCCGGTTTCCCGCCATTCCCGCTCGACCTTTGCGAGGTGGATGGTCTCGTCATGCCAGACGAATTCCCGGGGAAGTCCGGGCTCTCCCGCGGCCATGCGGTTCGTATCGAATGTGCCGGCCACCGGTTGCAGGGACTCGGATATGAATCGCTCGCGCATGGCTTTCCTCGTTGCCGTCCGGCCCTCCTCGCGCCTGCGGTTCGCGGGTCGCGCGCCTCTGGCCTGGCCCTTCGTTCCGCTGGCCTGGCCCTTCGTTCCGGATGTTCGACTATCGCTCCTTCATGCCCTTCTTGACGGACTTGACGAATCGACCGAAGGATCGGTCCTTCCTGCGTTTCTCGACGTAGGAAAGGTCGTGGTATTCGGTCTCTTTCCTGAGCTTGAGGTAGCTCTGATGCCGGTCCTCGCTCAGAATCCCATTCTCCACGGCCAGGCGGACCGCGCATCCGGGTTCCCCGGTGTGCGTGCAGTTCGCGAAGCGACAGCGCTCGGCGTGCTCGCGAATTTCGACGAACGTGTCGTCCACCCCGTCGCTCGTCCCCAGAAGGCCCAACTCGCGCATTCCCGGCGTGTCGATCAACATGGCGCCGTTTTCAAGCATGAGCAATTGGCGGCGGGCCGTGGTATGGACCCCTTCGCCAGTGCCGCTGACGGCCCGGGTGTCGAACGCCTCGCGGCCAATCAGCCGGTTGATGAGCGTGGTCTTCCCGACGCCCGAGGAGCCGAGCAGGCAGTATGTTCCGCCGGGTGCCAGAAGCGCGCGCAACTCGCCCAAGCCATCGCCCGTTGTGTTGCTGAGGGCGACGATCGGGGTGGCGCCGCAGGCGCGCCGCACCTGCCCGATCGCTTCATCGAGCTGCCCGGGCGGGATCAGATCCGTCTTGGTCAGTACGATCCACGGCTCGATTGCGCCCTCGTGAGCCATCACGAGATATCGGTCGAGCCGGCCCAGGTTGAAATCGTAGCCGCAGGCCTGCACGATGCAGGCGACATCGATATTCGTCGCGATCATCTGGAAATCCACCGTCTTGCCGGGACACTTGCGGCGCAGGAACGTCTTCCTCGGGACGACGCCATGGATTATCGCGGGACCGCCCGAGGCGTGGCTCTGCACGCACACCCAGTCGCCCACGCACGGCAGGTCGCCGGCGGCTTCGACCGCGAAACGGAACTTGCCCGCGAGTTCCGCATGGGTTTCGGCGTCCTGGTTCCGGACGAGGAATGCACCCCGGTCGACGGCCGTGACGCGCGCCATGCCCTGCCCCGTTTGCAGGAGGGGGGCGGCCTGTCGCTCAAACCATTCGTCAAATCCCAAAGCGGTCAATTCCATGGTAGCCTCGACATCGATCCACCGGAAAGAATCGGGATGAGGATGCACCAAACGACGATGGAATTCAACGCTTACACTGGGCGCATTTCACGTCTGACGCTCTTCCGCCCCGAGGCGCCAGGAACGCCTCATCGCCATCCAGGTTCCAGAACTGACCGGTACGTTTGAAGCGGCATTGGTACTGCGAGCAAGTCGACGCGATAGCCCCGGACCCAAGCGGCTGATCAAGCGCCTTGCCGTTTTTGTAATCCATTCGGTTCTTGCGACCCTCGAAATAGCCGATTTCACGCTCAAGCGTCTCTTGCTGCTTGGTGGTCAGCTCTTGCAGACGGCCTCGCATGTCGAGGAGCGAATTGTTGGGCCTGTTGTCGTATTCCTGTGCATGAACTTCGGTGATGACTGCTACCGGACTATAGATGTTTCAATCGGCAGTTCGGGACGGGCAGACCATTCGGTCCAGCCGGCGTCGTACCAACTCACGCGCTGATAACCCAATAGGTGACGCAAGATAAAGTACGTTTGGCTCGCTTGGTGACCGGTGCGGCAGGAAACCACCACGGGAGCGTCCTTGCCAGGAATTAGTTTCGTGTAGGCCTCCGCCAAGTCGGCGACCGGTTTGAAATGGGTGACCGCGTTGTTGGTGGAGACGTCGCTGGTGAAGGGACGGTTCAACGCGCCGGGAATGTGGCCGGCGCGGGCTTCGTCGGATTTCCTGCCGGTGAAGAAGTCGGCGGGTCGCACATCGAGGAAGACGGCGTTGCGGTTTTGCGAGTGCGTCAGCACGGCTTGGTAATCGACAGTGAACGTGTCGGCGCCGGGCTGGACCGGGTACTCGGTAGCGGTGATGGACGGGAGGCGGGTGTCCACGGGTCGTTTCTCGGCGGCCCATTGTTCCCAGCCGCCGTTGAGGATGGCATACTGGGCGTGGCCGACCCGTTCGAGCGCGATGGCGACGAGGGTGGCGTCGTGGAGTCTGTCGCCGGGGACGAGCACCACCGTGGTCTGCGGCGTGATGCCGAGCAGGCCGAGGTGACTCGCGATCATTTCCGCCGGCAACAGCATCGAGGAGACGCCGCCGATTGCGCCGCGGAAATGTTCGACGTCCATCCGCGCGGCGCCTGGAATATGGCCGCCGTTGTAAGCGGGTTGCGGACGAAGGTCAATGATCCGCAGGTTGTCGCGGCCAAGGTTGTCCCGCAACCAGCCGGTTTCGACCAAGCGCGTCGGGGCGGTGGCGGACACAGGAGCGGGCGCGAGTGCGGTTTCAAGGAAGAACGCCCGCCACGCGTTGACTTTCGCCGCTTGAACTGCCGGTAAGGGCATCTCGCGCAACGAGACCGGTTTCAGCACGGTCTGCATGAACCCTTGCAGGCCATCGGTGAGCAGGTAGGCATTGGTGAATCCGAGCCGGGCCAGCGCGTCGCGTGCCTGGGCGGGATGGGTCATGCCGTTGGAGTACAGCACGATTGTGCCCTTGTTCTTGTGCGGCGAGAGGAACTCCGGCAGGTCGGCAGCGGCGACATTGACCGCGCCGCGAATATGGAACGCGGTAAACTCTGACGGCGTGCGGATGTCCACCAGCAACAACCCGGCCCCGCCGGCCATCAGCCGGTCGGCCAGATCGTCGGGCTCGATGTGGTCCTCACCGGCTTCGATGGCCTGCAAGAGGCCGCTATCGGTGACAACGGCAGGGCGGGCAGATGGGGCTGTCGGGAGCATCGCCACGCCGAGCGCGGCGGCGAGGATCACGACGCTGAACGCCTTGAGGAACGGGCTGCCCAGATACGGCCCGGCGCCGGTGACTCTTTTCTCGATCCATTCCGAGCCCCAGAACGCGGCGACGGCGACCGTCGCAAACAACAGCGCGAACACCGGCGCGGACACGCCGAGCGCCGCCCAGACAAACTTCACGCCGCTGTCACCCCAATTCGCGAGGGGCGCGACGATATCGTACAACTCGTTGAACAGGATGCTGCCAAGCGCCGCGCCGCCGAGGAAGATCAACGCATCGAGCCGGCCGCTGGCGAGTCCGACCGCGGCGGTGCCGGGACACCACGAACTCAGCACGAACCCGACGCCGAATAACAGGCCGCCGACAATCTGCGCGCCGTAGATAGTTGGCAGGAAGTAAATCTGGTCGGCGCTCACGATACCGAGCGCGAGGGCGAGTTGCAGGCCGAGCATGGCGGTAACCATCGCGGTGAACATTACGCGTAGCACCGTCATGTCGCGGAAGTAGAAGATGCCGGCCAGCCGGCGCGAGCTGCCGAAGCCGGCCTGTTCGAGCGCGACGCCGAACCCGAAGCCGAGCACCAGCGACAACACCAGCGCGGCGTTGCTGCCGAGGCCTTCCTGTCCGAAGAAGGTAGTGATCATTGCCATTGCCTCCGTACGAACCACGCCATCGCATAGCCGCTCGCGAACATCGCACCGAGAAACAACAGGCTGCCGGTCACCAGCATCGCGCCGCCGGTCAACGCCTGTCCCGACGTGCAGCCTGAGGCCACCCGGCTCGCGAACCCGGCCAGCACGCCGCCGATCAGTGCGAGCGCGGCGCGCAACCGGCGCGAGGCGGTCGGGCCGCGTTCAAGTTGCGGCTGGACGCGTCGGCCCACGATGGCCGAGACCAGTCCGCCGAGCAACGTGCCGACGAACATGAACACGAGGTAGTACCGCAACGGGTCATTGCCCCATGCGCCGAAGTAGGCGCTGTTGGCGACGTGTTGCGGCATGACGCAACTCTGCACGAACGCGCCCGCGCGGGCGATGCCCGCCGACGCGCCGAGGCCTACGCCGAGCGTCAGGAAGCTCGCCAGCAAAACCAAGCCGAGCAACACGCCGGCAAGATACGGGTTCATGTGGGGTTTCGGGCCGGTCGGGATGGAAGTGGATTTGGCGTTCATGGCTTCGCTCCTCAGCAACCGGCGGATTTCTTCTTGGCCGGCGCCGGCGTGGCCGGACTGGCCGGGGCGGGTGCGGCTTTCGGTTGCACTCCGGGTGCGGGCAACGGCACGGCACGGACCGCGCCCTTGAGTTCAGTCGCTTCCCAGAACGCTTCGAGGCCGCCATGCAACGCTTTGATCGGGCGTTTGGTTTTTTGCGAGAGAATGCCGGCGGCCATCATCGCCAGCGAACCGTCACGGTCCACGATGATCAACGGTCCGGCGCCAGTCAGGTAGCCGGGGTTTTCCAGCAGGGCGGCGAGATCGGCACGACGTGCGCCCGGCAGGGCGTAGTCGGCAAAGGCGTCGGCAGGCCGGATGTCCACGAGATCGAACGTGCCCGGCAGGTCTTTGATCCACCGGCTGAGGTCGGCGGGCGAGATGCGTTCGGCAATGTGGACCTGACGTTGCAGCGCGGCTGCCGCTTTCGGTTCGTTGCCGAACACGGGGTAACCGGCGTCAATCCACGCCGCGCTGCCGCCGGCGAGGCTGGCGACGTTCTTGAACCCGCGCCGCTGCAGGATGCCGACGGCAAGGCTCGATCGGTAGGCGCTGTTGCAGACGGCCACGACCGGGAGGTTCGGGTCGAGTTTCGCGGAGAGTTCGGCGAGGTGCGAGATGGGGAGATTGACTACCGTGCCGATGCGCATCGCCATCCATTCGTTGGGTAGGCGGACGTCCACGATGATCGGCGCGGTCCCGTCCTGCATCTGCTGGTAGAGTTCGGCCGGCGCGCTCGTGCCGCTGGTGGCGAGCGACAGACCGGCTTCCGTCCATGCGTCAAACGGCAATAGCTGTCCCGTGTAGCCCACCCGATGCAGGCGGAATACCGCCTCCTTGATCTCGGGATCCGATCCGATCAACACCATGGGCGCTTGCCATGGGACCATCGTGCCCACCCACGTTTCGAGCCGGCCACGCAGGGCGATGTTGATCGAGCCGGGGATGTGGCCGGCGGCGTACGGCTTGGCGTCCCGCAAATCCACGAGCCATTGGTCGGCGTCTTTCGTAACCGATTCGGCCACAGGCGCGGCGACGGACGTGGCGTCCCAGTCCACCAGCGGCGGGCCAGTGCGGTTCAGGGCGGCGTTGTGTTTGAAATACTGCGGCGCTTCCGGCAACCCTTCAAGCACCGCTGCGATGAACTCGCTTCGGCCTTTTTTCTGGAGATATGGATTCGAAGCCCGTTCCCCGCCGATGGTGGATGACGGCGCATCCGACAAGTGCGCACCGCACAACGACCCCGCCCCGTGCGCCGGCAACACCGCGCAGGCATCCGGCAGCTTTGAAAGTTTGTTGTGCCATGTGTCGAAGCTCATCGCGGCCAGCGTGGCGGCCGTCATCGTTCCTTCCAGCAGGTCCGGCCGCCCGATCGAGCCGACAAACAGTGTGTCGCCTGTCAGGATGGCGCGGGGTGTGGTGTCGGCTTCGCTACTGACCAGCCCGCACATGCCATCGGGCGTGTGGCCGGGTGTCGCCATCGCCTTGATCGTGGCTTTGCCGACGCGGAACGTTGAGCCGTCCTGGAGCGGTTCGATCTTGTATTGCGCGCCGCTGGCGGCGTTTTGATGGATAGGCACCTTGAGCTCGCGGACGGCTTCGAGATGCCCCGCCACGAAGTCGGCGTGCGAATGGGTAAGGAACACGCCCTGGATGGCGACATTGTTTTTTTTGGCGTAATCGAGATACGCGTTGATATCGCGATCAGGATCAACCAATACCGCCTCACCCGCCGACACGACCAGATACGAGTAGTGGCTCAACACCGGCAAGTTGAACTGGACGATCTCGAACTCCGGGAACTTGTATGTGTCGACCAGTTGATGAAAGGCGTCGTCCGCCCCATGCGACGTCGATTCAGTGTCCTTGATCTCCGTGCCCCCGGCCGCCCACGCTGCCAGTCCTCCCAACGCCAATGATTCCAACACTGCCAAGAGTACTCGTGCTTTCATGCTTCCGTCTCCTTTCGTGCCCAACGCCTGAGGTCAGGCGCGCCGCAAAGCGTCGCCCGCACCTGCTTGTTCGCACTATAACGCACCTCACTCCAGCGGGGCGATTTTCTGGAAGTCTCTTCCCGCCTGAGCCAGTTCCCAGTCGGCTCGCAACTCGTCCACATGCAGGTCAATCCATTCCCGCACCAGCCGTTTTGCCGTGCGCGAAGCCAGATCGCCACGCGTCACGTTGCCGTTCGGATCGAAGACCGCCTTCTGCCCTTGGTTAGTCGGCATGGACGTGCGGAGGATTGTGTTCGTCAAAGAACATCCGAATGATGATTCCGAAGAACCGGCTTATCTCTGGCATCGTCTGTCTCCATCTGGCCTTCAGCATACCAGAGGCGTTGCGGTTTTCAACCCCTTCTTCGGTGCGAACGTCGCAACTGAGAGTGCGGCTTTAGACGCTACTCTCCATTTGTCCTGTGCGCAAATTCCTTCATTTGGTTCCACCGTACAATGTGAACTGGCTGCTTCAGCCAGTCGTTATCATTTGGGGCAGTCAGAGTGATCACTCTCATGATCCCAGGTTCCGCCTGAATCCACTGCTTGCCGCCAAGGTAGGCGAGAACGTGGATCCGCTCAGGCCCCGGACCACCCCGCCTGAGCAATACCCCATATGCCATCATCATCCCATCATTCATGGCTTCCGCAGCATGACCATCACCTACTTTCATAACGATGGGGTCTCGTATGCAGTCATGGAATGGCAGCCAAATGAGACCACCCCGGGGCTCCTTCAAGTCAGCCGCAAACCAGATCTACTCTCATGGTTGAGCAGCCAAACCAAATGATGCCGAACAATGCCCATCAGTCCGGCGCCGGGGTTGCGCCGCTGCGCGGCGCGAACCCCGGCTTGGACCGGGCCCCGCCGAAACGGCGGCTGTCCGCCCCTTGACCTGCGTCGGCCATGCCTGTAGCATGGCCTCCACAGGATCAAGGGGTGCCGGGCAAGCCCCCATTCGGTTACTTGAAAACAGTGTTGCCATAAGGCACACGTTGTGCCATTCTACAACCATGCCTTACTACCAATGGAATGCGGAGAAGAATGCGCAACTCAAGGCTGAACGCGGGATCAGTTTTGAGCAGGTGGTGATGCATGTTGAGGGCGGTGATCTTCTGGATGTGTACGAACATCCGAACCAGGCGCGTTATCCGGGACAGCAGCTTCTGGTCGTTCGGGTCGGCGAGTACGCCTGTGTCGTGCCTTTTGTGGAAACGGCTGAAGGCCGTTTCCTGAAGACCATCATCCCCAGCCGAAAGGCAACCCGAAAGTACTTGGGAGATAGCCATGCAAAAGACTAGACTGGACAAAGAAGAACAAGATATTCTCGACTCCTTTGAACGCGGCGAGTGGAAGCCTGTGGCGAATCGCCGTCAAGAGATCGCGCGCCATATGGCCTACGCGAGGAACACCTTGGCGAAAGACAAGAGGGTCAATATCCGCATTTCGTCCAAGGATCTTGAGGAACTTCAGGCCATCGCCGTCGAGGACGGCATGCCCTACCAGACTCTTATGGCGAGTGTGCTTCATCGCTTTGCATCTGGACGGTTCGTAGAAAAAGCCAGCCGAACCAGGAAGTCCAGGTTACCTCGCGCGCCGCTCGGAACCTGACTTTCGGCGTTCAGCGGAGAAGAAAGATGGAACAAATCCGAAGCATCCTCATCGGAGCGGTGCTGGCGTCATCGTGCATGGCGTCATCGGAGACGGAAATGGCGCGGGTCAAGTCCCCTGACGGTCATGCTGTCGCGGCAGTGACTGTCAAGACGCAGAGGGGAATGTGGCTGCCTGGTCCCGAACCGCCCAAGGTGAAGGGGCAATGGGTGCGGCTTGCGGTAACCCTCGATGGGAAGCAGAAGTATGACAGCGGGTTCGAGGATGTCGGAGTGTATCAGCCCTGCAACTTCGCCTACGATCTTGAATGGTCTCCCGATTCGGGGCACGTTGCCTTCCGGGCGATCAGCACACTGCGGGTTGTTGGAAGGGACGGGAAGCTTCAATCGTTTGACGTGACCAAAGACAATTCCTTGGTGTCGTCTTTCAATTGGACTGGCAACCGTCAACTTCTCGTCGTCGCCAAGAAAGTCGCGGAACCACTGGACATGTTCGGCTACCCAAAGCATTACCACGGCTATCTGACCAAGGCGCAGAACGTGAGGGTGTTCAAGGTTGACTTGGACTCGGGGATCACCGAGCGATTCACGACTGACGTGAAGGAACCCACATTCATGTTTCGCAGCATCGGATTTCGGAACCAGGAAATTGCCCCGGCCACCAACCGCGTTGCATTCAGCGACGGCAACGCGATCTGCGTCTACGACGAGTCTCTTGGCAAGGTCGTTGCTACAGCCCCGGTCAATGGTTCAATCGAAGGCACGTGGTGGGACACGAACGACCGTCTGATTGTCGGCATTGCGCTGCTGTCAGGAGAGAAGCAGTTCAGCACATTCGATGTGAAGACCGGAAAGGCGGAGGACCAATCCACCACATATCTGCCGGCGTGGGACAGCATGTGGAACAATGAGGACTGGTTTCGGACCGGGAAGAAATAGGGACGCTGAACAAGGCGTATTCGCAACCGCCATCGGGCTTGCGGGCTTCGCCCGCCGCTCTCCGCCGGTTGCGCGCAACAGCCCCGTTCGAGAAACACGATAAAAGGAGAAGCACAATGAAAGCCATGCTCGCAGTCGTACTAATCGCCGTAGGCTTGACAGGGTGCACCCATGACTTTGCCGAAGTCAACAGATCGCAACTGAATCAAGCCTTCATCATAAACTCATCACCCACTTTTCTCGGTTACGACTACATCGGAAGCGAGGCGAGCTATCACTACTTTGTCTCCAAATGGAAATACGGAACCGATAAGCGGTTCAAAGTGCACACCTCGGATTTGGTCGTGAACAAACCGATGCCTGTAGGAAAAGCGGAAGTTGAGGTGTTTCCGATGAAACCGACTGCTCCTGACTACGAGGAGTTCGGGAAGATCGGGGATAGAACACTCTTCAGAAGGAAATGAGTCTCGAACCACGCCTCGCACTTCACGTCGCGTTCCGCGCCGAAAGTGAAGGCGGACGTTGGGCGAGAGAAGGAACAGGCCATCTGAGCGCGAGGTTCGCGGCGGTTGACGCGTGTGGCGGGGAACAACTCGGAGCGTGAGAGGGAGAGGGAGAACGCTCGCTCGGCGGCTCTCGACTCTCCCTTCGTCCCACCCCGACGCCCAACCCAAAGCCCTCGCTTTACCCATAGCCACCGCGGCTCCGTTCAACACGTTTTATCGGCCATGCCGCTCGTTCACGCTTGCACCTCAAGGCCGGCGGTGTATCCTCGCAGCACAACCGATAAAACGCTATTGGTTCGGCAACAGAAAGGAGCAGGAAGATGAAATGGATGGCGATACTTTGTTCTGTGGTGTCCGCCCTGGCGACAGGTTGTAAGAGCGATAATGGGAATGGCACAGGCGGTGGAACTTTTGCCGGAACCAAGTGGCACCTTGTCGCGTGGTCCGTCAGTTCTCTGGAACCTGCGCGCTTTACGATCACCGCCGACTTCAGCGAGTCGGCAATTTCTGGGCGTTCTGCGGTCAACGGCTATGGTGGTTCCTACACGGCTTGCGACAAAGGAACGTTCTCGGTCGGAGAACTCCAGTCAACCCTGTTGGGCGGTTCTGATGATGCGATGCGGGCCGAATCGCTGTATTTCGAACTGCTTCGTCAGGCGCGACAATACGTGGTTTCCGGGTCGACACTTACGCTGAAGGATGCGGGCAATCAGGACATATTGATCTTTCAATCGAGGAACAATGCCAACCTGGCATTCATGGGGACCGTGAAATGGCAAACGATTGAAAGTGGCTTCTACGCAATTGACGCAGATGATGGGAACAAGTATGAGCCCATCAACCTGCCGTCGGAGTATCGCGTCAATGACTTACGTGTTCGTGTCACCGCAAAGAAGCGCGACGACATGGCGAGCATCAACATGTATGGCGCGATAATCGAAATCATCAGCATATCGAGGCTGTGAAGGATAGATATCAAGTGCCAACAACGGCCTGCTCCCGTATTGCTCACCCTGACGGGTTCGCAAACGGAGAGGCCGGGCGTTGACGACGGGAAGATCGTAATCGATCCGCATGCGGAACCTGAGTACTGTCTCGATGACCTGCTGAAAGGAGTCACCATGCATAACCTTCATGCGGAAGTCACCACGGGTGGTTCCGTCGGACGGGAGGCATGGTAATGGAGACCGCATACTGTCCGAAAAGGGGAGGTGTCATCAGGATTTCCTGGCCTCCTGTAGGGGACTTGAACCCCATGAGTTCACGCCCATGCTGGGCGTACCCAACGGCGTGGTCCGTACGTCGCTCCGCGATGCCGGACACAATCGGCAACCAGAAGGGAGGCGGATCGATTGAACGTGGTGATTCGGTGATCGATGGTGATCGGATGGAGTCTGTTTGACCTCAACAACGGAGAGGAGACGAACATGAAGAAGTATGGAGCGGAGTGTCTTGGGACATTTTGGTTGGTTCTCGGGGGGTGTGGCAGTGCGGTATTGGCGGCGGCGTTCCCCGACGTAGGCATTGGGCTGCTTGGCGTCTCGTTGGCCTTCGGTCTGACCGTCTTGACGATGGCCTATGCCATTGGGCACATATCCGGCTGTCACCTCAATCCGGCGGTTTCCGTCGGGCTGTGGGCTGGCGGGCGGTTCCCGGCGAAGGAACTGGCGCCCTACATCATCGCGCAGGTTCTGGGAGGGGTTCTCGCGGGCGGGATTCTCTATGTCATTGCCAGCGGCAAGGCTGGCTTTGATGTGGCCGCGGGTTTTGCCTCCAACGGCTACGGGCTTCACTCGCCAGGAGGGTACTCCCTGCTGGCCGCCCTAGTCTGTGAAGTTGTCATGACCATGATGTTCCTGCTTATCATTCTCGGCGCAACCGACAAACGAGCTCCGCAGGGTTTCGCCCCACTGGCCATTGGTTTGGGCCTCACCTTGATTCACTTGATCAGCATCCCGGTCACCAACACCTCTGTGAACCCCGCGCGTAGCACGGGTGTTGCCCTGTTTGCCGGCGACTGGGCGTTGGCTCAACTCTGGCTCTTCTGGGTTGCTCCGATCGTTGGCGCTCTGGTTGGCGCGGCCATCTATCGTCTTATCGGCACCGCAAGGGACTGAGCGATATCACGCCGAACAATCGCGCGGACACGGACGCAGGAAAGGCACGCGGCTTCGCTTTGCGCCTCTCATGCGCCGGGCACGCGGGTCGTTGAACGGAACCGCTTCGCGGAATGCGGATAGCTTTTGCGGAGCGGTTGTTGTGTTTCTGACGGGGTAGACTGACTCCACGCCTTGTCGGCATGAAGCCGATGAGGGTGCCGAGGGGAGTCAGTCATAGCGAAAAGACCGACTAAGGTATCATCCCTTACCGAGGCCAGTCGCCATGAGCATGTCCGCGGCCCAATCGAGATGCCTCCTCGAACAGCCGCGCCCCGCGGCCTGGCCGGGGTCTGCCCGAACGCGGAAAGAGCGCGGCGCAGGCCGCCATCGGACGCTCGTTCCGGCTCCGGTCAACACGTTTAATCGGTCATGCCGCTCGTTCACGCTTGCACCCCAAGGCCGGCGGTGTATCCTCGCAACACAACCGATAAACGCTATTGGTTCTCAAGCAAGAGATATGAACTATTCGCCGTACTGCTCCAGTGACGCCGACAAAGTCACGCAACTGTTCATTACGACATTTTCGGATTCCGAAGGTCCAGCCGAAGGAGAGATGATTGGAAAGCTCGCGAAGGATCTCGTCAACACCACAGACAAGAACGACCTCTACGGCTTTGTTGCTCGCGATGACGCCCAGATTGCGGGAAGCATCTTCTTCTCGCGGATCAAGTTTGAATGCGGAATCAATTGTTTCATCCTGGCTCCAGTGGCAGTCCGAACCGACCTTCAAGGTCGGGGTATTGGTCAGGAGTTGATCAAATATGGTATAGACGCTTTGTCGAAGCGCGGAGTGGAATTGGTGCTTACCTATGGCGATCCAGCTTTTTACGCGAAGGTTGGATTTCAGGCTGTGACGGAAGCGATGGTCCCGGCCCCGATGACGTTGCAGCGTCCGGAAGGCTGGCTGGCTCAGTTTTTGACGGGCAAGGACATGCAGCCGATCGCGGGTCCATCATCCTGTGTAGAGGCGCTAAACAAACCTGAATATTGGTAGAATATTTGCGAACAAGGGGCTCCTGCGTACTGGCGGCCCGCGGACGGCTCGCCAGTACGCAGAGCCCTGACGTGCGCAGGACATGCATCGTAACGAGGAGGTGAAATACCTCTGCCCAGGTAAAGCGCGCAGAAACGTAAAGCGCGCAGAAACGAAGGGCTAGTGAAAGGGCGGGCGCTCCCGTGAGGGGGCGTCCGGAGGAAGTCCAACGTAAAACCGCCCGGTGCGTGATCCGCATGCCGGGTGGTGGCGAGGGGCGGCGCCGCGAGGCACCCCCCATATCCCGATTGAAGGAGAGATGAAATGAAGGACATGAGGGCAGTCAGTGCGGTTGTGGGGATGCTTATTATCGGTCAATTTGCCAGCGGTATCGACTACAAGAAGAACACCATTTCCGGTGGAGGGACGACGAACACGTCAACCTTCTCATCCATCTCCTCGTCAACTGTCATGGGGGGCGGGTCTAACGTCACCACGGTAACGCCCGGTGAGCCTGTGCTCTCTTCGGGTTTCGGCGACTTCGACTGGGGGGAACATGGGTTTGGCAGGAAGACACTCGACCAGAGGATTCGTGATGCCGAGCAAAAGCTGAACAAGCTCCTGTTCATCCGCGATGTTTGCCGGAAACTCGAAGATGAGATTCGGATCACGTTCGAGAAGAAGGATATACGCGACGTTCTGAAGCAGGTGTCAGAGGTCATAGGAACCAAGCTGCCATACGAAGTGCCGGAGGGAACTTTCCTCGTCGAGAAGTCAGATGTCTCAGGCATGCCGGCGGACCAGTTTCTCAACAGCATTGCCGGCGTCTGCGGACTCACCTTGAAATACGAACCGAACAAGATCGTCTTTCAGAAACCGGAGAAGAAGACACCTTCCAACAAGCCCTCGGAGGCGACTCGCTAAAGCTCGCACCTCAAGGTGGGTATTGGGGGGTTACGATTGACACCCACACAGAATGACGTACAATTGTACGTATGAAAGTTGTAGCCGATACAAACACGTTTCTGGCGGTGGCGCTGGATGAACCGGAGAAGGACTGGTTGATCGAGGCAACGCAGGGCTATGACCTTGTGGCGCCGGCTGTGTTGCCATATGAGATCGGGAATGCTTTATCATCGCTGGTGAGGCGCAAGGTGCTGACTGGAACGCAGGTTGCCGCCGCTTGGGATGCAGCCGCCGCCGTCCCCGTGGAACTCTCGCCTGTCGATGCGCGCGCAGCGTTGCTTCTCGCGGGGCACTTCCGAATCTACGCATATGACGCGTACTTTCTCCAATGTGCCCTGGAGACGAAGTCCCCGTTGCTCACACTTGACCGAAACATGAAGCATGTGGCCAAAGTTCTGGACATCGCCATCGTGGGGGAATCATGAAGGTATACACGTATTCGCAAGCAAGACAGAATCTGGCAGACGTCCTGAATCAGTCAAAAGCCGAAACGGTGCTTATCCGACGCCGAGGCGGCGATTCCTTCGCCATCGTGCCGAAGCCAAGGGAGGGATCTCCGTTTGACGTGCCGGGCGTGAAGACCTCCGCCACCACAGATGACATTCTCAATGTCGTAAGGGAGTGTCGGGCAAGCGTCGCAGGGCATCGGCGCGCCCGGCGCGCCTCAGCCTGAACGCTAATGTGTGCGAAAGAAAGAAGCGTTGCCATAAAGCACACGTTGTGATGCTGTATTTCCATGCCTTACTAGTGTCATGCCTTCGTTCAACTGCTTGCACGGGGACGGCTGGCCGGCGTCTTCTGTCGCGTGATCGTCAGCGTCCGCAACCTCTTCCGATGTCTGGCGGACAGCCTGCTTCATGAACAGATCCCGGCCGAGACGGTTGCCCCCGTACACCTCGGCGTCGTGGGTGCCCTGCTTCTGGCGCTGGTCGCGCACTGGCCGGCCCTCGGCAGGGTGTATCTTTTCGACGACCAAGACGCCATCGCCGAGAATCCGGCTCTCGCCGCCCCCGAGAGCTTTCGGTGGCTTCACCGCATGCCGCCGAACTCCACATTCACGGCCCGCCCGGTGTTGTCGTGGTCGTTCGGGCTCAATGCCTTGATCCTCGGACACCGCCCGTCATCCGATCACATGGGCAACCTCCTGATTCACCTCGGCAATGCGCTGCTCCCAATAGGATGAAAATCCCGTGCTAGGGCGCGGGGGGCGGCGCGACGACGTGGGAACCCTTGATCAGTTTCCGGTCGGCGAAGTTCCAGCCGGAGACGGACCACAGCGTGGGCCGCTCGGCGCCATAGTATTTCAGCGTGCCCAGCGGCGTTTCGAGTTGCGCGTCCTTGGCCTCGGCCGGTACGGGCTGGCCATCGCGTTCGAGGACGCCGTTCTGTCCCTCGCTGCGCGTCCCCTTGTTCAGGTACGTGATGGTCAGGGCCCACCCGTTGGTCGCATAGACCAGGCGATCGCCGTTCCATTGCGGTGCGGGGGTGGCGACGACCGGGGCGGTGGCGACCGGGGCGACGCCCTCCGGCGCGGCGGGTTCCGTCGCCGGCGGCGCGCCGCGACAGGCTGTCGCGCAGAGCGCCGTCGCGAGTCCGAACGTCAGGGCCAGGAGGCGTACAGGTTCGATGTTCTTCATGGTCGTATCCTTTCCGCGGTTGCGTCGTCTACTTGTTGCCTTGCACCTGTTTCCCGCAGAGGGCGATCGGGAACGTGCCGGTGATTTCGCCCTTCATGACCGGATGCTGGGAGGATCCCATCTTCTTCGCCGCGGGCGGCACCATGTTGCTGACGTACTGAAAAAGTTCGAGCACCGAGACGAGGCCGTCCTTGTTGTCGTCCGCCTGCCCTTCGAGGCCGAGACACGTAAAATGCGTGAACAGTCCGAGACCGAGCGCGACGGACTCCATCGACACTTCGCTCGCCTGCGATGCGGTCAGCACGACGGTGCCGCTGCTGGATGTCAGGGCGCCCAGATAGTCATCGGTCAGGCCGCCCGCCTTCATGCCGTCGCGCAGCACACCCCGTCCGCCGGCGGCGCCCGAGTAACAGGAGTCCATGACCACGACCGCCTTGTCGGCCTGGATACGCCCCAGGATGCGCGCGAGTTCGGACATCGGCAACGCCGTTCCGTACATGTTTTCGATCTTGCTGTCGACGAGCATCATGTACTTCTCCGTCCCGTCCTTGGCTTCGCCGCGCAACGAGGGTTCGGCGCCGCCGTGTCCCGAGAAATAGATCAGCACCATGTCCTGATCGTTGACCTGCCGCGGCAGGTCGGTGCCGAGCGTGGAGCGCACCTTCTCGACCGTGGCTGCCGCGTTCGTCAGGACGATGATGTTTTCCTCGCGATAGCCGGCATGCTTGACGAGCACCTGGTGCAGCCGCTCGACGTCGTCCACCGAATACCGCAGCTTCGTGATGTTCGGATCCTGGTAGTCCTCGATGCCGATGAGGATGGCCCAGCGGTTGACCGAGGCTGTGGCGAGGTTCTCCCGCGCCGCGGTCTTCTTGCGGTAAGTCACTTCGCGGATCATCTCGTCCCAGCGCGTGTCGCGCGCGAACTGGATGATGGCCGCCCGGTAGTCCGCATCGTCGTTGCCGCCGCCGGGGTAGATGGCGAGCCCCTGGCCGTGCAGGGCCTCATGCGAGAAGTTGGCCACGAGCGCCTGCGTCAGCGCCTGCGTCACGGCCTTGCCGGCGGCCTTCACCGTTGGCGGGTAGTCGCCGGCGTCGATGACCTTGAGGAACCCGCCGAGGTCGCGGAACTCCGGATCGCGGCTCGGATACCCCGGCACGTCGTCGAAACTCACCGGCGGCTCCTTGCCGGATTCGATATGGTCGATCAGCGCGCAGGCCAACGCGTCGATCTTGCCGGCCAGTGCCGGAATCGCCGCCTGACGCACCGCGCTGAGGGTGACACGGTCGCGGTCCTTGTAGCTGGCCGCGAACTCGCGCACGATGTCGGCGCAGAAGGCTTCGGCCGCATAGTTGTTGCCGCGCGCGACGAACGGCAGGATGCGGTCATAGGGCCAGCCGTCGCCCGGTTCGAGCTCTTCGGAGGCGACGAAGTAATCGCAGCGGTCGCGCAGCTCGTAGGCGACTTCGACCATGCCCATCAGGCAGGCGTCGCAGCCGATGAGAGAAAGCTTGGGCAGTGTCTCCAGCGCGCCGCGGACCTCGCGCATCTCAAGGAAGTCGCCGCCGTCGGTGTCGTCCCAGGCGATGCCGCGCGCGAGCCGGCTGACGGCGGGTTTCGGCGGGGGCGCCAGACTGCGTGCCGCGGAACCGCCCTGTACGGCGCGGCTGACCGCATCGCGCCAGCCGCCGCCGTGGTTCCAGAGCACGAGGGCGGTCTGCTTGGCGGGATACGTCGCGAGCGACCAGGTGGCGAAATCGCGCAGGGTTTCGGGGGCTCCCATGTTCAGTTCGCCGAGGTCCTTGCATGTGGGCAGCGCGGGGTCCCAGGAATGCTTGCCGCCCTGATCGGACGGCTTGCGCACGAGGAAGCGGCGCGTGGACGACCATTCGCCAGTATCGACGCGGTCCATCAGAACGACGATCGCCAGCTTGTCGGACGATCCGATCTTTTCCATTTCCGCGACATCGGAGACGCTGAACGGGTCGAGGTTGTTGTCGCCCGCGGCATAGACCATGATCAGCCAATCGCGGTCCGGCAACGGGGTGTCGGTGCGCTGAGGCATCTGCGCCCGCGCCGGAGTCCCGGCCTTGGGCTGTTCGATCGCCGGCTTATCCTTGGGCTGTTCGATTGCCGGCTTGTCCTTTGGCTGTTCGGTCGCCGGCTTGTCCTTTGGCTGTTCGGCGGCCACCGTATTTGTCGCGACGCCGGAAGTGTATTGCTGCCGTTCCGACTGATCCTTCCGGAGCCAGTCCTGAAAGGAATCGCCGGCCCGCGCGCCCGTCGCCAGCACCAGCCCCGCCAGTACCGCGCCCGTTGTCGTCCGCACCATCCCGAGTTGAAGTTTCATCCTGTTCCTCCCGTTCATCGGTTCGCGTCCAGTCCCACACATCCAACGCCTATTGCTACGACCGGATTCAGCGACGTGCCACGCCGCCGGTCGGCACGGCGACCTGTACGACGCACAGCCCGCGATTGACGTCGACCGCACGTCGCAAGACGACCACGCCGCGCATGTACAAGCGGACTTCCTCGCGCACGGCGTCCTCCTGATAGTCGCCGCCATCGTTTGCCTGCCGCTCCATTTGCTTGCGCGAGTGCGAGAACTTCACCATGAGACTCTTGGCCAGTTCGCGAATGGCCTCTTCCTCCGCCTGCCGGAAGGCATGCAGGGGATGGCCGTAGGCATAGCGCCCGGTATGGGTCTCGATGAAGTGCGAAGGGGTTTCGTGCCAGCCGACGGGAGGCATGGCCTCCCCGCCGACGAACGTTTCCATCGGGTCGACGCTGACACCGGAGGTCATCAGGAGATTCTCCGCCTTCGGCGGACGCTCCCCGAGGCCGAACAGGAGGAAGCCGCCAAAACGCCGGTGCACGTGGCGTCCGAGCACATTCTGGCGATCCAGTTCGCTCTCGGCGTTCGAGCAGGCGATGACCAGGCGTTTCAATTCCGCATGCACAAGTCCGGGATCGACTTCGTAATGAACCTCGTCGACCGAAACGCTCGTTTCGCCGCGGTCGTCGGAAATGGTGAACGTCTTGAATACGCCATGGGCGATGAACTCGCGGGCGCCGAGCGAGCGTACGACTCCATAAACGACCCAGCGCGGCAGTTCGTACTGCTCGGCGAACGTTTCGAGGTGCGGCGGCAGACGGATGCTGCCGTCGACCGGCACGAAGACCTGCTCGGACCCGGTCGGCTGCGTGAACCAGGTGGGCAGCGTGACCTTGCGGAATTCGACGCCGAGACATGACTTCGTGGAGTGGCACCCGGCGACAAGGCCAAGCGCCAGACAGACGAGGATGAGACCGACGCTGTTTTTCATGGGGTGGTTACATCTCCCGCCGCTGCCCGTGCCAGATGGTGCGTGAAGCGCTCGGGCAGGCGTTGTTGGTCCGATTTGACGAGACGATGGCGCTGGATGGCCTGGTTCACGGCCGCGATACGGTCCGTGAGCGGCGGATGATGGCGGAAGTCGTCGCCGTCGGCGGCGTGGCCGGACACACGTTCCAGCAGCGCCGGCCAGGCGCGCGGATCGTAGCCGGCGGCCGCGGCGTAGGCGACCCCGAAGATGTCCGCCTCGAATTCGTCCTCGCGGGCGCGGGCGCCGATGATCCTCAGATATCCTTTGTCGGCCAGGCGCGACAAGTCGTCCTCCGCCGAGTCGCCGCCGGCCTCGGCGGACAGTTCGTCGAGTTCGTCGAACGTCGCATCGCGCCGCCGGTGAATGTCGCGTTTCGAGAACTCCCGCAGTCCATGGTAGAGGCTGGCATGGGCCATCTCATGGCCGAGCGCGCAGGCCAGCTCCGCTTCGTCGTGAAGCAAATCCAGGAACCCGGATGTCAGGATCAGGTAGCCGCCGGGGAGGCCGAACCCGTTGACCGACGGATCCTGCAACACGGCCACCTTGTAGCCGAGGTCGTAGCGCTGCGTCTTGGCGCCCACGATGGCGGCGATGCCGTTCACGTAGGCCAGCCTGGCCGTGTCGGCGATCAGCGGGGCCTTCATGAGCTGCGCGGCGAACGCGCGGCCGAGCATGGTTTCGGCATCCGGTTTGAGGACAAGGTCGTTCTTGAATTCCCGCACCGGGATGCGCCCATAGAGACCGCTGCCGAGCGTATCGCGCAGCGTGCCGGCCAAAGTCGCGACCAGCGCCGGGTCGAAGACCAGCGCGTCGAGTTGGTTGACCACGTCGAAGGAGACCTTGTTCTTCTCGGCGTAAGTGGCCTCGAACGCGCCCTTGGTGGCGGCGGCCAGATCGACCGAAGAGACCAGCATGGCCTTGCCGCCATGCAGCAATCCGGCGTAGTCGTCGCCCGCCCGCGGGGTGTCGAATGCCGTTTGCGGCAGCCAGCCGCGGTGCTCAAGGACGCGTCCTTCAAGCCATTGTCCGGACGTTTTGAGCACATCGATTCCCGTTCCCGGGTCCACGCGCGTCACCACCGGGTAGAAGGCGCCGGGGCCTTCCCGCATCATCGAACGCCGGGCCGTGGTTCGTGAATCGGCAAAGATCGAGGTCACCGTCAGCGCCGCCAGCGCTACCGCTCCCGAAGCCGCCGCCATCCGTCGTCGCGTCATCATGGATCGCTCCCCTCGCTGTTCGGTCGAGGGCATTACCCTCAACCCCTCTGAGAGGCTAGTGCAGTGACCGGGCGAACACAATTGCAAACTTCACGGCGCCCCCGGGTGAGGCCGGGCGCGCGGGAGAGGCCCAGGGCATCGCGGAGAAGTTTGGCGTATTCGCTCACGACGATCCACGGGGCGCGGTCTTCCCAGTGGCGCGGCCCGGGCACGACACCGAAGACGAGCGACGGGTTATGGCGTCGGGCGCGGTCGAGCGTACGACGGATGTGGAAGCGCGACGTGACCAGCGCGATGCGCGTGACATCGGGATGCGTCGCCAGGTAGTCGTGCAGGGCCCGCATTTCGCCATCGGTCGAGCTGAAGGCGCCGGGGACGACCTCGGCGCGCCGGACGCCGGGGATGGCCGCAAACGCCCGGTCGAGCTTCTCCATGGCCCACGCCGTGCGCGTGTGGTTGGTCTGGTGCTCGCGGCACCACAGGCTGATCTGCGGATCGTTGCCAACCAGAACCTGGAGGCCGCCGGTCGTCGCCTGCGCCGAACAAGCGGCCACCCAGTTCGTGAGCGCGCCGATGCGCCGGTCCTGCGCGCGCGCGCCGGCGACCAGGTAGACGGCATCCCAGGCCGTGCGCGGGTCGGCGCGTGGCCCCGCGGATTGCAGCCAGGATGCGGCCGGCCCAAGGGTCATGCCCAACACCACGGCCTTTGTGCACAGGATCGCCGTAAGTCGTCTTCGCAAGCGTGCGTTCATAGTACATCCGTGATGGTCGGTCAGGCGCTCCGCGGCGTGCGGCGCCAGGCGCCGCCCAGACGGCCCCGGCAGAACCGGAGGAACCCGACGAGCAAAGCGGCCTGCATCGTGAGAAAGTGGTCGGTCAGCCGCGCGACGGCGGCCAGGCGACCGCCGGTCCCGCCGCCTCCCCGCGGCCCATCCCCGCGGCGACCGGCTCTGCCGAGCGCCGCCGCGGCGACGGCGACCCCCGCGGCCGCCAGGATCGAACGGTCGAGGATGTCGGTCGGATACGGGCCGAGGAGGCGAACCAGCGGCAGGAGCATGGCCAGCAGGAGCAGATGCGGCGTGAACCAGCGGAGCACCTTGTGGGAGAAGAAGATCCAGGCGAACCAGCCGAAGCGCGGCAGCAGACAGGCGCGGCACAGCCACAGGGCCTGGTAGTCGCCGGCCCCGATCCGTACGCGACGCCCCCATTCGCTGCGCAACGCGGGAAGCTCCTCGGCGGCGACGGCGGTCGGGTCGTATACCACACGGTGTCCGGTCTCCCGCACCTTCATGCCGATGACGAAATCGTCGACGATCGTGTTGACGGGGATGTCACGCCAGAAAAGCGCGGGGCGGATGGCATAGATGGCGCCGTTGGCGCCGAGGCAGGAGTCCACCGCCGACTCCCACGTCTTGAGGATGGTCTCGAACCGCCAGTAGGAGGATTCCTCGGTGTCCGCCGCTTCCGTCCGGAGCGGCCGCGGTGCGGCATGGGCGGGGCGCAGGATCAGGCGGCCGCACACGGCGCCGATGGCGGGATCGGCGAAGGGGCGGGTCAGGCGGGCCACCGCGTCGGGCGCGAATTCGGTATTGGCATCGGTGAAGACGAGCAGATGGCGGTCCGTGTCCTTCCCGATGTCGGCCGCGGCGGCCGCGACAAGGTCGCGGAGCACGGCCACTTTGCCGCGGTTCCGGGGGTACTCATGGATATGGAAGCGCGGATCGCCGCCGATGGCGTCGCGCGCTTCGGCGGCCGTGCGATCCGTACACCCGTCGGCGCCGAGGCGGCCGTGCAGACGTTCGGGCGGGTAATCGAGTGCCTTGAGGTTGCGGATGCGGGCGGCGATCACCGATTCCTCATTGAACGCGGCGACGATGACATGCACGTCGGGCAGCGGCGACGGCGGCGCGATCTTCGTGTCGCGCGGTGTCGCGCGGCGCCGCGCCGGCAGCGCCAGCAGCAGGGGATAGAGCAGCCAGCCGTAGGCCAGCAGACCGAGCGTGACGACAAGGCCCGCCCGCGCGAGGGTCATGTCGCCCGGCGCGGTCATGTGGCGGTCACGCTGCGCTGGAGCATTTCACGGGCATGTTGCAGCGTGACGCTGGTCAGATCGCGCCCGCCGAGCATGCGCGCGATCTCCTCGGTGCGCCGGTCGCCGGAGACGCAGGCGATGGCGGTCACGGTGCGCTGGTTGACCACCTGCTTGGCCACCACGAAATGCGTGGCGCCGCAAACGGCGACCTGGGGCAGATGCGTGATGCAGAGCACCTGGCGCTTGCCGGCGACCGTGGCCAGCTTGGCGCCGATGGCATTGCCGGTTTCGCCGCCGACATTGGCGTCGATCTCGTCGAAGACGAGCACGGGAATGCGGTCGTGATCGGCGAGCACGGCCTTTACCGCCAGCATCACGCGCGAAATCTCGCCGCTGGAGGCAATCGCTTTCAGCGGCCGCATGGCTTCGCCGACATTCGGGGCGAAACCGAAGTCCACCACGTCAAGTCCGGACGGGCGCGGGTCCGCGGCGGGCTGTACCGCCACGCTGAACCGGCCGTGGGCGAACCCCAGATCGCGGAGCTGTTCGGTGATGGTCCGTCCGAGCTTGAGGCCGGCCTTGACGCGTCGGACGCGGAGCGCTTCGCCGAGCTCGATGGTCCGCGCGCGGGCCGCGGCGATTTCCACATCGAGCCGGGCCAGTCGTTCGCCGCGCGCGCCGAGCGTATCGAGCTCTTCCTGGGCGCGATCGTGGAAGGCCAGGATCGCGGGAATGTCGGACCCGTACTTCCGCTTCAGCTTCTGGATCAGAGCCATGCGGTCGTCGAGCCATTCGAGCCGCTCCGGATCGCATTCGATGCTCTGGACGAAGCTGGCGATGCCGCCGGCCAGTTCCTGGATCTGGATGGCGATCGAGGCGGCTTCCGCGCGCCACGCCTCGGCCTCGGGCAGCATGTGCGAAAGCTCGGGCAGGGCCCGCTGAACCGTCGCGAGCGCGTGAAAGGCCGAGGCGTCATCCTCGGTCAGGGCGTTGGTCAGCAACGCCGCGAGTTCGAGGATGCGGCCGGCGTTGGCGACGCGCAGGTGCTCCTGCCGCACCGCGTCCTCCTCGTCGGGCGCCAGCTTCGCTTCCGCAATCTCGCCGACCTGGAACGTGAGCAGGTCGATCCGGCCGGCGATCGTGGCGTCGTCGCCCTCCAGCGCGTGACGCTGCGCATCGAGCGACAGCAGCGCGTCGTACGCGGCGGCGTAGGCCTGCCGTTCGGCGCCGTGATGGCCGAAGGCATCGAGAATTTCGAGTTGGTAGGCCTCCTCGAGGAGCGATTGGTGGTCGTGCGGACCGTGCTGATCGACCAGCAGGTCGCCGATCGTCTTGAGCGCCTGCACCGTCACGGGCGCATCGTTGAGCAGGTTGCGCCCCGGACCGTGCGCGGATACGGTGCGGCGGATGACGAGCAGTCCGTCCTCGCACGGATCGATCCCGAGCCCGGCGAGCGCCTGGTTGACGACGGCGGGCGCCCGCAATTCGAATGCGGCTTCGACCAGACACTGCTCCTCGCCCGAGCGGATGGCGTTGCGATCGGCGCGCGCGCCGAGCACGAGGCCGAGGGCGCCCGCCAGGATGGACTTGCCCGCCCCGGTTTCGCCGGTGATGACATTCAGGCCCTCCTCGAACGTCACCGAGACGTCGTCGGCGATGGCCAGATTGCGGATGCGCAACGTTCGTAACATGCCGGAAGATACACCGCGGCCGGCCGTGGAATCAACAACGACATCCAAGCCCCCATTCCCGACCCTGAAGGGGTCGCGCTCGCGTATCGGCCACAAAGCGTGGCACCCCTTCAGGGTGCATCTCGATCGTGCCTACTCCCATATGGCCAAGGTGCGTTCGGCCAGGCATCAACCCGGGGTTGCCACGGGGGCGGGCGGTCGAGTACTATTCCGTCGGCGCGTGGTATGCCTGGAAATGGAATTTTCAGAACAGGGTCAACGGAGGAGAACAGGAATGCAACGATATGTATGCGAGATGTGCGGGTATGTCTACGATCCCAAGGTCGGCGATCCCGACAACGGGATCCCGGCGGGAACGACGTTCGATGCGTTGCCGGACGACTGGGTGTGTCCGGACTGTGGAGTCGGCAAGGAAGATTTCTCGCCCGAGGGGTGAGCCTCGCATGACGCGCCTCATCCGGATGCGGGGATGCGTGCGGCGGACGCTGGCCGTCGCCGCGTTGGCGTGGGCCTGCGCGGCGTCCGCGGGACGGGCTCAAACCGCCTCGCCGTTCGGCGTCCACGCGGCGCTGACGCGCGGCGCCGAGGGTGCGCCGTCCACGTTGGCGGTTTCGCTGACGGTGCCGGCCGGCCATTACCTCTACGCCGACCGCCTGTCGATCGGCGCGGACGGCGTGCTGACGCCGCTCCAGGCGCCGGCCCCGGAACGTAAGCTCGATCCGATTCTGGAAGAGGAGGTCTCGGTTTACGCGCACGATACGGTGTTCACGTACGCCGTTCCGTCCGGCGCGACGGTCTCCGCCGTCACCGTGGCATTGCAGGGCTGCAGCCCGAGCGTGTGCTTCGTGCCGGAACGGCGTAGCGTGGCCGTGGGCGACGCGTTGCCGTCAACGGCGCCGTCGGCGCCGCCGCGGGCCGGAGTCGTGTCGGGCGACGGCGCAGCGGCGGGGGTCGAGGGTTTCGTGTTGAGCGGCCGCGAGGTCGGCTACCTGACGGTTGACGCGTTCACGTCGTTTCTGGACCGGGTCGAAGCCGGCGCCGGTCTGGCGGGCAACCCGTTGACGCGCATGATCGACCGCTACGGCATCGCGCTGGCCCTGCTCGTCATCCTGATCGGCGGCGCGGCGCTGAACCTGACGCCATGCGTGCTGCCGATGATTCCGGTCAACCTGGCGATCATCGGCGCCGGTTCGGCCTCCGGCGCCCGCGGGCGCGGGTTCCTGCTGGGCGGCTGCTACGGCGCCGGCATCGCGCTCGCCTACGGAACGCTGGGCGTCGTGGTGGTACTCACGGGCGGACAGTTCGGCCGGCTCAACGCATCGCCGTGGTTCAATCTGGCGATCGCCGCGGTGTTCCTCGCGCTGGCGTTATCGATGGTCGGCGTCTTCACGATCGATCTCTCGCGGTTCCAGGGGCGTACAGCCGCGCCCGGCGGTGGCGGCGGCCGCGGAGCGGCCGCGACGGCGTTTGTCTTCGGCGGGTTGGCGGCGCTGCTGGCCGGGGCATGCGTGGCGCCGGTGCTCATCTGGGTGCTGCTGCTCGCCACCGAAATCTACCAGCGCGGCAACGTTGCCGGCCTGGCCCTGCCGTTCGTGCTCGGCCTGGGAATGGCGCTGCCGTGGCCGTTCGCGGGCGCCGGGATGGCGTTTCTTCCCAAGCCCGGCGCATGGATGGATCGGGTCAAAATCGGTTTCGGCATCGTCATCGGCGCGGCGGCGCTGTACTACGGCGCGCTGGGTGTGCGCCTGTTGTCGGCCGGCACGGCGGCGGTCGAGGCGGGCCGCGGCGAAGGCGCGGGCATTCCGTGGGAAACCGAACTTGACCGGGGACTGGCGCTGGCGCGCGAATCGGGCCGGCCGGTCTTCGTGGACATCTGGGCCACCTGGTGCACGGCCTGCAAGAAGATGAACCGCACGACGCTGACCTCTCCGGTTGTCCGCGACCGTCTGGCCGATTATGTGCCGGTCAAGTTGCAGGCCGAGGACCTGGGCGCGCCGGAGCTTGCGCCGCTGCTCAAGGCATGGGGCGTTCGCGGGTTGCCGTCGTACATCGTCCTGCGTCCGGAGCGTCGTCCATGACCGGGCAGCCGACGGCGGAGCGTCTGGACATCGTGGCGATCGGCGCCTCGGGCGATCTCGCCCGCAAGAAGATCATCCCGGCGCTGTTCGCGCTGCACTGCCAGGGGTATCTGCCCGGCGACTGGCGGCTGTTCGGTTTCGCCCGGTCGACGATGACGGACGAGCAGTTCCGCGAGCGCATCGCCGCGCACCTGACCTGCCGATATGCGCCGGGCGAGTCCTGCGGCGAGCGGATGAACGAGTTTCTCGCGCGTTGTCGCTACGTGCGGGGACGATACGAGTCGCGCGAGTCGATGCTCGATCTTTACCAGGCCATGACCGCGGCGGACGGCGGGGCGGCAGTCAACCGACTCTACTATCTGGCGATTCCACCGGGAATCGTCCTGGATGTGGCTCACGCCATCGGCGGCGCGGGGCTGGTTGCCTGCGGCGGCGCCGTACCGTGGTCGCGCGTGGTCGTCGAGAAGCCCTTCGGGCGGGACCGGGCGAGCTCCGACGAACTGATCCAGGGACTGTCGGGCGTATTCCCGGAGGAAGCGACATTCCGGATCGACCACTATCTCGGCAAGGAGGTCATCCAGAACCTGCTGGTCCTGCGGTTCGCGAACCTCGTGTTCGAACCCGTATGGAACCGGCAATCCATCCAGCACGTCGAGATCTCGTGGAAGGAGGATCTCTCCGTCGCCGGACGCGGCGGCTACTTCGACGACTACGGCATCATCCGGGACGTGATGCAGAACCACTTGCTCCAGATTCTCGCGCTGGTCGCCATGGAACCGCCGGCGCGCGTCGCCGCGGATTGCATCTGCCGCGAGAAGTGCAACGTGTTGCGTGCCGTGCAGGCGGTCACACGCGCGGAGCTCGTCACGGGACAGTACCGGGGCGGCCGGTACAAGGAAATGGATCGCCCCGCCTACCGGGAGGATCCGACCGTGCCGCCGGAGTCGCGCGCCGCCACGTACGCCGCCGCGGTGCTGCGGATCGATAACGACCGCTGGCGGGGCGTACCGTTCCTGATGCGCGCCGGGAAGGGCCTCGACGCGCGCATGACCGAAATCCGGATTCGCTTCAAGCCGGCCGCGTCGCGCCTGTTCGCCGTCGACGGCATGCCGTCCTTCGCCAACACGCTTGTCATTCGCGTGCAGCCGGAGGAGGGCATCTACCTGTCGATCGCCAACAAACGGCCCGGGCTGGGCATGACCGTCGCGTCGACGCAACTGGATTTACAGTATCACGAGGCGTTCCCGGGATCGCCGATCCCCGACGCCTACGAAAATCTGCTTCTGGACGTGCTGCGCGGCGACAAGAGTCTGTTCATCCGGCGCGACGAGTTGTCGGCGGCGTGGGACGTCTTCACGCCGGTCCTGCATGCGTTGGATGCGGCCGGCGACGAGCCGGACCCCTATCCTTTCGGGAGTCGCGGACCCGCCGCGGCCGATGCGCTCGCCGCCCGCCATGGCGCGGCGTGGAGCTGACGGCGGCGGGCGTTCACATGAGCCGGCCGTGGAAGAACCCGACGAGTTCGGGAACGGCAATCCGTTCCTGCTTCATCGAATCGCGGTCGCGCACGGTGACCGTGTTATCGGTCAGCGTGTCGAAGTCGACCGTCACGCAGAACGGCGTACCCACTTCGTCCTGGCGCCGGTAGCGGCGGCCGATGGCGCCGACCTGATCGTAGAAGCACGGCCAGCAGGCTTGCAGCGACGTGAAGACCTCGCGCGACTTGTCGACCAGCTCCGGTTTGTTCTTCAGCAGCGGAAACACCGCGACCTTGACCGGCGCGATGCGCGGCGCGAGACGCATGACCGTGCGGGCCTCGAAGCCCTCGGGCGCCGGCTTGTCCGGCTCCGCGGGGATGGGGGCGCCGTTCTCGCTCTTGGGCACCCATTCCTCGCGGAAGGCGTTGCAGAGCAGCGCGAGCGCGATACGGTCGACGCCGGCCGACGGTTCGATGACGTGCGGGATGAACTTCCGGTTGCCTTCCTGCTCGAAATACTCCATGGACTTGCCGCTGAACTCCTGGTGGCGGCGCAGGTCGTAGTCGCCGCGGGCGGCGATGCCTTCGAGCTCCTGGCGTCCGAAGGGGAAGTCAAAGGCGACGTCGGTGCAGGCCGAGGCGTAATGGGCCAGCTTTTCCTTCGGATGCACATCCTTGTGGAGGCTGTCCGCGGGGAGCCCGATGGAGCCGTACCACTGGAGGCGTTTGTCCACCCAATACGCGTGCCATTCGGCATCCGTGCCGGGCTCGATGAAGTACTCGAGTTCCATCTGCTCGAACTCGCGCGAGCGGAACGTGTAATTGCGCGGGTTGATCTCGTTGCGGAACGCCTTGCCGATCTGGGCGATGCCGAAGGGAATCTTCTGGCGCGACGTGGCCAGCACGTTCGCGAACTGCGCGAAGATGCCCTGTGCCGTCTCGGGCCGCAGGTACGCCACGGCCGAGTCGTCCTCGACCGGCCCCACGAAGGTCTTGAACATGAGATCGAACGCGCGCGGCTCGGTCAGCTCGCGCGACCCGCAGGCCGTGCATTTGATCCCCTCCGGCAGCCGGAACGTCTTGCCGTCGACAATCAGTTCCTGGTCCTGTTCCTCGCAGAGGTTGTCGGCCTTGTAGCGGCGCTTGCACGATTTGCAGTCGACCATGGGGTCGGAGAATCCGCCGATATGCCCCGAGGCCTCCCAGACGCGCGGGTGCATGATGATGGCCGAATCGAGGCCGACGATGTTCTCGTTGGTCTGGACGATATCGCGCCACCAGGCGGCCTTGATGTTGCGCTTCAGCTCGCAGCCGAGGGGACCGTAATCCCAGAAGCCGTTGATCCCGCCGTAAATCTCGGAGGTCTGAAAGATGAAGCCCCGGCGCTTGCACAGCGACGTCAGCGCCTCCAGCGAACGGTTGCGGTCTGGGTTTTTCATGGCGCGTTATGCTGGCGAAAGGGGTGTTCCCCGTCAAGGCAATCCGCAGCCCTTCAGGCCGCCCGGCGGATGAGGGAACCGACAGTCGACCGGGCGATCAGGTTGCGACGGACTGATGGTGGAGGTCGGCGTAGATGCCGTTGCCGGCGAGGAGTTCGTCATGCGAGCCCCGTTCGACGATGCGACCGCCGTCGAGCACGAGGACGACATCGGCATGTCGGATCGTGCTCAGCCGATGGGCGACGACAAGGCTGGTGCGGCCGGCCAGCAGCCGGGCGAGCGAGGTCTGGATGCGGGCCTCGGTAAGGCCGTCCACGGAACTCGTGGCCTCATCCAGAATCAGGATGCGCGGATCGGCCAGCATGGCGCGGGCGAAGCAGACAAGCTGCCGCTGGCCCTGGCTGATGCCCATGCCGCGTTCGCCGACCGCGGTCTGCAGCCCGTCCGGCAGACACTCCAGCAGATCCAGGCAATCGATCTGGCGCGCCGCCTGGATCGCCTGCTCGCGGGTCGCTCCGGGCTTGCCGGTCAGGATGTTGTCCAGCACCGACCCCGTGAACAGGAAATTCTCCTGCGACACGATCCCGAGCTGCCGATGCAACGACGGGCCGGCGACGCCGGCGAGGTCATGACCGTCAACCAGCACCTGACCGCCGCCGGGCAGATAGAACTTCGCCAGGAGATTGACGACCGAGCTCTTGCCGCTGCCGGTTTCGCCCACCAGCGCCACCGTTTGCCCAGGCTCGACCGTGAACGAGATGTCGTGCAGAACCGGCTTGCCCGGGCTGTAGCCGAACGTCACGTGGCGGAATTCGATATGCCCCGCGATCGCCGGCAGATCGCGCGCGTCGGGCGGATCGCTCCAATCGGGTTCCGTGTCCAGCACGCGGAACACCCGTTCGGCGCCGGCCATGGCCGACAGCGCGCTGTTATACTGCCCGGCCAGCGTCTGCACGGGACCGAAACAGACGGCGGCCATCAGGATGAAATGATAGAGGTCCTCGACGTCCGCCGTGCCGTGCAGCACGCGCCAGCCGCCGACGAACAGCACCAGCGCGATGAAAAGCTGCGACTTGAACTCGAGCAGGGGAATGAACACGCCCGCCGTCCGCGCGGCATCCAGGTTGTAGCGGGAATGGTCGAGAATGAGTTCCTGGAACAGTCCGGCATTGGTGTGTTCGCGCACGAACCCCTGCGTCACGCGAATGCCGCTGACCGATTCCGCCAGGGTTGCCGTGACGCGGCTGAAACTCTCCTGTACGGCACGGTAGGCCAGGCTCAGCTTGCTGGTGAAATGCCGCGTGAGCAGCCAGACCATGGGCAGCATGCCCGCGATGATCAGAAACAGCACCCAGTCGTAGTGCAGCATGTAGCCGCCCGCGATCGCCATCTGGCCGCCGTTGACCATCGACACGAACAACACGTTCTGGACGCCCAGGCGCATGGCTTCGGAATCCGACGAAAAGCGGCTGATGATGCGCCCCAGCGGCGTCCGCTTGAAGAACGCCATCGGCATTCGCTGCAGGTGCTTGAACATGGCGATACGCAAGTCGCTGATCGTATCCTCGCCGAGGTCGAGCGCGGCCCAGGACCGGTACCGCAGAGTCCACTGCGTGAACACCGCAAGCAGGCCGTAGGCGGCGGCGCCCAGCAGGATGCCGGGACGGTCGAGGCGGGAGACGGGGCCGCCCAGGACGGCGCCGATGGCCCACGCCAGCGTCGGGAGCTGGATGGCGCGCAGCACGACGAGCAGGAACAGCAGATTGCGCCGGCGCGCGTACGGCCGCGTGTAGCCCATCAGGCGCACGATCAGGCGCAGGCTCAGCGGGCGCCTGTCGGCCTCGTGGGTGGTGTCCTGCACATGGGCGACCAGTCCGCCTGCTTTCATGCTCCGCCCTCCGCGGAGGGCGTGGCGTCCTGGCCGTCCTCCGCCTGCAGTTCGGCCACGCGCCGATAGTGGCCTTCCTCGCGCACGAGCTCGTCATGGCGCCCGGACTGGACGATGCGGCCGCGTTCGAGCACGACCACCCGATCGGCCCGCCGCAGGGCGCTGAGACGGTGCGCGACGATCAGGACGGTGCGTCCCGCCATCGCCTGCCCGATCGCCTGCATGATCTCGGACTCGGTGTCGGCGTCGACCGCCGCCGTGGGGTCGTCCAGCAGCAGGATCGGCGGATCGAGCAGCAGGGCGCGGGCGATGGCGATACGCTGACGCTGCCCGCCCGAGAGGTTCGATCCGCCTTCCTGGAGCACCGTGTCGTAGCCGTTCGGCATGACCCGGATGAAGTCATGCGCCGCCGCGAGGCGCGCCGCGCGTTCGACCTGTTCCATCGTGGCCTCGGGATGACCGAACGCGATGTTCGCGCGCACCGTGTTGCTGAACAGGAAGCTGTCCTGAAACACGATGCCGACCTGCCGGCGCAAGTCGTTCACATCGAGATCCTGAATCGCGTGGCCGTCGATCCGCACCACGCCGTCCGTGACATCGTAGAAGCGCGGCACGAGGCTCAGGAGCGTCGTCTTGCCGGAACCCGTGGCGCCGAGAATCGCGACGCGCATGCCGGGTGCGATCGCCAGGTTCACATCCCGCAGGACCGGCGATCCGGGTCGGTAGGCGAAGCTCGCGTGCTCGAAGGCCAGTGCCCCGCGGAGCTTCGGCGGACGGACGGGCGTCGCGGGCGATCGGATCTCGACGGGCGCGTCGAGGATTTCGAACACCCGCTGCGCGGCGGTGAGGCTCTGCTGCATGCTGTCGGCGATGGTGGAGATGTTGGCCACCTGCCCCGAGAACTGCTGGAGGAGTCCGGCGAAAACCAGCAACTGCCCCACCGAAAGGCCGACCGCGCCGCCGCTCTGTTCGTACTCCACGGCGAGGAGTCCGCCGTAGCCGAGCAGGACGACGAGGTTGACCTGCGTCAGAAAGCCGATCACCGGCTGAAAGAAGGCCTGCTGCCGGAAGACCCAGCGCTTCTGCTCGCGTACGCGGTTGGTCGCCGCCGTGAACTTGTCGATCTCCGCCGCGTGACGGGCGAAGCCCTTGACGACATGCATGCCGCGGACGTTCTCCGTCAGCGCCAGAATCTGGTCGTCGAACAGTTCCCGGTTCCGCATGTAGGCGGGCCGCACGCGGTTCGAGAACACCGCCGTGGCGATCCAGAGCAGCGGCGTCGTCGCCAGACAGGCCAGCGTCAGCATCACGTGGATATGCGTCATGTAGGCCATGTAGACGCCCAGCGAAAGCAACAGGACGAAGGACTGCAGGACCACGCCGTCGACGAAGCTGCGCACCATCTGGACATCGCCGGTGACGCGGTTGATCAGATTGCCGCTGGCGTGGGCATCGAAGAAGGTGAAGCTGAGCTGCTGCATCTTGTCGTACACGCGCGCCCGCAAGTCGACGACCACGTTGCCCTGGAGGAGCTGGTTCATCGAAATCGTGTAGTACATGTTGATGGCCGAGCGCAGCGCCGCGAACACGAGGACGGCGCCGGCGATGGCCCCGATGACCAGCATGGGCGGCCAGTCGGCCGGCGGCGTCAGGCCGGCCGGCCAACGCGGGGCCGCCGCGCCCGCACCCCCGCGGACGGCCATGGCGAACCGCAGGTAATCCACGCCCAGACCGGTCAGGCCCAGACCGGTCAGGCCGAAGATCAGCAGTACGACCTGGATCAGCAAGGTGCGGACGCAACCCCACCGGTAGCGCCAGACCATCGCCAGCAACCGGCGCACGAGCTGACCGTTGGTCAGCGCGGACGGCGCATTCGTCTGTTTGTCTTCGGTCATCGCCCCTGTATCCTAACGCCGCGCCGCGCGCCGATGGCGCCGCCCCGGCGACTGCCTCAGCAGCGCACGACATGGATGGCGCGGCCGTCGGCCTCGACCGTTTTCCAGCCGATGCGCGCGTCCCAGGGGATCTCGGGGCGGCGATTGGAGAAGCGCTTCACAGGGCCAATCTAGCCCAGACCCGCCGCCCATGACAAGCGAGCGTTTGCCTTCACCGACGGCAAGGGCGGTGGGCGGCGCGAGGTGACAGATCTCTTTGTCACCAACATCCGGGATTGCCGGGCTGGACTGGTTCGCGGCCCCATGGGCAAGCTGCAGCCGCGCTTGCCATCGACGGCCATACCGTCCTATACTTCCGCCGACGTTCGAGTCGGGATCGGCTCGGCGCAAACCGGGGTGTCAGGCAGCAGGAAAGGATGGGGAATATGAAACGGCGCATCTGGGCGGCAGTGGCAATGGCGGGGCTCATCGCGGGGTTGACGAACGCCGGGCAGGCGGACGTGGGTGTGCGGGGCGGCTACATGCGGTTCCCCGATGCCGAAGACGGCGCCTTTCTGGGAGGCGGCTTCTTCCGCATGGACTGGCGCGAGGTGGTCTTCATCGATACGGCGATCTACTACCACACCGATGAACTGGAGCACGGGGTCGATCTCGAGTTCATTCCCATTCATCTGAGCGCGATGCTGTTCCTGCTCGGACGCGATGGCGCGCTCAGCCCGTTCATCCTGGGTGGTGGCGGCGCATATTGGACGCGAACCACCGCCGAGGGCGAGGATACCGAGTCCGAATTCGATTTCGGCTGGCACCTCGGACTTGGGTTTGACGTCGCGATTTCCGACCGGATGTTCGTCGAGACCGACTTCCGCTACATCTGGCTGGACGTCGATTCGGAGGGCGGCACCTTCGCCGACGCCCTGGCCGATTTCAACCACTGGGTCGCCGGCGTGGCCCTCGGCTTCCGCCTGGGCAAGTAGCGGATGTGAAGATCTGCGATACGTGTGGCAACGAGATGCCGGCAGCTTCGGGACTCTGTCCGTTCTGCCGGCGCCACACCTCCGTTGTGCGCGAAACGCGCCGGCCGGCCGCCGCGACGGTGCAGACGATCAACCTCGAAGCCGGGCTCCCGACCGTGGACGAAGCGCTCGCACGGCTGGACCGCGAACTCGCGGCGGCGCGCGGCCGCGCCACGCGGGTCGTGCGCGTCATCCACGGGTGGGGCTCGTCCGGCACCGGCGGCGCCATCCGGCAAGCGGTCCGTAGCCACTTGCGCGCGGCCGCGAGCCGGCGGCAGGTGCGCGGCAGCCTCGCGGGCGACGATTACTCCGACGCCACCGACGAAGGTCGCCGCCTGCTCGACCAATGTCCCTCGCTGCGTGCGTCGCTGCGCACCGACCGCCGCAACCCCGGGATCACCTTCGTCATGTTGTCATCCTGAACACGGCGTCGTAGAGGGCTACGGTCTTGTTCCAGCGTGCGTTACGTTTCATTGCGCTCCCGGGCCGCTCACCCCGGCATGATGCGGAACGGCTTGGGGGGTTCGCCGACGATCTGATAGCAGTTCCCACGTCGCTGGCAGCGCGATGCGAAAGTGCCGCCAGATCGTCAGATCCCAGGGTGTGTCATGGATGCCCGCCATATCGAACAACCCGCCAAAGGTTGTGACTGTAGCACCTGATTCAGACGAACTGCCGGAAGTACGGGATGGCTTTCTCCAGGCCCTGTCGCAGGGACACCCGCGGCTCCCAGCCGAGGGCGGACTTGGCCAGCGCGATGTCCGGCTGCCGTTGTCTGGGATCGTCGGACGGCAACGGCATGTAGACCAGTTTCGACCGCGCCCCGGTCATCTCGATCACCAGCTCGGCCAGTTCCTTGATCGTGAACTCCGATGGGTTGCCGACGTTGACCGGCCCGGTGAACTCGTCGGGCGTATTCATCAGCCGGATCATACCCTCGATCAGATCGTCGACGTAGCAGAACGAGCGCGTCTGCGAGCCGTCGCCGTACAACGTGATCGGTTCGCCGCGCAGCGCCTGCATGATGAAGTTCGACACCACCCGGCCGTCGTGGGGGTGCATGCGCGGTCCGTAGGTGTTGAAAATGCGGATCACCTTGATGCGCAGTTTGTACTGCCGGTGATAGTCGAAGAACAGCGTCTCCGCGCAGCGCTTGCCCTCGTCGTAGCAGGCGCGGATGCCGCAGGGGTTCACGTGCCCCCAGTAGGATTCCGGCTGCGGGTGCACATTCGGATCGCCGTAGACTTCGCTGGTCGAGGCCTGCAGCACTTTGGCTTTGATGCGTTTGGCCAGCCCCAGCACGTTGATGGCGCCGTGCACGCTGGTCTTGGTCGTCTGCACGGGATCGAACTGGTAATGCACCGGCGAGGCGGGACAGGCAAGGTTGAAAATCTCGTCGGCTTCGACGTAGAGCGGAAACGTCACGTCGTGACGCATCAGTTCGAAATGCGGGTTGTCGAGCAGGTGCGTCACGTTGTCCTTCCGCCCGGTGAAGAAGTTGTCGACCGCGAGCACATCGTGTCCCGCCGCCAGCAGCCGCTCGCACAAATGCGAGCCCAGAAAGCCGGCGCCGCCGGTCACCACCACGCGTTTTCGTGTCATCGCCTTCATCGTCGTTCTCCCGTTATGCCGTTGTCGGCGTGAAATGCGTCATGGCGGCCTTGCCGATCGGATACACGTTAAAGCCCAGCGCATGCAAGCGTTCATGATCCAGAAGGTTGCGCCCGTCGAACACGAAGGCCGGCTGCTCCATGGCCGCCAGGATGCGGGCGTAGTCGAGGTCGCGGTAGGCGCGCCACTCGGTCAGGAGGACGATGGCGTGCGCGCCGGCCGCCGCCGCGTAAGGGTCGGCCTCGAACGCGACCTCGTCCGCGATGTCCGCCAGGTCGCGCCGGGCGTTCGGCAGCGCCTGGGGATCGGTCACCACGACCGCCGCGCGCTCGGCGTGCAGCAACCGGCAGACGCGGATGGCGACACTTTCGCGCGTGTCCCCCGTATCGGCCTTGAAGGCGAACCCGAACACCGCGATGCGTTTGCCCGCGATGGTATTGAACATGCGTGACACGAGCGCGGTCACGAACCGGTCGGCCTGATAATCGTTGAGGTCGACCACCTTGCGCCAGTAGTCGGCCACGGCCGTCAGGCCGCGGCTCTCGGCGATGTAGACGAGGTTGAGAATGTCCTTCTTGAAGCACGAGCCGCCGAATCCGACGCTGGCTTTCAGAAACTTCGGCCCGATGCGCGAGTCCATGCCGATGGCGCGCGCGACCTCGTCGACATCGGCGCCGGTAGCCTCGCACAGGGCCGAGATGCTGTTGATCGAGCTGATGCGCTGGGCGAGGAAAGCGTTGGCCACCAGCTTCGAGAGCTCGCTGGACCAGACGTTGGTGGTGAGAATGCGCTCGCGCGGAACCCAATGCGCGTAGATGTCGACCAGCCGCCGCTGGGCGGTGCGCCCGGCCGGCGTCCCGGCCGCGCCCACGAGCACGCGGTCCGGATGTTCGAGATCGGCCACGGCCGTCCCTTCGGCCAGAAACTCGGGATTCGACAGCACTTCGAAGCGGACCGGTTTGCCGCCGGATTCCAGGATGCGGGACATGGCCTCGGCGGTTCGCACGGGCAGGGTGCTCTTCTCGACGACGATCTTGTCGCGGTCGGCGTGCTTCAGAATCTCGCGTGCGGTCTTTTCCCAGTACTGCAGGTCCGCGGCCCGGCCCGCGCCGATGCCGACGGTCTTGGTCGGCGTGTTGACACTGACGAAAATGATGTCGGCCTCGCGGATGCCCGCGGGGATATCCGTGGTGAAGAACAGGTTCCGCCCGCGCGCCTCGCGTACGACCTCGATCAACCCGGGCTCGTAGATGGGCAGCGTGTCGCTCTCCCACGCGGCGATGCGCGCGGCATTGATGTCGGCGACGATGACTTTGCAGTCGGGACAGTGCCGCGCGATCATCGCCATCGTCGGGCCGCCGACGTAGCCGGCGCCGATACACAGGATCGTCTGCTGGAACGGTGTTGCCATTATGGGTATGCCTTTCATGCGCGGCCTCAGGACAGCCGGTCGCGGAAGTCGCCGTAGTCGAACGTGCGGACGAGCTCGGTATCGCCGCCCGCCGGCTCATGGAGCGCGATCGACGGCAGCCGGATGCCGTTGAACGTGGTGTTCTTGACCATCGTGTAGATGGCCATGTCCTCGAACACGAGCCGGTCGCCGATGGCCAGCGGACGGTCGAACGCGTAGTCGCCGATGACGTCGCCGGCCAGACACGACACCCCGGCCAGACGATACGTATGCCGCGCCTCGCCGGCCGCGACGCCGCGCTCGGCCCCCGGCGGCGGCCTGGCGCTCCCATCCCAGCCTTCGGCGCGGAAGACGCGCGGGCGGTAGGGCATCTCCAGAACGTCCGGCATGTGGCAGGTGCAGGAGGCGTCGAGAATCGCGATGTCACGGTCATTATGCACGATGTCCAGCACGGTCGTCACGAAAACGCCGGCATCGAGCGCCACGGCTTCGCCCGGCTCGAGGTACACCTGCACGCCGTAGCGGTCGCGCGCGCCGCGGACGATCCGGTCCAGGAGGTCGAGGTCGTAATCGGCGCGCGTGATGTGATGCCCGCCGCCGAAGTTGAGCCACGCCAGGCCGCCGAACAGATCGGCGAAATCGCGTTCGACGACCGCCCACGTGCGGGCGAGGGCATCGGCGTTCCGCTCGCACAGCGTATGGAAGTGCAGCCCGGAGATTCCTTCCATCGATTGGCCTGCGAACGCCGCGCGCGGCAACCCCAGGCGCGAACCCGGCGCGCAGGGGTCGTAGAGCGGCACGCGGCCCTCGGAGTGCCGCGGGTTGATGCGGAGCCCGCACGCGATCGGCCGGCCGGCGGCCTGGACCGCCGCGCGATGCCGCCGCCATTGCGTGAAGGAGTTGAAACTGATGTGGTCGCACAGGCCGGTCAAGGCCGCCATGTCGGCCTCGCCGAACGCGGCGGCGTAGGCATGCACTTCGCCGCCGAACGCCTCGCGGCCGAGGCGCGCTTCGTCGGGCGAGCTGGCGCACACCCCATCCAACGCGGTGCGCAGCAGCGGGAAGACCCGGTGCATGGCGAACGCCTTCAACGCCAGCAGGATGCGGCACCCCGTGCGTTGCCTGACACCGGCGAGGATATCGAGGTTGCGCCGCAGCGCGCCGGCATCGACAACGTAACAGGGCGTGGGGAGGGCGTGCGGCTTCATCCCGCGAAGACTTCGCCTTCGATGACCCGCCACGGCAGGCCGTGACGGTTCAGCGCGTCCATGAATGGGTCGGGATCGAATTCTTCCATGTTGAAAACGCCGCGGCCGCGCCAGGCGCCCGTCAGCATCATCTTCGCGCCGATCATGGCCGGCACGCCGGTGGTGTAGCTGATCGCCTGCGACCGCACCTCGGCGTAGCACGCTTCGTGGTCGCAGATGTTGTAGACGAAAACCGTTTTCGGCCGGCCGTCCTTCAGCCCCCGCACCTGGCACCCGATGCAGGTCTTGCCCTTGGTGAGCGGCCCCAGCGACGCCGGATCGGGCAGCAGCGCCTTGAGGAACTGCAGCGGGACGATGTCCTGGCCCTGAAAACGGACCGGATCGATGCGCGTCATGCCGACGTTCCGCAGCACGTCCAGGTGGTTGAGGTAGTTGGCGGAGAAACTCATCCAGAACCGCGCGCGTTCGAGACCGGGGAGATGGCGCGCCAGCGATTCGAGTTCCTCGTGATACATGAGGTAGATTTCCAGATCGCCGAGCGCCTCGGGCATGGTGAAGCGCCGGTGCTCGGACAGCGGCGCGGTCTCGCGCCAGGCGCCGCTCTCGTAGTAGCGGCCCTTGGCGGTGACTTCGCGGATGTTGATCTCCGGGTTGAAATTGGTGGCGAACGGCTGCCCGTGACTGCCGGCGTTGCAGTCGATGATATCCAGCTCGCGCACCTCGTCGAGGTGGTGCTTGCGGATCCAGGTGCAGAACACGCTGGTGACGCCCGGGTCGAAGCCGGACCCGAGCAGCGCCATGCGGCCGGCGTCCCGGAAGCGGTCGTGGTACGCCCACTGCCATCGATACTCGAACCGGGCGGTATCGGGCGGTTCGTAGTTCGCGGTGTCGAGATAGTCGACGCCCGCCGCGAGGCACGCCTCCATGATGTGCAGGTCCTGATAGGGCAGCGCCACGTTGATGACCAGGTCCGGCCGGTAATCCCGCAGCAGCGCGGTCAACGCGGGCACATCGTCCGCATCCACCCCCGCCGTCCGGATCGGACGCGACAACTGGGCCGCGATCGCCTCGCACTTCGACGGTGTCCGGCTCGCCAGCATGATCTCGCCGAACACCGCCGGCACCTGCGCGCACTTGTGCGTCACCACGCCGCCGACACCGCCGGCACCGATAATGAGAACTTTGCTCATGGTCGCGTCTCCTGCTCCGATTCGTCACCCGTAGCGCCGCCATTAGACCAGCTTGGGGCGGCGTTGATCAAGCCGATACGCATCCCATGCGGGACAAATGCCTGGCGAAGCCGGTTCGCACGCACCGTGCCGCCCGCGCCCCCGGACGTCGCCCCCGCCATGGTCGCCAAGACCGTCGTCAGAGCCAGCGGCGGCGGCGGAAAAAGGCGAGCATGACGCCGGCGACGGCGATCATCACGCCCCAGATGGCCGCGTAGCCGTAGCGCCATTTGAGTTCGGGCATGAACTCGAAGTTCATGCCGTAGACGCCGACGATGAACGTCAGCGGAATGAAAATGGTGGCGATCACCGTCAGCACCTGCATGACCTGATTCATGCGGTTGCTCGTGCTCGACATGTGGATCTCCATGGCGGCGGTGAGCATGTCGCGCATCGTCTCGATGGAATCGATCACCTGCACGGTGTGTTCGTACACGTCGCGCAGGTAGGGACGCGTCGCCCGCGCGATCAGCACATTGTCCGTCTTCTCCATGGCGCTGACGGCCTCCCGCATGGGCCAGAGGGCCTTGCGAATGAAGATCATGTCGCTGCGCAGGTCATGCAGCCGCCGCAGGGCGCTGTGATCGGGTTTCTCGAAGATGGCGTCCTGGAGATCTTCGATGGCCATGCCGATGTCGTCCAGAATCACGAAGTAGTTGTCCACGATGGCGTCGATCAGGGCGTAGGCCAGGTAGTCCGGTCCCATGGAACGGACGCGGCCGCGCGCGTGCCGCAGCCGTTCGCGGATCATGTCGAACACATCGCCTTCGTCTTCCTGAAACGTCAGCACGTAGCCGCACCCGACGAGGAAACTGACCTGCTCGGAGACGATCTCATGCCCCGCCGCCCGCCGGTAGAGCATGCGGACGACGATGAACAGGCGGTCGTCCACCTCCTCGAACCGCGGACGCTGTCCGGTATTGAGGATATCCTCGAGCACGAGCGGGTGGATCTGGAACAGGTCGCCCAGCCGCTGCAACCGCGCCACATCGTGCAGGCCGGTGAAATTGACCCAGGACACGGTATCGGTGCCGATGAATTTCCGGCATTCCTCGTCGTTCTCGATCAGACGTTCGGTGAATACGTCCTCGTTGAAGTCGATGACGGCAATGGTGGACTGTTCGACGCGCTGCTCGCCCACATGGACGAGCGATCCCGGAGGAAGCCCGATCTTGCGCGAGGCGCTCTGTAGGATTCTTGTCATGGGACATGCCGATCGTCGGCAGCCAAAGTCGGCGATGGGCCTCGCGCTGTCAAGCCCGCGCTTTCAAAACCGGAACCGCCAATCGAGCCGCTCAGGTTCAGCCTGCAAAACACGTCATGCCAACGGTTGGCCTCTTTCTTATCGTTTCCGGACCGGAGCGAAACACGCGATCAGGACCCTCTCGTGAGGGTAGAGAAGGGTAGAGAAGGGACAGGCCATCTGCGCGCGAGGATCGCGGCGGTTGACGCGTGGGGCGGGGAACGAGTCGGATTTTGAAGGGGGGAGTGCCCGGAACTGGCCAGATTCCTTCGATTTCCGGTGTCACCGGCCGTTGGTGCGGTACCGATGGCTGGGACATGGCCTTGAAGTGGCGAGGGGGCCGGATGGTCGAAACAACTCCAGTTCGTGCTCGTAAGGAGCCAAACATCAACGCATTACATCACCTGATTCTGGGCGACCTTTATGCAGAATTACGCCCTGATGGCCTGTCCCTTGACGCCCGTGCTCCTGTCATGCCGAGCAGAGAGAATCTGACACTCGACAAACCTAATCGAATAGGTTAACCTTCTTGCAACAATAAGGACAGCCCGTATGCCGACCATTCTGAGAATAGGATCCTATCGGTTCTTTTTCTTCAGTGAGGAGAGCGGAGAACCGGTTCATGTCCACGTCATTCGCGAGCAGACGGAGGCGAAACTCTGGGTGAGCCCGACCGTCAGGGTTGCCGTGAATGAGGGTTTTCCGCAGCATGAGTTGCGCAAGATCGTGCGGCTGGTTGAGGCCAACAAGGAGCTGATTGAACATGAATGGAACAAGCGCAAGAAGACAAGCTGAAGTCAAACTGGTGACGCCCGAAGGGGTCTATCTGGTGGTCGAGGAAGTCGGGTATTTCGCCTCTTTCGCCAACTTCCCGTACTTGGCAGATCTGCCTTCAGGTCAGATCTTCAACGTTCAATACTGCGGACACGGACACATCCGATGGGAGGTGGGCGACATTGATCTACACACAGCGATACTTGCCCATCCCGAGGATTTTCCTTTCCGCATGCAGAACTTGAAGGATGCGGCATCGGAAATGGGGCGCCGCGGCGGTTCAGTCAAGAGCGAACGAAAAGCCGCCAGCAGCGCCTCAAACGGATTGAAAGGCGGACGTCCCCGCAAGAGCCGAATAGCGACCTTAACATGATTGCCCCAACAAGACGCTTCTTGAGGGTAGAACGGTGTTGAAGATTCATGCGAGATACTCCTGCATGAGGGGCCGTAGAAGCC
>CAYYJS010000019.1:0-58701 GCA_964472315.1 uncultured Victivallales bacterium | reverse complement strand
CCCATCTTGACTCAAATCCCGCTCATCTCCATCATCTACCCCGTTGGCGCTCACCATCAGAAAGCCACCAGCCTTTCTCCGAATTCCGCGCGGAGGTTCCACTTCTTCGTGGTGTTGAGGGCCTGCTCAAGACAGATGAAGATGCCTTCCATACCCCTGAGTTTCGCGACCGTCGGCTCTTTCATGTCGTAATCCAGACAAACCGTCGCCTCCTTGCGTGAATCCCGCGCGCGGAAGACGGCATTCTCGGTAAAATCGGCGATGGGCTCGGCCTGGACGTCCAGCATGAAGCCGTTCTTCAGCAAGACTTCTGCAAGGATGTCCTTCTGGTCAAACGTCATTAGGAACGCGGCTTCTTTATCCCGGATATACGCTTCGAGTGCGGCAAGGTTCTCTTCGTCTGTCTTTTCGGGGTCGGGCTCAAACTCAGTGCGCGGGAAACGCGACTTCGCGAGTTTGTAGACCTTGAACCCGGTGTGGAAGGGGGCCGCCGCATTGCTCTCGATCCCCGGCAGATCGTTTTCCACATTGGCTTTCGCTTTCGCCACAGCGTCGTCGAAGCGCGCAACAACGCGCTTGTTACGTTCGATCGTGATATCAGAGATATGACGGAAGCCCGCCTTGTAGGCTTCGTCGCCCTGATCGATCAACTCGGGTATCTGAACAAGAACAAAGCGCCTGCCGCCGTTGTCCTTTGCATTCGTCTCCATGACGGCCTGGGCTGTTGGGCCCGAACCGGCAAAGAAGTCGAGGGCAATATCACCATCGTCCAGAACGAAGGGCAGAATGTGGGACAGCAGGCCTACCGGCTTTGGATTGGTGAACACCTTGCGATGCTCAGGGAAAAGGGCTTTCAGGTCGTAAGGGCCGAGACGACCATCCAACTCAAACACACTGGATAGCTTGTCCTGAAACTCGTGGGCGTAGACCTTCAGCTCGATGATCTTGTTCTCGTCTTCGCCAAAGAGAATGCGCTTCTTAGCGAGGAGGTCTTGCATCGTTTCCGGTGGGAACCTATAGCCCATGAGCGGCTCCTTGCACGGCTTGCCGGTATCAGGGTGCGGAACATCATAGCGGTAGCCCTCTCTGCCGGGGTTGTGAACGCTCTGACTGCCCGTGTACACCCCTCCCTTGTCGATGTACTTGTACCGATCAAGCGGCCAAAGGAACTGCTTGTTCTCTCGATACCACCGAGTGTATGCAGCTTTCAGTACGGCAAGGTCATCATGTTCAGCAATCAACTCCTCGCCTTTCTTCACCAAGGCGTCTTTCGCATCTGAAAGCTGAGTCTTCCACAAAGCGGCCAGCTGAGTTTTGTCCCGGCAATAGACGAGAACGTACTCGTGTTCTTCGGCAACGTTCGAAGGGTTGTTGTCTGTAGCATTCTTCCAGACGATTGTGCCAACCTTGTTCTCCTCGCCGAAGACCTCGTCACACAGCTTGCGGAGGTGGTGAATCTCATTGTCGTCAATCGAGATGAAGATCGCTCCTTCAGGGCGCAGAAGCTGGCGCGCCAAGAGAAGCCTTGGGTAGAGCATGTTCAGCCAATTGGAGTGAAACCGCCCGTCGGCCTTGGTATTCGTATCGACCTTCACCCCATCGGCCGTAACGCCGATATGCTCCCAGTAAGACTCTTTGTCCTCTTTCCATGTGTCCGAATAGACGAAGTCCTTGTCCTTGTTGTAGGGGGGATCGATGTAGATGCACTTGATCCGGTTTCGCTATGCGGCCAGCAGGCATTTCAGGACTTCGAGATTCTCGCCTTCGATGATCGCGTTGCCCCCGGCCAGATCGGGATTGACCGAGCGGGCGGGGTCGTACGCCAAGGAGGCAACGGTCGGCGTAAAGGCGTTGCGTTTGGCGTTCGCTTTGCCGAACCAGCGGAATTCAAAGCGTTCCGACTCGGCCACGGTCTCGGGGTCAATCACGCGCTTGAGCTCGTCGGGGTCCAGGGCACCGTCGTTGGTGAACAGGTCGGGCATAAGCGCCTTGAGCTGTTCCAGACGTTCCCGGTTCAGGTCCGGCGTGGTTGGCATTCTTTCCAGGAGAGTCTTGGTCATGACATCTGCTTCCTCTTTGTCCGATAGCGCAAACCCATTCGCTCGGAATTGGAGGCACCAAATTGGCGCCTCCAATCCGTGAGTTCCCCCTGGGTCATGACGAACATGAAATCACCAGGAAACCGTGTTGCATTACGTTTCACAGCACGCTTCAGCGCCTTTGTCTCAACGCCGTACAACGCTGCCAGATCCCGGTCCAGCATTACTTTGTGGCCGCGAAGCTGCAGTATCATTCCCTCGATCCGTTCCGCCGGAATGATGTCCTGGGTGGGATTGGTCATCTGCTTTCCGTGGTCTCTTCGCTGCTGCGGGCATTCGATTCACGTACTATCAGGCGTTTCTGAACATGGCCGTCCTTGTAGGTGACCAGAGGTGTGCGGGTCCGCTCCGCGATTTCACGTGCCCGCTTGGCGGCCCGTTTCAAGGCTGCGCCGGCGCCCTCAATTGCACTGTCCTGCTTGGTTTTTATAGTCATGGCCCTTCCTCCAGTAAGACGGGTTCACCCCCTGCATTATCGTATACCTGCCAGGCATCAACCAGCGTGCGATAAAGACTGGTAAAGTTGCGCCATCCTGCCTCGAATCGACGGCGGATCACATCTTCTGGAATGGCATGGCCGCCCTGCGACACACGGGTTGCCACGCGCTCGATCGCCACATCAATCGTTGGCAGACGCAAGAAAATCAACTGCACCTGATAGCCGGCGGTCCGCCAGTCCGGTATCAACCGGGCATACTGGCGCCCCGCCAACGTGGTCTCAAAGGCAAAGCTTTCGCCCTGACGAACATGCCGGTGAATCTGTTCCAGCATGATACGCCCAGCCGTCATGGCCGCCCGTTCCGGCGTGAACGGGGCAAGCCCTTCGGCAATCAAGTCTGCATTAACGAAGGCCGTGCAACACGCTTCATTCGGCAGGAATTCCCTGGCAAACGTCGTCTTTCCAGCCCCGTTCGGGCCAGCAATTATGACGATCTTCTTAGCCATGCAGCACCTCCTTGGCGCGGGACTTGAAGACGGGGTACTCCTTGACCGGCGCGTCGTAATGGATTCGCGCATCCACGCCAAGCGCATCGAAATGCTTCATGGCGCATTTGATCTTGTAGACTTCACTCTCACGAAGCGCCTTCTTGTCGGTTATTTCGTTGGTGCCCTTGGTTTCGACAACGAAGTAGAACTCGGTCTCTTCGGCATCCTTCAGGCGCTTGCGGCGGAAGACCACGCCGAAATCCGGGTTGTATGGCCCGATGGGCGTGGGGATCTGGTAGAACGCCGGAAGTTTGAGGAAGCAGACGACTTCGTCGTCGTTGTCCGCGAACCCGGCAAAATCGCGCTCGAAGCTACTGTCGAAGATGACCCGGTCATAGAGACCCCGATTGGGCGTCTCGATCGTGTCGGCGAACGTGACGACGCTGGGCTCAAGAAGAGAGATGTCGAATGTAGCCCCCGACGGCGCGTAGCAGACGCCCCGGAGCAGTTCATCAAGTTCGATTTCCCTGATTCGCGCCGACGCCTCGTGAATGAATCGCGCCGGATTCGCGGTGATGGCGGCGCGATTGGTTACGGCCTGCAAGATGCGCAGAACGGTGGGGTACGCAAGCGATGTGCCTTCGCTCAGTTCCTCAATCAGATCCATTGCCCCGAAGGTGGCGCGCAAACGGATTCGTTCACTCCCTTTGTGTTCGGTCGTGACGCCGTCGGCGTCAAGTCGCTGTACGCGGTTGAGAGCCACCTCCGCGGTGTAGGGCTCGATCTTGAGCGCGTTGAGGGCTTCAACGGCGCGCGTGACAACGGCGTCGTCGTCGAAAACGACGGTGTAGTCGGTCCGCTGGCTCAGTCGCCGCCAGAATTCCCGGAATGAATCGCTCCCGTAGACGGCGTCGTTCCGTTGGACGCGCCGTTTGCGCGGATGTTTGCCCTTTGCCTTGTGTCGGGTCTTCGCGCCGGATGCGGCCGTACCGTAGACTTCCTTGATTTCGCTCTGGTACTGAGTGACAAAGGTTTCGTAGGTCTCGTTCGGCACGATGGTGAGGAGGTTGACTTCCTCGCCTTCCGGGCACCCTTCCGCGTCATAGACGCGCTGACCGTCCTGGTTGACGCAGATTCGGAGCCCCCGGCCGATCTCCTGGCGCTTCTTGATCTCGCTGTAGCTCTGATTCAACGTGGCAATGTTGAAGATGTTCGGGTTGTCCCATCCCACCCCGAGGGCGGAATGGGAGAAGATGAACTCGACGGGATTCCCGATTCGGAGCAGTTCCTCCTTGCGCTTCAGGATGAGGTCAAACAGCTCCTTGTTCGTCCGCATGGACTTCTCATTGTCCGTGTACTCGCCCTTGGCCGTCTGCGCGAAATAGTAACCTTGAATGGCCGTGACCTCTTCCTCGGTGGCTTCGTGCTTCAGCCTGTCCCGGCAGACCTGGCGGTATTTCTCGGCAAAAAGGCGGCGGATAATGCCGTCGGGCTGAACGTAGTTGTCTACTCGGTCAATGAAGATCAGGGATAGGCACTTGATTCCGTGCGGGCCCAGGCGCTCGCGCTTCGTGAAATGGCTGTCGATGAGCCAGTAAAGCTGTTCACCGAAGATGCCTTCGAGGTCGGCGGACTTCTCCTTCTCCACCACAACGGCGCCGTTCTCGAATTCGCAACGGTAGGTGCGCTCGCGCATCGGTTTCGAGATGCGACGGATGACGTAGCCCCGGTAACCGACGTTGCCGGTCTTTTCTTCCAGATCGTCGCCCACTTTGAGCAAGGGTGACTCGCGGAGCGCGAAAGTGCCGTCGGTCTTTGCGTACCACAGCCGCAGTATTGCGCGCGGAGGCTTCCCGTCCTGGTACGTCTTCACCTCCACCAGTTCGACGCGTAAGGTGGCCTCCTCGTTCTGTTCGGCCACCGTCAACACCTCGATCTTCTTCACCAAGCCCTGCTGGTAGCTGTCGAACGGCGTCAGCCGATAGACGAGGTTCCGCATGACCTTGTGAGTCGCGGAATAGCGAAGTTTGCACAGAGGCTTCAGCGCCTCGATGCGCGCGACGGAGTTGTCCGTGTCCATCCCCTCTTGCGGCTCATCCATGACGATGACCGGGCGCGTGCGGGAAATCGCCTCGATGAAAGGCATGTTGAAGAACAAGTCTTCCCGCTGGGCCTGGTTGAGAATGCGGTCCTCCGCGTTGAATGACTGGACGGTCATCACCATGACTTGGGGATGCTGCTCCTCGACGAATGTCGTTACGCGGTTCAGCCGTTTGCTGTCGTACTCGAAGCAAGCGGGGGTGAAGCCGTAGACATCGGCGAGTTGCCGCTCGAATACCCCGAAGGTGGAAAGGACTCCTTCCTTGATGGCAACGGAGGGCACGAGAATGATGAACTTGGTGAACCCGTATTGCCGGTAGATCTCGTAAATGGTCTTGAGATAGACCAGCGTCTTGCCGGTCCCGGTCTCCATCTCCACGCAAAAGTCGAGGGCATCATTCAGACACGCGGTTTCCTCGTCGATGCCGTTGTCCTGGATTACCGCGCGGAAGTTCTCGTGGACCTGCTCGGGACCGATGGTGAGGATGTTGCTGCGCACGCCCTCATGGCAAGCCATGTCGAACGTGTTGCGTGGCTGGCCCTCGAACAACCGTATCACGGCGTCGATGGCCTCCCGCTGGTATGCAAGATCCTCAAGTTTCAGTTCCATCAGCACTCATCCTCGGCCCGCCTCGTCTCCAGTCGTTCCGGCGCGGAGCCATTCATCGACTTCCGTCACCTTCATCATCATGCCGCACAATGCCGGACATGTGCATTTCCAAGCGGGCGGGACGCCCGCGCTCCAGGAATGCACCGATTCGCAAATGCGCCCGTGCGGCACTCACTCCCCTCGCGAGAGCAGGATGTCGCCCGTCTCGGCGTTGCGGATGGCAAAGTATTCGACATGTTTGCTCGGGTCGGATTTGAACATGAGATGGCCGCTGAACTTCGACTCCAGTTCGACCAGAAATTCCTCGTCCTCACGGCGCAGACGATCCAGCACGGCGGGGTGTACGACGATCTGCAGGCTGGGCATCACGTTCTTCCCGCGATAGCGACGCAGCACGGCGGCGAGTTGCCGCTGAATTTCGACGCTCATGCCTAGCCCCGACTTCACGCTGCCGCGGCCATGGCAGTAGGGACAATCGCTCATCATCGACGTCAGGATGCTCTCCTCGGCGCGCTGCCGGGTCATCTCCATGATGCCGAGGTCCGAGATCGGCAGCACGTTCGTTCGCGCACGGTCGCGTTTGAGCGCGGTCTTCATGGCGCGGTAGACGAGATTCTGGTGCTTGCGCGACTTCATATCGATCAGGTCGATCACCACGAGCCCGCCGACGTTGCGCAGGCGGAGCTGCCGGGCGATCTCTTCGACGGCTTCGGTATTGACCTGCAGGATGACGTCCTCCTGAGTCCCCTTGCCCTTGTGCCGGCCGGTGTTCACGTCGATGGCAATCATGGCTTCGGTCTCGTCGAACACCAGGGCGCCGCCCGACTGCAGGTGCACCTGTCTGCGGAACGTATTGGCGATCTCGCGCTCGATCCCGTAATGCTCGAAGATCGGCAGTTCGCCCTCGTACAGCGCGATGCGCGAACGCGAGCGGCGGGACACCTGGATGGCCACCTCCCGCAACCGTTCGAACTTCGCGGGATCGTCGATGCTGATGCGGTCGATGTCCTCCGTCAGCCAATCGCGCACGACGCGTTCCACCAGATCGGGCTCTTCGTAGAGACAGCAGGGCGCCGGTTTCGAGATCATGCCCTGCTGCAGTTCCTGCCACACGGAGGCGAGACCGCGCAGGTCGCGCACGAAACTGCGCTTCGCCGCGCCCGCCGCTACCGTACGCGCGATGAGGCCCGTGTCCCGCGGCAACGGCAGGCGGTCCACGACCTTCTTGATGCGCTCGCGCTCCTTGGCGTCGGCGATCTTGCGCGAAACGCCTTTAAGCCCCGATCCCGGCATGAGCACCAGGTACCGCCCGGGAATGCTCAGACTCGCCGTCACGCGCGGACCCTTGGTGCCGATCGGCGCCTTGGTCACCTGCACGACGATCTCCGACCCCGGAGGAAAGCGCTTCGCGATATCCTCATCCGAGTAGCGCTTGCGGCGCGATTGACGGTGCTTGCGTCCGCCGCGATCCCCACCACGCCCGCCGCCGCCGCGCCCACCACTGCCGCGCCCCTCGTCCCCCTGGCCCTCGCCACTCTGGCCGTCGGCCCCGCGGTTCTCGCCACCGCCACCGCCACCGCCGCCGCTGCCGCCTTCTTCCGCTTCAAGGCGGGCCTCGTCGTCCGGGATCATATCCCAGTAATGCAGAAACGCGTTCTTCTTCAGTCCAATGTCGACGAACGCCGCCTGCAGTTCGTTTTCAAGGTTCTGGACGCGCCCCTTGAAGATGCTCCCGACCAGCCGCTGCTCGGTCGGATGCTCCACCTGGAAGTCCTCCAGAACACCGTTCTCGAGCACCGCCACGCGGGTTTCGAGGTTCTCCGCATTGATGATGATCTCACGCTTCATCCGCGACTTCTTCCCCAATCCAAACATGATATCCCTCCAGTTCATGAACAATCCTCTCCGGTTATTGGTACACTTCAATCAACCGAGCCTTGACCCTGACGCTCTGGATCAGGCCAAGCCCGGTCATCGTCACGACCATGAACGACCCTCCGTAACTCAACAACGGCAGCGGCAATCCCGTGATCGGCATCACCCCGATCGTCATGGCGATGTTGATGAAGACATGGCAGAAGAACACCGCCATGACACCAACGCAGACCAGCCGACCAAACCGATCCGCCGCGTAGACCGCCGTGACGCCGGCACGGACGACCACGATCGTGAACAGCGCGATCACGACGACCGATCCGACGAACCCCTTCTCCTCGGCGATGACGGAGTAGATGAAGTCCGTCGGCGCCACCGACCGCGGCAGGAAACCCAGAATATTCTGCGTTCCCTTGAGAAACCCCTTGCCGAAGGCGCCGCCGGAACCGACGGCGATCTCCGACTGCATCTTGTTCCAGCCCGCGCCGAGGGGATCCTCGTCGGGATGGAAAAACACCTCGATGCGCCGTACCTGGTAGTCACCAAGGCCGGTCATCGCCCGACAACGCGCCTGCAGTTCCGGCGACGCGCCCAATCGCTCCGGCAGAAAAACCGCCGCGAGCAGCACCATGACAAACACGACGCCGATAAGCACGAGTCCGCCCAGATAGCGGAACGGCACGCCCGCGACGAGCATCATCGCGAACGCCGCGGGCACGAACACCATCGCGGTTCCGAGATCGGGCTGCTTCATGATCAGCAGCACCGGCAGACCAACCATGCCCAGCAGCGTGACGAACGTGCGCGGATGCGCCACGTCGTGCTCGGACCGGTCGAGCCGGCGGGCCAGCGCGAGAACCGTCGCCAGCTTCGCAAGTTCGGCCGGCTGGATGCCGATCCCGTTCTCGCCGAAGAGCATCAGCCACCGCTGCGCCCCGTACATCGTGCGACCGATCAGCAGCACGAGCACCAGCAACGCAATGCCCGTGCCGTACAGCCACCACGCCATCCGCGCCAGCTTCTCGTAGTCGACGAGCGCCACACCCAGATACGCCGCCACCCCGACGATCGCCCATACGAGCTGTCTCGCATACAGCGTGCGCACCGGGCGATCCTCGCTGACGTAACAGGCGCTGTAGACAAACAGCACGCCGATGACCAGCAGCGCGATGCACGCCGGCGACATCATCCAGTCGATGTAGCGCAACCGTCGAAGGTATGGCTTCAGCCAGTTCAACCGCCCACCTCCCCTTCGCCGGTCTCTCCCGTCCCCGGTTGCAACGTGCCATCCAGCTCGAACAAGCCCCGCGCCAGCGCCCGCATGCGCGGGGCCACGGTGATCCCGCCGCTGACTTCGTCTTCGATAACCATCGCCACGGCATAGCGCGGCGCCTCGAACGGCGCGAACAGGATCATCCAGGTATGGTGCTGGTCGTTGCCGTATTGTGCCGTGCCGGTCTTCCCGGCCATCGATACGCCGGCCAGGTACGCGCGTTTCCCGGTGCCGGATTCGGCATGGATGACGTCGCGCATGCCGCCGCGCACGACGGCCATCGTGGCCGCCGACCACGCCATGCGTTTCACCAGTTCGCCCTGCGGTTGACCGCCACGCACGAGTCGCGGGCGGTAGACGAAGCCGCCGTTGGCCAGCGCCGCCGTGAATACCGCCATCTGAAGCGGCGTCACCAGCAGCGCGCCCTGCCCGATCGACACATTGCAGGTGTCGCCGCCCCGCCAACCCTCTTTCAACACGCGCCGCTTCCATTCGTCATCCGGGAGCAACCCCGCGTCCTCGCCGGGCAAATCGATCCCGCAGCGGCGCCCGAAGCCGACCGAATCCGCCATATGGTAGATACGCTGGTATCCGCACAGGACCCCGACTTGACAGAAAAACGGGTTGCACGACTGCTCGATGGCTTTTTGCAGGGCAAGTTCGCCGTGTCCGCTCTTCCGCCAGCACGCGAAATCGCGTCCGAAATGGTAGACGCCCGTGCACGGCAGCCGCGTATCCGCCTCGATACGGCCATATTCCAGCCCCGCGATCGCCACCAGCGGCTTGAACACACTGCCCGGCGGATAGCGTCCGGCGATCGCCCGGTTCATCAACGGGCGCCGCGTATCCCGCGTCAACCCCGCCCAATGTTCCCGCGACCGCAACGCGCCGGCGTCGTACGCCGGACTGCTCGCCATCGCGAGCACGTCACCGTTGCGGGGATCGATCACCACCACCGCCGCCTGCTGGTTGCTGAGCACGCCCGTCACGATCTTCTGGATGCGCATGTCGACAGTCAGCGCCACGTCCTGCCCGGGGTGCGACTCCCGCTCGCCACGTTCGTCGTATTTGTACCCCGAGGCATCCACGCGGATCAACTTGCCGCCGGCGCGACCGGAAAGCACCTCGTCGTAAGCGCGCTCAAGGCCTTCGGCGCCGCCCATCTCGGGCAGGTAGTAGTGGTACAGCACCTCCGGATCCGCTTCGTCCATGGGATTCGTGCGCCGCACGTAGCCCACCAGATGCGTCGTCATCTCGCCAAACGGGTACACGCGCACCGGTTCGACGTGGATATCCACGCCCGGCACCGCGATGTCGCTCTCCGCCCACCGCGCCATCGCGGCGGGACCGACATCCCGCCACGCCAGGAACGGCAACGGCAGCCGGCGGCGCACATGTTGTTCGATGTCGTCGCGCGTCACCTCGCGCGGCAGCCCCACGATGGCCGCAAGCTGATCCACCGCCTGATCCACGCGCTCGATCGTGCGATCCCATCGTCCGGGCTGACGAAGTTCCTCGGTGTAGATGGCGATACAGTAGCTGGGCCGGTTATCCGCAACCACCGCGCCGTGCCGATCGAAAATACGGCCGCGCGTACCGGGCAGACGCACCCGCCGCATGCTCTGCCGGTCCAGGCTCGTGCGATACCGCGGCGCGCTCCGCACCTGGACCTGCCACAGCGCCACGATCAACACGGCGAACGCCGCCAGCATCAGAACGACAAGCAACCGCACCCGCATCGCTTCACGCTCGATGAACTCAGTGGACGGCATGCGCATCCTCCCGGCGTTCGTCGAGCGAGATTCCGCGATACGCGGCCGCCGCCACCACGAAAATCAGGGGCGTGGTCACGGCGCCGAGCGCCGCGGTTCCACACACTTTGACCGCGATCGCCCCCGCGCTCAGACCCAGCACACCCGCCTGCGCCAGCAGCAACCCGAAGGCAAGCCAGACCAGCAGCACCGTTCCCCCGCCGAAAAACACCCCGGTCACGGCCGACTCCGCCAGGACCAGACCCTTGAACCGCGACACGACAGCCGCCGCGATACCGAACAGGACCGTCGAAAACCCCGGCGGCGCCAGGCTCAGCAGGTCCTGGATCGTTCCCGCGGCGAACGCGATGGCCAATCCGCACGCCAGACTCCGGTTCAGCGCGAAGTAAACCACGACCCCGAGCAATAGCGGCGGGCGCACCTCCCCCAGCATACGCACCGGCCCCAGCCACGCCTGCCCCAGGGCCGCGCCAAGCACAAACAAAAAAGTCAGTAGTCCGCGTATCATCGGTTCACTGCCGTTGCTCCATCACGACAAACGCATACTTGAGCCCGCCCAGATCGGCCAACGAGCGGATGTCCGCGCGTTGATACAGCCCGGAGCCGTCGAGTTCGGTCGACACCACTTCGCCGACGCGCAGGCCTTCGGGAAACACGCCCCCCAACCCCGACGTCGTAATTTCGTCGCCCGGCTGCAATTCCTGCGCGCGCGGGACGTAATCCATACGGCACGGGCGTACCGCCGCCAGCATCTCGAGCGGGGAATCGCCGGCAAGACGGATACCCGCGCCGCGCACGATCCCGTGCGCCCCCGTACGCGTGCACTGGGCCGCCACGCGACAGTTGGGATCGGTCAGCAACAGAACGTCGCACGTATGCCGCGAGACGGCATGCACACGCCCCACCAGGCCCTCGACGCTGGTCACGGCCAGCCCCGTCCGGATCCCGTCAGCCTCGCCTTTTCCCAGTCGGATCGTGCGCCACCACCCGCTGAAATCCCCGCGCGCCACGACTTCGCAGAGGAGCAACCGGCGAGGCGAAAGTATGGAAAATCCAAGCTGCCGCCGTAGAACCTGATTCTCCACCTCGAAGCGTTCGAGCCGGTCGACGCGCTCGCGCAGTTCGGCGATGGCGGCCACATGCGCCCGCCGTTCATCCTGAATGGCGCCAATGCGGCCCAACGAGACCACAACCCCGCGCAGGCGGTAAAGCGCCATGGACATGAAATTCTGGAACGGGGCAAAGTTGTCCCGCGCACCGGCTTCGATGCGCATGGACAACGGCAGCGGCAGGTTCAGCAGCACGACTGCGGCCAGAACCAACGCCCAGATTAGATAGCGTCCTTCTCTCACCAAATCCTCTTACTCCGCGGGGCAACCGCGGCGCCGCGTCAGGCAGTCCTCAGACCGCCCGAACGGCCCCTGGCACGCCAACCGAAGGCGCACCGGTGAGATAGGAGAAGGAACAGCCGCCGGGGAAACCGTCAAAATGACGGTCAGACGACGCTGCGACGGAGGAAATTGAGTTCGTTGAGCACAACGCCCGTGCCTTCGGCCACGGCGCTCAGGGGATCGTCCGCCACATGAACAGGAAGTCCCGTCTGCTCGGCGATCAGCTTGTCGATGCCCTTCAGCAACGAACCACCGCCCGCCAAAACCATGCCGCGATCCACGAGGTCCGCCGACAATTCGGGGGGACACCGTTCGAGCGTAATACGGATCGCGTCGATGATGGACGAAACGGGTTCCTGGAGGGCTTCACGGATTTCTTCCGACGTGATCGTGAGCGTTTTCGGCAGACCCGCGACCAGATCGCGGCCTTTCACCTCGATGCTCGTCTCCTCCTCGACCGGGTAAGCCGACCCCATGGTCATCTTAATCTCCTCGGCCGTCCTCTCTCCTATCATTAAATTGTAAACGCGCTTCATGTACTGGACGATACACTCGTCCATCTCGTCGCCACCGACACGAACGGTACGACTGAAGACAATACCCGCCAGCGATATCAGGGCGACCTCCGTCGTGCCGCCACCAATGTCCACAATCATGTTGCCGGCCGGTTCCTGCACCGGCAGCCCCACCCCGATCGCCGCCGCCATGGGCTCCTCGATCAGGAAGACTTCGCGAGCCCCCGCGTGCGTCGCGGAATCCTTCACGGCCCGCTTCTCGACCTCCGTGATGTCGCTCGGCACCGCGATGATGATCCGCGGCCGAACCATCTTGCGGCGGTTGTGGATCTTCTTGATGAAATACCGAAGCATCGCCTCGGTAATCTCGAAGTCGGCGATGACCCCGGCTTTCATCGGGCGGATCGCCACGATGTTGCCGGGCGTACGCCCCAGCATGCGCTTGGCCTCCTCGCCGACAGCGAGGATCCGCTTCGTCCCCGCCTGCACCGCCACCACCGAGGGCTCGCGCAAGACGATCCCCCGGTCCTTGACATACACGAGGGTATTGGCCGTTCCCAGGTCAATACCGATATCGTTCGAGAAGAGTCCGAGAAAACTGCTCCACATTCGGAAGCTCCTTAAATGCCACCTGCTATCGTCCAGAATGTCGCGCCACTTTGCGGGTTGCCCGAAACAGGGTCAAGCATGAAAATGCTCCCACGTCATTGGCGACTTGAATTGACGACCGGATTCGCGCACACTCCCACCACCTGAAGCGTGCGCCATCGCGCGACGCCGGACCGTAATCGAAGGGCATGGTTATGTGTGGTATCGTCGGCTATATCGGAAAACGCAATGCGGCATCGATCATCCTCTCCGGCCTGAAACGGCTCGAATACCGCGGCTACGACTCGGCCGGCATCGCGCTCGTTCCAACGGACGGAAGCCCCCTCGTGGTCATTAAGACCACCGGCAAGATCGATGCCCTGGAAGCCCTCGTCACGCGCGACGTCCCCCGCACCCCCGATTTCGCGACGCTGGGCATCGGACATACGCGGTGGGCCACCCACGGCGCCCCGACCCGTGCCAATGCCCACCCGCACGTCAGTTCGGGCGGCAAGATCGCCGTCGTGCATAACGGCATCATCGACAACTATGCCGGCCTCAAAGAGCACCTGCAACGGGATGGGTTCGCCTTCGCGAGCGAGACGGACACCGAGGTCATCGCAAACCTGATCGAAAAGTGCTACGATGGCGACCTGCGCGAGGCTGTCGCGTCAGCCATCGAGAAACTCGAAGGCACCTACGGCATCGCGGTGCTCTCGCCCCTCCACCCCGGAACCCTCGTCGCGGCGCGCAAGGGCAGTCCCATCGTCGTCGGCGTGTGCGACGAGGAAACGATCGTCGCCTCCGACGTCAGCGCCATCGCCAACTACACGCGGCAGGTGATCTTTCTGGATGACGGTGACATCCTGACCGCCTCCGCCGCCAACGTCGAGATCACCTCGTCGAAGAACGTGCCGGTGTCGCGCTCGGCCACGGCGATCGACTGGGAGATCGACGAAATCGAAAAGGGCGGCTACGCGCATTTCATGCTCAAGGAGATCCACGAGCAACCCGCCGCCCTCGCCAACACGACCCGCGGCCGCCTGCAGCCGAAGGAGGGCATCGCGAAGCTTAGCGGCATGCAGATGACACCCGGCGAACTGGCCGCCATCGACCGCATCGCCATCGCCGCCTGCGGCACCTCCTACCACGCCGGCATGGTCGGCAAGTATTTCTTCGAGGAATTCGCGAGCATCCCCACCGAGATCGAGCAGGCCGCCGAGTTCCGCGACCGGAACCCGATCGTGCAGCGCAACACCTGCCTGCTGGCCATCAGCCAGTCCGGCGAGACCGCCGATACGCTCGCCGCCGTGCGCGAGGCCCACCGCAAGGGCGCGTCGGTGCTGGGCATCTGCAACGTCGTCGGCTCGACCATCGCCCGCGAGACCGGACACGGCGTGTACCTGCACGCCGGACCGGAAATCGGCGTCGCATCGACCAAGGCCTTCACCTGCCAGGTCACCGTGCTGGGCATGATGGCCATCATTTTCGGCCGCACGCGCCGCCTCTCCGCGCACGAGGGAACGCTTCTGATCGAGGAACTCGGTCGCCTTCCGCAGCTCGCGCAGCAGGTGCTCGATCAGGATGCGCACATCCGCAAGCTCGCCGAGAAGTACGTCGATCGGCGGGATTTCTTCTACATCGGGCGCGGCTATATGTTCCCCACCGCGCTCGAAGGCGCCCTGAAGCTGAAGGAGATTTCATACGTCCACGCCGAAGGCTACCACGCCGCCGAGCTCAAGCACGGACCCATCGCCCTGCTCAGCGCGGAGGTCCCGGTCGTGGTGGCGGTCCCCGATATCCCCGGACGCGCCAAGACCATCGCCAACATGCAGGAGTGCCGCGCCCGCAAGGCGCCCGTCCTGGCCATCGCCACGGCGGGCGACCAGGCAATCGCGATGCATTGCGACGATGCGATTTTCATCCCGCGCTGTCTGCCGTTCGTCTCGCCGATCCCGGTCGCCATCGCCATGCAGCTCTTCGCCTATCATGTCGCCAATCTGCGCGGCTGCCCGATCGACCAACCGCGCAACCTCGCCAAGTCGGTGACCGTGGAATGACGACGACGGGTACCACACAGTCGGCTTGCGAGGCGCTCGCGCGACGCGGCGTCACGGTGCGCTGCCCGGCCTCGGTCGATATCGATGCCTCGATCGACCCCGACCGCATCGCGCCCGGCGTCACGCTGCACGCCGGCTGCCGCCTGTCCGGCGCCGACACCTCGATCGGCCCCGGCTGCGTCCTCGGCGAGGAGGGCCCGCTCACGCTGACCGACTGCCAACTCGGCCACGGCGTGCGCCTGCGCGGCGGCGCCTGCGCCGGCGCCACGTTCCTCGACGGCGTCGACATCGGGTCCTGCGCGCACGTACGCCCCGGCACGCTGATCGAGGAGAGCGCATCGTGCGGGCATGCGGTCGGCCTCAAGCAGACATTGCTCATGCCCCATGTCACCCTCGGCAGCCTGATCAACTTCTGCGATTGCCTGATGGCCGGCGGCACCGGACCGAACGAGCACAGCGAGGTCGGTTCTTCCTACGTGCATTTCAACTTCACCGCACACCAGGACAAGGCCACGGCGTCGCTGTTCGGCGATGTCCCGCACGGCGTGCTTCTGGACCGGCCGCCGATCTTCCTCGGCGGCCAGGGCGGCACGGTCGGCCCCTGCCGGGTGGCCTACGGCACCATCGTCGCCGCCGGGACAATCTGCCGGCACGACGTCATGGATGAAGGCCGCCTCGTGTTCGGTCAAACCGGCCGCCGCCTGACGGAGCGGCCCTACGATGCCGTCGTCTACGGCGACCTGGATCGCGTGCTGTCGAATAACTTCCGGTATATTGCCAACCTGCACGCCCTCGACGCCTGGTACCGGCACGTACGCCTGGCCTTGCTCGACGGCGACCCGTGGCGCACCGCCGCCCACGCCGGCGCCCGGCGACAACTCGACCGCATGGCGCGCGAACGCGCCAAACAACTCGCGCGCCTCGCCGAGCGCGTCACGCTTTCGCTGAATGCCGCACACATCAGGACCGTCGGCACGCTCCCGTCCAAGCCATTCGCCCTCCAGGCACGCTTCGTCGAGCGCCAACCGGATCTGGCCGCACGGCTGCTCCTGCCCGCGAATCCGCCCCCCCCGCCCCCCGCCGCCGCGGATGCGATCGCCCGCCTCGCCGACGCCGAGGCGCCCTATCTGGCGCGCCTGGCAGCCCTGCATCCCGACCACCGCCTTGTCCTGGCAACCTGGCTGCAGTCCATCGTCGACGCCCACGTACGGCTCTGGTCGGCCGCGCTGGACATCCAGGCGTAACGACTCGCCACGAAAAACACGAAAATCGCGAAGGGAGATTCCCCATGGCCAGATTGTTCGGAACCGACGGCGTACGCGGCGTCGCCAATATCAGCCCCATGACCGCGGAGATGGCGCTGGCGATCGGCCGCGCCACGGCGCACATCTGCCGGCAGCACAACCGCCGCCACCGCATCCTGATCGGCAAAGATACGCGGCTCAGCGGCTATATGATCGAGAGCGCCCTTACCGCCGGCATCTGCTCCATGGGCGTCGATGTCCTGCTGGTCGGCCCCATCCCCACGCCCGGCATCGCCTTCCTCACGCAGAACATGCGCGCCGACGCCGGCATCGTCATCTCGGCCTCGCACAATCCCTATCAGGACAACGGCATCAAGATCTTCACGCGCAAGGGCTTCAAGCTGTCCTTCGGTCTCGAAGAGGAGATCGAAGCCCTCATCGCGTCCGGCCATATCAACGACATCCGTCCCACGGCCGACGCCGTGGGTCGCGCCAAACGCATCGACGACGCCCTCGGCCGGTATATCGTGTTCTGCAAGAACGCGTTTCCCGACGACCTGACACTCGATGGCATGAACATCGTTCTCGACTGCGCCAACGGGGCCACCTACAAGGCCGCGCCCACCATCTTCGCGGAACTCGGCGCGACCGTGACCGCCATACACAACGATCCGGACGGTCTGAATATCAACGCGGACTGCGGCTCCCAGCATACCGCCGACCTCCGCGCCAAAGTCCGCGAGACCGGCGCCGACGTCGGACTGGCCTTCGACGGCGACGGCGATCGGCTCATCGCCGTCGACGAGTCCGGCACGGAGGTCAGCGGCGACCACATCATCGCCATTTGCGCGCGCGCCATGATGGAAGCCGGCCAACTGCCGAACAACAAGGTCATCATCACCCCCATGAGCAATTTCGGGCTGCGCATCGCGTTCGATGACATGGGCATCGCCTATGAGGACGCCGATGTCGGCGACCGCAATGTGCTCGAACTCATGCAGCGCCGCGGCGCGGCGCTGGGGGGCGAACAGTCCGGCCACATCATCTTCCTCGATCGCCACACCACCGGCGACGGCATCGTCTCGGCGCTGCAGCTTGTCGCCGTGATGCGGCGGTCCGGCACGCCCCTCTCGCGACTTGCGCAGGTCTTCCGGGAGGCGCCGCAGGAGCTGATCAATATCGACGTGAAGCGCAAACCGGATCTGGCGACGGTGCCCGAACTCGTCGCCGCCGAAGCGGCTGCCCGCGCCGAGCTCGGTGCCCGCGGCCGCACGCTGATCCGCTACTCCGGCACGCAACCCCTCTGCCGCGTCATGGTCGAATCCCAGGATGCCGCCACCACCAGCCGCATCGCCCGACACCTTGCCGATATCGTCCGCCGTAACCTCGCCTGAACCCGCTCTTCCGGGTTCTTCCGGAACTCAAGCGGGCGTCAAGGGGCGTCAAGGGGCGTCAAGGGGCGTCACAGGGACAGGCCATCAGAGGGCGCGATGGTGACAGCAATGCCCAACAGCCAACACTCGAGTCCAATGTCCAACGATGGAGAGCGGACCACGATTGGGAATCCCTACTCGTCCACCGTTAGCTGAAAGCCAAGATGTTCCAAGATTTTGGCAACTTCAAGGGTTAGCACAGGAACGTTTCCCATCGCTATGCCACCACGAGGTTCTGTGTACCGACGAAGTCTGCTTCGATCTCAGGTTCACCCTCTCTGGCGCCGGTCCGTCGGGAACCCATCGCTGTCGACAGGGACGCCGCATCCGGTGTAGACTCCCACACGCTGAGACCATGAAACCGGAAACGCACCATCGTGAATCGTCCGCTCCGCATCCGGGCCACGCCATGCTCGTCTGCGCCTGCGGCATTCTGCTGCCCGCCCTCTGGATCGCGCTCAACCGCCACCTGCTGTTCGGTACGCAGAACGGCCTGATCCGCGGGGTGTTGTCGATCGCCTTCGCCGTACTGATCCTCCTGCGTCCCAAACCCGGCACTGACGACGGCGACGATACCCGCCACGCCCGGCCGCCGGTTGGCGGCATTCCGCACCCCGTCCTCGCCGTACTCGTGGCCATCGGCGCCGCCCTCGCCGCGACTGGCATTCTCGTCCCCATCCATCACGCCGCCTGGCTGGGAGTGCTGTGCCTCACCGTCGCGTGTCTGGCATGGGCGCTGCCGGCGCGCCTGCACCGCGATACGCTCGCCTCGCTGCTGGTTCTGTACTGGGCCGCCCCCATGCCGACCCGTTTTTTCGAATGGCTGCAACTCGGCATGCAGCGCCTCTCCGTCGACGGCAGCGCGTGGTTTCTGCACCTGATCAACGGCCGGGTCTGGGCGGACGACCTCATTCTCTACACGCCGGTCCACGTTTTCGAAGTGCCTGCGTGGTGCAGCGGGATGCGTACCGCCACCACCGTCCTCATCCTGACCATCGCGCTGTCGATCCTGAAACGGCTGCCCGCCGCCGTGGGTGCCATGCTCGCCCTGCTCGCACTCGTCCATGCGCTCCTGCTGAATGTGCTCCGTATCTCGACGATGGTCATTTTCTCCCGTTCGACCGGGTCGGACGCCGGAATCCAGTTCCTGCATGACTCGGCCTCGGTCATCGTGATCGTCGCGGTGTTTCTCGTCTATGCCGAGGTCGAAATCGCCCGCCACACGATCGCGCGTCGTCGCATCGTCGCCGGCGATACCTACCCCGATCAGATCAAAGTGCTCAGTCAGTATCCCCCATTCTGGCGGCGGCTCATCGAACGACGCGTCGCCCTGTTCGGCGGCCTTGCGCTCGTCCTGCTCGCCGGCGCTCTGATCTACCGCAGCCGTCCCTACCACCGGGCCATGATGATCAAGGATGTCGCCACGGGGCTGCGCGATATCGGGAAGCTGGAGGAAGCGCAGCGCTGCGCCGAGGAGGTACAGCGTCTGGTGCCGGACGACACGGAATGGCGGTTCACGGTCGTCCGGCTCCTGCTCATACGGGGACGCCACCAGCAGGTGCTCGACGAACTGGATGCGCTCGACCGCGAAGGGTTCTCGGCGCATCACCTGCAGACCCGCGTCCTCCGCGCCTACGCGCTGATGTCCATCGGTCGCATCGAGGATGCCGGGGCCATCGTGGCGTCCCTACCCGAGGACTTACGACGCCATGACCCCCGCGTGGCCATGGTGCTGGCCGAAATGGCGCTGCGCGGCAACAACGTCGAAGACGTCGCCGTCCATGTCGTCACGGCGTCGGGCTGGATGCCCAACGCCGGACGCATCCGCAACCTCTACCCCTACCTGCGCGTTCACCGGAAATGGCAGGCGATCGCCGATTCGGACATCCCGATTCCCTATGCGAATCCGGTCCAGGCCTATTCGCTGCTGGAGGCCTACATGAACCTCGACAACGTGCCCCGCGTCGCGGCCATCGCCACCGAATGCGCGGAACGCTGGCCCGCGGACCCGCGGGTGCTTGAACCGCTGTATTTCATGGCGCTGAAACGCGAGGGCGGCGAGTGGGAAGACCGGTTCGCGCAACACCTCTACCGCGCGGTGCGCGCGATGGACAGCCCGGATCGTCTCTATGAGCTGCTCTACAAATGCGCGCAGTTGTCGCGGCCCGACCTGCTCTGGACCGTCCACGAGCGCATCCGGCAAATCGACGCCTCGCATCCCGCCCTCGGCATGGCCGTCGCCGTCTACGGGAATCGCTGGTTTCAGTACCGTAAACGCCGGCTCGGCATCGCCGCCGGCTCGGCGTCGGAAACGCTCGACCTGCGCCCCTTCTACCTGTTCGCCCGCCTATCGCCGCACTGGACGCCGCTGACGCGCCTCGTGCCGCATGGCGACGCGCTGGCGCCCGAAGACATTCTGGAGAGCCGTAAGGAGTTCCTCCGTCGCGCCCTACGCGAATTCGAAGCGCGCCAGCACCGCGGCGAACTCAGCATCGATATGCAGTACCTCTACGTGCGGGCGCTGGAGATGGGCGACGAAGTCGATGGCGCACGCGCCGAACTCGCGGAAATCGTCTCCCGCCATCCCGAGGAGCGGGAAGCCGCCCGCGTCGTGCTTTCCGAAGTCTACGAGCGCCAGGCGGATTGGGTCAACGTCTACGAGACGCTGCGCGATTACCTGGCCCCGGACGCCCGGTCCATGCCGCCCGCGGCGCTGAGCAACGCCCTCGCCGAAAGCTGGGCGCCCCTCGACAACCGCCCTTCCACGATGCATGGCGTACACCTTCTGCCGCTCCTACGGCTGGGACGCGCCCAGATCGAGCTCCGGCTCGGCGTCGCCGCGCTATACACCACGCGTGAAGCAGTCAAACGCTACCCCTACGCGACCCAGGCCAGGGCGATGCAGGCGCGCGCCGCGGCAGCCTACGGCAGCCCGGAGGAAGCGCTGTTCCTCCTCTCGCAGCCGCGCGTGCGCAATCAGCAGGATCTCGACATGCTGGAAGCCCGCGCCCTGTATGACTCGGAACGCTACAACGAGGTCGAATCCTTCTGTCGCAAACACGCGATCCCCGTGCTTCAGGTCCCGCCCGGGCTTGTCCAGCAGGTGAACCTGCCCCCCGCCGAACTGTCGGTCCTGTGGCACCAGGTCGCGCTGCCGTCCGAACCCGAACTCGCGGATACGGCGGCTACGATCCGCGGCAACCTGGCCGGTACGCCCAGCCCCGCCCTGCGCGCGATGATGCAGAACTGGCTGCGGGCCTACGCCGAGGGGTGCAAGGGGCCGCTGGCGTCGCCCGACACGTGGGAGGCGCTCGGTCGCGACCGCGTGGAGAAGGCCATCGCCCTGAACCAACTGACGCTCCTGCTCTGCCGCGAGGAGCGCTTCAGCGAAGCCCTGGTCGCCGCCCGGCGGGCGATCGTCCATCTGCCGGAGGTCTCCCTGCTCCATCGCATCGCGGTCGGCTTGTCCGGCGCGGACCGGCTGACCATCACCGATGCGCGTCTGGCCTGCCCGGACGACCCCGAGCTTTGGCTCGCGGAGCTGGTCGCACGCACCCAGCTTCCACGCGACGACGGCATTTTCCGCGTCGTCCCGGACGAGGGTGTGCGCGTCTGGGTGCGCGAGAGCGTCAGCCGCGCCGCGCGCGAACAGGTCTTCCCTCCCGGCACGCTGGTTCGCGCCGGCGAATACCTGTACCGGGGCAATCTGAAGGACGAGGCCGCCATCGCCGCGCGGGACGGGACGCGGCGCGCCCGGGGCCTGTTGCCCGCCTTCGTGCTCGGCATCCGCTGCGCGCTGCACAGCCGTGACGAAGCCTGGGCGCTGAACTGCACCGAGGAAGCCATTCGCGCCTCGCTCCGGCCCATGCCCGATTTCTACGAACAGCTCGTGCGCCTCAGGATCGCCGACGGCGACATCGATACCGATCCGGACATGGTCAACGCGCTGCGTCAACTCCGCAAGGCCTACCCCGAGAATCCGCTGTGGGCGCAGATGCTCGGCTACATTCGCTTCCGGCGCGGCGGGTGGGAGATTATCGATGCGCTCTTCGAGATGAACGCCGCCATCGAGGGCGGTGCCACCAACCGCGTGCCGTACGTGGTCGCCGCGGAGGTCTCGCGCATGTTGAAAAACTACGACCGCGCCGCCGACCTGCTGCGCCGCGGCCTCGAAGCGCATCCCGGCAACGAGGTGATGATCAACAACCTGGCCTATACCCTGGCGCAAGATGCCACACGCGTCGGCGAAGCCGTCAAACTCCTGCCGCAACTCGAGATCCTGGCCGGCGACAATCTCCGCATCGTGGATACCCTGGCCGTGATCTACATCCGCACGGGCGACTACGCCAAAGCCCGGCAGGCCGTGACACGCATCTTCCAAGGCGCCGTTCCCGGCTCTCCCCGCTGGTTTCGCGCCCGCATGCACCTGGCCGAAATCGCCTGGCGCGAAGGCGACGCCAAGCAGGCCGCCGACATCGTCAACCAGATCCTCCAGAACTCCCGCGGCGTGCCCGACGAGGATGTCCTCGAAGCCAACGCCCTGCTCGGAAAAATTCTCGGCGCCGAGGAATCGCGCTAGAGCGCCGCGATCAGCTTGAACCAGACGCGCTCGCCTTCGGGCTTGTTCTCCGTCTCGGTCTCGTCCTGATACGCCAGCACCAGACCGACGTTCCCGCACTGATAGGCAACCTGGGGACCCCACGCAAACTGCTTGCCCTTGTTGCCGTCGACGGGAACCGTCCCCGCCGGTCCTTTGTCATCGCCGACCTGCTCGTAGCAGAAGCCGCCGACGCCCACCGTCCATTTGCCGACATGCAACCCGACGGCGTAGTCCAGGTGCAGCTCGTCGCCCGACTCGTAGTCGGTGTCGCTGTTTTCCAGGTTGATGTCGTACATGAGTTTGCCGGAGACCTCGATGCCGTGCCGGTCGAGGTACGTGCAGGCGAGAACGGGCTCGACGGTCCAGTAGTTCCGCCCCACATTGGCCATGTCGTCTTCGTCATAGGCCCCCACCGGCAGATAGACATCCACGCCCGCGGCCACATGAAACGGCGGCCGGTGCCAACCCAGGATGAACGGATCCACGATGATATCGCCAAGGCCGAACTTGTTGTCGCTGCCGCCCGGCGTCGCCACATCGACGTTCAGCAACGGCACGAAAACATGCTGCGCCCAGGAGGCGCCCAGAATGGTCTTGCCCGTCACGTGGATGTAACGCAGCACCACACCGGCCACTTCGAGATCGAAGTCGATCGGCACCCGGCGTCCATCGCCGTCCTTGAGCGCATCGGCCGTGTAGTACAGCGCATAGTTGATCAGATAATCGCCCGGCGGCGGGAGAGCACCGGTCATAAAACCCTCGGCGCCGTTCGGATAAGCGCCGCCCCCGCCTTCCGTCGCCCCCGCCGTCGCGGCCACCATCCATGCGACGATTGCGACACTTACGCCACGTTTCCAAGTCTTCATGCGGTTCCTCCTTCGTTGTGGTTGCCGAAATACCGGTCTGGGACGGCATTGTGCGCGCCGCCGCGACGCCTGGCAACGACAAATCTTGGGGTTAAGGTGCTAGAGTGGGTTGCGCCCACAACCCAATCGAACCGCAGATTCAGGCTCTTGAACAACTTGTTCTCATAGCAGTTCGCAACCTATAAGGTGCTAAAGGCCGGCATACACGTGCGCCAGGACCGTCTCATCGACTTCACAATTGAAGACGACCGCGCCGAGACGCTCGGCGAGAACGAACCGCGGCGTGCGGCCCCGCGACTTCTTGTCGGTCGACATCGTCGCGCGCAGCGCCCCCCAGTCGGACAAACCCGCCAGGTCGGACGGACGGGTTGGCAAGCCGACCGCGGCAAGCAGCGCGACGATTCGTTCGGCTTCATCCGCCGGCAATCCGCGCGCCGCCGCCGATAGCCGGGCCGCGTAGGCCATGCCGATGGCGACGGCCTCGCCGTGAAGCAATCGCCCGTACCCCGCGGCGTTCTCGACGGCATGACCGAACGTGTGGCCGAAGTTGAGGATCGCCCGCACACCGGATTCGCGCTCGTCCAGCCCGACAACCTCGGCCTTGATCGCGCAGCTTCGCTCGACGATCTCCTCCAGCAGCGCCGCATCGCGTGCCGTCAGCCGCGCGGTCTCCCGCTCCAGCCGCTCGAAGAAGGTGGCATCCCATATCACACCGTACTTGATGACCTCCGCCAGGCCGGAGCGGTACTCGCGATCGGGCAACGTGGCGAGGGCGTCCATGGCCATCGCCACTTCCACCGGTTGGTGGAAGACGCCCACCAGATTCTTGCCCCGCGGCAGGTTGATGCCCGTCTTCCCGCCCACGGAACTGTCGACCATTGCCAGCAGACTGGTCGGCGCCTGGATGAACCGGATGCCGCGCAGGAACGTCCCGGCGACAAATCCCGCGAGGTCGCCGACCACGCCGCCGCCCAGCGCCACGACGACGGAGCCGCGGTCCAGGCCGGCCTCCACGGCCGCCCCATACAGGTCGCCCGCACACGCCAGGCTCTTGGAGCCTTCGCCGGCCGGAACCGTAGCCGCATACACGCGATAGCCAAGTTCGGTCAACCGCGCCCGGCAGGCATCCAGGTAGAGCGGCGCGACATGACTGTCGGAGATCACCAACGCCGTGACGCCATCCCCCGGCACGGTTAGAGCATCCGCCAGCGACCGCCCCATGCGGATCGTGTAGCCGCGTTCGCCCAGGTTCACATTCAACGTCCGGATCGTCATCGCTCGCCTCCCCTATCTTACGCCATCGACAGGCGGTCGCCCGCCTGGAGCGTGTGACCGCACAGATACGCCGCGCCGGACATCCGGCGACGGCCCTCAGGTTGCACTTCCACAAGCGCCAGCGCATCCGTTCCGCAGGCGATCACGGGCCCGTCGTGCGCCAGGGCGATGACCGAGCCCGGCATGCCCCCACCCTCGCGAACCTCCACCTGATGGACGCGCAGCACATGCGCATCCGCCTGACCGTGCCCGCGGAGAACATGTTCGGGCATGCGGCAGTGGCAGCACGGCCATGGGTTGAAACCGCGAACGTGATTGCGGATCGCCGCCGCCGACTGCCGCCAATCGATGGCGCCATCCTCCTTGGTCAGCTTGCGCGCATGGGTCGCCAGCGCCGCATCCTGCGCCACGCGCGGCGCCGTTCCATCCGCCACCCGCGCCAGCGTCTCCAAAAGCAGCTCGGCGCCGACCGTCGCCAACTTGTCGTGCAGTTCGGCGGCCGTATCGTCAGGCGCGATCGGCACCGACCGGCGCCCGATCATATCGCCGGTGTCCATCCCCGCATCCATGAACATCGTCGTAACCCCGGTGACGGTCTCCCCATTGGCGATCGCCCACTGGATCGGCGCGGCCCCGCGGTAGCGCGGCAACAGCGAGGCGTGCACGTTGATGCAGCCCAACGGCGGCAGGGCGAGCACAGGCGGACGCAGGAGTTGTCCGTACGCGATCACCACGATGACATCCGGGGCCAGGGTGCCCAACCAGGCCGCGGATTCGGGACTGTTGATGCTGACCGGCGCGAAGGGCTCGATGCCGCGTTGGCGGGCATAGGCGCAGGCCGGGCATGGCCGCGCCTTGAGCAACCGGCCCGAGGGGCGGTCGGGCTGCGTCACGATCCCGACCAGGTCGATCCCCGGCGCCGCCAGCATCGCCTCGACGGATGGACAGGCGATCTCCGCCGACCCCATGAATACGACACGCATCGCTGCACCCGTTCTCCCCGCCTCGCCTACGCCGATGCCGTAAACACACCGCCGGCCAGGACGCGTTCCACGGCGCGACGCGATGCCTGCTCGACACCCTCATAAAGACTCTCACCATGCGCATCCATGGTCACGACCGCGCGAAATCGCGCGAACCGCAGCATCCACACGGCCTCGGCCGCGCCGAACTGATCCATCAGATGCACGCCGGCCACTTCGGCGATGCCTTCGGCGATCACGCTGGCCGCGCCGCCGACCGCCTGCAGATACACGCACCCCTGCTCGCGACAGGCCGCCTGGGTGGCCTGTCCCATGCCGCCCTTGCCGATGATGACACGGACGCCGAAGCGTCGGATGATCTCCGCCATGTAGGGCTCTTCGCGCATCGACGTCGTCGGACCCGCGGCACGCACCTGCCAGGCGCCGGGGCGCCCGACGATCACCGGCCCGCAGTGATAGATGGCCGCATCGGCCAACGGCACTGGCGACACCCCGCCCCCGGCAAGGAACTTGTGGAAGCGGTCGCGACCCGTAAACACCATGCCCGATAGCTCGATCGGCTGCCCGACGTGCAACGGCTCAACCGCCGCGCGCACGCACGGCACCGACAGCGACACCGGCTCCGCGGAGCGCGGGCGCGTTTTGGTCGATCCTGATTCCGTCATGACCTTATCCCTCAGCCGCTCACTGCAACCAGCGTCGAATACCGCCTTCAGGACCGAACACGGCGCCCCGCCGCCGGCACGCCCAACACATATAGGATACCGTCACGAAATACGACGCCGGCAACCGGCACAGCGCCCCGATCTTGACGCCCAGCAGGGCCGTCCGCCCGGTAAGTCCCATGGGGCCGATATCCAGCGAAGCCGCTTCGCGCATCAGTTGGTCTTCAAGCCGCGCCAGAACCTTGACGGGGGAACGATCGGTCAGCTTGCGCAGGAACTGCGCTTTGGCATAGGCATGGCCGGACGCGCGATCGCCGCCGATGCACACGCCCAGCACGCCGGGCGCGCAGCCACGTCCCTGGGCCCGCCAAACCGCATCCAGCACACAACGGCGCACACCCTCCAGATCGCGGTCGGCGCCGAGCTCCGGATTCGGCAGCTCATATTGGCGACCCACATTCTCGCAACCGCCGCCCTTCATCATGAGCCGCACCTCGACGGTCTTGCGCGCGCCCTGATCGAAGTGGAACGTCGGCGCCCCGTTGCCGATATTGGTCGCATACGCGGCGCCGGTCAGCGAGTCGACGGTGTTCTGACGCAGATACCCCTTGCGCGTCGCGCGCGCCACGGCGTTGCGTGTCGCCGAGACCAGCGTATTCGTGTCAAAGCCGGCCGGCACGCGAAAGTAAAACAGCAGGCTTCCGGTGTCCTGACAGATCGGCGTCGTATTCCGGCGCGCGAGATCGACGTTGTCGATCATCGTCCTCAAAGCCCAGCGGGCATGGCTGCCATCGGCCTCGCCGTCGAGCGACTTCCGGAGCGCCTGCTCGACATCCGGCGGCAGATCGACCGATGTCCGCCGGATCAGTTCGAGGAGGTTCTTTTCCCACGTCTTTTCCATAGCCGCACAGCCCCAGTCACGTGCCGTCCCATTCGGTGAACGAAAGGCGGTCAGACTACCACGCCCGCCCGACGCAACGCCAAGTATTTCTCCAACCGCAGCCCGGATCGGGTACCGGGATCGCCGGGACGTTTCCGGTGCCATCCGGATCGTCCGTCGCATGCCGTCACGGCAACGGCTATCCGGCAATGTCCGCCAGCGTGGCCTCGATTTCCGCGAACTTCGCCTCGATCGGATGGCGTAGCGCCGTCGCGCGGGCCGCGCTCTTCATGTCGGCAAGACGGGCCGGATCGCGCAGCATCGCCAGGTGCTCCGCCAGCGCGGCGATATGGTCGGGGTGCTCGACGACCCACCCGTCGCGCGCGTCGCACAGCACTTCCGACGCCCCGTTGCGGCGCGTGCTGATCACCGGCAGCCCGCACGCGAGCGCTTCGAAGGTGACGTTCGCGCAGGGGTCGTAGAAGCTGGGAAACAGCAGCACGTCGGAGGCCGCGTAGTAGCGCTCGGGTTCCGCTGTGTTGCCGACGAAACGCACGCTGTCGCCGACACCCAGGCGGCGCGCCTGACGCCGCATCGGACCCGGCCGGCCGCCGCCCAGCACGATCAGTTGACAACACCCGCCGCGGCGTGTCGCGGCCGCCACCGCGGCGATCGCCTGCGGCAACCCCTTGAGCCGGAAGTTGTGTCCGGAGAAGACGGCGGTGAGACGATCCGGCCGCAACCCCAGGCCGTCGTGCACGGCGGCGCGCAGCCCGCTATCGCGCGGCGGCTGAAAGCGCGTCGTGTCGGCCCCGTTGCAGATCACGCGGGCGCGTGCGGCAACGCCGGGGTAGTGTCGCCGCAGGCCTTCGCGCACAAGCTCGGAGTTGACGATCACGGCGCGCAATGCGGGATCGCGGTAGCCCCGCGACTCGGCATCGAGGTCGTGCCGGCGCTTCCCGCTGGACCATGCCGCGAGACGGCGCGCCGGCGCCCAGCGGTACCGGTCGTTCAGGTATTCGCGCCAGTAGGCGGCCTCCACGCCGCCGCCGGGGCGCAGCACCGAGCACCCCCACAACTTCTGGCCGCCGAACGACACATCGCCCGCGCGCCGCGCTAACGCGGCGGCGATCGCCGCGCACGCCTGCCATTCCCGGCGCGACCGTCCGCCGCGCGCGGGGGCGTCGATGCGGGTCACCGTCACACCCGCAATGGGGTCCGCCGCCGTGGTCAGGACTTCCACCGCATGCCCCCGACCGGCGAGATAGGCGGCCAGGCGCTTGAGATACCCTTCCTGCCCGCCATTGCCCAAGAGATGCCGTGCGCAAAAAAGTATCTTCACAATCGCCTCTCCCAAACTCGATCGCCAGCCCACAGATAGCAGGATTCGTCCGTGCCCGCAACATCGGCTGATCCCGAGTTGACCCGACCGCGACGATGGACTAACCTGCACCGCGTTGGATCCATGGGAGGGAACACGTGAAAGCCTGCATTTACGCCAGATCCAGCCGGCGCGAAAAGAGCCATCGCGCGGTATCGATCGAACGTCAGGTCGAAGACGCCCGGGCGCTCGCCCACAAACACGGGCTCACGGTCGCTTACGAACACGTCTACACGGACGCGGACAGCGAGGGGCACGAGCCGCCGTCCGCCTGGGCGGGCAGCCCGGCCGCGGGGCGCGCCGCGCTGGGCGCCCTGATCGAGGCCGTCGAGAACGGCGAAGTCAACCGCGTCATCGTACGCCGCATGGATCGACTGGGCACCGATCACGGCACGCTCAGCGGCCTGCTCGCGCTGTTCGAGTCCTACGACGTCAACATTATCGCCGAACCCGAGTCGGATCTCGCCGAGAATCCGACCGAACAGTATGCCGTCTCCGTGCTGCAATCGCGCATCCAGTACGACACGGCCGCGGAACGCGAGCGCAAGGCCAAGCTGCGGGCCCGCAAGGTGGAAGAGATCGAGCGGTTGCGCGACAAGATCGCCCGACTGGAGGCCGAGGTCTTCGAACTGTCCGATGCGGGGGCTGCGCGATGAAAACGCTGACGCTGATCCGCCATGCCAAGTCGGACTGGAGTCGCGCCGCGCAACCGGACTTCGATCGCAGCCTGAACAAGCGTGGGTCCGACGATGCCGCGTGCATGGCCAGACACCTCGCCGACACCGGGCTGCGCCCCGACCTCATCTACAGCAGCCCGGCCCTGCGCGCCGCGGCGACGGTCAAACCGATCGCCCAGGCCATCGGGTACCCCATCGACGGTATCCGCTGGATGCCGGACATCTACCTGGCGTCGGCCGACGACCTCAGCCGTCTGGTCCGCGAGCTGCCGGCAACGGTCGGGCATGCCATGCTCGTCGGGCACAACCCCGGACTTACCGATCTCGTGAACCATCTGAGCGGCGAGACGATCGAGAACCTGCCGACATGCAGCGTCGTCACCCTCACACTGCCGGACGAGTCCTGGCGGACCGTAAGCGCCGGTTCGGGCGCCCTGTCGCGTCTCGACACACCGCGGCAGCTCTGGCGAAAACCATGATCACCGGGAATTGCGGGTTGTCGAACAGCCGGTTTGTGGATAGAGTCCGACTATGCGTCAATCATCGGCCAACCTGATCGTCTTTGCCAAATGGCCACGCCCCGGCCGAACCAAGACGCAGCTCATTCCCGCCGTGGGCCCCGAACGCGCCGCCGCGATCCAACGCTCCATGACGGGACGCACCTTGCTGACCTGCCGGATCGCGTCCGCGGGGCACCCGATCGGCATCGGCGTCTGTTTCTCCGAGGGACGGCAACGCCAGATGCGCGGCTGGCTGGGACGCGGGCTTGACTATGTGCGCCAGCCCGATCCGCACCTCGGGCGGCGACTGACCGACATTTTCGGGACCACGCTCACGGATCCCGGCCGCCGCACGATCGTCGTCGGCACCGACTGTCCGGGACTCACGGCGGACATCATCCATACGGCCTTCGATGCCCTCGGCAGCCACGACCTCGTGCTCGGGCCGGCCACCGACGGCAGCTACTACCTCGTGGGGCTATCGCGTCCAAGTCCCGACCTGTTCGCGAACATCCCGTGGGGGACGGACGCCGTTCTCCGCGAGACACTGAGCCGCGCCGAGACGCTCGGCATGTCCATTCACTGGCTCCCCCCGCTCACCGATGTCGATGTACCGGCCGATCTGTGGACCTGGGAGGCGTTGCGCACGACGACCCGCAAGGGCGAAGCCATCAACCGCATATCGGTCATCATTCCGACGCTGAACGAAGCCGCGCACGTTGCCGGCGCCGTGACAAGCGCCCGGAGCACGGCCGGTGAAGTCATTGTCGTCGACGGCGGCAGCATCGACGCCACGGTCGAAGTCGCGCGGGCCGCCGGCGCCGCCGTCATCCAGGCCCCGCGCGGGCGGGCGCGGCAGATGAACGCCGGCGCACGCGCCGCGCGCGGCGGGATCCTGCTGTTCCTGCACGCCGATTGTCAGCTCCCGACCGAATGCTCGTCCCTCATTCAGGAAGCGCTGGAGTCTCCGCATGTCGTCGCGGGCGCATTCCGCCTCGCGGTCGATGCGGACGGCGCGCTCGTGCGCGCGGCCGAGAGCGCGGCCAATTGGCGCAGCCGGGTTTCCCAGGCGCCGCGCGGCAATCAGGGCATCTTCATGCGGGCCGACACCTTCGAGGCTGTCGGTGGTTACGCCGATATGCCCGTGCTCGAAGACTACGATCTCGTGCGCCGCCTGCGCGGACGCGGTCGCGTCGTCACCATCGCGCCATCGCTGCTGGCGTCCTCACGGCACTGGCGGGCTCACGGCACCGGCCGCGGCATGCTGCGTCGGGCCGCGCTCACGCTGGGTTGCCGACTCGGGGTATCGGACGAACGGCTCATCCGCATGGCCGGCTTCCCGACGGATGTCTAGCGCCGCAAAACGACGGTTTGACACGCCGGGCGATTGGCGCTTTACAGGATTAGTGCCCCCCGCACTCCCTGAAGCGCCTACCCCCTTGGGCAACCGCCGTTGGCACAGCAGGAACCCGACGGACAGGCGCCCAGACTGCAATGGGGCGCCGACGGCGCGGCTACCGCCGCACTGAACGTCGAAAGCTGCTTCGCGGGTTTCTTCGCTCCGCATGACGGACAGGCCGGCGCCTTCTCGGTCAACGTGCGGGCGAGGTGCTCGAACGACTTGCCGCACGCGCGGCATTCATATTCGTAGATGGGCATGACGTTACTCCTTCGTACAAGTGGCCGTCTATCATCGCTCCACCGCAACCGGTGGGGCAAGAGCGACTTCCCGGTGTGCCCCTACGCGGGGACGATGCGTCCGTCGGCAAGCCGCAGCACGCGGTCGCACCGCTCGGCGATGACCCGGTTATGCGTCACCATCACGAGCGAACGGCCCCGTTCGCGCGCCAGGTTGAAGAGCTGATCGAGAACGATGGCGCCCGTGCGCTCATCCAGGTTCCCCGTCGGCTCATCGGCGAGGATGAGTTCGGGTTCGTTCATCAGCGCCCGGGCGATGGCTACCCGCTGCTGTTCGCCGCCCGATAGTTCCATCGGGCGGTGCCTCGCCCGCTCGGCCAGACCCACGGCCGTCAGCAATTCCGCCGCGCGGCGGCGCCCCTTCGATCGCATGCCGGCCCCGCCAAAGGCCATCGCCGGCAGCATGACGTTCTCAATCACGTCCATCTCGGGCAGCAGATGGTACGACTGAAACACGAACCCGATATGCCGTGCGCGGATCGCCGTCCGGCGCCCCGCCGACAGCGCATAGAGATCGTCCGCTCTGACCCGCACGGCGCCGCGGTCCGGACGGTCCAGACCCCCGAGAATGTGCAGCAGCGTGCTCTTGCCGGCGCCGCTCAGGCCGATGATGGATACCGCCTCGCCTGCCGCCACGGTCAGGTCGGCGCCGGTCAGCACCGACACCGCCGTGCGGCGGATGTGGTACGTCTTCCAGATCCCTCTCGCTTCCAGAACCGTTGTCATTGACACACTCCACGCGTCATCCGACGCCCCCGTTCCTACTCCTGCCGCAACGCCTCGACCGGATCCAGTCGCGCGGCCCGATAAGCCGGCAAAATGCTCGACAGCGTGCAGAACGCCATGACAAACAAACCGATGTGCACCAACTCCATCGGCGAGGTCTGCCAGGGAATCTCGCTTAGTCCGTAGATTTCTTTCGGGAACACCGAAACGTTGCAGTTGGCCAGAAAACGCACGATCGCCTTGAGGTGGACCAGCACCAGAAGTCCCACGCCGATGCCCGCCACGGTACCCGCCAGGCACTGGATCCAGCCGTGACACACGAACGCCGCCGTAATTTTCCATGTCGGGAAGCCGAGGGCCTTGAGCAGTCCGATCTCGCGCGTCTTCTGCACGGTGATCACGATCAACGTATTCGTGACGCAGAAGATCGCCACCACCGTGATGAAGACCAACAGTACGAACATCATCGTCTTCTCGTGACTGAGCGCATCGAAGAGCAATTGGTCGATTTCCTGCCAGGTCCGCACCTCGTACAGCGGACCGATGGCCTCGCGAACGGCCCGGGCATACGGCGCGAACTTGAACGCATCGTCGGTCATCACGTAAATCGTGTACGCCCCCGCGTCTAGGCCCACGAGGTCGCGCGCGACCGCGAGGGAGGTAAAGACGTAACCGGAATCGAAATCGCGCATACCCATGTCGAAGATGCCGGATACGCGCAGTTCCTCGGGAAGGTGCAGTTCCGAGGCATCGCCGACGCTCGATGGCGAGTACACCAGCACCTGCGCGTCCTGCGTAATGCCCATGCGCATCGCCGTATCGATACCCAGCACGATGGCGTCGTCGGCCAGGTCGAACGAGCCCGCGTACATGTACTGCGGATCGTTTGGAATACGGCTGATCCGGCCCGCGCGCTCGGGATCCAGCCCGAGCACCACCGGCGCCCACATCCGGCCTTCATACTGCAGCATGACGCGCGTCTCGACCGACGGCGACGCGCCGGTGACGCCCGGCACCGCTTCGATCGCCTCGCACAGCCGCGTTTCGTTCGTGATGACACCCAGGCGGCTCGTCACGGTCATATGGGGCTTGAAGCTCAGGATCTTCTCGCGCCACATGTTATCGAAGCCGGTCATCACCGATAGGACGATCACGAGGATCGCCACGCCCAGCAGGACGCCGAGGATCGAGATCACCGTGACGACGGAGATGAACGATCGCTTCGGACGCAGGTACTTCAGCGCCAGAAAGAGTGAAAACGGCAGCATGACGGACTCCCCGGGGTGCTAATCCTTCCGCGGACGCAGTTGCGGGAACAGAATGACGTCGCGGATCGCCTCGACGCCGGACAGGATCATGATCAGTCGGTCGATTCCGACGCCCATCCCGCCGGCGGGCGGCATGCCGTGCTCGAGCGCGAGCAGAAAATCCGCATCGACCTTTTCGGGATCGTCACCGGCCTGCCGAACAAGCCGTTCGCGCTGCGCCAGCGGATCGTTCAATTCCGTATACGCCGGGGCGATTTCCTGTCCGGCGATGACGAGTTCGAACACGTCCGCCGCCTGGGGGTCGTCGGCGCAGGTCTTGGCGAGCGGAATCAGCGCGGCGGGCAGACGCCGCACGAATGTCGGCTGCCACAGGGTCTTCTCGATCAGTTTCTCATAGACCTCATGCGTGACGAGCACCATGTCCCACGCTGGGTCCAGCGACAACCCCTTCGCCTCGGCGCGGGCGCGCGCCTCGGCCGGGGCAAGCGCATACCAATCGTCACCCATCGTCGCCAGGATCAACTCGCGGTACGTCACCTCACGCCATGGGGGGGTCAGGTCGACCATCGCATCGCCCTCGCCGACACGCAACGTCCCATACACCGTCCCGGCCACGTGCGTGATCAGTCCCTCGATCAGGCGCTTCATGCCTTCGACATCGCTGTAGGCCTCGTAGAGTTCGAGCATCGTGAACTCGGGGTTGTGCGTACGATCGAGTCCTTCGTTGCGGAAACAACGGTTCAACTCGAAGACCTTGTCGAAACCGCCCACCAGGAGTCGCTTCAGGTAAAGTTCGAGCGCGATCCGCAGGCACATGTCCGTATGCAACGCCGTGTAGCGCGTCACGAACGGCTGAGCCGCCGCCCCACCCGCTTCGGCCTGCATCATCGGCGTCTCGACCTCATCGTACCCGCGATCGACCAGATAGCGACGGATTTCCTGCACCGCCCGGATACGCCGGTTGAAGAGCTCGCGGGACTCCGGATTGGCGATCAGGTCGAGGTAGCGCTGCCGGTAGCGCTGCTCCACGTCTTTCAGCCCGTGCCACTTCTCCGGCAGTGGCTGCAACGCCTTCGACAGCAGCGTCCAGACGCGCACCTTGATCGTCTGCTCGCCGGTCCGCGTCGTAAAAAGGACGCCCTCGACGCCGATGTGGTCACCCAGGTCCAGCAAGCCGAAGGCCGCGAAAGCCGCGTCCCCCATCTCCTTGCCGTTGACAAACAACTGCAACCGACCGGACCCGTCACGCAGATCGACGAAAACCGTCTTGCCCATCGCTCGGACCGACATGATCCGTCCGGCCGCGCGCACCGCGCTCCCTTCCGTGAAGCCGGCCCGGATCGCGTCGAGGCGCCCGGTTCTCTCGAACGCGCAACCGAACGGCTGGTAGCCAAGCCGCTCGAGTTCACGCATGTTGGTCAGCCGCTGCTCGCGATATTCGTTCGTCTCGCCTTCCGCCATGGTCACCCTTGCCTTTCGCTCCCGTCCTTCACAACGAAACCGGCGGCAGCATGCACGAGAAGGCGTCGGGATGCACGGGAAAACCGATCCCCGACGCCCGTTTCCGCCTACTCGCGGAAGGTCACCAGATGCGTCAGTTCCAGCAGACTGGCCACGATGCGGGAATCGATGACCGATACCCACTTGGGCACGACCAGATGCGTGAGCGCCAGGTTCAGCAACCCGGTCACACCTGACGCGATCAACAGATCGGCCACCTGCTGGGCTGCCGGAGCCGGCACGGCAATCATGCCGATGCTCACCTTGAGATCGCCGATCGCGGCCGGCAGCTCCCGCATGCCTTGAATCGTCAGCTTCCCGATGCGGCGTCCGACCTTGGACGGGTCATTATCGAAAACCCCGCAGATGAGGAAGCCCCGTCGCCCGAACTCCTCATGCAGGGCCAGCGCCTTGCCGAGGTTGCCGGCGCCGACGACAACCATACGCCATTCGCGGTTGACGCCCAGCATCGCTTCCAGCATGCGGCAGAGGCCGTGCACCTCGTACCCACGCTTGGACGTACCCCGGAACTCGAAGTACGAGAAATCCTGGCGCACGGTTGAACTCGTCAGACCAAGCTGCTCGGCCAGGGCATTCGAGGATACCCACTCGACGCCCGCATCCCCAAGCTCCTGAACATATGCCAGATACTTCGGAAGACGCCGCACGACCAACGGCGGCAAGCCGTGTTTGACCCGATCCATGAGCGGACGTTACACGGCGGATCGCAGATCTGTCAATTTATTAACGAAATCGCCCGATCCCGCGCACGCGGGCCGCGTCATACCCGCGCCGCGGAGGCCAACTCAGATATTCTTAAGACACACGCAGGCGTTGTGCCCGCCGAATCCCAACGAGTTGTTCAGGCAGACATTGACCTTGGCCTGGCGCGCCGTGTTCGGCACGTAGTCGAGATCGCACTCCGGATCGGCGGTAATCTGGTTGATCGTCGGTGGAACGACCCCCGTTTTCATCGCCATGATGCAGGCTGCGGTTTCGGCGCCGGCGGCCGCTCCGAGCAGATGCCCGGTCATCGATTTCGTCGAACTGATCATGACGCGGCGCGCATCGGTTTCGCCAAGCGCGCTCTTGATGGCACGTGTCTCGATCTTGTCGTTCAGCGGCGTACTGGTGCCATGCGCGTTGACGTAGTCGATGTCCGACGGATTGACGCCGGACTGACGCATCGCAAGGACCATCGCCCGGGCGGCGCCCGCACCGTCATCGGCCGGTGCCGTCATGTGATAGGCATCGCACGTCATGCCCACGCCACCGACCTCGCAGTAGATATTGGCGCCCCGCTTGCGGGCGTGTTCCAACTCCTCGAGGACAAACACGGCGGCGCCTTCGCCCATGACGAAACCGTCCCGGTCCTTGTCGAACGGACGGCTGGCTGTCGTCGGGTCGTCATTGCGCGTGCTGAGCGCCTTGATGGCCGAGAAACCGGCCACGCCAAGCGGCGTGATCGGGGCTTCGGCGCCACCGGCCAGCACGACATCGGCATCGTCACGCTGAATCATGTAAAGCGCATCGCCGATCGCATGGGCGGCCGTCGCGCAGGCCGAGCAAACCGCGTAGTTAGGCCCTTTCAGGTTGTGATCGATGGCTATCAGTCCCGCGGCGATATTCGGTATCATCTGCGGGATCATGAACGGCGAACAGCGGGAAGGCCCGCGATCGAACAGAATCTTGTGCTGGATCTCGATGGTCCACAGGCCTCCCACGCCGGCGCCGACAACGCAACCCATGCGCTCGGGAGCGATCTTTTCACGGTCGAAGGCGGCTTCGGCCATGGCCATCTTGGCGGCGGCCACGGCAAACTGGCTGTAGCGGTCCATACGCCGCTGTTCTTTGCGGTCGATGTACTGGTCGATGTCCAGATCCGTGACCTCGGCGGCAATCTGGGCCGCATACTCGGAGGCATCGAAGCTGGCGATCCTGGCGATCCCGCCGCGGCCGGCGGCCAAAGCCTCCCAGAAGCGTTCACGCGTCGATCCGATCGGCGTGACCACGCCGATGCCCGTCACAACTACTCGTCTCTTTTCCACTGCCCGCTCCCTGGTAAATAGCGCCAATTCCGACAAAAACGACCGAGGAGAAGCTCAGCACGCCCCTCCTCGGCCGTTACAGAGTCAGGAATGGCTGATCAACCCTCGATGCCTTTTTCCTTCATGTAGTCCAGAACGGCCTGAACCGTCGTGAGCTTCTCGGCATCCTCGTCCGGAATCTCGGTACCGAACTCTTCCTCAAACGCCATGACGAGTTCGACCGTATCCAGGGAGTCGGCGCCCAGGTCCTCGATAAACGAGGCGCTGTTCGTGACCTGGTCGGCGTTGACCCCAAGCTGCTCGACGATGATCTCTTTGACTTTATCTTCCAGTGCCATTTCCTTCTCCTTGCTTCTTACTCGAGCGACCGCGCGAGCATTGCCGGTCGCCAAATCTCGTTCATCCTACACCGACACTACATCACCATGCCACCACTAATCGTCAGAACCTGTCCGGTCACGTACGACGACTCTTCGCCCGCCAGGAACAACACGGCTTTCGCCACGTCCTCGGGCAACCCGAAACGCTTCATCGGGATGGCTTCCAGCATCCTGCTCTTCACATCCTCCGCCAGAACGTCCGTCATCTTCGACTGAATGAACCCTGGCGCCACCGCATTGACGCGGATATTCCGGCCGGCCAGCTCTTTGGCAGACGATTTCGTGAGGGCGATGACCCCCGCTTTCGATGCCGCATAGTTACATTGTCCCGCGTTGCCGATCAAGCCAATAATCGAGGCAATGTTGACGATCGCGCCGCTGCGCTGTTTCATCATCGGGCGGCTGACGGCCCGGGTGAAGAGGAATGTTCCCTTGAGATTGACGTCCAGCACCGCGTCCCAGTCTTCCTCGCTCATCCGCACCAACAGCCCATCGCGCGTGATCCCCGCGTTGTTCACGAGGATATCGATGTGGCCGCACTGCTTCACCGCCTCGTCGACGCATGCGTTCACGCCATCGGAACTACTGACGTTCACGGCCAGACAGAGCGCCTTCCGCCCGAGCGCCGTCACCGCGGCCGCAGTGTCGCTCAGCCAGTCAGCCTGCAGGTCGCAGGCCACGATATCCGCGCCGTTCGCGGCCAACGCCTCGGCGATGGACCGGCCGATCCCACGCGCCGCGCCCGTCACCAGCGCCGTCTTCCCATCCAATGTTCCCATGTTCATCTCCTCGTCACACGTAACGATTCACCGGATGGCCGCCCATCCACGTTTGCCCGCCATCGCCCTACCCGAGCGCCGGCACCGTCTTGTCGAGTCCCGCACAGTCCTGAATGTTGTGCAGCGCCGCCGTGCCGGCGGTCCGCTTAATCAGCCCCGTGAGCACCTTACCGGGGCCGCATTCGATGAACGTATCGACACCGGCACCGCTCATCCACGCGATGCCCTCGTACCAATGCACCGTGCCCGTCACCTGCCGCACCATCTCGCGACGGATCATGTCTCCGTTGCCGTGCGGCTTGCCGGTCACGTTGGCCACGACCGGGATCGCGGGTTCCCGAAACGTCATCCCCGCAAGAACCGCCTCCAACCGTGGAGCGGCGGATGCCATCAGCGAGGAATGGAAGGCGCCGGCGACCTGTAGAACGACGGCGCGTTTGGCCCCGAGTTCGGCCGCCACCTTCTCGGCGTCGGCAATGCGGGCCATTTCACCCGAAAGGACGATCTGCCCCTCCGCGTTCAGGTTTGCGATCTCGCAACCGGTCCGTGCGCATACCTGTTCGGTCTGCGCCAGCGTGAGCCCCATCAGGCTGATCATCCCGCCCGCGCGCTCTTCACAGGCTTCCTGCATGAACCGCCCGCGGGCCTCAAGCACCCGCAAGGCATCCTCGAACGACAGGACGCCCGCCGCATGGAGCGCCGACCATTCGCCGAGGCTGAGACCGGCCGTGGCCGCGACCCGCAGCCCCGGCAGACGTTCGCGCAACGCCGTCCAGCAGACGACGCTGGTAACGAAAATCGCGGGCTGACAGTGGTTCGACTTCGTCAGCTCTTCGATCGGGCCTTCGAAGCACAGCTTCGAGAGCGCGTACCCCAGAACCTCGTCCGCCTTCTCGTAAAGTCCACGACATGCCGGATACGCCGCGGCAAGATCCTTCCCCATCCCCACAAATTGGGCGCCCTGCCCCGAAAATACAACGGCCCTGCTCATCTGTCGTTCCTTTCTATCGGCCGGCCGGGATAGCCAACCGTGACTTCCTGCCCCACGACAACCCGCGGCACCGCTCACGCACGGCCACTCCGCCGGACTGCCGGGACAACGCGCGTCACAACTCCAACACCGCGGCGCCCCATGTGAAGCCGCCACCGAATACGGTAAAGAGGATCAAATCGCCGGGACGCACTTTGCCGCTCTTAACCGCTTCGTCGAGCGCCAGCGGAACGGTCGCCGCCGTCGTATTGCCCACGCGGTCAAGGTTGATGACAAAGCGGTCCATGGGCACGCCGACGCGGTCGGCGATGGCCTGGATGATACGCATATTCGCCTGATGGGGAATGATGCAGTCGATCTGACCGATCGTCACTCCAGCTTTCGCCATCGCCGCGGCCGCCGCATCGCACATGCACCTCACGGCGTGCTTGAAGACGGTATTCCCGCCCATCTTAAGGTAGTGCAGACGCGCGTCGACCGTCGCATGGGAGGCCGGGTGACGGCACCCTCCGCCCGGCACAAGCAGCAGATCGCCCAGCCCGCCGTCCGCATCGGCGACACAGGACAGGATCCCGCGTCGCCCCGGCTTCGCCTGCAGCACAACCGCCCCGGCCCCATCGCCGAACAGCACGCAGGTCGCGCGGTCTTGCCAATCGACAATGCTGCTCATCTTTTCGGCGCCGATGACCAGCGCGGTCTCATACAACCCGCTGGCCACCAGTCCTCGCGCCGTTTCCATCGCATACAAAAACCCGGAACAGGCGGCCACCAGGTCAAAACAAAGTGCGTGCGAGGCGCCGATCGCCTGTTGCACGATGCACGCCGTACTCGGGAAGGGCATATCGGGCGTAATGGTCGCCACGATGATGAGGTCGACGGCATCGACGCCCACCTCGGCGGCCGCCAAAGCATGGCGCGCCGCCGCCGCCGCCATATCCGACGTGTACTCCCCGTCGCGGGCGATCCGGCGCTCCTTCATCCCGGTGCGTGTGACAATCCATTCGTCGGTCGTGTCGATCATGGTTTCCAGATCATGGTTCGTCAGGATACGGTCAGGCACATAGGACCCCGTACCGACGATGGAAACCGACCGCCCGACCCGTTTCGCTTCGCTCATCGCTCTTCACCCATCTTCGCGAGTTCCGCGATAATCCGCTCATTCAAGTGTTGGTGGACCGACGTGCCGGCCACGCGCACGGCATGGTAGATGGCCCGGTGCGAGGACGCGCCATGCGTGATGATGCAGACGCCATTCACCCCGAGCAGCGGAGCGCCACCGTAAAGCTCGGGATCCAGCCGCCGCTTCATCGCCCGCAGCGCGCCACGCAGGAACATCGACCCGAGTATCCGCACGGGGTTCGACGTGAACTCGCGCTTCATCCATTTTCCGATGGCATGGGCGACACTCTCGGATGACTTCAACACGACATTGCCGACGAACCCGTCGCACGCCACAACGTCCGTCTCACCCAGGAACAAGTCATGCCCTTCCACGTTGCCGCGGAAATTGAGCGGCGACGCCTGCAATTTCGCGAATGCGTCGCGCGTCACGTCATTGCCCTTGATGTCCTCCCCGCCAATGCTTAGAAGTCCCACGACCGGCGATTCACGCCCCAGGACGACCTGCGAGTAGACGCTGCCCATGACGGCAAACTGAAAGAGCATGTGCGCCGTGCAATCGATCGTCGCACCGGCGTCGAGCAGGACGAACGGGCGCTCGGGCGTCGGCATGACCGTCGCGATGGCGGGACGTTCCACACCGTCGAGAACACGCAGCTTCAGTGTCGAAGCCGCCACGGCGGCCCCCGTGTTGCCGGCCGAAACGATCGCCTCGGCATCGCCGGCCTTCACGAGGTCCACGGCACGCCCGATCGAAGAATCGCGCTTACGGCGAACCGCCAGCGCGGGCTTCTCATCCATTCCGACAACCTCGGAGGCATGGACGATCTCGATCGATCCCGGCACGTTGCCGAATCGCGCCAGCTCTTTCCGGATCGCCGTTTCGTCGCCGACCAGAATGAGCTTGTCAACGCTCTTTAACTCGCGGGCCGCCTCGACGGCACCCACGACAATCTCGCGCGGGGCGAAATCGCCGCCCATGGCATCAAGCGCAATACGCATGCCGTTCTCGGGGCTAGTCGGACTCGATCGTCAGTACCTGGCGCCCGCGGTACTTCCCGCAGGCCGCGCATACACGATGCGGCTCCTGGGGTGCACCGCACTCCGGACAGGCCTGCGCCGCCCGGACGGAACGCGGATTCGCGGCACGCCGCGAGCGGATACGACTCTTCGAGGTCTTTCTTTTTGGTACGGCCATTGTTGCTCCTCCCGAACCCGGATGGCATTCCGGTTGCCGGCACGCATTCCCGTCACCCCATGCCCCAATGACACGGAGTTTCCCGGAAACACGCGCCGGCACTGATTATTTCAACTCGTTCAATGTATCGAGCGCCGACCAACGCCGTTCCTCCGGCGCGCGGCAATCGCATGTCCCTCGATTCAGGTTCGCTCCGCACGCGGGACACAGCCCCTTGCACGTCACTTCACAAATCGGATACGACGGAAAAGCAAGGATCATAGCTTCGCGCATATCCTCGGTCAAGTCCACAGATGCAGTGGCATCGGTGACCGGTTGATCATAGTGGTACGCGGGTTCGCGAATCTCGGCGCCGTAGGACTCGGCGCACCGCGAACACCGTACCGACGCCAGCACCGAGAGCGCCCCGTCGACCAGCAGTTCGCCCGTGACGATCCGGGCGACAAGCCGGTAGTGGACAGGGCCTTGCGCATGCACCGCGGGCCCGCGAGCCCAATCGATCTCGCAATCGGGCTCGTCGCCTTCGAGCACCAGCCCATCGTCCGGAATCCGTGCCAGATCAATGTGCACCGATCGCCTCCGGACTTCGGTCGCCGCCAAAACGCTTCACCAACTCGCGCTGGACCGCCGGCGGCACGAAATCGTCCAGACGCCCCCCCAGCGACGCCACTTCGCGGACGGTGCTGGAACTGACGTAGCTGTGAATTTCCTTGGGCATCATGAACAGCGTCTCGATGTCCGGCGCCAGTTTGCGGTTGGTCAAGGCCATCTGAAACTCGTATTCGAAGTCGGAGTACGCCCGTAACCCGCGGATGATCACGCGCACGCCGGAGCGGCGCGCGTAATGAACCAACAGCCCGTCGAAAATCTCGATTTCGACGTTGCGCAGGCAGAGGTCGTCGATGACTTCACGCGCCATCGCCGCGCGTTCCTCGGCCGTGAAAAGCGTCTGCTTCGGCGTCGAGTTGGTGATCGCCAGAATCAGCCGCGGAAAGATCTCCGAACATCGCTCGATCAGGTCGAGGTGCCCGAACGTCAGCGGGTCGAAGGTGCCGGCATAGATCGCGACACTGGTCATTGACTTGCTCCCGTCAGCTTGTACACCCGCACGAATGTCCTGCCATAGTGGCGTTCGCGAACCAATTCCCATCCCGGCTCGCCTGAGGGCGAGCCCCGCGCGCCTTCCTCTAACACGAGCAACCCGCGCGCCGCCAGTATCCCCGACTCGCGCACCGTCCGCAGGATGACCTCGGCCACCCCTCCGGACGGGTCGACGGAAGCGTGCGCCGGCTTCCGTTCGTACGGAGGGTCGGCAAAGATAATGTCAAACGGCGGGCTGACAAGCGATTTTTTCAGAAATATCGCGGCGTCCTGTCGAACGCACCGCAATTCAGGCCGCGGTTCCGGCAATCCCGGCGCGAGTTCGTCGACGTTGCGTCGCAACAGGGCATGGGTATGGACGTGGTTCTCGACCCACCACACGCACGCGGCGCCACGACTGGCCGCTTCCAGTCCGACGGCACCGCTCCCGGCATAGATATCCAGGAACCGGCAGCCCGGCAGCACGGGCTGGAGCATGGAAAACACCGCCTCCCGCACGCTGTCCTGCGTCGGCCGCACACCGGCCTTCGGCACCCGAACCGTCCGCCCGCGCAACACTCCACCCGAAATCCGCATGTCGACACCATACGCTACACCGCGCGTCGGCGCAACCTCAGGCTCTTTAGCGACGGAAGTCCGATTTTCGATCCCTTGCGGTTCCGGCGGAACCGCGCACCACGAACGTATGCCCTCGCGTATGGCCTTCCGACGCCGTATTTACTTGAGATCATCCCGCGTTCGTCTACAGTCACGGCCGGCGTCGAAAGTGTCGCGCGCCCATGTCGACGGACGGCTATGCCAAGTCAAACTCTATCGCTGAGCCAGAGTCAACGCCTGCAGATGGTGCTGGCGCCCCAGTTGCGCCAGTCGCTGGAGATGCTGCAGGTGCCGGTGCTGGAACTGCGCGCCATGATCCAGAAGGAACTCGAACAGAACCCCACGCTCGAGGAGACTCCGATGGAGTCGGCCACCCTGGAGGTCGAACCCGAAACGCCCGAGACACCCGACGAATCGAAGGAGATGGAGTTCGATAAGGAGTTCGAAGTCCTCACCCGTCTGGATGACGAATGGCGCGACTACTTCTATCAGGATATCGACAACCGCGCGTATTCGCCCGACGAGGAACGGAAACGCCAGTTCCTCATGGATTCGCTTCCTCAGCCCGAATCGCTGCAGGAGCATCTTCTCCGACAGCTCGCACTCGCCGACCTGTCCGACCAGGACCGTCAGATCGGCGAGATGATCATCGGCAGCATCGACGACGACGGCTACCTGACCTCGACCATGGCCGAGCTCGCCGGTTCGACACCGTTCCACGAGGAACATCTGAACGATATTCTCGCGGTCATCCAGGATTTCCACCCCATCGGCGTCGGCGCGCTGGATCTGCGCGACTGCCTGCTGCTGCAGCTCGAACGCCTCGGCTTGGCCGATTCCGCGGCCGGCGATATCGTGCGATCGCACCTCGAACAGCTCGGCGCGCACAAGTACGCCGACATCGCCCGGGCGATCGGCACCGACGTCGACGGCGTCCATAAGGCCGCCGCGACGATCGCGTCGCTGAACCCGAAACCGGGCCGCCTTTTCACCGGCGAACTGGCCGCCTATGTATTGCCCGAGGTCGTCGTCAAGAAGGTTGACGGCAGCTACGTCATCATCCTCAACGACGAGCAATTGCCGCATCTGCGCATCAGCCGCCATTACCGGCGGCTCATGGAGGACGAGAGCACGACCCAGGAAGTGCGGACCTACATCCGGGACCGCGTGCGCGCCAGCGCGTTCCTGATCAAGAGCATCGATCAGCGGCAGAAAACCATCTACCGCATCGCCTCCGAGATCGTGAAGGTCCAGGAACCGTTCCTCGATCATGGCATCACGCACCTGCGCCCATTGACCATGTCCCAGGTGGCGGGCGCGGTGGGCGTGCATGAGACCACGGTCAGCCGCGCGGTCAATGGCAAGTACATGCGGACGCCGGTGGGCACCTACGAGCTGAAGTACTTCTTCACCCCCGGCATCCGGACCGCCGACGGCGCGGACGTCTCGAACAAGACCGTCAAGGACATGATCGCGGGCATGGTCGGCGACGAAGATACCGCGCACCCGCTATCCGACCAGGAGATCGTCAAGCGCTTGAAAGCCGACGGCATCGCGCTCGCGCGCCGTACGGTGGCGAAGTACCGGCTGGTGCTGCGTATACCGCCATCGCACCTCAGGCGCATCGCCTGAGGCCGAGACGGCCATGACCGCGCCCCTCCAGAAGGCCGTGCACGCAACCGCCCGCGGACTCCGGCGCGCCTGGCGCACCGATCCCATCCTGACGCTCCCCCCCCTCCCCGCCGCCGCGGAGGCCGTGCTCGTGAACGCCATCCCGAACCCGACGATCCCCGGCGTGCTCCACCTCACACCGTCGCCTGATGCCATGAACGCGGCCCACCGCGGCCTGACCACGCTGGGCGCCTGGTGCCGCCATGAAGTCCTCTATTTCCCGCCCTGGGACACGCTGCCCGGCATCGGCGGGGAGGACCCCGAAATCACCGGCCAACGCCTCGCGGTCCTCCGGCGCCTCACCGCGCCGGATACGCAACACCCGTTCATCGTGGTCGCCGCCATCCAGTCGCTCATGCAGCCCCTGCCGCCGCCGGGGGCCTTCGCCGCGGCCCAACTGACGGTCGCCGTCGACGACACGCTCGACCTCGCGGATATCACGCAACGCCTCCAGGCCATGGGCTACGCGTTTGGCGATCAGGTCGCCGCCAAGTGTCAGGCCGCGTTGCGCGGCGGACTGCTGGACCTCTGGCCGCCGAGCGAGGACTGGCCCGCGCGCATCGAGCTCTTCGGCCCGACCGTCGAATCGATCCGCCTGTTCGATCCGGCGACGCAACGGTCGGTCGGCAAGAGCGCGGCGCTGACGGTGACACGCGCCGGCGAATGGGCGCCTTCGGATGCGCCACGCCCGGACGGCTCGCTGCTCGACTACCTGCCCCCGGCCACCGTCCTCGTCTGGTCCCACGCCGGCGCCATCGCAAGCGCGGCCGCGGCTTACACCGATAGCGCCGCCCGGGAAGGCGCCGCCGCAACGCTCCACGCGTACGACGCCATCCGCGCGCACGCGGCGGTCTTTCCGCTCCAGATCCTGATCGATCCGGATGCCGCGACCCCGCATCATGAGGCCCTGCCCGATTTCGAGCCGCTGCCGGCCCCTCTCCGCGTGGCGCTGGATCCGGAACACCCCGATCTGATGGAGGCCACGCGGCGGCGCGTCATCGCCGAACTCGGCGCCCTGGCATCGCCGGAGCACACGGTCTGCGCGTTCTTCGATACGCGCGGCGCGCTGGAGCATTTCGCCGAATCGCTCACGCCGCAACAGCGCGAGGCCTTCGCACCCCAGGTCGCCGCGCTCGCCGAAGGCTTCACGTCGCGCAAGCTCGGACTCACGGTCGTCACCGAATCCGATCTCTACGGGAAACGCAAGACCCTGAGCGAGCGCTACGACCCCGCCCCGGAACGCAAACGCGCGCGGCGTTACGTCGGCGAACGCATCACCGACCTGAACGACATCGCGCCCGGCGACCTCGTCGTCCACGTCGACCACGGCATCGGTCGCTATCTCGGCGTTCGCGAGATCCAGTTCAACGACCAGCGGCAGGAAGTCATCGCCGTGGAGTACGCCGACGGCGCGAAGCTGTACGTGCCCATGTACCACGCGCATCTGCTCAGCCGCTATGTCGGCGCCGCCGGTCGCGATGTCCGACTCCACACGCTCGGCGGCAAACGCTGGACGCGCGAACGCGCCGACGCCGAACAGTCGGTCCTTGACCTGGCCTCCTCGCTACTCGACGTCCAGGCCTCCCGCGACCTGCTCGAAGGACACGCCTTTCCTTCGGATACCGTCTGGCAACGCGAATTCGAGACGGCTTTCCCCTATCAGGAAACCCCCGACCAGGAACGCGTCATCGAAGAGATCAAGCGCGACATGGAATCGCGGCGACCGATGGATCGGCTGCTCTGCGGCGATGCCGGCTACGGAAAGACGGAGGTCGCCATGCGGGCCGCGTTCAAGGCCGTCATGGATGGGAAGCAGGTGGCTGTGCTCGTGCCGACGACGGTCCTGGCACAGCAACACTACCGGACCTTCTCGGAACGGATGTCCGGTTACCCGATCCGTATCGAGGCCCTGAGCCGCTTTGTCCCGGCGGCGCGCCAGGCCCGCATCCTGTCCGACCTGCGCGAGGGCAATGTCGATATCGCGATCGGTACGCATGGGCTCGTCCAACCGCAGGTGCGCTTCCGCGATCTGGGGCTCGTGATCATCGACGAGGAACAGCGCTTCGGCGTCATCCACAAGGAACGCCTCAAACAAATGAAGCACCTCGTCGATGTCCTCACCCTGACGGCCACCCCCATCCCCCGCACGCTCCACATGAGCATGACCGGCGTTCGCGACATGAGTCTGCTGCGCACGCCGCCGCGGGAACGCGTGGCCATCGAAACCATCGTCTGCAAGGATGCCGACCAGACCATCCGTGACGCCATCCTGCGGGAAGTCGGACGCGGCGGCCAGGTGTTCTTTCTCCACAACCGCGTGATGACCATCCATCGCATGCTGGAGCGATTGCAGCGGATCGTGCCGGAGGTGAGCGTCGAAACCGCCCATGGCCAGATGCCGTCGGCGGAATTGGCCGATGTCATGCGCCGCTTCGCCGCCGGCGCCTTCCAGGTTCTGCTCTGCACGACCATCGTGGAGAGCGGCATGGACATCCCGCGCGCGAACACGATCCTGATCAACCGCGCCGACCGTTTCGGCATGGCCGATCTCTACCAGCTCCGCGGCCGCGTGGGACGCTCCACGCACCGCGCCTACGCCTACCTCCTCCTGCCCGCCCATGGCTACGTCGATCCGGACGCCCGCGAACGCATCGGCGCGATCCGCAAGCATTCCAGCCTCAGCGCCGGGTTCAACCTCGCCATGCGCGACCTGGAGTTGCGCGGCGCGGGCAACATGCTGGGCGCCGCCCAGAGCGGCCACATCGCCGCCGTCGGCTTCGGGCTCTATTGCCAGTTGCTCAAACGCTCCGTCGCCAAACTCAAAGGCGAGCGTCCACCGCGGCTCGTCGAGACCGAGACCCGTCTCGACTTCCTCGCCCTCGCCCCCGGCGAAGGCACGGACGACAACGGCGTTTTCATTCCCTTCGACTACATCGAGGACGAGCCGGAACGCGTGCTCGTCTACCGCCGCCTGGCCGAAGCCGATTCGGCCGGCGAGCTCGACGATCTGCGGGCGGAACTGACGGACCGCTTTGGCGCGATCCCCCCGCCCGTCGCGCGCGTCCTCAAACTGGCGGCCATCCGCATCGAAGCCGCGCGCCGCGGCGTCCGGCGCATCGCCACGCGCGAAGGCAAGCTCACGCTCTACCGCGGCGGCGACTGCCTGACCGACCACGGCAAGCTTCCCAACCTGAGCGGACGCACGTGCGACGACAAGCTCGATTGCATCGCCGCCACCCTTCGGCGCCTCGCCCCCGTGCTCCCGCCGCCCGCGTCTCCAAGCCCGCATCGCGATCAGGCACCCGGACCCTGACGCCCATCCGAAGCCGGGACACCGGACAGGAGACTACCCCAGCAGTTCCATTTCGATGACGACGGAACCGAGTTCCCAGCGCGCAAGCGAATTGCTGTGCTTGATCAGGTCGCCCCACCGCTGGCGCTGTTCGGGCGTGCGGACCTCCGCCGGTATCGCCGACAGTCTGGCACGCTCTTCGGCGACACGCCGTCGCCATAGCGCGAGAATCAGGTCCTGCACGGCATCGACCCGCGAGGATTCCCCTTTCCTGACTTTCGTCGGTTCGTCGTACATCGCCTCCGCCAGGATGCGCACATCCTCGCCGGCGCCGAGTTCCTGCATCGCGTCATGCACGTCCAGATGCATGGCCGCGGCCTTGCAGGCGATCGCCACCAGACTCCGGCAGGTTTCATCGCCAATCGTCTCAAGCGGCAAATACCGGTTGACCAATTCCGCGAGTTCCGGGTGATCGGCCACATGCACGAGATGCTCGCACAGCGCCAACTCGTCGCCCGGACGCCCCGGCTTGCGGGTCGCGATATCGGCCGGCGGCGGCGCCGGCCGCGGTGGCGGCGCCGCTTCCCGCGCCGCCCCGCCGCCCGCCTCGCGCGCCGCGGCGCGCTGCGCCTGGCGCGCCACCCGTTCCATGGCGCCCGCCAACTCCTGTTCCATCGCGGCTTCCGGCACCTTGAGCTGCTTCGCCGCCTCCTGCAGCATGCGGGCCCGGAGGATGGCGCTCGGACAAAGCGCGACCGTCTCCAGCACGGCCTTCGATATCCGCGCCACGGCATCCAGGCTGTTGGGGTCACGCTCGCGCAGCGCCATGATCGCAATCTCGAAACCCACCGCGGACATCGCCTCGTCAAGCACCGCCTGAAACGCCTTGGCGCCCTGCGCCGAGATGAAACTGTCCGGGTCTTCGCCATCCGGCAACCGGGCGACGCGCGCCACCATGCCCGCCGCGATGAACAGACGCGAGGTCTTGATCGCGGCTTCCTGGCCGGCGCGATCGGAGTCGAACACGATGACCACCCCGTCCGCGTGCCGTCCGAGCAACGCCACGTGTTCCTCCGTGAACGCCGTGCCCTGGGATGCCACGGCCCGCGCGAACCCGGCCGCGTGACAGCGGATCACGTCGATCTGCCCCTCGCACACGATCGCCTCGCGCGGCGTCGCGCCCACGATATGCGGGCGCGCCTTGTCCAGGGCATAGAGCACGCGACTCTTCTGAAAAATCGCCGTCTCCGGACTGTTGACGTACTTCGCGGGACTGGCTTCCTTGTTCAGGACGCGTCCGCTGAACGCGATGACCCGCCCCTGGGGATCGCGGATCGGAAACATGAGCCGGTCGCGAAACCGGTCGTAGTAGGTCGCATCACGGCGTTCAGGCGAGGGCGGCAGCACGAGACCGGCATCGACCATCTGATCGGGCGTGAAGTTGTTCTTTGCGGCCCACTTGAGCGCGGCATCCCACATCGCCGGCGCATAGCCGAGCCCGAACTCGCGCGCCACGTCGCCATCCAGTTTGCGGCCGGCCAGGTACTGCCGCGCCGGCTCGGCGGTCGCCATGCGCGTCAGACAGCGCTGGTAGAACGCCGTGATGCCCGTGTGGATCTCGTACAGCCGCCGGCGATGGTCGCCTTCGCCATGGTCCTCGGTGTAGTCGAGCTGAATGTGCGCCCGTTCGGCCAGCATCTTCACGGCCGACAGGAAGTCGAGCCCCTGGTGCTTCATCAGAAACGTGAAGCAGTCCCCACCCTCGCCGCAGCCGAAGCACTTGAACGATTGCCGCGCCGGGTTGACGGTGAACGACGGGGTCTTCTCCTTATGGAACGGACAGCAGGCCTTGAAGGCGGTTCCGGCGCGCTTCAGCGTCACGTAACTGCCGATCAGATCGACAATGTCCGTGCGGTAGCGGACCTCCTCGATCTGCCGGTCTGAGATTTGCACACCCATCGTTCACGTCCGCCGCTCAATCCACGATCTCCACGCCCCACGAAACCAGCCGCTCCCGGATGAACTCGACACAGGTCTCGTGCTGCGCGCGCCCGTTGCCGGTGACATCCATGGCCGGTCCGAACGCGAAGCGAATCACCCGCTCCCGGTGCAGCGGCCCGCAGTCCCTCAGAACCCTGCCGATGCCCTGAAAGTCCGTCTTCAACGCCATCGGCATCACCGGCACGCCCGCCCGCCGCGCCAGCTTCACGCCCAGCGAGTTGAATTGCGCGGGTTCGAATCGCGGCATGCGCGTGGACTGCGGGAACATCAGGATGCTCTTGCCCCGCGCCAGCATGACCGGCCCCTGCTCCATCACCCGCCGCAGATCCTCCCGCGGGTTGTTCCGCGTCATGATGATCGGCTCGACGGCATACATCACCGGACCGAAGACCGGATATCGCGTCAGCTCCTCCTTCACCAGCATGGTCAGCGGCAGGAAGGGCAGCAGGATCGCCGGCAACGTGACGGTTTCCAGCATGCTCATGTGGTTTCCGACAATGACGGTCGGTCGTCCCTGGCGTGCCGCCAGGTGCTCGGCGCCCGTGATCTCGAATCGCCCTCCCGCGCCCTCGATGTTCCGCAGCATCTGATGGGACCGGTACTTCCAGATCGGCGGGCACCATTCGCCGCGATGCACGACACGGTTGCAGGAGTAAACCACACGGCACTGCTGCAGGTAGTAGCCCAGCGTGGTGCGCGTCTTCGGTTTGCTCGTGCAGGGCTGGGGCGTGTCGTAGCGATGCCCGACGGTCAATGCGTTTTCGAATTCCTCAAGATTCACGTTTGCCACTCCCGCCCGAGATTCCCCGATCAATGCGTTTCGACGATGGGCGCCACCAGGACACCTGTCTTGCGAAGCCGGTAGCCATCGTCCCACCCTTCGCCGGCGGACTGCCACGCGTCGGGACCCCACCACCGCGTGTGCGGCGAACAGTTGTGCAGTGCGCCGAACGCGTTGACGCGCGTCCCGTGTACCGTCACATCCAGGGCATGCTCGCCGGCCGCCATTTCGCCCAACACCAGGCGGTAGGGGTCGAAGGCGATCGCCCCGGCCCGCCGGCCGTCCACGTCCACCGTTGTCACCGCGCCGCCGACAAAGGGCACGCGTAGCGCCAACGGGCCGCCGGCATGCGCGATCCGCGCGCGGTACGTGACCGTGCCGCCGTAGAACGGCAATCCCTGCAAGGCCATGTCGCCCCACCCGAGTTGCTTCACGGGCGCCGTCACCGTCGCGTAGCGCCCGTTCATCCGGACGCCGAAATCGCCAAGCAGGTAGGCCCACTCGAATGTCGTCGTCGGGGTCAGCGGCAGTCGGACGACGAGTTCGTGCCGGCCCGCCGACAGCGCCGGCAACGGCACGGTCGGCAGGTCCTCGTCGACCCACCAGCCGTCGACACCGGCGTCGACCGGCCGGCCATCGAGGGCGATGACGGCTTCGCTCGCCCGCTCGAGTACGAGCTTCGGCGCGGCCACCGGGGCTTCGCAGTCGATCCGGAAGCGCAGCTCCACGGCGGCCGTACGCGCGTCGGGCGGCTCCACCCAGGGCTGCGCGACCCCGCCGTGGTTCGACGGCCAGCCGAGGCGCGCACGCACGGTGTTCGTGACGCGCAACAACTCATCTTCCGCCTGCCATTCGGTCTCACCCGCCAGACGGTGGGCCGCACGGTCAAGCAGCAGGGCGTTCGGCTCGTGCAGCACCACGTCGACGGGGTCCTGCAGGCGTCCGCATTCGCGCCAGACCGGCAATGCCGGCAGCGGACGTGTCACGGCCTCGGCCACCGGCTCAAGCGTCACGCACAGCCCGGCCGCGCGCCGCCGCGTAAACGCGACCTCGGTCCAGCCGTCCGCGTGGCGGTAGTCCGCCGGTCGGCGCTCGCCGGCCTGCGTGTCGTTCAGAACCACGTGCCAGCGCCCCCGCACGCGCAGATGGCATGTCGGCGCCCGCGTTCCCGCCGCCGTGTCGCGTACGCAACAGACAAACAGGTGCCGCCGCGCGCCTTCTTCCCGCATCTGGTAAAGCAGGTCGTCAGGCCGGGCACCCGTGTGGTCGACGGCGTCCACATCGCGACAGAAATCCAACAGGGGCAGGATGTCGGCGGCCGTAAACGCGCAGGTGCGACCCTTCGCCAAGCGGGCCGCCCGCGCGTCCGGCAGCCCGTCGACATGGTCGGGCACGCGGCCGGCCCAGATCACGCGCCCGCCGGCGCGGCCGAGTTTGCGCAGCAGATCGCAGGTCGTCGAACGAATCGTCCGCAGCCCCGGCACGATGACCGCCTCGTAGGCCATCGCGCCGACCTGCAGCTTGCCATCCCGGACGCGCGCGCCCTGTCCCGGCAGCCGGGATTCGCACAGAAAATCGAAGTCCACCAGCCCGTGGAGCAACCAACGCACAATCTGCTGGAACCGCTCCTCTTGCGCCTTGAGCTCGTCCCGGCACTGTCCCGAAGGCCCGCGCGCCAACCAGTAGTTCTCGATCGGGTGGACCACCGCCACGCGCGCCCGCGGACGCCCGCGCGTCAGAATCGTGTTCAACCGCGCGAAGTGATTCTCGATCAGGGGGTACTCGGTGTACCAGGGAACATGCGGCCCCATGCTGGCCGGATAGTCGCGCTTGCTGTTGCCGGCCATGCTCAGCCAGGTGAGATGATGGCACCGCATCGTCACCCCCAACGCCGCCTGCCAGTCGCCCTGGCGCTTGTGGCCTTCGAACGGAAAATCCCAGTTGGTGACGCCGTACAGCTCGGATAGGACCCCCGGGCGCCCATCCTGCCGGGCGGCGCTCTGCGCCTGCTTGGCCGTCGTCAACTCCATCGCGTCGCACAGCATGTCGATGCCGGGCAGTTGGAAACTCCGGTAGTGGCGCATGGCCTCCATGATGCAGTGGCTCTGACTTTCGAGCGTCGCCTCTGCCATCATGTGCCCCGTCAGGGCGATGCCGGCCTGCTCGCACCACCGGCCAAGCGTATCCGCGAACGCCGTCGCGAACCGTTCGGCCACGTGATCGCGAAAGCGCCAGCGTACCGGGGGTTGAACGCCGCCGGCCGGCTCGAACACGAGCTCGGGCAGCAGCGCCAACAGGTCTTCGCCCCAGGCGGCGGCATATGTTGCCGGCAGATCGTCGGTCCAGGGGAAGATGGCGTTGTCACGATCCGACGACGTGTTCAGCATCCGCTGGTGCACCACCTGCGGTTCATCGGTGAAGATGGCATGAATCACCTTGCCGAAAGCATCGCCTACCACGCGCCGGTAAGCCTCGTGCGTGACATCGCGGAAACGCTCGATGGCGGCCGGGTTGAGCGTATCGACATAGGCCTGATGGTTGAACCACGACGAGTTTCCCGATACGACATTGTAGGCATACCAGACGGACTCGCCCTCGCCGGCGGCATCGCCGTCGGCCAATCGCCGGTGAGATGTCATCACGCCGCCGTCGATACGCACCGCGTAGCGCGCCAGCAAATGCGTCACGCCGCGCGTGTACCGGGCGACGGACTCGGAGGCTTCGCGTTCGGCGCCCACCGGCAGCGGTTCGGGGCTGAAGACGAGCGAGCGCATGCGCAGCGCCGCGTCACGCGTCACCAACCCGCCGGCGAAACCCGAAGGCCAGCGGTCCTCGTCGTACAGCCAGATCTTCAGCCCGTGCGCGGCTGCATGGTCGACGCACGCGCGCACGTGCCCCATGAATTCTTCGCCCATGTACGGTGTGGCCAACCCCGTGCGTGAATGGATATGGCCTCCGCCAAGGCCCATCCGCGCCAGGGCGTCCAGTTGCCGCAGGATGCGGCCGCGCTCCAGCTTGCAGTTCCATGCCCAGAACGGCGCTCCGCGGTAAACCGCCGTCGGGTTGGCATAGACCTCCGGCGTCAACTCCGGCGCCGCGGCGTCCGGATACAGTGCCGCCCCCGGAACGTCGACCGCCACCTTTCGCCGCCCACGCTTCCGACTGCCACGATCGCTCATCGATATCTCTCCTTGCCAGATCCCGTCCGTTCACAATCCCCCAGCCGCCGCCCGCCGCACCCCGACACCGGAAAGTTGTTTGCGGGAATCGGCGCGTCGGCGACGTCCTTCTTGCGGCCGCTGTCGGTGATCGAGTCACCCTGAAAGAGAATGGTCATCTTCGGCTGAATCATACCGGTCTGCATCCCAACGGTTACACCCTTCCATCCACACTGGAAGGCCCGCACGTTAACGCACCACACGTCCACATGCAAGAAGCACGCTGCCGGGGAGGCATCGCCTACGGCGTTCCGACCTGAAAGTCATCGAAGGCGATGAATTCGTCGCGCGCGGCGGCCCAGGAGGCGTCGCCGCCGCCGAAGAAGGTGCTGAAGAAGAACTGATCGATCGCCAGCGCGGCGGTATCGCGGAAACGCAGGGTTTCGACGCTCAACACGCTGCGTCCATCGAGCCAGCATTGCACGATGCCGTCACGACGCCCGGGCGTGTTCATACGCACACGGATGACGACCCGATGCCACGTCCCCGCCGATGCCGACCGCGACCAGTAGAAGTCCTCGCCGAAGTTCGATGGCTGATCCGGATGGTACACATAGGCGGACATCCGTCCGTTCTCGCGCCACATCAGGCGCACGCTCCAGCCGTCGCGTCCGTTCGGCCGGGATCCGCCGTCGTTGGCCGTTCCGCCCGCCAAACCGGGCAACTTCCCGCCGCGTACGAACTCGAACCCCGGCCGGAATTGGAACCGGTACGCACAGTAAACCTCGTCCCTCGCGCCAAACAGGAACGGCCACGAGGCGCCTCCACCGCCCAATCCGACGGTGCCGCGCGGATATGACACCCGCAGGGACCTGCCGGCATACGCATCCGCGCCGTCCACAATCGCCACACGCCCTTCCCGAACCCCGACACTCCAGGGAGGGTTCGCCCAATCCGAATCGAGCTGCGCACGCGTGTAGACGCCGGCCGCATGGCCGTCAAACCCGACCGTGAGGAAAGACCGGAACCCCGGCGCATCGCCATCGTCATCCCCATCCTCGCACCCCACAACCCCCAGCGTCATGGCCATCGCGCACAAAACCTTGAGCAAATGAATTTTCAGCATGCCCGTAAGCATACCCGCCCGTCCGCCCTCGGGCAAGCGTCATATCCCGCACCATGCCAGCGGTTCCAATGCCCTCGTTCTTGCAGTTCCCGCCATTGCTCCGTATGATCCCTTTCCATGACGACAGGAATCCCGGAGACGCTGGCCATCATTGCCGGCAAGGGCGCCTATCCCCGCCTTCTGGCGGAATCGGCGCGCCTGCAGGGCGTCCGGCACATTGTCGCGGTCGCTTTCCGGCACGAGACCGACCCACGCATCGAAGCCGTCTGCGACACGGTTCATTGGGTCTATCTCGGACAACTGGGCCGCATGCTCGACGCCCTCGCGTCAACCGGCGCCCACCACGCCGTGATGGCCGGTCAGATCACGCCGACGCATCTGTTCCGTATCCGCATGGACGCCCGGTTGATCGATCTGCTCAAACGTCTGCCCGAACGTAATGCCGAGACGATCTTCGGCGCCGTGGGCGACGAACTGCGCGGCATCGGCGTCGACCTGCTGGCGGCGTCTTCGTTCATGGAGGCTCACATGCCGTCCGCCGGCATCTTGACGGAACGCGTGCCCACCGACGAGGAACGCCGGGACATCGACCTCGGTTTCCGCATCGCCAAGCTGTCGAGCGGCCTGGATATCGGTCAGACCGTCATCCTCAAACGCGGCACCGTGCTCGCGGTGGAGGCGTTCGAAGGCACGGATGCGGCCATCCGACGCGCCGGCAAGCTCGGCGGCACGGGGGCCGTCGTCGTCAAGGTGGCGAAACAGGGCCATGACATGCGGTTCGACATCCCGGTCATCGGGCTGAACACCGTCAAGTCGCTCCGTAAAGCCCGTATCGCCGCAATGGCCATGGAAGCGGGCAAGGCCATCCTCCTCGAACGCGAGGCTGTCGTCGCGCGGATGAACGCTCTGGGCATGTGCCTCGCGGCGGCGGCGCCAACAACAAAAGAACAGGCGGAACCATGAACGCAGCCCCTCTTCGCGTCGGCGTGATCGGCGTCGGCAGCCTCGGTCAATGGCATGCGCGCATCTATTCGGAACTCGCGGATGCGCAACTCGTCGGCGTCTACGACGCCGACGCCGCGCGCGCGAAGGAGATCGCCGACCGGTACGGCACCCGCGCCTACCGCTCGATCGACGCTTTGGCGGACGACGTCGAGGCGGCCAGTATTGTCGTTCCGACGGACCGTCACCACGAGGTCTTCGGTCAACTGGTGGTCAAGGGCGTGCACATGCTGGTCGAGAAGCCCATCGCCAGTTCCTACGAGCAGGCGCGCGCCATGGTCGACGAAGCCGCCCGCGCCGACGTGATGCTGCAGGTCGGGCATGTCGAGCGCTTCAACCCCGTGCTGACGTTCCTGGACGAGAACCTGTCGCACGCGCGCTTCATCGAAGCCACCCGGCTCGCCCCCTATCCTCCGCCGCGCGATGGCGCGCCGCCGCGCGGCACCGAAGTCAGCGTCGTGCTCGACCTGATGATCCACGACCTCGACATCATCCTCCACCTGGCCAACTCGCCGGTCACCGCCGTCCACGCCACCGGCGTCGCCGTCTTGAGTCCCACCGAGGATATCGCCAACGCCCGCATCAATTTCGCGAGCGGCTGTGTCGCCAACGTCACCGCCAGCCGCATCAGCCAGGACAAGCTGCGCAAAATCCGCGTGTTCCAGGACGACACCTACCTGTCGCTGGACTACATGAACCAGGCCGGCCAGTTGTGCCGCCGAACGGCCCAGGGCATCGAAGCGATGCCGGTGCCGATCGAGAAGGGCGAGCCGCTCGCCGCCGAACTGACCTCCTTCGTTCACTGCATCCGCCACCGGAGCAACCCCGTGGTCACGGGGCGGCACGGAACCGAGGCCCTGGGATTGGCCGTCGATATCTGTCGCGCCATCGCCGAGAACCCATCCTGAGCCGTCCCGCCATGCCGAAACTGATGATCATCGCGGGCGAAGTCTCAGGCGACATGCACGCGGCGCGGCTGATTGCCGCCCTGCGCGACCGCGTGCCGGGGCTCGACGTCTTCGGCATCGCCGGCGATGCCTGCGCCGCCGAGGGTGTACGCGTACGGTACCACGTCAAGGATATGGCCGTGATGGGTCTGGTCGAGGTGCTCCGCCGGTACGGGTTCTTCCGGCGCGTGCTCCACGAGATGATCGACCTCGCCCGCCGCGAACGGCCTGACGCCGTCCTGCTCGTGGACTATCCCGGGTTCAATCTGCGCCTGGCCGCGCAGGTGCACGCGATGGGTATTAAAGTCATCTACTACATCTGCCCGCAGGTGTGGGCCTGGCACCGCTCGCGCATCCCGGACATGGCGCGCATCGTGGATCGCCTGATCACGATCTTCCCCTTCGAGCCCGACCATTTCGCCGGTACGGGGCTCAAGACCACCTTCGCCGGGCATCCGCTGGTCGATGCCACCGCCGCCGCGCGCGCCGCCGCGCCTCAGGAACTGCCGTGGCGCGGCACGCGCCGCATCGCCCTGCTCCCGGGCAGCCGCGCCCAGGAAATCGGGCGCATCCTGCCGGTCCTGTGGCAGGCGGCCGCCGAACTGGACCGGACCACACGCGATTGCGGCTTCCTGATCGCCGCGCCATCCGCGCGCGAAACGCCGCTGCTCGATCGGGTTATTGCCGGATTGAGCAACGGTCCGGCCCGCATCGGCATCGTGGCCGGCCAGACGCGCGACGTGCTGCGTCAGGCCCACGCGGCCATGGTCGCCTCCGGCACGGCCACCCTGGAGGCCGCGCTGATGGGATGCCCCATGGCGGTGGTGTACAAGGTGGCGCCCCTCACCTACCAGATCGGCAAACGCCTGATCCGGGTGCCCCATATCGGCATGGTCAACATCGTGGCCGGACGGGCCGTTTGCCCCGAGTTCATCCAGCACCGCGCCACGCCCGAAGCGCTCGCCGACGCCATTCGTCCGCTTTTGGAGGATACCCCGCAACGCCGCGCCATGGTCGCCGCATTCGAGGATGTCCGCATCCGGCTCGGCGAGGGCGGCGCCCACGAACGCGCGGCGGACATCGTCGCAGCCGAACTTTCCACGAAGCCTGCCGCCTGAACGGCCCGCCGCACGAAACCGGCGTCAACGCATAGTCGCATAGTTTTTTCCGCTTGTGGGTGGGAATGACAGCGCCATCTCGACTGCCTAACGTTTGGGTGCAAACCAGAACTGTCGCAAGAACCAGGCATGACATCAGCACGCGTGGCACCTTTTGCATGACTACCTCCTGTGCACTTCGATTCTATGGCAGAGGGGACCGCCATGTTAGTTGGCACGTATGTTGGCGTCTCAGTCGTCGGACCGGCAATCGTTCCGGCACTCACGGACCAGTTGTAACTTGCCGGTGGGCTTGGAGAGACCAGACCATCTATCGACTGTGTCGCGTAGTAGGCAACGACTTCGTTGTTGGCGCGAACGAATTGCCATTCGAAACACGAGGGATTCCCTTGGCAATTGGACATTCCGTGTTGGCTGTTGGGTGTTCATGTCGCCGTCCGCCGGGGGACAGCGGGCTCGTAGCGCCACGCTGTACTGCCGGACTCA
>CAYYJS010000018.1:0-62309 GCA_964472315.1 uncultured Victivallales bacterium | reverse complement strand
GGGCGCCTGGCGCAAACGACAGAGGCGGGAACCGCATGGCCGCGTGGTCGCATACTGGGCGAGTGGTGAAATTGGCAGACACGCAAGACTTAGGATCTTGTGGCGCAAGCCTTGCGGGTTCGAGTCCCGCCTCGCCCACCATCCGCCAGTCGTGCCCGCAGCGCCTACCGTGCCGATAGACGCCCCCGCGGCACGCACCCGGAACGCGTCACGTAGCGCCGTCGCAGCTTGACTTGACCGTCGTGCACGTGCAGCATTTCGCATGGCGAGGTACAAAGGAAGGGGTGTGTTCCCATGGGCTGTCAGCGTTTCGTCGTCGGTGCGGCTCTTGTCGCTGTCATGGCGGTCTCGGATGGGATGGGCCAGACCGTTGCCGAGATTTGCGGCGGACTGCTGGACAACCCAACCGACGTCGCTCTGATCGAGCAGTTGCGCGTGCTGACCGGCCGCCTGGCCGATGAGGATGAGAAGGCCAGATGCGGCACGATCTATTGTCTGTCCCGACTGGCTGTCGGCGATGCGCGGCAGGGGGCTGCCGTGAGCGGCCACCTGAATAAGCAGTTCCCGACATCGCCGTATCTGAAATTCCTTTTTCCGGCATACGTCGGCTTCGTCTGCCCGCGCTGCGAGGGTGGGGGAACCTTCAGGCAAATGTGCGCGACCTGCGGCGGCACCGGCATCTGTCCCCGCTGCAAGGGTACCGGCAAAAGCGCCATCGCGGGATTCGACGGCAACGTGAAGTCGTGCATCACCTGCAATCAGACCGGGAAATGCACGGTTTGCGGCGGCGCGAAATCGGTCGCGCATGCCTGCGCTGGTTGCACATTTGGCTTCGTGGCATCGCCCGAACGTGCGGCTGTCACTTACAGAGCACTCCTTCGGCATGGCGCGGATGGCGGCGAACTGCCGGCGATACCGCGATCCACGAGTCTGCGTGTAGTCCTGAACGCGATGGACGCCGCGGCCAAGCAAGCCAAGCAGGACCAGAGTCAGGTTGTGTTCGCGGCGGCCGTCGCGCGTGCACGGCAACAGGCGACGATTGCCGCGGCGGATGCCGAGATCCGGTTGAGCGGCATTATTCAGGACGCGCGCGACAACGGCGCCATGCAGGTGCAGATCAACATCGTACGGTTTCGCCAGGCGATGGAAGACGTGCGCGACGACAAGGACATGCGGACGACCGACTGGAAGACCATCGAGATCGTCGTCCCCGCCGGTTCGGCGCCCGTCTTCGCGCGTGGCGCCTCGCTTGAGATTCGCGGGCGACCGGAGTTCATCGAGGGCATTCCGGGTGCAACGTTCCCCGTCGACTGTATTCCGATCGTATCGGCGTGGGTGTCCCATTTGGCATGGTCAAGTCCGATCGGCACGGTCATCATGCGCGACTACACCTGCCGCATTGGCGACCGTGTATACGCCTCGCCGTTCCGGAAGCCCGTCCAGGCCGTGGCCGGGCCGTAGCGGGTTGGCGTCCTCCGACGCGTGGGCGTCGCGGCTTGCGCATCAGCCATCCATCCGCCAGTCGTGGAGGTGCAGGGCGGATGCAGGGGGCGATGTGACCAGGGCGGCGGCGTAATCGGGTGCGACGTCGAGCGTGGCGAAGAGCCATTCGGCGTCTCCCGCATGCGGCGCCACCGGTCCGCCGTCTTCGTGCGGCGCGGTGAACCCGTCGAGCGGCATCGACAGCCCTTTCCCCAGCGCCTTGACATAGGCTTCCTTGCGGGTCCACAGGGTGTAGAACAGACGGCGCTTTCCGGCGTCGGGCTGCTCCGCGATCAGTCTGGCCTCGGGCGGCGAGAAGAAGCGCGCCGCGAGTGCCGCCACGTCCAGGTCGTTGCGCCGGCGTTCGACGTCGACACCGATCGACAGCCCCCGGGCCACGGCGATGAGCAACCAGTCGCCGGAATGCGACACGTTGAAATCCAGGCCCGCCGCTCCCGTTCCGTCCGCCCGTGGCGGTATCGCTTCGAGCGACGGCTTGCCCAGCGGCGTATACGTGAAGCGGATCGCCCGCGGGTCCTCCGCGAGGCAATCGCCCAGAATGAGACGCAGGATACCGCGAGACAGGATCGACGAAACGCCGTCGTCCGGGCGCAGGAAGCGCGCCGCACGCGCCACCTCGTCTCCGGACAGCAGACCGCCCAAGGCGTCGCGATGGTGGCGCGCCGATGGCAGGTGCGCGCGCCAGACGCACGCCGTCCGCGCCGCCGGGGCGGCGGACGCGGGGGGCTGCCCCCAGCCGGACGCGTCGGCGGGCGTCATGCGGTTCTCCCTCCGGATCGCCGCACGGAGACCGAGGCGCGGCGCGCTTTCAGCGGGCGTCTCCCGCCGCGCCGATGCCGGCTTCCTTTCGAATGGCGTCCAGATCGAGTGTCTCGACCCAGCGCGGCAGATTCTGCCAGATGCCGTGAAAACCGAAGCCGCCCTCGGCCATCTCGCGCAAGGCGTCCTCCTTGGTCCACCCTTCCACCGCGATCCGGTACAGGGCGCACATCATACCGGTGCGGTCGGACCCGTGCATGCAATGGACCAATGCGGGGGTGCGAGCCGGGTCGGTGACGATGCGCAGAAACCGCACGACCTCGTCGCGTTCGGGGTGCCAGGCGATCACGGCGATCTGTTCGTGGTCGAGCCCGGTGTCCGCGAGCGCGTCACGGTCGGAGTGGAACGAGCGCAGGTTGACGATGGTCTTGATGCCCAGGGCCCGCAGGTTGCGCATGCCCTCGGCCGTCGGCTGGGCGGCACGGTACAAGTTGGTGCTCACACGGTACAGATTCGGCACCCCGGCGAGGGCCACCGGCTGCGCCCATGTGGATGGTCGTTCATTCGTCTCGGTTTCAGGGGTCTGGGCCGGCGACGGCAACGGCGACAGCCAGGCCGGGACGGCACAGAGAAGAATCAAGGCTTGTTTCATGCGGGCAGTCTATCGCGTCAGGATGGCTTTGCGCAAGACGCCGATGCCGGGGCCGGAATGGCGGACGGCTTGACATCGGTGTGTGGTCCGCGTATGTCGGGACCAACGAGCGAGGCGGCGCATGACGGAGTTCAAGACCATCGGGATCATTCATACCCCGTTCACGAAGACCGAAGGCATGCCGATCCAGCCGGCGGGTGCGGCCGGCGCACAAGGCGCCGTCACGCTGTTTCCCGAGTACCGCGCCGGCCTCAAGGACCTCGACGGATTTTCCCACATCATCCTGATCTACCAGTTCCATGCGAGCGTCGGCTTCAGCCTGGAAGTTGTTCCGTTCATGGACCGGGAGCCGCACGGGGTTTTCGCCACGCGGGCGCCGCGGCGTCCCAATCCGATCGGCTTGTCCGTCGTCCAACTGGACCGCATCGAGGACGGTGTCGTGCATGTCCGTCACGTCGACATGCTTGACGGTACGCCGTTGCTCGACATCAAGCCGTATGTTCCCGAGTTCGACCACCCGTCCGATGTCCGCACGGGATGGCTCGATCGCGCCCGCCATACGGTTTCCGGTCACCGTGCGGACAGCCGGTTCGGTTGACCCGTCGCCCGCGCCGCCGGGCGGCCGGCGATTCCGGTCTCACCCGACAACCGGCGATTCCCGACCGCAAGGCGTAACGGAGGCCATCGTGGGGCCCGACTGGGTACGCGCGATGCGGATCCGGCGATCCATACCGACGAATCGGTGGACGCCGAGGATGGAGACGAGGCCGCCGATGGCAATCAGCCCGATACCGATCGCCTCCGGTCCGGGAGTCGCTTCGAAGAACCGGATGATCCCGCCGCCGGTTAGGGCGAGTGCCAGTCCGGTTCGCAGGTAGGACAGAAGGGTTCGCTCGTTCGCCAGGACCGTCCGGTCGATCGCCAGTTCGTCCCGAAGGATCAGTTCGTGGCCCTTGAAGCGTTGGTACGGATTCATCTCGCGGTGCTCCTTTTCGGGGGTGTCGACGGCCGGGAAAGCCGTCTGGTGTTCAATGACGGTCACGCCGAGCTCGCGCAACCGCTGCACGAGATCACGGACCTGGGTGTTGGCGGCGGCGACCGCTTTGGCCTGGAGTGTTCTGGATTGTGTATCCATGTAGCCGCCGCAAATCCTGTCGAAGGCAAGCCGGGACCGGTGGTTCGACACGCGGAACCCGGCCAGCAACTGGGACACCAGCCGCAGCTCGCCTGCCCGCTCCAGCCGTCGCAGGCGTAGATCGATCGTTACCGGGCCCGCCGCGGACACCCAGTCGATCAGATCTTCGTCGTTCCGCGGCCTGCCGCTCAGTCGGTACAAAACACTGCGTCGCTTTGCCATGATCCAACCTCCGTCGGATACTACCCGTTTGCGCGAGCACCCTACCGTAAGCGGCGGATGGGTGCAACTCGGAGGCGCGTATGCCATGGCCGCGCGGCTATCCGCCGGCGGAGGCGCTGAGGTACTGCTTGCCGGCGGCGACGCGGCGGATGGCGGGAACCAGCTCCTCGAAGGCCTGATCCTTGCGGACGTAGCCGGCCGCGCCGGCGCCGATGACGGCTTTGACGAGGTTGCGGCCGGTATGGTTCGACAGCACCAGGATGCGGACGTGCGGATCCTCGGCGACGAGGGCGCGTGTCGCCTCGATCCCATTCATGCCGGGCATCACGACATCCATGACGATGATATCCGGATGGAGCTGCCTGGCTATGCGCACGCCTTCCTCGCCTGTCGCCGCCTGCCCGACCACCGTCAGGTCGGGCTGTGCCACGATCAGTGAGAATACCGCCTCGCGTGTGGGTATGTGATCGTCCACGAGAAGGATAGTCATAAGGTCCCCGCAGCCCGTCGGCCTGCCGCCACGCGCGGCAGGCGGGTTATGTGTCCAGCGACGTGACACCCTCGCGAATGGCATACTTCGTCAGTTCGGCGACACTGCGCAGATCGAGTTTTTCCATGATATTCCGCCGGTGCGTCTCGATGGTCTTCACGCTGACGCTCAACGCGTCCGCCATCTCCTTCGTGGTATTGCCTTCCGCCAGTTGTTGGAGCACCTCGCGCTCGCGATCGGTCAGCACGATGAAGGCGGGCGAGTCCTTGAGCGTGTGGGAGAGCTCGACATAGTCGTCCACCACGCCGCGCGCGATGTCCGGACTCAGGTACTTCTTGCCGTTCATGACCTCGCGGATGGCGCGCACGAGTTCCTCGTAGGCGCGCTTCTTCAACACGTAGGCGGAAGCGCCGGCGGTCAGCATCTGCCGTACGAATTCCTTGTTCGCGTGCCCCGACAGGGCCACCACTTTCGTATGCGGGTTGGCGGCGACGATCTTGCGGGTGGCTTCAATGCCGTTCAAATCCGGCATGGCGACATCCATGACCACCACGTGCGGTCCGAGTTTGGCGGCCAGCGCGACGGTATCGACACCGTTCTCGGCTTCGCCGACGACATCCATCCCGCTTTCCTTCTGGATCAGAGACTTGAGCCCCTCCCGCATCATCTCGTGGTCGTCGGCCAGGATGAGTCGCACATTCATTGCCGCCTCCTTATCCCCATTCTTCCGCGGATGCCGGGCGCCCGCGTGTCGGGCTGCATACGCGATGCACATCACCATACCTTGCACAGGCGGGCGCAACAAGCGAATCGGGGAATGCCCGATGCCTCGCTTCGCAAAGCCTGACGTCCCCCGGACCGACTAAGGATTCCGCCGCCGCGATATCGGGATTTCTCGGGATACCGGCGCGCGGTTTGTCGTGCTCCAATGGCGGCGCGATCCGGCGACGGGTAGGCCGCGCCGGCGGTCCGGGAAAGGGGATGCCGCATGACGCAGACAGTCGATAACCAGGAAACCACGGTTTGGTCCGGTGCTTTCGCGATGGCGGAAACCGCGGCGCGGCCCCGCAAGCGCGCGCGTGCCTCGTTGCGGGCGCCCGCGTTCGCTTCCCGTTTCGAGGAACTTCTGGCCAGGGCGGACATTGCCGTCGGCGGCGACCGGCCCTGGGATATCCGGGTGCACGACCGGCGGTTGCCCGCGAAGGTTCTCGCCGGCGGCACGCTTGGGCTCGGCGAGGCCTATATGGACGGCGGATGGGAATGCGGGGCGATCGACGAACTCTGCGCCCGCGCGATCGCCGCCGGGGTGGATCGCGGCCTGGGTTCCGTCCGCGAGGCGGTCGACGTCGCGTGGGCGCGCATCCGGAACCTTCAGAGCGTGCGCCGCGCTATCCCTTCACCGCGCCGACCGCGATGCCCTTCACCACATGCTTCTGCACGCAGAGGAAGAGGACGATCACGGGGATTGTCATGATCGCCGCCGCCGCGTTGATCTCGTGCCACTTGCCGGGGTGCCCCTGCTGGAACGTGTAGACGGCCACGGCCAGCGGTTGCATGCTCGGACGGCTCAGCGTGCAGAGCAGCGGCACCATGAAGTTGTTCCAGGCCGTGAGGAACGCGAACAGCCCCACGGTCATGACGATGGGCCGTGCCATCGGCAGGGCGATGTCGAAAAACGTGCGGAAGACGCCGGCGCCGTCCATCTGGGCCGCTTCGTCCACTTCCTTCGGCAGCGTCAGGAAAAACCCCGCCATCAGCAGGGCGTTGCCGACTCCGAAACTGGTCAGCCACAGGGTCATTCCCCAGAGATTCTGCATGATCCCCATGGCCATCAGCATCTTGAAGATCGGGATGATGCGCGCCTCGCCCGGAAGGACCGATGAGCCGATCATCACGCCGAGCACGAGGAGTTTGCCGGGGAACCGGAGGCGCGCGAGCGCGTAGCCCAGCATCGATGAGATCAGGATGGTGCCCACGACGCAGCACGCGGTCACGATCAGCGTCGTCAGCGTGCGCAGCAGGAAGTTCTCTCCCTTGAGCACGACCCAGTAGTTCATGGCCTGCAGGGTGCCGTCGACCAGATAGCCGAGCCGGGCCATGTGGTCGAGTTCGGCGCGGGCGGTCGCCGGGTCGGCGATGCCGTGCTCCGAGGCGTAGTCGCCGATCGAGCGGCAGTCGTCGGCGAACGTGGCGCGTGTTTCCCCGCGCCGCTCGTTCTCGTCCTGCATGCTCCACAGGGTCAGAATCTGGCGCGGACGCAGGCCATCCGCGGTCACCGAGCCATGGGCGCCCGCCGTGAGCCGGTAGAGGGACTCGCCGTCCGCCGACGGGCGGTCCCGGACGACCAGCCCCATGGTCTCGGCGTCGGCGAGTTGTCCGGCGGCCGCCTCTAGATCGATTCGCAGCAGGTTGGCCGCTTCCTTCGCGCCAATGGCGCGCGGTTTGCCCTGCAGGTCGGCCAGCAGCAGCAACGTCCGCCGCAGTCGCGCCCGTGCCGCCGAATTCGCGCCGCGGCCGTCGCCATCCGCCACACCGTCCGCCACACCATCCGCCAGCGCCCGCGGCAGCACGGCAGCCAGGTTGAAGCCGTCGGCCAGCTTGAACTTGGTCACCGGCATCGGCGACAGGCGTTCGGTCGAAGCCTCGGCCTCGGCCTTGAAACTCGATCCCACCATCCAGAAGAAGGGATAGAGATTCACGAGGCCCAGCGTCAGCAGCAGTGCGTGGAGTCCCGTCTTCCACCAGTTGTAGCGCACCCAGGTGGCGGCGCGGCGCCGGGCGGTTCGCGCGTGCGCGCCGCCGTCCGTTCTTCCGGTCTTTATCGCGTTCGTCGTCATGCCGGACTCTCCGGTGCCGCCACGCCGCCTTCCCGTGCCTGCAGGCGTTGCCGCCAGCGACGGGCGACGATCGTCACATTGGTCAGCGTCAGACCGGCCAGCATGACCGAGTAGACGATACCCAGCGCCGAGGCGTAGCCGAGATCGGCTTCCTTGCCGGCGGGTTTCATGAAGCCCCACTTGAAGATGTACGTCGCGGCCAGTTCGCTCGAGTGATTGACGCCGCCCTCGGTCAGCACGAAAACCTGCGTGAAGGCGCGGGCCGATCCGATGAACGCCTGGAACGCGATCACCACGAGGATTGGCAGGAGTTCGGGGAACGTGATGTGCGCGAACCGACGCCAGGCGTTGGCGCCGTCCACGGTGGCGGCTTCGTACAGATCGGGTGAAATGGACTGCAAGCCCGCCAGCAGGAGAATGATGTTGAATGGCAAACCGTGCCAGATACTCACCGCAATGACGGTACCGAGCCCCGTCTTATCGCCCAGCCAGTCGATGGCTTTGCCGCGCTCCGCCGCCAGACCCAGCCAGTAAGGAAGGTCCTGCAGGCCGGTGGCGGCGAGCAACTGGTTCAGGCCCGAATCCTCCCCGCGCAGGAGGCCGATGAGGATGACGCTGACGGTGGCCATCGAGGTCGCGAGAGGAATGAAGAACAACAGGCGGTAGGCGTGATTGGCGCGCAGCGGCATGTTCAGCAGGTTTGCCAGAAACAACCCGAGCACCATATGCCCCAGCGTCACCGCCGCCATGAAGATGAGGGTGTTGGGCATGACGCGCATCCAGAAGACGGCATCGAAGTCGGGCGACCGGAAGTTCAGGATCCGGTTGAAATTGGCGAACCCGACATACTGCATCACGCCGAGTCCGTCGCCTTTGTGGACGGCCAGGTAGAACTGGTAGAGCGACGGATAGAGCGCAAAGGCGAAGATGGCCAGCATGCCCGGCAGGACGAACGCATACCCGTGCCGCCCCGCGCGGATGCCGGCCGCCAGATCCCGAAGCGTCGCCCGCGGGCGCCCGCGGCGCCGCGTCAGCGCGACCAGGATCGCGATGGCGATGAGACCGACCATGAGTCCCGGGATCCATGCCAGTTGCCATGCGCTGTCGGGCGGATCGAACCGCCACAGATCCGTACGCAGCCTGCCGTCGGCGTCGAGCAGTCCGAGGGCCGGCTGGCGGCGCGCCTGGGCCTCCAGCTCCTGCCGCGCGGCGGCGAGCGCGTGCGCGGAGGCGGGATCGCGCAGGCCGCCCTGCTGGCGTTCGAAAAAGACCTTCGCCTCCCGCGGGTCCCAATCCGGGAACGTCCATTCCTCGGGACGCGTGACCCCGTCGGCGACGCGGCGCGCCAGGTCCTGATTCGCGGCGTCGGAGTAGGCGCGCACCTCGTCGGTCAGGCGCGGCAGGATTGCGGCCAGGTCGGTGATGGCGGTTTGGTAAAAGTATTTGTAGAACACCTCCTGTTCCGACGCGGCGGCTACCGGCCCGTGCACGGGGGCTTCCGGCCACATTTCGCATTCGTTTTCGATGATCCGATACACTTGCTTCTGGAAGGGGTAGGGGAACCAGTCCGGATCGTCGATATGGGCCATGGCCGTGCGGGTGAGGACCACGGCGCCGCGTCGGCAGTTCATACGCAGCAGGTCCTCGTCCCGCTCGCTGAAATGCATCCATTCCCAGGTGGCATCCGGAAAGCGGCAGAGCGAGGTCATGAAGGTGACGCTGCCGCTGGCCGTTTGCGGAGACCGGTTTCCCGGGGCGAGTGCGATGCCGACCTGGTCCAGCGCCAGCAGCGCGTGCAGCGCCCGTTTCTCGGCTTCCACCTTCTCCGCCGTCCAGCCCGTCGCCACATTCACGTCGTGATACGGGCGCGGGACCGGCGCACTGCCCAGGTCCTGCGCGGCCCATGGCACGCGTTCGGCCCCGATCAGCGCCGCATGCCAGCCGTCCAGCACCATGCCGGCCTGTCCGTTTGCCAGCGCCGTGCGCACGTCTTCGTAATGCCGGGCCTCCATGCCGGGCATGACGAGGCCGTCCTGCCGCAACCGGTAGAGCAGGGCGAACGCGGCGATGAACGCCGGATGGTGGTACTCGAAGCATCCGGTCTTCCGGCCGTCGCCTGCGTCACGCGCAGCGCCCGCGAAATTGAATGCCATGGAGCCGGCCCTGGCCGCCAGCGGACGGATGCCGCGCATGAGATCGTGCTGCTGCTGGCCCTGTGCAACGAGGCCATGGCAGACCGGAGTTCGCCAACCCCGCGCTTCCGCGGCGCGCCGCCCGTACTCGGTGATCGTGCGTGCCTTTTCGTACAGTTCCATCCAGGTCGTGGGGGGCGCCGGTTCGCCCGCGGCGTCCAGCAATCCGGCGTCCGGGAACATGGCGGCCGCTTCGCGGAAGATGCGCTTGTTGTAGGTGAGTGTGTTCGGCATGGCGACGCCGCGGCTGCCGATGATCCGTCCGTCCATGCCCAGCAGGCGTGCGGCCTCGCGCGGATGCGCGAACGTCCCGTTCTCCCGTCGCAGGATGCGGTCTTCGGGGTTCACGCGGAAGCGATGGACACGCGCCGCGCCGAGCAAGGACCGCGCGAAATAGTCGGGGCCTTCCGCGGCGACCAGGTCGTCCATCGGACGGATGCCTCCCATCAGCGCGTACTTCCGCAGTTCGCTCAGGTTCGCGTCCATGTAGTCCGGCGGGTTCCCGCTCAGGAAACTCATGAACAGCATATCCTGCAGGCCGCCGGTCTCGCGGAAGTTCGGCGTGACCATGATGTCCCGGTGTTCCGGCCGCTGCATGAACAGGCTGGCCGTCTTCAGATCCAGCTCGGGCGAGCCCGAGGCCGTCCAGAAGACGACCTTTTTGTGGCGTATCGCCTCGCGCCGCAGCAGGGCCTCGGTCCACTCCGAAATGCGGCCCCAGGTGGACATCATCACGGCGACACCGAAGGCGCCGAGTAACAAAGCGGTCTGTTTTCTGCCGATCATGCGGTCAACCCATCCCGGATATCCACGATGCCCGCAAGTGTGCCACGCGGTGATTCATTGCGCAAGGACGGACACATATTGCCTTGCGCGCCTTTTGACGTGTGGTACTGTACCGCCGTCGGCAGCGGGCAGGGAGCCGGCCGATGGTTCGGTAAATGACGGAGCGAGTTCGCGAGGAGGGTGGTTATGAAGGTTCTGGGATGTACGGTCTGCGGTCACATCGAATTCAACGAGGCGCCCGAGAAGTGTCTGGTCTGCCGGTCGCCGCAGACGGCGTTCGCGGCGAATGCGGGGGCGATCAAACGGCCGGCCGACGCCGCCAATCTGACCGATGGCGACAAGAAGCACATCCCGGCCATCAAGGTCACCGCATGTGGGTTGATCGAGGGATGCACGGATGTGCATGTGGTTATCGGCGAGATCGAACACGTCATGCAGCCGCAACACTACATCCGCTACATCGACTGCTACCTGAACGAGCGGTTCATTTCGCGCGTGTGGCTTTCGCCCGAGAAGTGCCATCCGGCGGCCTCGCTGCACCTGAATGCGGCCAAGGGCGACAAGGTCACGGTCATCGAGAACTGTAACGTCCACGGCAACTGGATGGCGGAGCAGGTGCTGTAGCCCTGATCGCGCATGCCTCGTCGAGGCGATGCGGCAGGGCCTCCACCAGTCATGTTCGAAGCCAGGGATGAGGTCGCCTGCCGCCGGTGCGCGGCGGTCCCGCCGGGGCTGGGTGGTAGTGAACGTGGATCCGGCGGGCGAACTCCACGTTTGCGGCGAGCAAATGCTCCACCGTCGAGGCGATCCGGTCCCCCTGCGCCACGCTCAGTGCACCGTCGATCCCGACGGTGACATTCAGTACGAGGTAGGGTCCGAAGCGGTGCGCCTGGACCTCTTCGACCACGAGCACCTCGGGGATGCCGGCGAGCAAGTGGCGAACGTGATGGTCGAGATCGTCGCCGGGCACGGCGTCCATCAGGTTCGCGGAGGAGTTTCTGAGGATCTCGATCCCGGTCTTGAATACGACCAGCGAGACCAGCGCGCCCGCCAGGGGATCGGCCCAGGAGTAGCCCGCCCGCCCGAGCAGGATTCCCAGGCCCGCGCCCGCCGCGGAGAAGACGTCGTTGCGGTGGTCGTCGGCCAACGCCAGGACGGCGGGATTCCCCGTCTGTTTCGCGATGGCGCGTGTCGAGGTGGTCAATACGATCTTCAGAACGACGGTGGTCAGCGCCACCCAGAGAGCCACGCTCGTCGGCATGGTCAGGTCCTCATTGCCGACCGCCATGTCGAAGGCGGCGTTGACCGAGCCCCAGAAAATCGCCACCGCGGTGGTGATGACGAATGCGCCGACTACCAGCGCCGCGATGCTTTCGAGCTGGCTATGCCCGTAGGGGTGTTCCCGGTCTGCCGGCTTCCTCGCCAGAGACATGAACACCCGCACGATGATGTAGTAGACGACATCGGACGTCGAGTTGATGCCATCCGCCAGCAGAGCCGTGCTGTGCCCCAATATGCCGACGCTCGTCTTCGCGGCGGCCAGCAACAGGTTGGCGCCCAAGCCCAGATTGACGGCCAACACGCTGCGTCTATGTCGAACTTCAGGCAACATTCTCTTCGCCATCCAATGGCGCCGGCTCTGCCGACGACTCGTGCAGCTTTCCCGGTTGCGGATGGTACTCGCCCAGGTGTTCCTCGACAAATTCCTGGAGCGTCTCGTAGAAGAGGCTGGCGACCACCTCGCGCTTGAACAGTCTCATCATGGTCATGCCAAAATCGCAGATTCTGACTCGTTGGCTGCCATGGCGTGGAAGCTCGATGAAAATATCAACCATGTCCCCATCTTCGTAGTAGAGGGGGGCGATCAACTGCTCAATGCCAGGACGCTTTTCCCGAAACTCAACGCGGTCGTTGAATTGGGCGCGTAGACTGTCCAGTAAGATCATCGACACGCACTCCCTTTCCAACCCCAGAATGCCTTTCCAACGCCGACCTTTCAAGCCCTCAGAATTCGTCGAACGGGCCGAGGCACACTAAGCCGCGGTGTTCCTTTGCTTCCCGGTTCGCAGCCGGGTTCAGGATCCGTTCACAGTAAGTTCGCCTGTCTTGCGCGAGGTCTTGGTTTCGCGGGCGGCACCTCGCGCACGACCATCGCTTGCGCCACCTTGGGCAGAAAGGGCGCCGGGGCATTAACCGTGGAGCCGAGCGATTCGAGATATTTCCCAACCGTTTTGCGGTTGTAGGATGGAATACCAAGCGCAAACAGATCCTTGTTCACATCGGTCGCCTTGTCATCGGAGTACTGGCATGTGAACATGGGAACGCCGTCCCGCAACGCTTGTTTGACTGTGATCAGCGTCTTATTGCCTTTCTCTGCAAACGGAACAAATACAACGTCGGCCAATGCGCAGGCCACGCGGTTGCGGAACATGATGTTCTGTCGCAGAAACCGCTTCTGCTCGGGATCTGTGATGGACAGCCACAGCAGTTCTTCCTCGCGCGCCCGGCGGTAGAATTCCGCCTTCTGGGGAAACCCGGTGAAAGGGCCTTCATAGCCGAAGCGGTCCCCGAGGAAACTATCCCAGCTTTCCCTCGCCAGTCCGCGCGCGGTCAGAATTGTCACGGAACGCCGACGATCCGGGTCGGTCGGAGTGTCGAGCGCCAGCCGGAAGATCTCCGTCTCGACTACGGCATGCCACGGGCCGATGTAGTTGATCGCATACTCGCGGATCTTAAAGAGCATTTCGTTCGTCGCCAGGAAAGCTTGGCCGGCATGAACGTCGGCGCAGACCACGGCCATGCTGAACCGATCCAGCAACTTCAACGGGCCGTGATAATACAGCGTCGGCGCGTCCCCCTTTAGTCTCTCCAGCAGTCGGCGGGGATAGCGCGAGTCTCGCGTTGTCAGCGTTTCATATTCCATAGTTCCTCCGCGGCGTCGTTGAGCCGTGCCTCAATGTCCGCGATATCGCGGTTGCGATCAACCGCCTCGTGAGCTTCACGGGAAAGTTCCGCCAACCGCTGGTGCGTAGGCTGACCTTCATCGAATGGCGGAATGGCCAGATCCTTGACCACCGACGGCGCCCCGAAGCCGCGCCCACCGGAAGAGAAGCTGCGGATGAAGTCATCCACCGTCTTGGAATTCAAAACCGCGCACAGGTAATGCGCTTCGTCGGCGTTCTTTGCGGTGAACAGCGAGGTCGTATCCGTGGCAACCACCGTCTTGTTGCCGAACGGGGTCTTCCATGTGGTCAGCACCGTAGCCGCCATGCGGTTTGCCATGCGCTTCCATGCCACGCGGTAACGCGCGAACGTGTAACTTCCGATACCGAACATGGCATAGAACTCGGTTCTCTCCGCAAACTGTCGGACGATGTTCGATCCGCGCGATTTCAGAACTTGCTCGAATTGCTTGAGATAGCCGAACGTCAGCGGCGCGTGATCGAGCATCCAGTCTTCCGGGTAGGGCGCGCGTTTCGCCGGATCCTGCGAGATCAGGACGTAAAAAGGTTGCTTGATGCCGAAGCGAGTGATCTCGCCGCCGCTGACGGCGGGGAAGACCAAGTCCGGCTCGATTGAACAGGAGGTCTTCTCAATCACCCTTTTCCCGCGGTCGTGTTGATTTTCGATCACGAGCAGACCGTCCGGCCTCACCTCCTTGAGGTTGAGCCAGAACACGCCGTACGGCTCGACACGCGCGCCGAGCCGTGCCGCATAGGGATTCTTGCCCTTCAGCCTTGCGCTGAGTTCCAGATCGTCGCACTTGGCGGTCTGCCACGAGGAGACGGCGCGCGTCGGATCCACCGGAATGGCTTGCAACTTGGCGCGCGTTGTTTTCGCCAGCACTTCTTCCATCGGCCATTCCGGTTGAATGCGTCCGATGCCAGGCTTGCGCCGCCATTCGACGACATCCACGGGATACCGCGTGGCCTTGCCTTTCTTGAGCGTAAAGATGGCCGTCTTGTTCGCCGCGCCGGGAAATGGCTGAAGATGAACCATATCCTCCATGGTCAGGACTTTGAGATCAGGCCCCTTTTCGCCCAGCCGGAACCGTCGGAACCCTTCGCCCGCGCCCTTGGACTTGAAAACCTCTTGAGTGATGACGAAACCCAGCACGCCGCCGTCCTTCAGGTAGCGGTCGGCGCAGGCATAGGTGAAAAGCATCGAGAAATCCTTCTCTCCCGCTCCCATCCGTGTCTCGTGCCCCTTGAGGGAGAAGAGGCCGTAGTTGTGCCACAGTTTGAGCGTCAGGCGACGGTAATCGGCAGCGAGATAGCCCCAGCGAATCCACGGAGGATTGCCGACGACGAAGTCGAACTCGCCGACGTAGACCGGCGCGAAAGCGTTCTTGATGTAGTGCGCCCATATCCCGTCGCGCTTTTCGTCGTCCAGTTTCTTGATCTTCGCATAAATGGTCACCAGTTGCTCCGCCTCGTTGGCGGGCAACGGAAGTTTGTTGGCCAGTAGGCGCTGGAACTGAGCGGCGTCCATCTTTCCACGCAGACCTAGCATCACCAAACCGGTGAACTGGTCAATCCGTTCCTTATTCTTCATCGAGAGCGGAAAGACATAATCGTGTTCGCGGGTGCGAAACACCACCGTATCCGCGCCGAACATCTCCGTTTGGCCCTGATCTTCTTCGGTTTCGCGGTCCGGGGGCAAGACGGAATCGCAGAGATAGACGGGAATTGACAGCGGGCGTACATAGGGCAGGAACCGCGCAAAGGCTATGAGGTAATTGGTGCGTGCCGCCAGCACGGCCAGCGGATTCAAATCGAAGCCCATAACATCATCGAGAATGGCGCGACCGACCTCCGCGATGTGAACCTTGTTCTGCTTCTCCGCATGGAGAGCGGCGCGGTGAATGGCCTGAACCAAAAACGTTCCGGAACCGCACGCAGGGTCGAGAAAACGAAGGCCCGGCGCGCCGTTGTAGCCGGTTTTGTCAACCAGGTAACCGGCCAGCCAGTCCGGCGTGTAGTATTCACCTAATCCGTGTCGCAGAACTTTGGGCACGAGCAACTCGTACAGCTTCTGGAGCAAGTCGCGCGTCCAGTCCGGTTCGAGCACAGGCGTTGCCGGCTCGAAGTCCGCCAAGCCGCGAACCACGCCGCGCATGGCCTCGGCCAGTTTGCCTGTCCAGGCATCCAGGTACCATGAGAAGAAATCGGCTTCGAGAAAATTAGAGATGCCCCTGTCCCGAAAGCCCGTTCCACTTTCCAGTTCCGCCAGCTTCTCCTTGACTCCGCGATCATCCAACGCGGCCAAACCGCCGACGAACGATGCCACCGCCGTATCGCGTTGCAGCGCTAGGAGTTCGATGGCGATCAGTTTCATCAAGAAGGCGTAGAATGTGTGAATGGCGAACAGGAGGGTTTTCAAACGGATGCCGGAAGGAAGACCATACAGACGGGCGGTCTCTTCCGCCGCGTCATCGGCTTGATTCAGTTTTTCGCCATACACAACGCCGAACAAACGGTCCCATTCTTCATAAAACGTGGCAACGCGCGGGAAACGACTGCGGCGCTGGCCGCGCGTGGCGGCGCCGTACAATTCTGACACAAGCAGCCGCGCAACAGGATGTTCTGGACCGAACACGGTCGCAAGATCGCCAGCGGTTAGCGGCCGGCGCGCCGCGGAACGTACGTAAATCAGCAAGCTGTTCAGACTGCCGGTGGTAATGGGAAACGGACCTTGGAACTGGAAACCGCATTGCGGCCTTGCTTCCGGAAACAGGTCGCCCTGATCCAACTCCACAGGTACCGGCAACGAAAGAATGCGCGCGGTCTTGCTGTAACGCGCAAAGAAAACGTGGCGGTCGTCCAATGCCACCCCAACGGCCTTTTCCAGAAAGTCTTCCGCATGGACTCCATGGCGGTGCGCCTCTTCGCTGAGATAGGATTGAAGTTGATTCCTGGCACCGTTTACAGCGGCTGGTGTGGCCAGTTTCCCAGGGCCTTTGTATTCTATCACAACGTAGCCATAGACGGCATCCATGCGCTTGGCGGTCAGGGCAGTGGTCTTCTCGTATGCCACGATGTTGACATCCACTCCGATATCCTGAAAGGCCCGCCGCAACAACGGCTCCACTCCCATTTTGATATCTTCTTCGGTTTGCGCCGTGCGAGTTCTGTCAAGGATGTCCCGCGCCAGTTTTGCTGAATCAATTTGCCAGTATTCCTTGTCGGCCATCAGACTGCCTCGCGGTTGAGCATGGGGATCAGAAACCTGCGGAAATGTAGCACGACCGAACAGAGATCTGCCAGTGCTAAACGCTCAGCCCTTAACGCTCGCGCATTGGCTCAACGCGCAGCTTCATGCCTCGCGGAACCAATGCTGCGTCCGCAGGCAGATTTTTACAAGCCACAACATCACCGAAACCTCGATCAGGACGCCCACCCGCCCCATCCGTAGTCATCACTCGCTCAGCACCCCCGGCAGTTTTTCAACAAATGCCCGGATCTCATCCCTCACACGGCGGTAGTGCGCCAGCGCCTCTTCCTCGGTCCTGGCGCCGCGAGCCAACCGCGGCGGATCGTCAAAGCCCACATGCTTCACCTTCGTCTTGCCGGGAAAGAGCGGGCAGGACTCGTGCGCGTGGTCGCATACCGTCACCACGGTGTCGAACGCGACGTCCTTCAATTCGTCCGCACGCTTGGACCGGTGGCCCGAGATGTCCACCCCCGCTTCGGCCATCACCTTGACCGCGTTGGGGTTCAACCCATGCGTCTCGATGCCGGCCGAGTACGACTCGATGACGTCGCCCTTGAGCGCCCGCGCCCAGCCCTCGGCCATCTGACTCCGGCAGGAGTTGCCGGTGCAGAGAAACAAGATCCTCAATTTCCCGGGCATGGAAATCAGCATGCTCCTTTCAGTAAAGCGGCTATGTCTTCCAATTTCTCGATCATCGCCTCTCGCGGGATGATGCGTTTCGCCCCGGGCTGCCCCAAAATCTGATCCTCGATGTTGATGCCGGCCACGCCGGCCTCGATGAACAGACGAATCGTTTCTTCGACCTCCCGCGGTCCCCCAAAGCCGTCCTCCCCGTCGGCCATCACCGGAACCGCAACTGCGCCGACAATGGCCCTTGTCAGCTCCAGATTCGCATCGCGCCCGAGGTCGGCCTCCGCGGGTCGCATCGCGGCCAGGGCCATGCTGAACCCGGAACACTGCACCGCCGGGAAGCCCAGATGCTCGATGATTCGCGCACTCATGGGATCGAAGGCGTCCGGCATAACCAGCGTCTCCTTGGCCAGTATCAACTCACGGAGACGACGACTCTTCTCAATGCTGTTCATTGGCGTTCCCTTCTTCCATCATGCCATTCTCTTCCCCGGCTTCGTCATGGGCCTCCTTCCCTCTGTTACGCCCGCGCCGCTCCGAACCAATGCTGCGTCCGCAGGCAGATTTTCACCAGCCACAACATCACCGGCACTTCGATCAAGACCCCCACCACCGTGGCCAGTGCCGCGCCGGAGGAGAGCCCGAACAGCATCGTCGCCGTGGCGATCGCCACCTCGAAATGGTTCGAGGCCCCGATCATCGCCGCCGGCGCCGCGTCCCGATAGGGCAACTTGAGCAGTCTGGCCCACCCGTAACCCAGCCAAAAGATCAACATGGTCTGAAGGAACAGCGGGATGGCGATCCACAGGATCGTCAGCGGGTTCTCCAGAATCGTCTCGCCCTTGAAGCTGAACAGCAGCACCAGTGTTGTCAGCAGGGCGACGATCGTGATCGGCGTGAGCACGTGCAGGAACCTCTCCTTGAACCACTGCTCGCCTTTGGCCGCAATGATCCACTTCCGCGACAGGTACCCGGCCACCAAGGGCAGGGCGACGTAGATGACAATGGACAGCAGCAGCGCCTGCCAGGGCACCGGCAGCCGGCCCACACCGAGCAGGAAACCGCCCAGCACGCCATAGAGAACAAGCATGGACAGGGAGTTGATCGCCACCATGATCAGCGTCAGCCCGTCGTTGCCCTTTGCCAGGTAGCCCCACACCAGCACCATGGCCGTGCAGGGCGCGATGCCGAGCAGAATGCAGCCGGCGAAGTAACTTCGCCACAGCGGGATCTCCAGCATCTTGATGCCGTCCATCAGTACCACCGTCCCGGAGCCGTGCGCGGCGCCCACCGCCAGATCGAGGCCAAACGGCATCTTCACGAGATCGGTGGCTTCCGCGCCGATGAAGCCGCGGAACAGCACCCCCAGAAACAACAGTGCTATCCCGTACATGGTGAACGGCTTGATCGCCCAGTTTATGAAAAGTGTCAACCAGACGGGCTTCCCGCTCTTGCCGGCTTTCACGACCGAGGCGAAATCGATTTTCACCATGATGGGGTACATCATGCAGAACAGACATACGGCGATGGGAATGGACACCACCGGCGCGCCGTTCACGAAGACGGATAGCCCATCGAGGTACTTCGCCACTCCCGGCGCCACTTTGCCGAGCACGATCCCACCCACGATACAAAGCGCGACCCACACGGTCAGATAGCGCTCGAACACGTTCGTCAGTTTCCGCTCATCGTTCATCGTCTGCTCCCTTCTGTTCTGCGTGCCTAGAATGTGGCCAACAGGTATAATCCGGCGACGACCAACAGGCCTCCGGCAATGGCCCGTATCGCGCCATCTGCCTTCCGCACTTTGAGCGACGCCTTCCCAAACGATACGCCGAACAGAATGGCCGCGAGCGGGAGACTGAAGCCCACCGCAAAAGCGGCCATGAGGACCATGCCCCACAGGATCTTGCCCATCAGCACGCTGGCACCGATGACGATGAATATGCCCGGATTGCACGGCAGCGAGCAGGCCGCCACACCGCCGCCCAGAAAGAGCCCGCCTAGTGCCGCGCCCAGCTTCCCGCTGGATGCCGGCGTTGAGCTCTCCTCACGCGATCGGCTCGGCAACTTGAATGGTAGTAGCTTCAACGTCGCCAGCCCGAAGAGCACGGCTACTACCCCCGCAAACAGCTTCCAATACCGCCCGAGAAATGCCTGTGCCGCCTGTCCGATCAAACCGGCCACAAAGCCCAGAATGACCAGGGCCAACGTCGTGCCGATCAGGAACCATACGGCGGAAAGGAGCGACGAGCGCCGGTCGACATCTTGCCGCGTGCCCGAATACGCCACAAGCATGCCCATTGCCGGCAATGTACAGCATGCGCTCGCCACGGCACTCACCAACCCCAGCAGGAACGCCAACGGCAAAGCCATCGGCCCCATGCTGGCGGCCTGGAGCGTGTCCGTTACCCATCTCAACAGTTCCGTCATGATGTTTTCCTACTGGCAGCCGCTCGGCCCACAACCCGCGGATGACGGGCCGCACCCGCCTGCGCGAGAAGCGGCAACAAACGCTTGAACGAGTTTCGTTTCAGTCACGTCGCCGGAAGTGGCGCTCATTCCAGCCCCCTTAACCAGCGCTACGACTCCAGGCACCGCCATTTGCATCGCGAGTTGTTCGTAGTCCTGCGACCCTGCTTTGAGCGCAAACATGGCGAGCTTGCCGCCGCGCAACTGCGGCTCAATCGTCCGCGCGGCGCTTCGAAGCTGCGCCAGCGGCGCCTTGGAGGCCATCTCGCCCTTGCCCGGCAGAAAAACAAAGACGCCGAATGCGTCGCCCGCGACGGAGTTGAGGTCCGACAACGATTCAAGTTCCTTGAGCGTGTCCGCCACAGGCGCCGCCTCGTTTGCCGTGGTATCCGGGGCGGGGGCGGCCGCGGCGGCTAGAGCGGCAAACCCCGAGGGCGACGCGTTCGCGGTTGCGGCGCCGTTGTCCTTTACCATGGCTCTGACCACCAGTGCGCCGGCTATGACCAGAATCACGACTCCGACAACCATTCGCCCGCGACCGCTCGATTCCGATGTCCCGCAAGCGCACCCCGGTCCGCAAGCCGCTGTCTCTTGTTTCTGTTTGTCGTCCTGTTCGTTCATCGTCTCATCTTCCTTTCTCGCCGTTCAGGCGCAACAACCCTTACCCTTTGCTTTTCCGTCCGCACAACAACCCGCAGCCGCCGTGCGTACATCGAAGATCCCCGCCGAAAACTGCCGCATGGCCGACATGGCCCCTTTCTCGACCATATGCCCAACGGCGATGGCCTCGCGAATTTCGTCTTCGCCGATGCCCAGTTCCTTCGCTTTCGCCACGTGATACGTCAGGCACGGCTGACAATGCGCGCCCACGGACGCGCCCAACGCGATCAGTTCCTTCATTTTCTCGTCCATTGTCATCTTCTCCTTCTTCTCTGTCTGTCATTTCTCCGGCGTGCATTCCGTCTTTTGGGACTCGCAGCAACAAGACTGCGATTCTCCGCAGCAGCCCGATGTACGTCCAAGCGCCGAATTCAGAATCCCAACCGCGCAACCTACGCCGTTCTTTACCCACAAGGCGTTGACCGGACAATTACGGGCGCAGGCCCCGCATTCCATGCACGCATCGCGGTCGGCGATCCGACTCTTGCCCTCATCCAGAGCGAACACGCCGTGCGGACAGACCTCAAGACATCGGCCGCAACCAATGCACTTTTCGACATCGAGTCGTAGCGTGACCACAGCTCTCAGGTAGACCATCTTCATCCGATCTTCTTACCTCCATCGTGCCAACAACCACAAAACAAGCCCACCAGCGGCAGTCGCGATCTGCAACGGTATCGCCCACCGAATCTCCCGCCGCACCCCGGAAGCCGACGTGTAGGGCGTAGAGCCGGTAAACATCAGCCCAAGGAAGGAGCAAACCGCTACGCTCAGCATACCGACTCCAACGCCTTCCGCCATACCGTACCGTTCGAATAGCCAAAGCGCCGCCCCCGTCACCATGCCCATTTCGCCCCCTTTGAGCGCGAAAGAACGTCCCGGCAACCAGGGCAGCAACGCCGGCACCAGTACAATACCCGCCAGGTAATTTGCCCACACAGCGACCGCGATGCCCGGCCATTGCGCCGCTGCCAGACCGTAGCCGTCCCGTCCCACTCCGGCTCCCAGGAAAAGTGCCAACATGACGAGAAAGGCCTGCGCGAATCGTCGAACGATTTCGGTCGGCACGACGGCAAGCCGATCCCGCAGCTTGAACTGCACACGGCGCATCGCCGACGTGGCATGCATCCCGGCGCGAAGAAATGCCGGGAGATCACTGGCGCGCACCGGTCCGTAAACCACCCGAAACCCGGTTCGGCGCTGGACTTCATGCGCGGCCACGCCTGGCGCAGCCAACTGCGGCAGGACCAACGAGGCGCCGCTCGCCACCCGCGCTGCATTCGTGGCCACCAGCCGTTGACTCAGTTCCTCCGTTCCGAATGTGCCCTTGCCGGCCGCACACCAGACGTTTATCCCCTTGGTGTCCAGAACCAGTAGCCATGCGTCCAGTCCATCCATGACTTCACGCAGCACATCGAAGGAGAACTTGTAGTTGGCAGATGCCAGAAGAGGAGATTTCCCAGTCGGGTGACCGACCGCATAGAGACCGGGCGCCACCGTGTATCGGTTCCGTCCGATGCTCCAGCGCATGGCTGTCGCTCCCAAGCGGTCTTGCCACGTCAGGCGTGTAGCCACACGCGGCACACCCCCCGCCGGGGTCTCGACATATCCGACAATCCAAGGCGCGGCGTTTTGCGCTCCGGGTGGGGCGACGCCTCCGGCGGAGCCGTCTTCTTGGCGGCTCGCCCGGAGGTCTCGCCCTACCTTCATTGCCCTTTCGCTCCCATCGTTTGTCATGCCAAGACCTTCATGAACCGGAGTCATTCCCGTTCCCTTTGCCGCCGACAGAGACTCCCGGGATCGCAGTTGACCACCGCTTTCAGCTTCCGGGCGTCACGTTGGATCGTCTCGTCCTTCTCCAAAGTTTCGGCCAACCACTTCAGGACGGGTCGCACGAAGGCGCCGGCAGATGCTGCCGGTAACCGGTAGTACATCCACCGTCCCTGCTTCCGCGAGTCCGCCAACCCGGCCGCACTCAGCACGGAGAGGTGTTTGGAGACCGTCGACGGTGCGAGGCCGAGCACTTCCACGATCTGGCACACACACAACTCGCCCGGCCCCAGCATCATCAAGACGCGTACCCGTTGAATGTCGGCCAGCGCCTTGGTCACTCGCAACATCGCCCGCATGGCTTCGCCGTTCATATGTCCCAGTTCCCCTCCTTCACTTCGTTATATGGCGAACTATCGCATAACGCATTTGGCCTGTCAATGCCGGTAGATCAGCAGCAGCCCCGGCAGGATGCTGCACAGCGCCATCAACTCGACCAGTTCGTCTTCGGTCAGATAGCGCTTCTTCGCGACCATCTGGTCTACGAAGACGCTCATGTGGGCTTCCGGTCCACCGTAGGCGCCGAGCGAACAGATGAACACATCGCGAAGAAACGTGCGCCACTTCACGGAGTTGGGTTCGATTCTTTCCCGCGGCGTGGAGACGATGGCACTGTTCACGCGAGAGGATGCGGTCTTCATGGACGCTGGCCTCCCTTCCGGTTGTCGAAGCGAGCGGAAGTCGCTGGCGTTGCCGGCCGCGCCATCATCTGACTTCGGGCGCTACCGCGCGGCAAACTCTCCGACGCGCGTACATGCCACCAGCCTGTCAAGCGTCTTCACGGTGAACAGTTTGCCGTCGGTCGCGAACAACAATTTCTTCATGTCCTCGCGACGGACGCCGAATCCGCGTCCGTCGATGCAGGCAACCAGCTCATATCTTGGTTTGCGCCCACGCTGGCCTATCCGTCGTAGCGCGTCGAGCTGCTGGATACGCGCGACCTTGTCGCGTGCCGTGCCATCGTCTTCGGTAAGCTTGGCCTCGATGACCACTTGAGGGTTGAACTCGCTGGGAATGATGAAATCCGGGGCCTGCCCGAAGCCTTCGACGCGTTCGGCCCTCCTGGTCTTGCGGAAACTGACGCCAGCCTTGTCGAGCACATCCTCAATGGCGGCTTCCAGCTTGTCGCCAACAGCGTCGCTGACTGCGTCCCGATGCCCCGCGAAGGGGCGGCCGAGGAAACGCTCATAGAGGATCATCGCATACGGCGTGCCCATCTTGGCCATGGCGCGGATGCTGTCCCCACCTTCCTTCGTGTCCGCCTTGTCGAGCCGATGCACCATGCTGGACGCGACATCCGGCGCACCTTCACTCAGCAGGTCGCAGGCGGTGCGCACCATCGCCTGCACACGTTCCGCGGAGACGCCGCCGGATGCGAACCCGCCACCCGTCGCCAAGCGCGCCCTTCGGTCAAGCGTTCGCGCCGCGTTCTGGGGAATTGCAATGCCCGCGCGCTGGCTGGCCACGTAAGCCCATTCGGGCGGCGTGAATCCCAGCATGGCACGCAGCACGATGAAGGCGATGGGAGTTGCCTGGACAACGGGAAGGGCCGTCTCGGCGGTCAGATCCAGGAAGCCTTGTGTGGCTCGCTTCAGTGCCTCGTAGCCTGTCTCAAAGGTGGCGTAGTCAACAAAGCCCGCCCCTCGCGGCAATACCAGGAAATCGGACTGAAGGCAGGAAAAGACGGAATCGACATACATCTCGGTATGCTTGCGCAACTCGCCGACGCCGACCTCAAAAGGATAGCAGGCTTTCTCTTGTCCCACAATTTCCCCGTGCTTCTTGTAAGACCATCCACTGCTGTGCATGCACAGGCTCGGCTTTACCGTCCACGTGCCCCAGTACCGTAGTCACTCCGCCCAACTCATTGTCAATCCAGCCCGCAACCTTGTCGATCTTCCCGTCAACAGGCCCGCTCCTGTCCCAGCCCTTGCGAAGATGCCACACGGCCAGCCGTATTACATGCCCGTAAGCGACACACCGCCGGTCCCCCTGGGTCGGTTGCACATCACCCATACGTAGCTTGTCCACATCTTCCCGGACAAGAGCGGCGATCTCTTCCGGGTTCTTCGTGATCCAGCGTTTCGGCACAGTGCCCGTCGAACGACACACGAAAACGGTGTCGATAATGGACGATCCCGTTCCGCTGATGTGGATTGACGCGCCCATTTCCCCCGGACACGGTACGGCGCCGGAACAGACAAGCCCCGCATCCAGTATCGCGACGGCAACTGGGTAATACGCACGTATCTCGTTGTGATGATACGTGAAGGCTAATGGTGCGCCGGGCTTCAACGCTTCGTTCATGCGGCGAAATACGCTGGCCAGGCCCTCGGTGAAATGAGCAAGGTCGCGGCTCATGTTCACGTTCCCGGTCAGTTCGTCAGGAGTTCGGGTCGAGTCGGGCTCAAACGCGCCGTGCGTCGCCGTCCTGCCGATCAGCTTTCGCAGCCACACATAGCAGAAGTCCATCAGTTCGGCGTACTGCACATTTCCGAAATACGGCGGATCGGTGAACACGGCGTCCAGGGAACCAGCGGCAACGCCGTTCACTGCTGCATTGCCACACGTGAGCGTAACGCGGCGCGGCCGGACTCCCGTCCTGCCGTTCGGATCGTCTCCGATCCATTCCCCTCGCAGGTCGACGCGGACCTTGCGTCTGCTCTCATGCCTGAATTCGAAGGGAGCGTCGCAATACTCCTTCGCCTTGGCATATTTTTCGATAATGTTCGACCATCCGCCGCTGCCAATATTACCGCCGACACGCCCATTCGGGATGCCCAGAAGGTTGGACTCGCACTCGATCAGCCCAACCGGAAATCCATGGACGGAGAAGATGTCGAGAGACTTCAGAGCCACTGCATCGTAGCGACACAGCATGTTCTGGTAGCGGAGCAGGTCGGACAGATTCGTTGCAAGCGCGTTGCGGACGCGTTCGTCCTTCACCGCCTCAATTCGGCGGCAACTCAGTTCCAGGCCGAGCAACTGCCGTTCGTTGAACATCTCACGATAGTGCCGGTATCCCCAGCGATGCAGCCTGTCGGATTCATCGCCGGCCGGAATCCCCTCCGTGGGGACGAATCGTGCCCGACTTCTGGCCCACCTTTCGCAAGCATCGGACACCTTTGCCAGGTCATCGCCATCTGGCTGCTTGAAAAAGCGACCCTGGTGCGAAGCCTTGCATGCAGGACAGTGGTACTCGACTGCAAACAGCACATGCCGGGGCGCACCCTTGGTGGTATCGGGAAATGTGTTTGGAGTCGAACACGAGGGGCACACGCACTTGCCCCGTTTTGCCGGGCCCTCCGCGCGGAGAGCGTGGCCGCATGTTCCGCATGAACCCGGATGAGTACGGCTCTTTGACTCCGTAAGGCCACCGCACTGCGCACAGACAAAGACGTTACGCGGATGCCGCCGGTCTTCAGCCAGCAGATAACCGGGAAAGAGCCGGAGTTCGCACCCGCAGTTCTTACAGGGGATGACTTTGACCCAAAGGAAATACTTCACATGCGCTTCGTGGCCGCCGCATTCCCGGCAGGTTGTGCGGTACAGGTGGCCGATATCGTTCTCCAAGGCGTTGCGAAGCGTTAACGCCGCTGTGCGGTACGCATCCAGGTCGAGGTGCTCGATTTCCTGGCGCACGATCCAGTAGGCCATCGGGTTGATGTCGCAGCCCACGACCTCGCACCCGATCCGGTTTGCCTCCATGAGCGGCGTTCCGCCGCCCATGAACGGATCGGCGACGCGAAGCCCCTCAAGATCGTGACTCTCGTAGAAGGATTCCCGGAGCGCGGAGTCGACGAACTCAGACAGAAGGAGTGCTCGGAACAGGGTTCCGGGGCGACGGGCAAACCACTTGTGGACGGCGATCGGAGGCCGGTAGTTCTGCTGTATCTGCTTCTCACGCAGAGCAAGCCCGGCCACAAATGGAATGTCGAAAAGTCGTTCGATCATGACAGTATACCAGTCGGCTGAAGCTATCAGTGTCACACTTGAGAAGCAAGGCCGTTACACTGGGCTGGAGGAATGCGGATAGAGGGGGGAGTCCGCTCAACTAATCCGACTTCGCGGATTCGGAAGATAACGGCCTCATAGGTGCCTGCAAATCAACATCGGCACTCAAAAGGTCTTCACCACAGCGGGTTATCTGGCGACCTGTCCTTTCGCTGTGATGCGGGGCGGCGGTTGCGGGGGCAAGGGCAGTCGCATCCGATCGAGGAGCATTCGTAGTTCCGGTTTGGGCTCGGTGTGGCGGGAGAGGATGACGGTGCGCTGGTCGGTCGTGCGGCCGACCAGATTCGTGCGCAAGAGGTAGCGGCCTTCGTGAGAGAACAGGGACACGTCATTCCTCATCCGAACCCACAGATCGGCTAGTAATGGTACCGTGCCTGGGCGATCAGTATCCGTTCTTTGTCAACCGCGTAGACCAGACGGTGCTCGACTGTGATGCGCCTGGACCAGAACCCGGTGAGATCATGTGGCAGCGGAAGCGCCCATTCGACGAACTGGGCGGCAATGACGACGTCGGAGCGGGTGTGGGCGAGTATGGCGGCACAAGAACCCTCGATTACGCGCCCTCGATCCCCGGGCGTCCAGTTATCCGGGCCTCAATCCGGCGGGCGATGAAAAGGTGGCTGCCGTTTGAAATGAGCGCGCCGCGGTCATCCAGAGTGATCTCGACCGCGGTCGAGTCGGTGCCGGCCATGCGGGCGCGGAGAAGCACGCTGCGGCGCAGTTCCTCGGTCGCGTACCGCGTTGCCTCCTCCAGGTCCGTGTAGGTCGGGGTTCCCTCCAGGCCGCTGATCGTGTACGCTCCCATGTCGGTGGGGCAGATCTCCACGCGCCGATGCACGGACACGCAGGAGGTGATTGCCCCGATGGCGTTGGCCACGTCCGCATGTGGTGGCACGACGGCCTCCGTGCCCAGGAGACGCGCCGCCTGTGAAAGAAAGAAATGTACCGGGGCCCCGATGCCCACGATGGGCCGGTGGAGGTTGACGCGCATGGTGTAACCTTCATGGCCGCCCTTCAGCAGGTTATCCACCATGGCCATGGCCGTGGGCGAATCCTCCAGTCCGTCCGGGTTTACCTCGTCCGCCAACTGCATCTTCAACAACTCCACGGCCATGTGATGAACCACCTGCCGGAGGATCCTCCCGGACAGATCCTCCGGCGTGATATCGAGGAACCGGCAGAAGATCGAACACGCCCGCCGGGCGGCTTCCGCGTCCCACATGCTCAGTTGACCCGTGGCGTGAAGCACGTCGGTGGGTGTCAGACCGCACCGCTGGATGACGTGATTCTCCTCCAGCCGTTCCAACGGCAGGATCTGCCATGCGGCGGCGTCGATCCGCTTCGCCAATTCGTCCAGGCTCAGCGGCCCGCGCATCAGCGCCTTCATGATGCGCTTCTCGGTGTCGTCCAGCGTCATCGGCGTTTCAGGCACATTGAGGACCAGCATATCCATGACGGCCGAGGAGGAATCGTTCCTGTCCACGCGGCGGTCCAGCCATTCGATGGCCGCCGGCCAGGAATCTGACCGGCTCGCAAGCCAGCAGAGGGGAGCCACCCGGCGCGGGCCGATGCGGAGCTTGCGGTGCTTGCAGGTGATGTGACTGTCGCCCCCCAGTCCCAGCGTCCTCATGTCGAGCGCCTTGACGTGCGTAAGGTGACCTGCCACATGAGCGCCTTCGTCGCAGGTCTGTACCTGGCCGCCCTTTATAATCGCGGTGTCGGTCGTCGTGCCGCCCATATCCACCACCATGGCTTCGCTGAGCCCGGTCAGGTAATGCGCACCGGCGACGCTGGCGGCCGGGCCGGAAAGAAGCGTCTCGATCGGCCGCTGGCGCGCGTCCCTGGCGCTCATGAGCGTGCCGTCGCTCCTCACGACCATCAGCGTGGCGTGAATGCCCCGCTGTTTCAGAACCTGCCGCACGTGGTCGATGAGAGCCTCCAGATAGGGGATAACCTGCCCGTTCAGCACCGCCGTTGTGGCCCGTATCCGGTAATTCAGCCCGTCGCTCACGTCGTGGCCGCAGGTCACGCTCAAGTCGCACTCCTGGCGGATGAGATCTTTGACCTCCAACTCGTGCGCGGGATTGGCGTGGCTCGCATAGCCGCACACGGCAAAAGCGCGGACCCCGTGTCGATCGATCAACTCATGGACCGAGCGGCGGACCTGGCCGGGGTTGACTGGGGCGAGCACGGTGCCGTCAATCTCCAGTTTGCCCTGGATGAGGCGGAATGGACGGTGAAAAACGTCCGTTTCGTCGAAGAGACCATACGGCGGCATCAAGAGCAACCCCACCGATTGCCCGCGACCTTCCACAATGGCGTTGGTGGCCAGCGTGGTGGACAGGGCCACCAAGTCCACCTGGCGCAGCAGACCCGGGTCCAACTGGTCAAGCGCCTGGCCGATGCCGATGGTGTAGTCCCATTTGGTCGTCGGCGCCTTGGCTTTCCGGAGGACGCGGCCCGACTGGAAATCGCAGATGGCCGCGTCCGTGTAGGTGCCGCCGGCATCAATGCCGAGCCCCAGTCGGGAAGCCGATGATGGCTTCGCTGTGGCGGTCAGTGACGCGTCTTCGGAACGGCCTTCCGGCGTGATCTTCATTCCCGCATTCGTTTGCTTCTCCGGCCGATTCATCGGAACTATCTCACCTCGTCCGGCTCCCCGAAAAATCCCCGGCCTTGCGATCCCTTCACAAGACGCCGAATACGTGCGTCAGGCTGTAATACATCCCCGCCAGGATGAACAGCACTCCCGCAATAAGACGCACCCATTTCTCGATCTGCGTCAGCCGATGGAATGCCTTGCCGACCGCTTCGGTCGAGACCACGATCAGGAAGGCGAAGAACACCACCGGCAGCGCCGTGCCCAGACCGTAGACGGCCGGCAACAGCAGCCGCGAGCCGTGCTGCAACGAGAGCGGGATCAGTCCGGCAAAGAACAACCCGGCCGACACGGGGCAGAACGAAAGGGCAAACAGAATGCCAAGCAGCCCTGCCCAGGCCATTCCCCCCTTGGCGGCGCGTTCCTGGATTCCCTGTCCGGCAAGATTCAGCGACAGTCCGGACCCGATCCAGCCCAGCAGGACCATCCCCAGCAGAATCATCACCGGCCCCAGGATCTCGTTCATGTACTTCTGCAGGAACCGCGACGCCTCGGACACCGCCATCAGCCCTCCAGCCAGGATCGCCCCGAGCACGACATACGTCAGCGCGCGGCCCAGGGTATAGAGAAGCCCCGACGCCAACACGGCCCGGCGATCGCCCACCTGCCGACCGATGAAGGATATGGCCGCGATGTTCGTCGCCAGCGGGCACGGGCTGATGGCGGTGAGCAGTCCCAGCCAGAATGCGGAACCAATGGCAAGCCAGGTCACAGGCAGACCCTCCTTTCGGGACAGAGGAATAGTGGAATGTTGGAACGTTGGAGGGTGGAAGTTTCTCTCTCTTTCATCATTCCATCCTCCCGCTCTCTCCCAAGCTTTTCCGTATCGCCGCGCCCACGTACTCGTCGAAGTCCGCGGGATTCTGATAGCGGGTCCAAACGTCATCCAGGCGCTGAAATCCCGTTTCCTTGCCTGCCCGGACGTCGGCGACCACCACGCAGCTCGACACCACTTCGTAGCGCTTTGCCAAGGCTTCGTCCTCCTGGAAGTTGACTTCGCGCCATTCGATCCGGCCCGCTTTCAGTTCCTCGCCGAACTCGGTCTCCACCAGCACCTTGGTAAGCCGCTCGATCTCGTTGCAGGTCGCGCAACGGAACGTGGTGTGCAGATAGGTCACAACCACCTTGTCCCCGACGGCCTCGGATGTTGCCGTGTCGGCGCCGGGTGCAGGTGTCTGACGCCGGAGCGTGACTTCCTTGCCCAAGGCGAACCCGACGCTGACGAGCACGAAGCCCAGCAAGACGCGGGTCAGCAGCTTGACGAATTTCTCACTCATGGCAATCCTCACCGTTCACTTGGGGGAGCATTCGCCGACCTTGCAGGCTTTCTGAATCTGGGCCGGCGACATCTTCAGCTTGTCCTGCAGCGACTGCTCGATCGTGATCGCCTCACCCGTCTCCATGGGATGCTGCTCCACCCACTGTCTGAGGTTGTCTTCGTTCGCAAAGAACCCCTGGTGGAAGCAACCGGCGGAGACGAACTTGCCCTCCGCGTTCTTGCGCTTGCCGAACCACGCCACCGCGGTCTTTGGCTCCACGGAGGACACGTACCCGCCCAGGGTCCTCACGATGACCGGCTCGCCGGTCAGGCCATCGGGCTGATGGACCTCGATATCCCTGCCCGCGCGCGCCGAGCAGCCCATGGCGCAATGCGCGCAGCATCCCCACGTATACACGCCCTCGATCTTCACCAGCGCCACGTCTTCGGGATAGACGGATCGGTCGCAGAACCCGCACCGTGCGGCCAGTTCCTTGCTCTTCAGCACGCCATATCCGACCAGACTGCCGCCTTCAGCCGTCCGCGTTTTCTCGGCCTCGGCGCGATCGCCAAACGCCTTCACGGTGGGCCGCCCCGTCTTTTCGTCCATGCCGTAGAGATACGTTGCCGTCATCACGGGAATCAGCGTCCCCGTGGCCGCATCCGCGATGGTCGCCGCCTGCTCCGTGACAGCCAGGTCCTTCTGCAGGCACGAAAGCATGACAAAAAGGTGATGCGCGGAACACAGGTTGACATGGCCCTTCTCCGTGGGGACCGTGACCATGGTTTTCGCATCGACATCGCCATCGCACATGAAGCAGACCTTGTCCTTCGGACGCTCGTCTTTGGCCGCCGCTTCGAGGCGTTTGAAAGTCGGGCCAAAGGCGTTCAGATCCACCCCGAGTTCCTTCCACTTGAGCAGAATCCCGTGCTTGGAAATGAAGCCTTCGTGCCGCCAGACTTCCTTGCCGTCGGCATCGAAGAAGATCTGGGTCGGGATCGCCTTGATCCCGTGCTCCAGCGCCCGTTTCGCGTTAGCCTTCTGCCAGACATCGACGAACTCGACATCGAGCTTCCCGGCTTGCTCCGTCTTCAACTCTTCCAGCGTCGGCGCCATCAGCTTGCACGGAATGCACTGACCGGCGCCCAGATCGAGCAGCTTTGGCCTCTTCTCGGCCCCGCGGGCAAGCGTGACTCCGAGAACGCAGAACAGACTCGGCAACAGCACGGCGATAATCCTCTGTCGGCTCATGGAACGATCTCCTTATCCTTCTGTCACGGCCTCAGTTTAGCCAACAGCCCTTCCAGTTTTGGTTTCGCGGCGCTGACAAACGCGTTCGTTTCCTCCGCAACGGGTTTCACCGGCACCAGGTCCTGCACCTCGGCGGAGGTTAACCCGGAGTCCCGCATGGTGGCCACGGCGCCGGCCAGCATTTTCTCGATGCCGTCCCACGCCGCTTGTCGCGAAAGCCCGGAAGTCTCGGCCAGCGATGTCAGCATGTCGAGTTGCGGCCAAAGGAAGGTCAGGCCCATGGCCGACACGACCGCGTAGACCTCCAGGTGCGCCTCGGGGACTTCAACGCACTCGCCCAGTCCGGCAAGACAGTCGCGCAGCGCCGCGCGATCCTGTTCCCCCAATGCTTCGCCGAACGCGGTGGGGTTGTAGCCCTTGCCGACGATGGACGGCGCATTCGGGATCATGCGTGCAATGCGGCGGAATCCGCCCAGTATCTCCGTCAGTTTCGCCAGCGTGAACTTCGGCGCGAGCGACACCAGAATGGAGTCGGCCTTCAACGCCGGTTTCACCTGTGGAAGCACGCTGCCGATGACCGGCGGATGCACGGCCAGGAACACAATGTCCTGTCCCGCGGCTTCCGCGAGGGTCCCGACTCGGGTGGTTGGGAACAGGAGCCTGAGCTTCGTTGTCGCTTCCTGGTTGCTGTCAAAGACGACCACTTCGCCCGGCATGGCGCCTGCCCGGTTCCAACCGCCCAGAAAGATCGTCGCAATCCTGCCGCTTCCGATGAATCCGATGCTCTTCGTGCTCATGATCCCTCCTTTCCGTGTTTTCGCAAAGCCGCCAAGAGCGCCAAGCGTTTCAGGCATTCCCTCTTTGCGCCTTTGCGCCTTTGCGAGAGACTCCTACGCCAGAACCTTCTTGATATCCTCCGCGCTCAACACCTTCCCCGTGCTTTTCACCTGCCCGTCCACGACCAGCGCGGGTGTCATCATGACGTTGAACTTCATGATTTCCACGATCTTGTCGACTTTCTCGACCGTGGCCTCGATGCCCAGCGCCTTGACAGCCGCTTCCGCGTTCGCCGTCAGCAGCTTGCATTTCGGACAGCCCGTGCCCAGGATTTGGATGCGTTTCGACATTGTATGCTCCTGCCTTTTCATATCACAAGCGCTCCGAACACGATCCCCGTGATCGTCGCCATGATTACAACCAAGCCGACAAACGTCAGCGTCTTCTTCGGTCCCAAGATCGAGTTGATCACCAGCATGTTCGGCAACGAAAGCGCCGGTCCGGCCAGGAGGAGGGCGAGGGCTGGCCCCTGGCCCATGCCGCTGTCCAGCAGACCCCGTAGAATCGGCACTTCGGTCAGCGTGGCGAAATACATCAGCGCCCCGGTGAACGCGGCAAAGAAGTTGGTCCACACCGGCCAGACGAAAGCCAGCCATCCCGGCGCTTGGCTGGCGTCGCTGGAGATCAAGGACAGCAGCGCGGAGGGTGAATCGCCGACCAGCGCCTGAATCCACACGTTCGGAACGATCCCCGCGTCTTTGCCCTCGGGGCTGCCCAGAAAGAAGCCGGCCCCCAGCACGCCGCCGAACAGCAGGGGTAGGATCTGTTTCGCGAACCCCCAACTCTGGTCGCGCCAGTCCTTCAGTTCCGCACCGCCGAAGAACGTCAGACCGGCCAACCCGGCCGAGCCGGCCGCGAAAGCGGCCACCGGATACCCCGGAAACGCGATCGCCAGGACCACCGCCGGTGCTGCCGCCAAAGCGATCCAGGCGAGACGCACCTTGAAAAATCGCCACAGGCAACCGCCCAAAAGCGCCGCGAACAGCGCCGTCACCAGCCACTTGGCCTTGAAGATGGTGTGCCAGAGCCCTGTCTGCTCCATCGGCTTGCCCCAGTTGGCGAACACCAGGATGCCGACCATGGAGAAGAAGTAGAGCGCCACCTGCCACAGCGGACGTTCGCCCTTCTCGTCAGCGCCGGCAAACACGTCTTGCGGTTCAGCCGCCTTCGCCCGCTCTTCTTTCAGAAAGATCAGGTGCATCAGCAAGCCGATCACGACGCTGAACGCCACCGCGCCGACCGCCCGCGCCACGCCCAGTTGCCAGCCCAGCACGCGTGCCGTCAGCACGATTGCCAGCACGTTGATCGCCGGGCCGGAGTACAGGAACGCGATGGCCGGGCCGAGACCTGCGCCGCGCATGTAGATGCCGCCAAAGAGGGGAAGAACCGTGCAGGAACAGACCGCGAGGATGGTTCCGGAGACGGAAGCCACCGAGTAGGAGAGCCATTTCGATGCCTTGGGGCCGAAATACTTCATCACCGCGTTCTGGCTGACGAACACGCCGATGGCACCGGCGATGAAGAAAGCGGGGATGAGGCAAAGCACGACATGCTCCCGGGCATACCACTTCGCCAGCTTGAAGGACTCGATCACGGCGCCCTGAAACCGCGCCGTCTCGACGGGCAGATAATACAGGACCGCGAACAGCCCGATCAGCCAACCCAGAATCCTGACCTCTTTTCGACTGCCGGCATCCATTTTCCGATCTCCTTTGCGTTCCTTGCGCCGTGGCGAGAAAGGCTCATCTCTCGCGAAGCCGCCAAGGACGCCAAGCTCACGGTTACCCTTTAGCCCACTTCGCCTTCCGTCTGGCCTCGTCTCGGATCACGCCCATCGCGCAGTCGAAGACGTTCAGAATACAGGGCGTCTGCAGTCGCAGAACAATTCGTGCGCCTTCCCGGCGCTCGCTGACGATCCCCACATTCTTCAGGGCCGTCACGTGTCGCGAGAGCGTGGACTTGTTCATCGGGAACATCGGCTGCAACTCGCACATGCACCGCTCGCCCCGGCTCAACTCATCCACGATCATCAGCCGTACCGGACTCGACAAAGCTTTCATGATCCGAGCGCGCGCCTGAAACTCTTCTGCTTTCATGCGGTCACTATACCGCAATGTTGCGCAACAATGCAACAGAAGAAACTCGTTCCCAAATGCACGGTGCGCCCGATGCCGGCGGGAAGCCGTCGGCGCATCCGGTCTTGCGAGGGGGATTTTCAGGCGAAGACCGCGATATTCAGGGGCGGGCGACCCGTTAAACCGCGCTTTTGCCGCGATACGTAGAAAAGTCCCCGTCTTCATAGATCATTCCTCTGCCCAAAACGGGCGTCCGGCCTGAAACTGGTCTCAGTGCGCCACAACGTTCGCCGGATGACGGCGGGTGGTGTGCGGCTTCGACAAAGGAGGATGATGCATGAGGATGACGCGAAGGAGCTTCCTGACACATCCGATCCGGGAGTTGAGAGAGAACATGGATAACGCCGCGACATGGCTGCACAAGGCCGGCCGCGGCGCGCGCGATACGCGGACGACCGAGTCCGGCGACGCGTTCGAAAAGATTCCGGGATTCGCCACGGTGACCCGCGGCACGGATCTCGGTGCGGCAACCGCAAGTGCAAGGAGAGACTGGAATGAGTGACTGTGAATACATGTGCGGGACCGGCGTGACACGCCGCGACTTCCTGCGTGCGACATCGGCCATCGGCGCTGCCTTTGGTCTGCAGGCCACCGGCCTGGTGAACCTCGTCGGCGAGGCTCAAGCGAAGGAAACGGCGAATGGCGGCGTCCCCGTGTTGTGGCTGCAGGGACAGTCCTGCACCGGATGCTCGGTGTCGTTGCTGAACAGCATCTACTACGCGACCATCGAGGAACTGGCCGTCAACACGCTGGACATCAACTTCCACCCCAACCTGACGGCGGCGACCGGCAATCTGGCGATCGCGCAGGTCGAGCGCACGTACCGGCAGGGCGGGTATGTCCTCGCTCTGGAAGGCGCCATTCCGACCGGTAGCGGCGGCAAGTTCTGCAACCTGTGGCCGGGCCTGACGTTCGACAAGGCCGTGGAGCGCTACGCCAAGCGGGCCGCGTTCGTCATGGGTGTCGGCACCTGCGCGTGCTACGGAGGCATTCCGGCCGCCGCGGGCAACCCCACCGGCGCGCAGGGGCTCGCGAGTTCCTACAACGGCAAACCGGTGATCAAGGTCCCCGGCTGCCCGATCCATCCGGACTGGGTGGTCGGCACCGTGGCCTACATCCTGGCCAACGGCGCCGCGCCGGCATTGGACGCATACGGCCGGCCGACCAGCTTCTTCGGCAAGAAGTTGCACGACAACTGCCATCTGAAGGGCACTCAGGAGGCCAACCGGCCCGGCCAGGGCGGGTGCACAAAGGAAATCGGTTGCCGCGGCCCCAACACATTCGCCGACTGCAACCAGCGATTCTGGAACGGCGGCGCCGCCGGACAGAAGGGCGTGAGCTGGTGCTCGGCCTCCGGCGCCACCTGCATCGGCTGCACGGAACGAACCTTCCCGGACGGCATGTCGCCGTTTTACCGGAATATCCAATAGGGCCCAAAGGAGAACAACATGGCTACGACAATTAGTGTGAGTCCGATGACTCGCGTCGAAGGACATCTCGATATCGAGGTGACCGTCGAGGCGGTCAGCGGCGTCGACGTCGTTATCGACGCCAAGGCCGCGGGACAGATGTTCCGCGGATTCGAGCGTATTCTGGCGGGGCGCGATCCTCGTGACGCCGTACACCTGACCCAACGCATCTGCGGTGTGTGTCCGGTGTCGCACGGCATGGCGTCCTCGCTGGCGCTGGAAGACGCGTACGCGCTGACCCCGGCCGAAAACGGCCGGATCGTGCGCAACCTGGTGCTGGGGGCGAATTACCTCCAGTCGCATATCCTGCACTTCTACCACCTGGCGGCGCCGGATTACATCAATACCGACGGCATTCTCGACATGTCGCCGTGGCGGCCGCATCTGGCGGCGCCGGATATGGTCACGGGCGCCACGGCGGTGGCCCTGGTGAACAACTACGTCAAGGCGCTGGAGATGCGTCGCAAGGCGCACCAGATGGGAGCGATCATGGGCGGACACCTGCCGTGCGCGGTGAACTTCGTGCCCGGCGGGGCCTCGAAGCCCGTCACGGCCGCCGATATCGCCGCCTTCCGGGTGCTGCTCGCCGAGCTGCGGAGCTTCGTCTCCAATGTGATGCTGGCCGACGGCGAAGCGCTGCTGAGCGTCTTCTCCCACTACCAGCACATCGGCAAGGGGTGCGGCAACCTGTTGGCGTACGGGGTGTTCGACCTCGATGCCGCGGGCGCGTCCAAGCTGCTGAAGCGCGGGCGCTACACGAACGGCGCCTACGGAACCGTGGACGACTCGCAGATCAGCGAGCACGTCGCGCATTCCTGGTACACCGCCAATAGCGGCAACCGGACGCCGGCCAACGGCGTGACGGAACCGAGCGCGGACAAGGCCGGCGCGTATTCCTGGATCAAGGCGCCGCGCTATCAGGGCGTGGTGCACGAGGTCGGGCCGCTGGCGCGCATGTGGGTCAACGGCGACTACCGCTACGGCATCTCGGCCATCGACCGGATCGTGGCGCGGGCGCTGGAGACCGAGAAGGTCGGCGACGCCATGAACGGCTGGCTCGACCAGCTTGTGCCGGGCGGACCGGTGTACACCCATAAGGCGACGCCGGTCTCCGGAACGGGTGTCGGCCTGACGGAGGCGCCGCGCGGCGCGCTGGGTCACTGGACGCAGATCGGTAACTCCCGGCTGACGCAGTACCAGGTTGTCACGCCGACGGGCTGGAATTGCTCGCCGATGGATGACACGGGGCAGCATGGCGCCGTGGAACAAGCGCTGATCGGGACGCCGGTGCGGGACTTGGCGAACCCGATCGAAGTCCTGCGCGTGGTGCATTCGTTCGATCCGTGTCTGGCCTGTTCGGTCCACATGGTTCGTCCGGGCAAGCGCGCGACCGTGTGCCTGAGCGATGGGAAGGCAGGCGCCTGATGAACCGTGAACGACAAGACGAGGATATGACGATTATGCAAAACAAGACACAACATGGGACGCGCCCGCGGCGCGCCCTCCGCTCGCGTCTGGCGATCGGATTGACCGCCCTGATGGCGGCCGCGGGGTTCGCCTGGGGCGTCACGCCCGCGTTGGTGACCGTGGACGACGAGGGCAACGCGGCGGATGCGACGGGCTACGGCGCCGTCGATCGCACGTTCCGGATCGGCACCCATGAGGTGACCCGCGCCGAATACGCGGCGTTCCTCAACGCGGTGGCGGCAACCGACAGCCACGGGCTGTACAATCCCAACATGGGGATTGCACGCTCGGGCAGTCCGGGCAGTTACGCGTATGCCGCGGCGGAGGGCACGAAGTCCGTGGCCTACGTGAGCTGGTATGACGCCGCGCGGTACGCCAACTGGCTGCACAACGGGCAACCGGCCGGCGGTGGCGCGACGACCGAAGACGGCGCCTATGCGTTCGGCGGGGAAAGCAGCGTCGGCCCCCGCAAGGCCGGTGCGCGCTTCTTCCTGCCGAGCGAGGACGAATGGTTCAAAGCCGCCTACTATCAGGGCGGCGAGGATGCCTTCTATTGGCGCTATCCGACGCGTAGCGACAGTCCGCCGCTCGCGGCGCCGCCGCCCGGCGACGACAATACCGCGAACTACGACGAAGCCGTGGGTGCGGTCGCCGCGGTCGGGGCCTACGGTGGCACGCAGGGCTATTACGGCACGCGTGACCAGGCCGGAAACCTGTGGGAGTGGAACGAGTCGGTCATCGAGGGCGACCGCGGCCTGCGGGGTGGTTCCTACGACGACTATGAGTTGCTGCTCGAAGCGTGGTTCCGCGACAGTCAGGCGCCGGCGGACGAGAACGAGTTCGTCGGGTTTCGCGTCGCGGCGGCCGCGGACGAAACACCGCCGCCTCCGGTGACGACGGGCTTCGTCATCAAGAAGGCCGAGTACAGCAAGGACAAGGATAGGCTGCGGGTTGAAGGCGAAGCCGCGGCCGGTGCCAAGGTGACGATCGTCAACGCCGCGAACGGCGCCCTCCTGGGCACGGTCACGGCGCGGTCCGACAAGCGCTGGCGCCTGGAAATCGCGCATCCCGCGACCGTGCCGTCGCGCGTCCGCGCGACCTGCAACGGGGTCGCCCTGGAGGCGACCGTCGCGGGTGCGCCGACGACGCCGGTGACGACGCGCTTCGTCATCAAGAAGGCCGAGTACGAGAAGGACAAGGACGAGCTGCGGGTGGAAGGCGAAGCCCCGCCCGGCGCCAAGGTGAAGATCGTCAACGCCGTGAACGGTGCCCTGTTGGGTATGGTCACGACGCGGTCGGACAGGCGCTGGCGCTTGGACGTCGAGCATCTCGCCACCATGCCGGCGCGCGTCCGCGCGACCTGCAACGGCGTATCGGTCGAGATGCGGGTTGACGACTAACGCAGGCGGAGGAAGTCTGACGTCGCGTCAGGCCCTGTCGCAAACAAACGCCGGGGGCCGCCATCGGGCGGCCCCCGGCACATTTCTCGAACTGGGTGGCCGGAGAGGATCGATGAACACAAGCCGCGGACGTATTCTGATTCTGGGCATCGGCAACGTGTTGCTGAGCGATGAAGGCGTGGGTGTCCATGCGGTGCGCCGTCTGGCCGAACGCGCGTTGCCGCCGGATGTGGATATTCTCGATGGCGGCACGTCGGGCGCCGACCTCGTGGACGAACTCGACGGCCGCGACGCGGTCGTGGTCATCGACGCGGCCGGGGGCGACGGTCCGCCCGGAACTGTCTATCGGTGCGAGGCCCGCGATCTGATCGAACAGGGCGGCGCCCTGTCGTTGCACGAATTCGGCCTGTTGGACAGTCTGCGCATGGCCGAGCAACTCGGGTGCGCGCCGTGCCATGCGATCGTCCTTGGCGTGCAGCCCGCCACGATCGCGCCGGGCATGGACCTGTCGCCCGCCGTGTCGGCCGTCCTGCCGCGCGTGCTTGACCTGGCCCTCGCGGAAGCGATGGCCTTGTTGGCTGTCGGGTGTTTCACCGATTCCCTCCCCCGTTCGTAGTTCACAGGGTCAGGCCATCCCCCCTGAAGAGTCAGAGTTCGCCCGATAACGCCCGATGCCCCTCGGCCGGTAATGTGCGGGGCATGAAGCGAGTACCAGCAGCGTGCGGGATGCGGGGCGCCGCGTGCGTCCGGATTCTCCCGGGGGGTGCGGACGCATGATCCAGGACTTGCATGCGCCCGGTTCCCGGGATGCGGCCGCGCACGACCGCATCGAGACGCACCTCGAAGACATCCGCCGTTTCGTCTGGTCGCGGCTGCGGTCCGACTCGGACTCGGAAGACGTCGTGCAGCAGACGATGCTGCAGGCGTTCGCCAATCCGGAGTCGGCCCGCCGGAACCATACGCGCGCGTGGTTGTTCACGACGGCGCGCCGGCTGATCGTCGACCGTCACCGGACGCGTGCGCGGCTGGCCTTGGTGAGCATGGCCGACGAGCCTCTCCGGGAGGGCGACGCCGCTCCCCAGACCCCGGCCGACCGGGTGCACGCGATCTGCGACGCACGGACCCGTCTGCGCCACTGCCTCGCCTGCCTGATGCGGCGGCTGACGCTGCTTGAGCAGGCGGGTGTGCTGATGAAGGACGTCCACGGGTTCAGCAACGACGAAATCGCGAACCGTCTGCGCATGCCGCTGCCCCGTTTCAAGTTCATGTTGCACCGGGCGCGTGAACGGCTGCATGCCGTAGCCTCGCGGCACGTGGGCCATTCCTGTGCGCTCGTCGAGAAAAGCGGCGAGGGACGGGCCTGCCCCATCGCTCCCGATCCGGTTGGCGCGGACGGCGCCGCACCGCGCCCGGGCGGTGCGGCCGGGTCCGGCCGGACCGGCATCGACGAGGCGGCCTTGACCGCGATCCGGCGTGAAATGCTCGATGCGCTCGGGCCGGACTGTCTGTCGTGAATGCGCGCGGCTCAGGGATTGCAGCCGCGAATCTCAGGGGCAAGCCGACCCCGGCCCGCTATCGAAGCGCCTTGCCAATCCGTCTTCCGAGCGAGGGCAAAGCATGCCCGCGAAGGGAAACGCCCGACGGGGGGAACGGGCGATCGGCGATTGTGGCGAGAAGATCGAATGAATGTGACGCGGTTAAGAGAGACGGAAGGAGAAACACGGATGAAAGCTCGTGAACTGGCGGCTCGAATCGGGTGGCGGTGCGTGACGCGGATGCGAGGGGTGCTCGCGGCGGTGTTGGCGCTTGGCGCGGGTTTGGAGGCCCAGGCGTTGCAGGTAACCGTGGTGGATGGGGCCGGCATGCCGATCGAGGTGCCGTCGCACTTCCGTTGGCAACTGGAGGAAGACAACACGTCGCAGACGCCGCCGGGCGTCGTCACCAACAACAGCATCACGCTGTCCATCCACAAGAGCCATGCGCCGGTGGCGGCGAGCGGCGACAGTACCGTCAACCCGATGGCCATCGTGGTGCCGGACCTGACCGCGCGCTACTATCTGACCGTGCTGGCGGAGGGCTTCCAGTTGGGCGGCACGCCGGTGGGCCCCGGACAGGCCGCGGTACGCGTGATCGTGAACCGGCATCGCGTTCCCACGGCGCAGATCTCGATTCTCGCATTCGCGGATCACTTCCCCGTCAACAACGTGCCGGACATCGGCGAGCAGGGGCTGGAAGGCTTCATGGTCAAGCTCTATGACGGCGGCGGCTACTTCGCGGCCGGCGATCTGATCCAGGACGCTTTCGGCAACCCTATCGGCACGACGTATCGGACGCTGCCGAACGGCGACTTCGAAACGGATGGCGAAGGCAACCCCGTCGTCGATGTGAAGGGCACGGGGATCCCGCTGACCGGCCCCGGTGGCGAGGTTACGATCAAGAACCTCGTGCCCGGCAAGTACGGCATACAGGTGATTCCGCGCACGCCCGAGGGCGGCAAGGGCGGCTGGATTCAGACGACCACCATTGAAGGCACCGTCGGTATCGACGCGTGGGTCAAGGCGGACGAGCCGAAATGGATGATCGAATTCGGGATGGGCAACTGGCACATTTTCCAAGGCTTCATCAATCCCGAGATGCTGCCGTGGAATGCGGCGCCGCTTCCCGGCGGGGCCACGATCACCGGCAGACTGGTCAACAACCACTTCTCGAAGCCGCCATTCGTCGAAGTGGATCTCAATCCCGGCGCCCCGGTCAAGGAAGGCTGGATCGCGCTGAACGACATCCAGAACATAGGCGGCGGCGTGTACGCGGCGGCCTGCAACCCGGACGACGGCACGTTCAGCATTCCCAACGTCCCGGACGGCATGTATCAACTCGTCACGTTCGACCGCAACCTGTTGCGCATTATCGGCTTCACTACCGTTGCCGTGGCCGGCGGCCAGGACACGCATCTCGGGGACGTGGTCTGCAACGCGTGGTTCGGCGAGCATCACGGCTCGGTGTTCCATGACGTCAATCAGAACGGGTTCCGCGACCCCGGCGAAGCGGGAATCCCGCGGCAGGCCGTCAACATGCGCTTCCGCGACGGCACGATGTACGGCGGAGGCATGACCGACGCCAACGGCGAGTACGAACTCGTCGAGATCTTCCCGTTCTTCAAGTGGCTGGTGGCGGAGATCGATTTCCTGCGTCTCAAGGCCACGGGTCTGACCGTTGTGACTGACGATGGCGGGGTGATTCCACCGCACAACGGATGGGTCATGCCCTCGTTCGACATGCTGAACCCGCAGGTGCAGGCGGAGATCAACCCCATCACGGGCAACCGGCTGTCACGCACGGAGCAGGGGCCGGTGCTCACGCAGGCCTTTCAGAGCTACGCCGGCATGGTGGACCACCTCGACTGGGGCAAGGTCGAGTACGGGCCGGGCGAAAACGGCGGCATTTCCGGCATTGTGGGCTATCAGACCACGCGTGCCGAAATGGACATCCGCGAGTCGGTCATCGATGCCTGGGAGCCCGGCGTGCCGCGCGTGCAGTGCGTGTTGTATGCGGATGCGAACTTCGACAAAGCCATTGACGACCGTAACGTCGACGGTCGGGCGACCCTCGCCGACGTGGACAACTACCCGCTGGGGTGGGCCGAAGGCGGAACGAAAGGCCCCGAGGATATCGATCACAACGGCAACTCCACCTTCGATCTCGGCGATGCCCTTCAGGTCGTCTGGTCCGACTCGTGGGACGACAATCCCCCGACGGGTGCGTTGAACGTGCCGCCGCCGATCAACGGGCTTCCCGTGGCGCCGGGCGGGGATAGCTTTGGCACCTGGAACCAGATTCGCCCCGGTGTCTTCGACGGCGGTTACGCGTTTGGCGACGTCGCGGCCGGCATGTATGTGGTACAGGTCTGCCCGCCCCCGCATTACCGCATCCAGACCGAAGAGAGCCAGAATGTCGGCTTCGGCGACGCCTATCGGCCCAGCAAGCTGGCGTTGTTCCCGGAATGCGTCGGCACGCGGGAGAACCATGGCGGCGTGGCCGGCGACGCGTATGCGCTGCGGGTTGTCGGTCCGTATCGAACGGATCCCTACACCGTGCCGGCCTTTCTCAGTCTGTTCGGCACGGACCCCGCCCCCTTTGCCGGCGAGGTTCGCCCTCTGGCCGATATGAAGTGGGTGCGCGTGGCCGACGGCCGCAACGCGGCGGCCGATTTCCATATCTACACGGACGTGCCGAAGGCCTCCCGCGCGGTCGGGTTGTGCAACAACGACATCGGCGCCGCCTTCAATCCGGCCTTCCCGACTTTCGGCGAGAAGGATACGCCGCTCTGGATTCCGATCTCGTTCCAGGACTGGGCCGGCAATGAGGTGAACCGCGTTTACGGCGATGTCTTCGGCGGTTACAACGCGCTGTTGCCGTCGACCTACACCGTCAACGTTCCCATGCCCAGCGGCGTGTCGCCGAACATGGTGGTGGTCGTGCTGAACGATCCGACCATGCCGGACCCGGCGAACCCCGGACAGCGCATCGCGGATCCCCAATACGATCCGGACTACGCGACGGCCGCCTATCCATTGCAGTACTACCCCGGCACGACCACCTATCCCGACACGCCGGTACTGCCCATCGGCGCCTTCGTTGGCGGGTTGAACAACCGCATGGACGTCGATCCGCCCGACGGCACGCCCATGATCCATTCGGCGCAGGGGCCGTTCGGCGGCCCGCTCCTCACGGCGTCCGTCAACACGCTGACCATCCGGTCCATGGGGCCGACCCCGGTGATCAACCCCGCGAAGAACGCGACCAACGCGGTGCCGCTGATGATCACGCGTGACTTCGGCTTCGGAGCCTCGCAAGGGACGGGGGCCGTCACCATCAACGGCGCTGCGTTGACCGTCGTTTCCTGGAGCGCGACCCAGATCGTCGCCAGAACCGCCAGCGGCGCGCAGACCGGTCAGTTGCTCGTCAAGCGCGGCAACGGCCTGACCTCGCGCATCGGCGTAACCGTGACGATCGCCGCGTCGGGTGTCGCCGGCGTGCACCACGTCGCCCCCGCCGCGTATCCCGCGACTCCCATCCAGGACGCGATCGACGCGGCGCTGCCCGGCGATCTGATCCTCGTGGGTCCGGGCGAGTACAAAGAGAACCCGATCATGTGGAAACCCGTCCGGCTGCAGGGCTGCGGCTTGGCCACCATTATCAACGCCACGCCCTTGCCGGCCGAACGGATCACGACCTGGGATGACATGGCGGCGGATATCTACAGCCCGGCGCCGAGTCCGTTCGGCGCCGGCTTCGTGGGTGGCGCACCCCAGAACGCCATGGCGGGCGTCACGGTTTGCGGCGATGCCGGCGTGGCCTTCGAAGAGCGCCATGGCGCGCGTATCGATGGCTTCAGCGTCCTCGGCGGGCAGACCGGCGGCGGCGTCTACCTCTTCAAGGGCGCGCGCTATGTCACGGTCAGCAACAACCGCATTCGAAGCAACCGCGGCGAGTTCGCCGGCGGTATCGCCGTCGGCGCCCCGGGCGGTGTCGCGAGCGGCAACGACCACGTGCTGATCTGCAACAACGAAATCCTCAAGAACGGCATGACCGCCGTCAACTCCATGGGCGGGGCCGGCGGCGTGGGCCTGTTCGCGGGGGCCGACGACTACGTGGTCCGGGACAACATCATCCAGGGCAACCTGTCGACGGCGAACGGCGGCGGCATCGGGCATCTGGGCTTGAGCCAGCGCGGGCTCATCGCCAACAACCGGATTCTGTTCAACGAGGTCGTCTCCGACGTGCTTGGCTACGGCGCGGCGGGCGGCATCTACGCCGCCGGCGAATCCATCCTGGGCGCGCTGAGCGTCGGCGCCGGATCGCTCACGATCGACGGCAACCTGATCCAGGGCAACCTGGGTGGCGCCGGTCATGGCGGCGGCATCCGCACCGAGCGCTTCAACGGCGCCGACGTGGTGAACGAGCCGGCGAACCCGTCGGCCTGGCACACCCTGGGCATCTTCAACAACATCGTCGTCAACAACGTGGCGGGCTACGCCGGTGGCGGCCTGTCCATCGAGGACGCGGTGCGTTGCCGTATCGTTCACAACACCATCGCGAACAACGACGCCACCTCGACCGCCGGTCTCGCGTTCGCGGGCGCGGGGTCCAGCACGCCGTACGGCGCGGGCATTGTCGGTCACGCGCTGAGCGCGGCGCTGGCGGCGGCGACGGGGCAGGCGTTCGCCAACCCCGTCGTGCTCAACAACATCGTGTGGCACAACCGGTCGTATTACCTCGATGTCACGCTCAACGCGCTGGTCGCGAACCCGGCCGGGCTCTATCAGGACGTGCAGGTGTTCGGCGTCGCCGGCCAACTGGACCCGCGCAACTGCCTGCTGACGAGCACGAGCGGCTACCATGTCTCCAACCGTATGGGCGATCCGCTGTTCGTGACCGGTTACCTGAATACGCTGATGCATGCCCACGTGGTGGACGAGGCCCGCCGCGCGGTGTGGGTCCGGTTCAACGAAGTCAGTCCCCAGGGCGACTACCACCTGAGGACCGGTTCGCCCGCGATCGGTATGGCGGATGCCGCCGCTCCGGCGACATACGGCGAGGTGGCGAACGACTACGACCGCCAATACCGCCCGCAAGGCGCCCCCGATATCGGGGCCGACGAATTCGGGGCGGCGGCGGCGACGCTTGTCGCCAACAACGACTACTTCACGGTCACCGAAGACAACTCGTTGGCGCCGGCCGCCACGCGCAATGTGCTGAGCAACGATCCCGGGCCCGGCAACAAACAGGCCGTTCTGACCAGCGGGCCGTCGCACGTGCGGTCATTCGCGCTGCAAAGCAACGGCCGGTTCCTGTATCAGCCCGCCCTTAACTTCTTCGGTACGGATACCTTCCGTTACCGGGCCGTATCCGGCGGCGCCAGCAGTGGCGAGGCAGTCGTCCAGATCGTCGTGACGCCGGTCAATGACCGTCCGAGGGCCGTGAACGATACATTCCCCGTGATGGGCAACGGTTTCCTCACCGTCGCCGCGCCGGGCTATCTGGCCAACGACACGGATCCGGACGGCGACCCGCTCACGGGCTTCTTCGTCAGCGGACCGACGCCCAATCAGGGCGCGCTGACCTTCGGAACGGACGGGTCCTTCACCTTCCGGCCGAACGCCGGCTTCACCGGGAACGTCGACTTCTTCTACCGTGCGCAGGATGCGGTGCTGAGGAGCAACCCGAGTTCGGGCGCGCGCGTCCGACTGCAGGTTGGTCCGCCCCAAGCCGACTTCGTCATTACCGCGCTCGCGGTCGACCCGCAGCCGGTGGCGGCGGGGGCGACCATGACCGCGCGGGTGACGGTGATGAACCAGGGTTCCGCCGCGGGCAACGCCGGCATGCTGAGCGTGTGGCGCAACCGTGAAGGACTCGACGCTCCGGCCGGCGCGGTCGGCGACGCAAGTCAGGCGGTGGGGACGCTGGCGGCCGGGGTTTCGACCATCGTCGAGTTCCCCCTGATGGCGCCGGTCGATACCGTGACGCCGACGTTGCGGGCCTTCATCAACGCGGCCAGTCCGCAACGGAGCGAATTCACCACGGCCAACAACCAGACCACGCTGGCGTACACCGTGGTCAGGGCCAGCGTCCCGTTCCCGGCGTTGCCGTTCGACGACGACACGGTGGACACCGATGGCGATGGCGATCCAAACAACGACTACGTGTATGCGCACCTGACCGCCGGCGACGGGTTCGCCAAAATGGGTGACGGCGTCGAGCTCTACACGATGGGCTTCAGCGACCATACCCAGATGACGCTTGACATGCTGGACACGCAGGCGACGGGCATCCGCCCCGAGATCATGCGGCAGGGTATGTTGAAGGCCGAGATATCCGCCCCGACGCTCGCGCTCAAGGAAGGGCAGCGGTTCTACCTCGACCTGTCGAACGTGGGCATGGCCATGCGCCCGGACCTGTTCGACCCGCACACCGTCCACTTCCACGGGTATCCGCAAGCCGCATCGATCTTCGACGGCGAGCCGTTCGCGTCACTTGCGATCAACCCGGGCGCCACCATGCGGTATTTCTACCAGTTGAACGATGCCGGAACGTTCCTCTACCACTGCCACATGGAAGCAAGCGAACACATGGAAATGGGCATGCTGGGGTCGCTCTACGTGACGCCGAAGCAAAACCACCTGCCGGAGGGAACGCCGCTGGCGAAACTGCCCGCCGGGCGTGGCACGGCGCATCTGGACGGCTATCGGTACGTCTATAACGACGGCGACGGATCGACCTTCCACGACGTGCAGGCCGTCCTGCAGGTCGGCGGCTATGACCGGTACTTCCACGAACAGCACATCGCGGTGCAACCGCTGCCGTTCGCGACGCTCGACGAGACCTACCCGATGATCAACGGACGCGGCTATCCCGACACGGTTGCCACGGCACCGATCGGCAACGCCAGCGTGCAGGATTACCTCGGGCTGGCCTCGCCCTGGCCGTCCCAGAAGCTGACGTCCCTGGTTTCGGCGCGACGGGGGCAGTACGTCCTGCTGCGCCTCAGCAACGTGTCGATCTCCGACTACCACACCCTGACCGTACTCGGGATCCCGATGCGGGTCGTGGGCAAGGACGCGAACCTGCTGCGCGGGCCCACCGGGCGGGATCTCTCCTACGAGACCACATCGGTGACCCTGGGCGGCGGCGAGACCGCGGACGTGATCCTGGATACGAGCAACGCGACGCCGGGCACGTATTTCCTGTACGACGCGCGGTTGAACCACCTCTGCAACGACAAGGAGGACTTCGGCGGCATGATGACGCACATCGTCATCGCGCCGTAACGTGTCGGGCAATGGCGCGGCGCGGTTTCCCGCGCCGGCCGTCGGGCCGAGTGGAACGGGCGTAACGCAACGGAGCGATAAGGAGAGAGGACAGACATGAAGACGATCCGCGGAAGACATGAGTTGGGGGTGAGCATCGTGGCCATCCTGATGGCCGTATGGACAGGCGCCGGCTGGGCCGGGCACGTGATTCCGGGCGTCGCCGGGCCGGCGTTCACGTTGACGGCCAAGGCTGGCTACATCGGCACGGCCGAAGGCAACAGCATCTACATGTGGGGCTACGCCAACGGCGCCGGCGCGACGGCGGTGATGCAGTACCCGGGACCGACGCTCATCGTCAACCAGGGACAAACGGTGAACGTCACGCTCCGCAACGAGTTGCCCGTGCCCGTATCGCTCGTCTTCCCGGGCCAGGCCAACGTCACCGCTTCAGGCGGCACGCCCGGCACGTTGACGAGCGAGGCCCCGGCGGGCGTCGCGGCGGCGCCGGGCGGACCGGTGGTCTACTCCTTCGTGGCGTCCGAGCCGGGCACGTACCTGTACCACAGCGGCACCGACTGGGACTTGCAGGGAGAAATGGGCCTGACCGGCGCGCTGATCGTCCGTCCGACCGGCTATGACGAGGGCACCGACGCGGCGCACCCGAACCGCCGGGCCTACAATTCGCCGGACAGCGTATACTTTCACGAGTACCTGTTCTTCCTCACCGACATGGACGAGAACGTGCACGACCTGGTTGAGCAGCAGGTGCTGGCCGGCGTTCCCGTGTCCGTGGACATGACGAAATGGTTCCCGCAGTACTGGTTCGAGAATGGTCGCAGCGGCACGGACACGGTGCTGCCCGCCGGCGTCGTGTGGCTGCCGCATCAGCCGTACGACGCGCTGTGCGTGACCCACCCCGGCGAAGTCGTGCTGCAGCGGATCGTTGGCGCGGGCCGCGACGCGCACCCGTTCCACCATCACGGCAACGATGCGCGCGTCATCGCCCGCGACGGACGCCTGCTGGCCACCGGCCGCGGCGTCGGCGCCGATCTGTCGTACGAACAGTTTACGAATCCCGCCCAGCCCGATTCGACCTGGGATCAGCTCTTCGTGTGGACCGGCAACGGAATCGGGTGGGACGTCTACGGACACAAGCCGGGCGACGCCCTGGCGCCGTTCGAGGACCCGGAATCCCACGGCAAGCCCTTGCCGGTCTCGTTGCCGCCCGACCAGGATGTGACCTTCGGGATGCTCTACAGCGGCAGCCCCTACATGGGCAACACCGGCGCGCTGCCCCCCGGCGAGGGTGGGTTCAACCCCGGCGCCTTCATGTACATGTGGCACTCCCATGCCGAACGGGAGCTCTGCGACAACAACATCTTTCCCGGCGGCATGATGACGTTCCTGATGATCCTGCCGCATCCCGCGACGCCGTAAGGGAGATCCCGAATTGACGCAACGCCGGTCACATATGCAAACGACAGGAGAAGAAGCGATGAAGAACGCGAAAAGTGGATGGAGAGCGGGGGCGCTGATGGGCGCCGCGTGCATGCTCGCCGCAACGTCGAGTTGGGCGCAGGTGCATACGGTGAATCTGCGGGCCGAGGAGTACGTCAAGAGCGTGGCGTTGCCGGATGGGGGCATCCGGGATGTTCTGATGTGGGGGTTCGCCCTGGACGGCGCGGCGCCGACGTCGCCCGGGCCGACGTTGAACGTGCCCGTCGGCACGACGGCCTTGATCGTCAACCTGCAAAATAACCTGACCGTACCGGTATCGATCGTCATCCCCAACCAGAACGGGTTCGAGCCGGGGCCCGGCCACGCCTCGTTCACGGACGGGACCGGCCGTACGCGGGCGCGATCGTTCGTCAAGGAGACGGCCCCGGACACGGTGGTCGCATACCGATGGAACAACCCGACGCCGGGCACGTATGTGTACCACAGCGGGTCGCACACGGCGTTCCAGACGCAGATGGGGCTGTACGGTATGCTGACGATGGATGCCGCCGCCGGCAGCGCGTATGCCGGCGTCCCGTACGCGGTCCAGACGCAGTGGATCTTCAGCGAGATCGATCTGGACGTCCACGATGCGGTTCAGGCCGGCACGTACGATTCCACGGTGAAAAGCATGATGCAGTCCAGGCCGGAGATTTACCTGTTGAACGGGGAGCCGTATCGCGCGGCGGAGCTGTCGCTGACGCCGGGGCAGGCACGGCTGATCCGGATGGCGAATACCTGTTTCGACGAACGGGTGCCCGTGCTCAATGGCGCCCACGCCTCGGTGGTGGCGGAAGACGGGCGCAAGTATCCCTATCCGAAAACGGAGTACGCGCTCGCCCTGCCGGCATTGAAGACGCGCGATGCCGTGCTCGTGCCGGGCGCCGCGGGTACGATCAAGATGTTCGACCGCCGCACCGTACTGGGCGCTTCGGTCACGTCGGTCGGTCCGACGGATACCGTTCCGCCGGTCATCTTGAGTGCCTCCGCCACGGCCGCGACCACGGTGAGGGTGCTGTTCAGCGAACCGGTGAACGCGTCCGGCGGCACCTTCGCCATCGACAACGGCGTGACGGTTAGCGGCGCCGCGCCGGGCGCCACGCCCGATACGGTCGTCCTGACGACATCCGCGCTCGGGGGCGGCAACTACCTGCTTACGGTCGACAATGTGACCGATCTGGCGGCCACGCCGAACGCGATCGCGGCGGGATCGCAGTTCGCGTTCAGCTATACGGTTCCCGACACGACGCCGCCCACGCTCGCGAGTGTCGCGTCGCTGGACGCGACGACGGTACGCGTGGTCTACAGCGAGCGCATCGAAGCGCCGTCGCCGGCCCATTACAGTATCGACGCCGGCGCGTTTGCCGTTACCGGCGTGACGCTCTCCGATCCCGCGACGGTGACGCTGACCACGGCGGCGCTTTCGGCCGGGCTCCATACGCTCGCGGTCGCCGGCGCCCGGGACCTGGCCGGGAACCCCGTCGCTCCCGGCACGCAGGCGACGTTCGACGTTCGCGGGCTGACCCGCGTGACGGCCGGACTCGTGGCCCTGTACGGGTTCAACGAGGGCGCCGGAACGACGGTGTTCGACGTCAGCGGCGTCGGCACGCCCATGGACCTGACGATTCTGAACCCCGCGCGCGTCACCTGGCTCGGCGGCGGCGTCAACGGCGTCCGGTTCGCCACCGCCGGCAGCGCCATCCAGAGCACCGGCGCCGGAACGAAGGTGCTGACGGCTCTGAAGAACAGCAACGCGCTGACCATCGAGGCCTGGGTCGCCCCGGCCAACCTCACGCAGAACGACATGCGCATCGTCGCACTCGCGCTGAACAAGGAAGATGGCGGTCTCGACGTCCACCTGGCTCAGGCGGCCGACAGCGCCTCGTGCCGGTTGCGCACGAGCGTGAACAACAGCCAGAGGCTCAACGGCGCCGGCGCCTTTACGGCGGTCGACGGGTTGCGCCACGTCGTCATCACCTATGACGCCGCCGGGGCCAGCCCGCGCAAACGCATGTACGTCGACGGCGTGCAGATCGCCACGCAAACGCAGACCGGCGACTTCTCGACGTGGAACGTCACGTATCCGTTCGTGCTCGGCAACGTGCCGACCCTGAACAAGTCGTGGCTGGGCACGATGCGCCTGGTCGCGGTCTATGACCGCGCATTGTCGCAGGCCGAAATCCAGCAGAATACCGACGCGGGACCCCGACTGCCCTGATACGGCATGACCGGTACGGGCGGGCGGGCGACGGGGCGACCCCGGCGCCCGCCCGCGCGTCGTTCGCGAAAGCCAGCGTGAAAGGAAGACCTGATATGAAGCCCATGCATCGCATCGCGGCCGTCGGCATGCTGTTCGGAGCGCTGCTGTCGGCGCCGTGCCGCGCCGACGGCGAGACGGTTCCGTCGCCCGACGCGGCGGCCGCGGCCCGGACCCTGGCCGAGACGTGGGGGATCGAATGCGTCGCGGTCCGCGTGTCGGGCGCCGGCCGTCTGATCGACTTCCGCTACAAGATCCTCGACGGCGACAAGGCGGTCGCGTTGACCAAACGCGAGAACGTGCCCTACCTGATCGACGTCGCCAGCAACGCGAAGCTGATGGTGCCCAACGTGCCCAAGATCGGCGCGCTGCGCCAGACATCGGTCAGGCCGCCCGTCGGCACGGTCTTCGGCATCCTCTTCGCCAACCCGGCGGAATTCGTCAAGTCCGGCAGTCGGGTCACGGTTGTCGTCGGCGACTGCCGCATCGAGAACCTGATCGTGCAGTGAGCGGGTCCGGCGGGCGTTCCCCGCCGGCTCTCCGTTTCGGGGTTTTCGAACGGCCGCGTGCGGGAGAGACCGATTACCGGGGCGCGCGCCCGCTGCTAGTCTGCCCACATGATGACTGGAACCAAACTCGATTCCTACTGGCGGAACGTCATTCCGATCGTCGCCATTCTCATGGCCGGCGCGCTGTGGCGCTCCCTGTCCCGCCCCGCCCCTTCATCGGCGTCCGCCGCCGCGCCCCTGGTATCCGCCGCTGCGCTTTCCGACGGAGTCCGCGTCGGGGAGACCGGACGCACGCCGGCATCCCGGACACCGGCGGAAAGCGCGGCGCGCGCCCGCGAGTTCTCCGAGAAGCTCGGGATCGAAGTCACGGCCGTGCAACTGGCCGTGAACGGCAGCCGCATCAATCTGCGCTACCGCGTACTCGACGCCGAACGCGCCACGGAGATCTTCGATTCCGCCAACCGGGCGTATCTGCTCGATGCCGCCGGCCGCAACCTGGCGCGTCCCAATAGCCCCGTCTCCGAACCGCTGCGCGGAGAGTCCGGTCAGATGCTGCGTGCGGGGCGGACCTATACCTACTTCTTCCCGAATCCGGGACATGTCGTCAAAGCGGGCGACACGGTTACGCTGGCGATCGGCAACTACCGTGTGGAAGGCCTGGTGGTGCGGTGAGCAACCAACGACCCGCCGGGGCCGGCGTACCGGCGCAAGGACACCATGACATGACCAAACGAACCCATCGCCTGTTGCCGGCGCTTGCCGTCGTTGCTGCCGTCGCCGCGTCGTTCGCGCTGTGGCGTTCGGGCGAGACGTCGCCGGGCGCGGACGGCAACGGCGAGCCGTTGTACTATCAGGACGCCATGCACCCGTGGGTCAAGTCGGACCGGCCCGGGCGCTGCGCGATCTGCGCCTGCGAGTTCGTGCCGATCTACGAACGCAAGGACGACCTCGCCGCCGCCGTGGGTCTGGTGTCGCTCAGCGCCAATAGCATCACGGTTCTCAATGTGCAGGCGGAAGCGGCGCAACGGCGCCCGCTGGTCCGTACGTTGCGCGTGGCCGGCACGCTGGAGGCGGACGCCACGCGCAAGACGATCGTCGATGCGCCGGCGCCGGGGCGCATCGACAACGTCACCGTCGAATCGGCCGGCGTCGACGTCGCGCGCGGCCAGCCTCTCGCCACGTTCTACAGTCCGGATCTGACCTTCCAAACGCGCCGCTATATCTTCCGCGACCGTTGGCCCGACCGTTCGGACGAGTTCGGCACGAACCCGTTCCCCGAGGGCAGCACCTCCGAACGCGCCTACGCGCATCCCACGCCGCTGCGCGGAAGACCCGAACAGGATCCGTTCTATAACGACCTGCTCGCGCCGATCGCCGGTACGGTGATCGAGCGCAACGTATTCGATGGCGAGTATGTCGCCGAGGCCGACAAGCTGTTCACGATCGTCGATTGCTCCGTGCTCTGGTTCCGGTTCGACGCCTACGAACGGCAACTGCCATGGTTGCACGTCGGGCAGGCGCTGGAACTGACGACGCCCGCCGCGCCCGGCCATGTGTTCCCGGCCACGATCGCCGTCATCGAACCCGACTTCGACGATGCGACCCGCACGGTCAAGGTCCGCGCCAACGTCGACAACCCGGTCGTCGGTCCGGCCGGGCGGGCGCGGCGTCTGCTCCATCTGAGCATGTATGCCGAGGCGCGCGTGCCGTCGGAGACGCCGGACGTGCTGACCGTGCCGCGCACGGCCGTGCTCTTTCCGGGCGACGCCGCGTACGTCTATGTGGATCACGACGGGGGCAACTACCGCATGCGGCGCGTACGACTCGGGCGCGAGGGCGATACGCATTGGGAGATTCTCGGCGGGCTGGCCGAGGGGGAACGGGTCATCGTTTCGGGGAACGTGCTCATCGACGCCCAGGCCCAGTTCGCGCGTGGCGCGGCAACCGAAAGCATGCCCCTGCCGCCTGCCGACGCCGCGGCGCCCGAGGCGCAACCCGCGCCGGCGCCCGTGGCCCTGGAGGCGCCTCCCGTCGAATCGCGTGAGGATTAGGACCGTATGACCGAAAAGGCCGCGATGACGCCCCCCCGCCGTCCGTAACGCCATGATTAACCGTCTGATCGAATGGTCCCTGCGCAACCGGTTCCTCGTGCTCGTCGGCACGGCGCTCGTGCTCGGCTGGGGTGTGTTGGCGCTTTACCGTACGCCCGTGGATGCCATTCCCGATCTCAGCGAGAACCAGGTCATCGTCTTTGCCGAATGGCCGGGGCGCAGTCCGCGCGAGGTCGAGGATCAGGTGACGTATCCGCTGTCGGTCAATCTTCAGGGGCTGGCCGGTGTCCGGACGGTGCGCGCCACGTCGATGTTCGGCTTCACGTTCATGACGGTGATCTTCGAAGACGGCATCGACAACTACTTCGCCCGTACCCGCGTGCTCGAGCGGTTGAGCTATCTTGGCGACAAGGTGCCCGACGGGGTCGTGCCCAAACTGGGCCCGGATGCCACGGGACTCGGCTGGGTCTACCAGTACTACTTGAAGGTCGACCCCGACAAGGCGCCCGGTGGCGGCTATGACCTGGCGAAGTTGCGGGCGGTGCAGGACTGGTTCGTCCGGTACCAGCTCAATGCCGTGCCGGGCGTGGCCGACGTGGGCAGCGTCGGCGGGTTCGTGCGTCAATATCAGGTCGAGGTCTCGCCGACCCGGATGCGGACGCTGCAAGTCTCGCTGCAGGAGGTGCTGGCCGCCGTGGAGCAAAGCAACGTCAACGTCGGCGGCAAGGTGATCGAGGAAAGCGGCCAGGAGTTCGTCGTGCGCGGTCTCGGGCTGATCGAATCGGTCAAGGACCTGGAAGACGTGGTCCTCAAACAGAGCGGGGGCACGCCGGTGTATCTGCGCGACGTGGCGACGATCCAGATTGGCGGCGAATTCCGGCGCGGCGCGCTGGACGTCGACGGACGCGAAGTCGTCGGCGGCGTTGTCGTGATGCGCAGCGGCGAGAGCGCGCTGGACGTGATCCGGCGCGTCAAGCAGCGGATCGCGGCCATCGCGCCGAGCCTGCCGCCGGGCGTCAGCATCGAACCGTTCTACGACCGCAGTCCCTTCATCCTGCGCACGATCGCCACCCTGAGGGACGCCCTCGTGCAGGAAGTCGTGCTCGTGGCGCTGGCGCACGTCATCTTCCTGTGGCACTTCCGCAGCATCGTCATCGTCTCGCTGCCGCTGCCCGCGGCGATCCTGATCTCGTTCATCCTCATGCACCTGTTCGGCATCACCTCCAACATCATGTCGCTGACCGGCGTGGCGATCGCCATCGGCGAACTGGTCGACGCCGGCATCGTGATCACCGAGAACGTCATCCGGCACGGCGAGCGGCGCGAGAAGGAAAAAGGCGGACGCCTGTCCGCGGCCGAGACGTGGGCGGTTACCATCGCGGCGGCGAAACAGGTGGGACGGCCGATCTTCTTTGCGCAGATGATCACGATCCTGGCGTTCTTCCCCGTCTTCGCGCTGGTTGGGGAGGAAGGCAAGTTGTTCCGGCCGCTGGCCTTCACGCGGGCGTTCGCCATCGTTGGCGGAACCGTGCTGGCCGTGACCGTCGTGCCGGTGCTCTGCTCGCTGCTCGTGCGCGGGCCGTTCCGGGCCGAGGACGACAACTGGACCATGAAGCGCCTGCACCGCCTCTACGCGCCCGTGTTGGACTGGGCCCTGACCCATCGCGCGTGGGTGCTCGGACTGGTCGCCGTACTGATGGCGGCGTCCGGCATCCTGGCCTTCGGGTTGCCGCGGCCGATCGTACGCTTCGCCGAGGCCCGCAACTGGGAACGGACCGCGCGCGTCATACGCGGCATGGGCAGCGAGTTCATGCCGCCGATGGATGAAGGTTCTCTGCTGTTCATGCCCGTTCTGCTGCCGAGCACGTCGCTGACCGAGATCAAACGGTTGATCGCCTGGCAGGATACGGTGCTCAAACAGGTGCCCGAGGTGCAGTCGGCGGCCGGGAAGCTCGGCCGTTCCGAGACCGCCACCGACCCCGCGCCGGTCGAGATGATCGAAACTGTGATCGAACTCAAGCCCAAAGCCATGTGGCGGCCGGGCATGACCATGGAGAAGCTGATCGGAGATCTGACCGCAAAACTGAGTCGGGCGCCGGGTTACGTGCCCGGTTTTCTGCGGCCGATCGAAGGGCGTATCCTGATGCTCAGTACCGGCATCCGCGCGCAGGTGGGCCTGAAACTCTTCGGCGACGACCTGGACGCCCTACAGGCCAAGGCCTTCGAGATCGAGCGCGTGCTTCGCGACGTGCCCGGCGCGGCGGGTGTGGCGACGTCGCGCGTCCAGGGCAAGCCCTACATCCATATCCAGGTCGACCGTCGCGCGATGGCCCGCTACGGCATGAACGCGCGCACCGTGCTGGACGTGGTCGAGGCCGGCCTGGGCGGCAAGAACGTGACCACCACGATCGAAGGGCGGGAGCGCTTTCCGATCCAGGTGCGATACGAGCGCGGGGAGCGCGACGACCTCGCCAGCCTGGGCGACATTCTCGTCTTCACGCCGGCCGGGAAGGCGATCCCGCTCGGCCAGCTCGCCACCATCGAGCGCGTCAGCGGCCCGAGCGAGATCGCCAGCGAGAACGGGCGGCTGCGCACCTACGTGCAGACCAACGTGCAGGGCCGCGATCTCGGCGGCTTCATGAAGGAAGCCCAGGCCCGCATCGCGCGCGACATCACGCTGGATCAGGGCATGACATCCGAATGGAGCGGGCAGTACGAGAACCAGCTCCGCGCGCAGCGCACGCTGCGCGTCGTCGTCCCGGCCGTGCTCGTGGTCAGCTTCATGCTCCTGTTCATGGTCTACCGCTCCACGAAGGAGGCCGCGCACCTGATTCTGGCCATCCCGTTCGCGTTCAGCGGCGGCATCTTTTTGCAGTTCATGCTGGGGTACAACTTCAGCGTCGCCGTCTGGGTGGGCTACATCGCCCTGTTCAGCACGGCCATCGAAACCGGCATCGTCATGGTGGTCTACCTGCGCGAAGCGCTCGACAAGAAGCGGGCCGAACGGGGCGCCGCCTTCAACCATGCGGACCTGATTGACGCCGTCAAGGAAGGCGCCACGCTGCGCCTGCGGCCGAAGGTGATGACCGTGGCCACCACGCTGTTCGCGTTGTTGCCGATCATGTGGAGCACCGGCACGGGCTCGGAGATCATGCGGCCCCTGGCCGCGCCCGTGGTCGGCGGCATGATCAGCAGCCTGCTGTTGATCCTGATCGTGACCCCCGTGCTCTTCGCCTGGCTGCGCGAACGCGACCTGCCGGAGCTCAATCCCCGTCCGGCCGGGTCGGGTGCGGGGGAATGACGGCGGCGGGGGAGAGGATGCCGCGCACGAAAACGGAACACAGATCGGCGGCGGGCGTTCCCGCGGGGCGGAGAGGCTTCCGATGCCGCGCGGTGGCGCGGGCCGTCGCGGCGTTGCTGACGGCGGGGGCGTCGGCGATGCACGGCGCCGGGGCGGCTGACGACGCCATCGCGATCGCGTACGCGTTCGCCGCGCCCGTGCTTGTCGAACGCGCCGGCCTGACGCATGTCGCGGTCCGCGACTGCGTTGCGCTGAATCGCATCGGCGAGCCGGCGCTGCCGTATCGAACCGCCCGGGTATTGCTGCCGCCGGGCACGCGGGCCGAGGCGCTCGTCGTGATCGCCGATGGCGAGGCACACGCGCTGGACGGCACATGGCGCGTGGCCCGCGGGCGGACGCCCGTATCGTCGCGGACCGCCGGCGACGCGCGGCCCGCGGACCCGCCGGACCCGGCCATCTACGACTCCGATGCGCCCTACCCGGCGGCGCGGGCGGAATTCCTGTCCGTGCAGCACCTGTCGGGACACGCCGTGGCCCTCGTGCGCCTGTTTCCGGTGCAATACCGCCCGGCGTCCGGACGCCTGTCTTTCACGCCGCACCTGCGTCTGCGCGTCGCCATCGCGGCCGCCGCGGGCCGCCGGGACGAGGCGACTCTTGCGGTCACGGCGCCGCGGCGCGACCGTGCGACCGCCGCGCGCGTGGCCGCGTTCGTCGACAACCCGGAACTGCTCGACGCGCCCGCGACGGCGCCTGGAGAGGAGGTGCGCCCGGCCGGCTCGGACCCTACTGAGGGCTACCTGCTCATTACGACCGCGGCGCTGCTGCCGTCCTTCGGGCTGTTGCTGGACCGCAAGGCCCAATACGGACTCGGTGTGTACACGCAGACCATGGAGACCATCGCCGCCGACTGGCCGGGGCGCGACCTCGCCGAGCGGGTGCGCGGCTGCATCCGTCACGCCTACACCAACCTGGGGGTGCGCTACGTGCTTCTCGGTGGCGACATCGCCACTGTGCCGTGCCGCACGGCCTACGTGCCCATGCCGGGCGTCCCAGACCTCGAGTCCTGGGATGTGCCGACCGATCAGTACTACGCCTGCCTCGACGGCTCGTGGAACGCCAACGGCGCGAGCGATCGTTGGGGCGAAGCCGATGACGGCGACAACGGCGGCGACGTCGATTTGCTGGCCGAGGTGTACGTCGGCCGCGCGCCGGTGGATACGGTCGCCGAGGCCGACTGGTTTGTCGAGAAGACGGTGCGTCGCGAAACGAATGCGGCCACGGCCACCGGCGCCGTTCTGCTGGCGGCCACTTACCTCGGGGGTGCCGCGCAGGGCGGCGACATGCTGGACGAGCTCCTGCCGCTGTTGGGTGAGCATGCGGTGAGCCGGCTCGACGATCGGCCGTACACGGCCTCGCAATGGCAGTGGCCGGACGCGATACGCGAGCTCAATCGCGCGCCGGCCCTCGTCGTCTATGCCGGCCACGGCATGTCGGACGAAGCGATGCGGATGATCACCGACGACCTGGACGCGGTGACCAACCGCGACCACTTCCTCGTGTACAGCGTCAGTTGCGCCGCCGGCGCCTTCGATAATGGCGCGATCCTGTCCGACAGCATCGGCGAGGAATTCGTCAAGCGCGGGCCTCACGCGGCCTTCGCCGGCATTTTCAACTCGCGCGATGGCTGGTTCGATGCCGATGACGCAACCCGATACAGCGGCGAGTATCAGAGTGTCTTCTTCGACAACCTGCTCGGCCGGCGACAGGTTCAACTGGGCGCCGCCAACCAGGACTCGCGCGAGCGCCTGCTCGGCCAGGTGGAGTCCGACGGGGTGATGACGTATCGCTGGTGCCATTATGAGATCACCCTCTTCGGCGACCCGCACGCGCCGTTTCTACTCGATGCCGGGGACGTGACCCTGGCCGTATCGTCCGCGTGCGGCGACGTGTCGCCCGCGGTTGGCGTGCACGCCTACACGTATGGATCGGTCGTGACCGGCGCCGTCGCCGACACGACCGTGCCGGGCGGGGCCGGCGAACGGTTTGTCTGCGACGGGTGGACGGGGTGGGGGAGTGTTCCGGCGAACGGCGACGGCGCCGCGGTCGCGTTCGTCATCGCCACCAACTCGGGGCTCGCCTGGAACTGGAGCACGCAGTACTGGCTGTCGGCGACGTCGCCGACGCCGGCGCAGGGCGTCGTGACGGCGAGCAACGGCTGGCACCATGCCGGCGCCGATGGCATCGCGGTCCGCGCCGAGCCGTCGGCCTACTACCGTTTCGTCCGTTGGGAGGGGGATGTGCCGACGGGTGTCGAATCGCAGGCCCACATCACGGTTTCCATGGATCGGCCGCGGGAACTGACGGCGCGGTTCGCCGCCAACGTGACATCGCGCGGCACGCCGGAATGGTGGCTGGCGGCGTACGGTTGGACGAACGATTTCGAGCAGGCGGACGGGAGCGATACCGACGCGGATGGCGCGGCGGCATGGCGGGAGCAAGTCGCCGGAACCTGTCCGACCGACACGATGTCCGTGCTCGCGATCGACCTTGCTCCTACGGGCGTCCACTGGCGTGTCGGCTGGCCAAGCGTCTCCAACCGCCTGTACTCGGTGTATCGGGCCGACCACCGGGCGACGAACTTCCTGCCGGTGGAAAACGGCCTTGTGGCGGACCCGCCGCGCAACACGTACATCGATACCGCCACCAACGGAACGGCCCGCTTCTATCGCATCGGCGTCACCCTCGCCGCGCCCTAGCCTATGCCGTCGCCATCCTGCTTGCCGGAACGCGACCCCATGCCACAGGTCGCTATGCCCTTGAAATGGCGGGCGCTTCCGGGTTTATGGGGGGGCTATCTGTTGACGAATCCGACTTGGGGATGGACGCGGCCTGGATACGAGACCTCTCGATGATGGAGAGATTAGGGCAAATGATTAGGGCGAAAGATTAGGGAAACAACGAGATTCTCCCCTAATCGTTCGCCCTGATCGTTCGCCTTAATCTGATCGTTCTGAATACGGTGGAAGGTAATGGCCGTTTCTCCGGCACGGCTCAAGCCAAGTTCCTGGGCATCGTCTACGCTTCGTCGCACGCTTCGTCGCACACTTCATCGCGCACTTTGTCGTCTACGCTTCGTCGCACACTTCGTCGCACACTTCGTCGCTCTCTTCGTCGCACACTTCGTCGCTCTCTTCGTCGCACACTTCGTCGGCTCTTCGACCTCGGCGGTTTGAGCATGGCCCCCGCTTTCCGTTCAATGAAGAATCCCCCCACATACCCGGAAGCGCCATCGGGACAACGAACGGGCGGCAGGCGGAGTGTGCCGGAGCAGGCGCGAAGAAAGCTCAGCGGCCCTGCTCCGTCATCTTGATCTGATCCGGAAGGAAATCCAGCGGACTGGTCAGTTCCTTCAACGTGCGACTTTCCACCGTATGCGTGTAAATCATCGTCGTACGCAAATCGCTGTGCCCCAGGAGCTGCTGGATACTGCGGATATCGTAATTCGCGCGCAGCAGGTGACTGGCGAAGCTGTGGCGGAACGTGTGGCAGGTCACACGTTTGGCGATCTTCGCGCCGCGCACCGCCCGGCGCAGGGCCTTCTGCAGTTCGCTCTCGTGCATATGCCACCGGCGTCGTTCGCCCTTCTCCGGAATCAGCGTCAGCGTCCGCGCCGGGAAGAACCACTGCCAACCGAAATCTTTCGCCGCCGATTTCCACTTCCGGTCCAGCGCCCCCGGCATGAACACGCCATCATACGCCGCCTTCAAATCCAGTGCATAAAGGTTTTCCACCTTCTTGAAATGGTCCCTTAGCGCAGGCAGCAGCGATCGTGGCAGCGGCACCGTACGGTCCTTCTTGCCCTTGCCGTCGTGCACCGTCAGGATCGCCTCGTCGAAGTTCAGGCACTGCACCCGCAGATTCAGGCACTCGAACAGCCGCAACCCGCAGCCATAGAGCAGTTGCACGGCCAGATTATAGGGATGGGAAAGCTTGCGCACGACCTGGTCCACTTCCTTCCGCGAAAGCACGACCGGAATGTGCGTCGTTTTCCTGGCCCTCGTGACCGTATCGTAGAGGTTGTAATCCGCCTTCAGAATATGGCGAAAAAGAAACAACAGCGCATTGAACGCCTGATTCTGGGTCGAAGCGGCCACCTGTTTGTCCGTCGCCAGATGCGAAAGAAAGCGTTTTGCGTCCTCGCTCGTGATTTCCGACGGGGGCTTATGCTTGAGAAACAGTTCGAACTGCCTGGTCCATCCCGAATATGTCTGCAACGTACGCGGCGAGTACTGCCGGAGCCGGATTTCCTCTTTCAGATTCCGGTAACACGCATCCCAGGCGGACGGCGCTTCAACGACGACATCCGTTGCGGAAGGGCCGGGTTCCGTCCTGACCGGACCAGGCATGCCACCAGGAGGGCCAGGTTCCGCCCCGTCCGCGTGGTTCTGCTGCGCACCGCGGAGATACGTCTCCGAGCCCGCCGCTTCCCGCACGACCGACGGCCCCTCCGTCTTCCAGTCCCTGATCACCTCATAATACAACGAGACGCTGTCGGCGGCCTGCTGCTGCAAAGCGGGCGGCTGTCTCTTTTGCGTCAACTTCCGCAAAAAGGGAGCCAGACTATCCGGATCGCGCGGAGCGTGGTTGTATTTAACGCAGAAATCCAAATAGAAACGCAGCCACTTGAGAAAATCCCCCCGCTGATCCGGCGGAACGTTCCGCTCGCGCATACGAAGCAAAAAAGCCTCATTCAGGATAGGTGCGATCTTCTTCATGATGTACGATGCTCCTGAAACTATCCCCGGATCGTAAGGAACGCAAGAAAGAAAATTTGCGGAAACCAGGCATTAACCCATTGACATACGACTCATAATCCGGAAAAGTACAGAAAACCATCCAATAACTTGTTGGCAGGAAAGAGAAAGACAAAGGAAGCGGATAAAATCGGGGTCGGGGGCGGTATCGGTATCGGGGTCGAAAAGGAGATCGGAATGGCGTCTGGCCACGAGAAA
>CAYYJS010000017.1:0-63993 GCA_964472315.1 uncultured Victivallales bacterium | reverse complement strand
TCGGTGTTCGGCGTTCCTTGCTCGCTGTTGGATGTTCGTGTCCTGTGTCGCCGAGTCGGTCGGCGCTGGGCCTGCGACGCGGCCGGGACATGGCAGCGTGCGGGCCGAGTTGGAGGTGAAACGTCTGTGTTTTTGCAGCATCTCAGCGGCCGGGAGATGGAGCGACTGGAATCCTGCGGCATGCCGCGGGAGTTCCCCGAGGGCGAGATTATCATTGCGGTCCCGTCGACATCACGCATGTCCCGCTGACCCGTCTGCGGCTGAAGCGCACGGAAGACTTCTGACGGTCGGCGGCGGCCGCGCCCGCCCGCCGAGATCTTCGCCGGTCCGGCGCGCCCCCGCGTCTACGTCGTCACATCGCACACCAGCGGTAGATGGTCGGAGTAGGTCACGTGCGGCATCCAAAACCGTTCCACGCGTATCCCGGGACTGTGCAGGATGAAATCGAGCTGCCGCTTCGGCGCCCAGCTCGGGAACGACGGCGATGCGGCGGTGTTGGCATTGCGCAACCCCGTCGCCGCCAGGAACAGCTCGATCTCGTGGTCGCCCCACATGGCGTTGAAGTCACCCGCGACGATGTGCGGACGGGCCGTATCCTTGACCAGGGTGTAGAGGTCGCGCAACTGACGGTGCCGCACGCGGGCGCCGAGCGCAAGATGCACGAGAAACAGCGTCACGTGCTCCAGTTCGAGTTCGATCACGAGCCGCTTGACGCCCCTTTCGAAGTAGTGGAAGGTCTCGTTCGAAATGGAGTCGCGCGAGAGAAACGCGTTGCCCTGCTGCTTGAGCAGGGGTAGCCGACTCGCCAGCGTTCCCGACGCGTACTTCGACATGTAGGTGTGATAGTGCCCGAGGCCCGTGGCGATGGTCTCCGCCTGATTGCTGCGGCCGGTGCGATAGGAACCCGCATCGACTTCGACCAAACCCACGACATCGGGGTTCAGCGGCTGGATGAAGTCCGTGATCGCGCGCAGGTTGCGGCCGGTGAGACGGAAGTAGCCGCTCCATGGCGGCCGCCGGTGTCCCCCGGTCGCGTAGCGGATGTTGTAGAGCAGGAACCGCATGGCCGGTCAGATCCGGCAGACCAACTGAAGGCTCACAACATGCGCGCTGCCCTCGTAGTCGCCCTTGAGCAGATCGCCCGTCTCGCCGAGACGATCCACCGCGGCGTCGTCGAACGCGACGAACATGTAGGCCACGTCCAGACTGAACGTCGCGCTGGACCGATAACCCAGGCCGACGGCGAACCAGGTGCGGTCGGAATCGGGAATGCGCGGCGTGCGATGCGCGACATCGGGGATGGGCGACTGATCGTAGGCCGCCCCGCCGCGCACGGTCCAGGTCTCGTCGAGGCTGTATTCGAGCCCCACCGCCAACCGCCAGACATCCTCCCAGGATTCGTCGGTCACGTCGTCCGGTTGCGCCGAATCGAACGCGATCCGCAGCTCGTCGAACGAACTCCAGCGCGTCAGCAACGCATCGGCCAGCAAGACGACGCTCTCCCCGCACTGCTGCGCGATGCCGATGCCGATCGAGTCCGGCAGGTCCAGGTCGACTTCGCCCGTCGTGTCGACGAACAGGCCGGACGCCGTCAGCGGCGCGGCGTCGGCCGGGACGCCGAACCGGGCGTCGCCGCTCAACGTCTGGTTGACGCGGCCGCGGTAATGGATGCCGACCCGGCTGCCGGCACGCGGGGTGACGACGGCGCCGACGTTGAAGCCGTAATCCCAGCCGCCGGCTTCGATGCTCGCCGTGCCATCCAGCGTCCCCGGACCGACACCGAGCAAAGACCCGAAATCGACCGCATTGGACAGATCGGCCTCGACATACTGCGCCGAGAACCCCGCGCCCACGGACAGCCAGTCGGCGACGACCATGGCCAACGCCGGGGCGATGGCCACCGAACGCAGTTCGGCGCTCATGGCCTGATAGCGGCCGACCCATCCCGAGGTGTAGGTCACGCTCAGCCCATACGGCGAATAGACGCCGAGACCGAGGGCGAGACGCTCGCTCAGCGGCATCGCGCAGAAGAGACTGCCCAGCACCATCGTGTCGCCGGCATCGCCGTCATTGCCGCCCCCGATCGGCAGGCCGCCCAGCGCGGGGTACGCCGATCCGCGGTCCTCGAAGTCGATCGCCGTCAGGATGATGTTGGCGCCGAGCGCGGACTGCGGCGCGTCGAGCGCCGTCAGGCCGGCCGGATTGAAATAGACCGTGGACGCGTCCGCCAGCCCCGCGGAAGCGCCCGCAAACGCATGCCCCATGGCGCGCGGACTCTGCTCCTGAAGCGCGAACCCCGCCGCCAGGACCGACGACGGCAAAGCCGATACCACGCTCCCCACCAAGACCGCCGCGGTTACGCCTCCGAACTTCATACGTGTTGACCTCTCAAGGGTGTCAGACTATCTTTGCTTGGCCGTCGCGACACATGCTTGCATCAAGCGAGTTCGCGGTTCAAGGATGAAGTGTCGCGACCGGCGAGAGGGGATACGAAACGCGTGCGGACACTGCGCGATTTGCTGACGGATGCGGCCCAACGACACGGGGATCGGCCGGCCTTGCGGTACAAGGAGGCGGGACACTGGTCCACGCTGTCCTACGCCACGTTGCGGGCTCGGGCACGGACCATCGAGGTCATGCTGCGAGGGCTCGGCATCGCGCCCTATGACCGCGTCGCCATACTCCTCGAAAACGAGGTGCGCTGGCCCGAACTCTACTTCGGCATCGTCGGTCTCGGCGCCACGGCCGTGCCCATCGACGCGAAGTTGCGCGAGGCCGAAGTGACCCATATTCTGCGCGACTCCGGCGCCCGCGCCATTTTTCTGCCGGAACGTGCCATCCCGTCGCTGGGGGACTTCGAGCGGCAGGCGCCGGCACTCGAGCATATCGTGCTGCTGGACACCACCGGCCCGCTGCCTCCCCCCGTCGGCAACGCCACCTGGCACGACCACGCGGAAGCGACCCTCTCCGCGAAGGCGTCCGAGCCCGCTACCGGGGGCTTTGCGGACGTCGGCCCGGCGCCGGACGATGTCGCCTCGATCATCTACACGTCCGGCACCACCGGACGCCAGAAGGGCGCCATGCTGACCCATGCCAATTTCCGCGCCAATGTCGACGCGGTGCGCGCCGGCATCTTCATCCGGCCCGGCGAACTGTTCCTCCTCGTGCTGCCGCTGCACCATGCGTTCGCATTCACGGCGAATCTGCTCTTTCCACTCGCCGCGGGCGCCGAGATCGCCGTCGCCGAGAGTCCGCGGACGGTCGGCGACAACATGCGCGAGGTCTCGCCGTCGATCCTGATCGGCGTTCCGCTGCTGTTCGAAAAGTTGTACCGCAAGATCCAGTCCGGCCTCCGGACGAGCGCGACCGCGCGTATGCTGCTCGCCCTCGGCATCCGCGGTCCCGTGCGCCGCAAGGTTCGGGCTTCGCTCGGCGGGCGCCTGCGTCTGTGCGTGGTGGGCGGCGCACCCAGCGACCCCGCGATGGTCCGCGGATTCGCGCGCCTGGGCATCCCGCTCCTCGAAGGCTACGGCCTCACGGAAACCGCCCCCGTTCTGACGCTCAACCCGCCGGACGCGCCGCATCCCGGCACCGTCGGCAAGCCCATCGCGGGCGTGGAGGTGCGCATCGACGCCCCGAACGCGGACGGTGTCGGCGAGATCCTCGCACGCGGCGCGAATGTCATGCCCGGCTATTTCCGAAACGAACGCGCCACCGGGGAAGTCATCCGGGACGGCTGGTTCCGCACGGGCGATCTGGGCCGCCTCGATGCCGATGGCTACCTGACCATCACAGGCCGCCGGAAGAGCCTGATCGTCAACCGTGAAGGCAAGAACATCTCCCCCGAGGAGGTCGAGGCCAACCTCCTCGCAAGCCCGCTGATCGCCGAATGCATCGTGCTCGGCTATCGGGCGCCCGGCGAAACGGGCGAACGTGTCGGCGTCATCCTGGTGCCCAATCAGGAAGCGATGGAAGGCCGGCGGACACCCGGCGGCATGCCGCCGGGCGATGACGAGACGGTCGCCATACTGCGCGACGAGGTGCGGCGAATCGGCCGCCATCTGGCCGACTACAAGCGTCCGAGGAGCATCCAGGTACGCACCGAGGAATTCGAGAAGACATCGACCGGCAAGGTTAAACGTTACCTGTACGCCATCGATCCCGTGGAGGTTTGACCCGTTCCATGACTGACGCCATACCCACCCGCCGTTTTTCGTCGACGATGCGGATCGACATCACGCCCGATCTGAAACGCGCCGAGGAGTCGGCGCGCGCCACACCGCCCCCCGTGGTCAAAGGGGTCCGCGCACACGCGCAATGCCCCCTGCTCGGCAGCTCCGATTTCCGGGAATTGCTGACAAACATCTATGACGCCACCCTGATCACCGATGTCTCCGGACGGATCTGCGGCGCGAACGAGCGCGCCGTCGGCTTTCTCGAATACGCCCTCCACGACCTCTGCCGGCTCAGCGTCGTGGATGTCGTCTCGGGCGCCGACCCGCTCCTGCTGCCGACGATCTGCGAGAGCCTCCAGAACGAGCGCTTCGTGCTCATTCAGGCTTACTGCCTGCGCTCCAACGGCACTGCTTTCCCCGCGGAGATTTCCGTCAACCGGCTGCACCTCTCGGGCGCGGATTACTTGAGCTTCTTCATCCGCGACACGACCCTGCGCAAGGAAGCCGAGGACCGCCTGCGGACGGGATCGGCCGCCATCGAGAACTCCGGCAGCGCGATCGCCGTGGCCGATCTCGAAGGGTTCCTGCAGTACTGCAACCCGGCTCTGCGCCGGCTGCTCGGCTGCCGGGACGCGGAGGATATTCTGGAGACGAATATCTGGGAGACGGTCACGGACGCCTCGATGGTCGCCGGCATCTCCGCGTCGATCGCAAACTCCGCGGCATGGGCCGGCGAGATGGAGATGCGGCGGCGCGACGGCACAACCATCGCCGTACAGGCCTCCGCGGCCGCAAACGTCAACGCGGACGGCGACGTCACCGGCATGGTGCTCTCGTTCATCGACACCAGCGACCAGAAACGGGTGCATGCGGAACTGCGCGAGCGCAACATCCAGATGGAGGAAGACCTCCAGTTGGCACGCGAGTTCCAGCAGGCGTTCCTCCGCAAGCAGTATCCCGTCTTCCCATCCTCCGCGCCCACCCCCGAGCAGAGCGCCATCCAGTTCGCCAGCGCCTACCGTCCCAGCGGCGCCGTCGGCGGCGATTTCTACGACGTGCTCCCGATTTCGAACACCCGCGTCGGCATCTTCATTTCCGACGTGATGGGCCACGGCGTGCGCTCGGCGCTCGTGGTGGCCACCGTCCGCGGGCTGATCGAGGAACTGATCTGCCTGGGCGACGACCCCAGCGGCTTCCTCACGGCCATCAGCCGGGATCTGCACGCGCTCGTAACCCAGGTCGGCCAGGTGGCATTCGTTACCGCCGCCTACGTCGTCGTCGATCTCGCCACCGGGACCGCGCGATTCGCCACCGCCGGCCATCCGGCGCCGTACTGGCTGCGACGCCATGCCGGCACCATCGCCCGCCTCGAAGCGACGCAGGCGGCGCGCGGCCCGGCCCTCGGCATCTTCCCCGATACCGAATATGCGCACCAGGAGGTGCAACTGGCCCGCGGCGACGCCCTGTTGCTCTACACCGATGGCCTCGCCGAGGCGGAGGATACCAACGGCGTCTCCTACGAGACCGCGCGGATGCGGGCCTGCATCGAAGCCAACGCCACATGCCCGGCGAAGGAAATGGTCGACCGTCTCATGGAGGATGTCGACGCCTTCACCGGCCGGCGCCGCCTTATCGACGACCTCTGCATCGTCTGCGCCGAAATCACCCGCCTGCTGCCCGCCGAGACGCCGCGCACGCCATCCTCAGCCTAGTCATCCGCCGGCGGGGCTTCGATGCGGCCGGTGTGCTGGTCGACGAGCTTCGCGAGGAACAGCGCCAGGTCGCGGCCATATTCGCTGTCCAGCCCGGCCTGTACGAGCTGCTTCTCCACGATGCGCAACCCGTGGTGCCCGACATCGGCATCTTCGGCCGCCGCGAACCGCGTACGGGGGTCGACGGCGATGCAACGCTGCAGAATATCCACGAGTTCGGCGTTCCGCGACACGTGCGCCGGCAGCAGGCTGCCAAGACGGTTCGGCAGATCGAGCTTGGTCTGCAGCAGCTCGTCCTCGGTCGGATGCTCGGTCGCCACGAGCCGTTTGCCGCGTAGCAACTCGATGGCTACCAGGCCGAGGCTGTAAATGTCCGACTGCGCGCTGCCCGGTTCGCGCCGGTGCGTTTCCGGCGCCATGTACAGGGGCGAACCGAACAGAAACGTCACCCGCTCGCCGATGCGTACGGCCCGGCCGAAGTCGATCACGCGGACGTTGCCCAGGCGGTCGATCATGATGTTGCCGGGTTTCACGTCCGAATGCAGGAAGTTCATGGCATGCAGTTGTTCGATGCTGCGCAGCACGCGCCGCAGCACGTAGATGACGATGCCGGGCTGCATCGCGACCGTGCCCTCGCGCACCCGGAAGATCGTGTTGGTGAACGCCGCCCATTCCGCGCGGGTGCTGTTCCGGCGGGCCGCGTCGAGCAGACGCGGCGACAGCAGACGGCGCAGGTCGAGCCCGTCGATCGCATCCATCGCGATGTATCCGATGCCGTGGGTTTCTTCGTACATGTGCCAGGAGAGCATCGTCGGCGACTGCAACCGCTGGAGCATGGAAAGCTGCGTCGCGATACGCCCCATGTCCGTCCAGTATTCCTCCGGCGAACGGTAAATCGACGGGTCGAACACCTTGATCGCATGCTCGGTGACGCACCCGCGCGCCCCGTGATGCCGCGCCAGAAAAACCTGCCCCTGGCTGCCGCGTCCAAGTTCGCGGACGAATTGGTACGACAGCGGATAGTGAATCGCCCCCATGCCGACCACATCCCGGTAATGGGCACCCAACTCCGCCATGCTCATGCCGGCCGGCAAACCGGCGGGACCCACGCCCGACGTCGGATGCGCCGCCGCTCCATCGAGGGTGATGCGGACTTCGTCGAGCAATGCATGCGCCGCCTGGGGCTCGGAATCCGTCACGTCGTTTCGCATGCCGTCTCCTCCGCCTCCACATGGGCCGCCCCACCCGCACCGGTCAGCGCCCGGCGCGTCGCCGCATAGCCGGCCGCGATGGCCTCTTCCGCCCGGTGAAAATCCATGAACCCGAATTCGCCGAGAATCGGCTGCACGAGCAGATCCGGCGGGTCGGCGCGCAGACGCACCCGCGCCACCTGCGTCTCCATGATGCCGACCGAGTTCCCAAGCACTTCGAAGATACTCGGCTCGCTGCCGCCGACGACGCGCCGCAACAGGTTGCGGCCCTTCATGTCGGCCGCGGACAACATCTCCTCGACCAACCGGGACCAGCGCCGCCGCCCGGGGCGCCGGGTCCCGCGGCGGGGCGGAACCGCCGCCGACAACGGCGACGGCGCCGGCACCGCCCCATCCCCCGAAAACCGGCAGGCGTTCAAGTCGACCGCCATCACGGCCGTGGCGCCCATCCGTCGCGCCACGCTGACCGGCACCGGGTTGACGATGCCGCCGTCGACCAGCACGCGCCCGTCGATCGTCACCGGCGTGAACATGCCCGGGATCGCGATGCTCGCCCGCACGGCGTTCGTCAGATCGCCCTGGCTCAATACGATTTCCGTCCCATGGCGCACATCGGTCGCCACGCACCGGAACGGCACCGGCAGCGCCTCGATCGCGGTCGGTGTCACGTGCTTGCGAAGGAAATCCGTCACACGCGTGCCATTGACCAGGCCGCTGTACGGCACGCCGACATCGGTGAAGAAATACAGGATGCGCCGCCAATCGACGGACGTGGCGAACTCGCGCAGGAAATCGAGGCGGCCCGAGACATAGGCCGCCCCGACCAAGGCGCCCATGCTCGTGCCGGCGACGTGCGTGATCGCGATCCCGGCCTCAAGCAGGGCATCGATCGCGCCGATATGCGCCCAGCCACGGGCGCCGCCCGATCCCAACGCCAGACCCATCCGCCTCGGCAACCCCTTGCGCACCGCCATCATGCCAGAGCCTTTTCGACGCAGGCGATCAACTCCTCGTCCGCGAAGGGCTTCTGGAGGAAGTTCCACGCGCCCAGACGCATGTTGCTGCGCGTGTAGTCGCGCGAAAATCCGGAAACCACGACGATGCGCGCCGAGGGATCGCGTCCGAGAATCTCCTGAACCACCGCCTTGCCGTCCGTCCCCGGCATGATCCAGTCCACGATCGACAGGCCGATCTCGTCGGCATGCGCCTTGTAGAGTTCGATCGCCCGCGCGCCGCCATCCGCCGAGAGGATCCCGTAGCCCGCGCGCTTGAGCGTAGCCGCCATCACCGCCAGCCGCCCCGGGTTGTCGTCGACGACCAACAGCGTCGGCCGTTCGCGGTCCTTGCGCGGCGCCACGTCGGCCGCTTTGAGCATGAAGACCCGCACACGCGTCCCGCGCCCGGGCCGGCTGCTCAAGTCCATCCACCCGCCCCAGCCCATGACCATGCTCTGCGCCACCGAAAGCCCGAGCCCGAAGCCCTTCCCCGGCTCCTTGGTCGTGAAGAATGGCTCGAATGCGCGGTCCACCTGCTCGCGCGCCATACCGACACCCGAGTCCCGGATGCAAAGCCCGACATACGTGCCGCCCGGCGAATCCGGATTGGCCCGCGGCCGCGCGATGCGTCGCTCGATCGTCGTCACCCGCACCCGGCCGCCGTCCGGCATGGCCTCGGCGGCGTTGAGCAGGACGTTCATCAGCGTGTCCAGCAACTGGGTGGAATCCGCGAGCACCGCCGGCATCGACGCCAGCCGCGGCGCCGACAGTTCCACATGCCGGCGCATGAGCGCATGCTCGACCAACTCGTGGGCGTCGCGCACGGCCTTGGACAGTTGCACGACCTTGACCCGCGAAGACGGCCCGCCTTCGCTCTGGTGCGCGATGCTCATGAGCTGCTGCGTCAGGTGCGCGGCATGCCGCGTGGCATCGAGAATCTTCGTGGCGGCCGCATGCGGGCGCGTGCTCGGCAGGAAACTTTCGACAATCGAGGCCGCATACCCGCTGATGACCGACATGATGTTGGTGAAGTTGTGCGCCACCCCCTGCGCGATGGTGCTGAAGGCATCGGAACGCTCCTTGTCGATCAGAATCTGCGCGACCCGCTTCTGGTCGGTGATGTCGTGCAGAATCACCATGGCCGCCGGCTTGCCGTGATAGTCGACGCGGGAGACCGTGATGCTCACGTCGCGCCGGACGCCGTGCGCGGCGACGATGGTCGTCTCGAAACTCTGCGCCACGGGTTCGCCGGCCACGAGCCGGCCGTACAACGCGCGCATCCGTTCGACATCGTCCGGCAGCAGAAAGCCGGCGACATCCTTGCCGATCAGGTCCGCCGCCGCATAGCCGACCACGTCCGCCAACCGGGCATTGGCGAACTGCAGGCACTCGTCCTGGACGATGCAGATGCCGTCCACCGCCGATTCCACGAGGGTGCGGTACTTGCCCTCGCTGTCGCGCAGCGCACCCTCGATCTGCTCACGCGCGCGCACCTCCTCCCGCAACCGCCGGTTGGCCTCCTCGAACTCCGCCGTGCGCTCCAGGACGAGTTCCTCGAGATGCTCCCGGTGCCGTTCGAGTTCCGCCGCGTTCTCCCGCCGGCGCGATGCGCCCAGCACGCTGCGCTCGATCGCCACCGCCAGGCGCTTGACGTCGTGCTTGTCGACGAAGTGCTCCGCGCCCAGGCGCATGGCCTGCACCACGTCATCCTCGTGCACGCGCCCGGAGACGATGATGAACGGAATGTCGATGTGGCGGTCCACCATGTACTGCAAGGCGCCCAGCGCATTCCAGCGCGGCAACACGTAGTCGGATAGCACGAGATCCCACTCGCCGGACACGAGCGCGCGGCCGAGTTCCACCTCGGACTCCACCCGATGCAACCGGACCGCGAGCCCGCTCTTGACCAGCGCCCGTTCGATGAGCCTGGCGTCGTCCTCGGAGTCCTCGATCAACAGTATGTTCAGTGTGCCGGCCATCGCCTTTGCCGTCGTGTATTGACAGGTCGTGAGTGTATAGCCATTCGAATCGGAAACTCAAGCGGTCATTGGCGGGAACGCCGCACCCACCCTTGCGCCGCCAAGGCCCGCAGTTCGCGTCGACAGAGCACGGCCACGATCAGGACGTACACGGTCACACCGACCGCCAGCGCGGCGCCCACGGCGGCGGCCTGCCCCCCCTTCGTCGCGCCGAACGCCATGCCCGCGATGCCGGCGTGCGCCACGCGGGCGCAAACCGCCATGGCCGCGGCCGCGACGCCCGCCCGCAGCGCGACGAATCCCGTGACACCCCACCCCATCGCGCCGACACGGCGCCGCAGCAACACCCCCAGCCAGACGCAGTTCAGCACGCTCGCCAGGACCGTGGCGCAGGCAAGCCCGGCATGCTGATACCCCTCCGGCCATGTCAGCACGAACAGGATGTTGAGCGTCAGATTCGCCCCCACCGCCACCAGGCCCACGCGTACCGGCGTCCGCGTGTCCTGCATCGCATAGAAGACCGGCACCATGAGCTTGTAGACGCTGAACACGAGCAGCCCGGGCGCGTAGAACCAGAGGGCGCGGGCCGTGACGATCGTCGAACCCGCGTCGAACTCGCCGCCGCGCCACTCGAAAACGAGGCGCACGATCGGGCCGGCGAGAGCGCCGAGTCCCATCGCCGCCGGCATCATCAACAGGATCACCAGGCTCATCGCATCGCGAAACGTGCGCCGCAACCGCTCATGGTCGTTCCGCGCGGCGTGATCCGAAAACGTCGGCAGCAGGACCGTGCTCAACGCCGTGGCGAAAACGCCGAGCGGCAGGTAGGTCAGCCGTTCGGCATAGGTCAGCGCCGCCGGCGCCCAGGCCGACACCCACAACGCCAGCACGCCATCGATGACGATGTTGATCTGGTGCAGTCCCATGCCGACGGTCGCCGGCGCCATGAGCGTCAGCACGCGCTTCACGTGCGGTCCACGCCAGTCCAGACCGCGGAAGTCCGGCATCGCGCCGAAACGCCGCAGCACCGGGAACTGCACGGCAAGCTGCAACGCGCCCGCCACCAGGATTCCCCACGCCACCCCGTAGATGCGATCGGAAGCCGCGTCGCCAAAGAGGGGGCAGAGCAGATAGAGCGACGCCATCCAGGTCACGTTCAGCAACACCGGCGTGGCGGCCGGCAACGCGAAATGACGGACGGAGTTGAGAATCCCCATGCACAGCGCCACGAGACAGATGAAGATGACGTACGGCAGCATGACGGCCATCAGGGGCAGCACCGCCGCCGGTCGCGCCGTGAGCGGACAGAACCGCATCACCGCCCAGACGGTCAGCAAACCGATGGCGCAGGCGCAGACCAGCACCGACAGCAGCAGCGAGAACACCCGCCCCGCGAGCCGGTTGGCCGCTTCCCGTCCCTCCCGCGCCAGGCACGTGGTGAACACCGGCACAAAGGCCGCGGACAACGCCCCCTCGCCGAAAAGTTGACGAAACAGATTCGGGATGCGGAAGGCGACATCGAACGCCGACTTGGCCAGCGCCGTGCCGAAGAAGTAGGCCATCAACATCTCGCGGACCAGACCCAGCACCCGGCTGAGTCCGGTAAACGCGCCGACCACCGCCGCCGATTTGAGCAACCGCGACCTCATCGGATACCTGCCTTGCCGCCCTTACGCATACGCGAATTCCGTGCGGACGCCCAATACGGCCAGCGCGGCATCGGCGACCGCGTCCGCCGGGACCGCCTCCAGGGCAGCGCGCGCGCGGACCGAATCGCGTTCCACGTCGCGCGACCGCGCCACGTCAGGCGCCGAGACAATGCGGTGCCCACGTCCGACGGGTCCGGTCTTCGCCGGATCGGTCACACCGTAGACCGCCACGACCGGCGTTCCCATCACCGCCGCCAGATGCATCCCGCCGCTGTCGTTGCACACCACACAGGAACATCGGCCAAGCGCCGCGGCCAGCTCGGGCAGCGGCGTCCGGCCCGCCAGATTCACCGCGGCCTTGCCGATACCCGTCGCCACGGCCCCGCAAACACCGGCCTCGCCCGCCGTCCCCAGCACCGCCACATGCACGCCCGCATCCCGCACGAGACGCCGCCCGGTTTCGATGAAACGCTCGGCCGGCCACTGCTTCGCCGGACCGCGCGCCGCGCCCGGCAGCATCCCTACCCAGGCGCCACCCTCGGGCAACAGCCCGGCCATGCGCCGGCAGCTTTCCGGCGCCGGCACGAGCAGTCGTCCGGCCACCGTGCCGGCCGCGTCGATCATCGGCTCGCGCACGCCCAGAAGCGCCGCGTACTCCCACATCTGGTGTCGGGCGACGTCACGCTGAATGGCATCGGGAACGATCCGCGTGAGCAACCGGTCGCGTGCGCCGCGCGAAACGCCCGTACGCCGGGGAATACCGGCAAGCCACGGCGCCAGCGCCGCCCGCCACGAATTCGGCAACACGATGGCTTCGTCGAATCGCACGGCCCGCAACCGCCGCCGCGCCGCCCACAGACCGGAAGGCCCCGGATCGAGCAGGAACACGTCGTCCGCCACCGGCGCCATCGCCCAGAACGTCCGCAGACCGGGCTTGGTCAATACGGCAAGCCACTCGCCGGGGTGCGCCGCGCGCCAGGCCTGCAACGCCGGCAGCGCCATGCAGCAGTCACCCAGCCAGTTGACCGACACGATCAAGGTGCGCCGCGCCACGCTCATACCGCCGTCACCCCGGCCCGTGCCGCGGAAGCCCCGTCGCGGAAGCAGATGCGGGCGATGCATTCGTGGAAGTCTTCGGCGCCCTTGAGGATCTCGATATCCACACGCAGATAGTAGACGGGCACATCCACCCGCCGCAGACGGGGAAACCGCACGGCATCCTTCTCGGTGGTGACGATCGCATCCATGCCGCCGCGCGAGCAGGCGTTGATCACGTCGAGGATTTCCTGCTCCGTGTAGCGGTGATGATCGGCGAAGCGGTGGCGCTCCACGAGTTCGGCGCCGAACGCCTCGATCGACCGCTCGAAGCCGAGCGGGGCCGCGATGCCCGAAAGCGCGCACACGCGCTTGCCGCCGAGCCAGGCCAGTTCCACCCGCTCATCGGCGAAGACGCTCTGCAGATGGCGCGGGCAGTGCCGGCACTCGATGATTTCGGCGTGGGCGTTCAACGTGCGGATCCGCTGGCGCAGGGGCTCGACGTCCCGGCCATCGGACTTGGTGATGAAAATATAGTCGGCGCGCTTCAAGTTCTTGACGGGCTCGCGCAGGATGCCGCGCGGCAGGCAGTACTCGTTGCCGAAGGGATTGGTGCGGTCGACGAGAACGATATGGATGCGGTGCTTCAGGTGCAGGTACTGAAACCCGTCATCCAGCACCAGCGTATCGCAGCCGAGACGGTTGATGGCGTAGCGCCCGCTCTTCACGCGGTTCTTGTCGACCAGCACGGCCACGGCCGGCAGGTTCGAGGCCAGCATGTAGGGCTCGTCGCCGCTCATGGCCGAATCGAGCAGCAGCTTGCGCCCGTCGGACACGACGCGCGGCGGCTCACGGTGACCGGCGAACGTGATCCGCCGCCAGATCTTCTGCCAGAAGGACGGTTCGACCTTCTTGTAGCCCCGGCTCAGAATCGCCACGCGGCGGCCGGCGCGCTGCAGTTCGCGCGCGAAAATCTCCACGACGGGCGTCTTCCCCGTGCCGCCGACCGTCAGATTGCCCACGCTGATGACCTGGCACCCGAGCGTGTGGTGACGCAGGATGCGCTTGGCGAAGAGGAACAGGCGAAGCTGAATCACGGCGCGATACACGCGCGAGAGCTGCTTGAGCATCCAGAGCAGCACCCGTATGCGCCAACGCTGCCCCTGGTCCGCTCCGGGGCGGACGATCAAGGTGACAAGGTAGTTTTCGGTACGTTCGAATCGGGAGCGAGGCATGGGCGTCAACCTATGTCATCGGCCCGCCGTTGTCGAGAACAGCCAACACCGCGCCCAACTCTACGTCTTGCGTCCCGTCGCCGCCGCGTCTATGGTTCAGCGTGTCGCTACCACAGAGGGATTCGTAACCGCGCCGCGGCGCATACAAACGAGGCTATGACCATGAGATACCTGTTTCGCCCAGTCCTGCTCCTGCTCGCGGCGGCTCTGCTCGCCGGTTGCGATGCCGACAAGCCCCTGCCGCCGGATCCGGATACGCTGACCGGCACCCTCGACAATGGCATCGTCTATTTCGTCCGGCGCAACGCGCTGCCGACCAACCGTGTGGAACTCCGCCTTGTCGTCCGGGCGGGATCGGTCCTGGAAGACGACGATCAACAGGGTCTCGCGCATGTGCTCGAACACATGGCCTTCAACGGCACCGCGCGCTTCGACAAGCAACAACTCGTCGATTACCTGGAATCGATCGGCATGCGCTTCGGCCCCGATCTGAACGCCTATACGTCCTTCGATCAGACCGCCTATATCCTCCAGGTGCCGGTCGACAAACCCGGCGCCCTCGAAACGGGGTTTCAGATCCTGAGCGACTGGGCCTTCGCAATCGAAAACGAAGACGGCGAAATCGAGCAGGAACGCCGTGTCGTCATCGAGGAATGGCGTCTCGGCCGCGGCGCCGGGCAGCGTATCCGCGACCGGCAGTTTCCCGTCCTGTTTCAGGGGTCCCGCTACGCCGACCGCCTGCCGATCGGCAAGAAGGAGGTGCTCGACACCTTCGCCCCTCAACGCGTTCGCGACTTCTATGCGGCTTGGTACCGACCCGCATCGATGGGCGTGATGGCCATTGGCGATGCCGATACCGCCACGCTGCTGGCCCACGTGAAGACCCATTTCGGTCGCCAGGCGCCCCGCGCCACCGACCGCCCGCTTCACGATGTTCCCGCGCATGCCGAACCGCGTGTGAGCATCGTCAGCGATCCGGAAGCCACAGGCACGCATGTTGCGATCCTGCACAAGCGGCCGCCGGAAGCCTCCCGTTCGGCCGCCGATTTCCGGCGGGACCTGATGGACACGTTGATCGAAACCATGCTGCGACAGCGCCTGGACGAAGCGAAACGCGAACCCGACGCGCCATTCATCCACGCCGACGTCTGGTCGGGGCGCTGGATCCTCGGCGCCGCCATGTTCGGCGTCAACGGCACCGCGAAGGACAATGCCGGCCTCCCGGCCCTGCGGCGTCTGCTGGCTGTCGAGGAACAGGCGCGCCGGTTCGGCTTCGCCGACTCCGAGCTGCGACGCGCCCGCGACGCGGTGCGGCTGCGGGCCGAGCGGACATATGCCGAACGCGCCAAGACCGAGTCCACCGTTTTCGCCGACGCCTATACGCACGCCTTCGTGTTCGATGAAACCATCCCCAGCGCCGAAACCCAACTCCGGCTGACGCACCGGATACTGCCGACCATCGCCCGCGACGACGTTGTCGCCCGCGCCCTGCAAGTGCTTGCGACGTCCAACCGCGTCGTCACGGTCAGCGGCCCCGACAAACCGGGCATCACGCTCCCGACCGAAGCCGAGTGCCTGGACCTTCTCGCCGGCGCCGCCGATGCCGACATCGCGCCCTACATCGACGCCGTCGCCGATGCGCCACTCCTGGCCACGCCGCCGCCGCCCGGCGCGATCGCCGTCCGGACATACGACAAGCGGCTGGACGTCCACACCTGGACGCTTTCCAACGGCATGACCGTCCTTCTGAAGGCAACCCCCTTCAAGCAGGACGAGATCCTCATCTCGGTTTTCAGCCCGGGCGGCCATTCGACGGCCGATGACGACGCCTTCATCGCGGCCTCCAGCGCCGCCGAAGTGGTTCAAGAATGCGGCTTCGGCCAGTTCTCCCGCACCGCGCTCGATAAGAAGCTGATGGGCACCGCCGTTTCCGTCACCCCCTATGTCCATGAACTCCGCTCCGGCATCGAGGCCGGATGCCGGCCCGATGACCTGGAGACCTGTCTTCAGCTCATTCACCTCGCTTTCACGGCGCCGCGCCGCGACCCCGAAGCGTTCGCCGCACTGCGCGACCGCAAACGCGAGTCGCTGCGTCACCGCCTCGGCGAACCGGAGACGGCGTTCTGGGACTGCGTCAAGTTCACATTGGCCGGCAAACATCCGCGTCGCGCGCCCTGGACGCCTGAGACGGTCGACCGCATGGATCTTGACGCCTCGCTGGCTTTCTACGCGGCGCGCTTCGGCGATGCCGCCGGGTTCACCGTCATCCTGGTCGGCGCCATCGATCCGCGCTCGATCGACGGCCCGATCGGCCGCTATCTGGCATCGCTGCCCGCGGCGGACAGAAAAGAAGCCTGGCGCGATATCGGCGTACGCGCGCCGACGGGCACGGTGACCGAGGTCGTCGCGAAGGGCTCCGAACCGAAAGGCCGCGTGCACCGCGTATACGGCACCGCGTTCGAATGGTCGCCACGCGCCCGCCGTCAGGTCGAGGCCATGCTCCATATCCTCCAGATACGACTGCGCGAAAAGCTGCGGGAGACCATCGGCGGCACCTATCACGCCGCCGTGTATCCCCTTTTCGAACAGTACCCCGTGCCGACATGCGAGTCGCGCATCAGCTTCGGCTGCGACCCGGCGGCGATCCCGGCGATGACCGCCGCCATGGAAGCGGAAGTGGCGACGATGCAGTCAACGCTCGTCGACGATGTCCACATGACCAAGGCGCGGGAGATCATGGTGCAGGCCTGGCGCGTCGGGCTTGAACGCAACGCCGTCTGGAAAGGGTTGCTCGACGCCTGGCGCTGGCACGGCGAGTACCCCGGAGAAAGCCTCGATCGCTATGAACAATGGCTCGGAGAACTCACGCCGGAAACGATCCGCGAGACCGCCCGCCGGCGTCTTGGCACGCCCAACGTCGCCACGATCCTGCTGAAGCCCGAAACGCCGACCGAAACGGCGCCCGAAGACAAGTAGCCGGCGGCGGGGTCGATAGCCCTTGATTCGCGTCCGATCGGTTTGTTACGGTCTTGCCAATGAAGATCCCACTGAACGTCAATAAGGCCGAAGGCGTCACGGCCGCCGCCGAACAGGACCGTATTCTGGCCCACAACCTCACCGCGGCCAAACGGGGCGACTGGGAAGCCAAGAAGGTCATCGTCAGCACATTCACGCCGCTCATCCGGACCCTCGCCGAGCGGCGAACGAGCGATATCCCCGCGCAGAACAAACTCATCGAGTCCGGAAAGGAAGGCCTCGGCGTCGCCATCAAGAAGTTCAACGCGGCGCGCGGCGCCGACCGGTTCCAGCTTTTCGCGTTGGACTTCATCGAGCGACACATGGATGCCCCACCCCCCTCCGGCGGATTCCTGTCGCGGATTTTCGGCCCCCGTTGATCCCCATGCAGGCGTCCGAACCGGTACAACCGGCTGCCATCGAAGAGCCGTACATGGTCCCCACATCGGCGTTGCTGCGGCAACTCGATCCGACCACGCTGTTCGGCAACGGCAACCCGGTGGAACTCGACCTCGGCTGCGGAACAGGTCGGTTCCTGATCCGTCGCGCCGAGAAGACGCCGACGGTCAATTACCTCGGCGTGGAGCGACTCCGGGGGCGCGCGCGGAAGGTGGCGGGCAAGGCGGCGCGCCGCGGACTCCCCAATGTGCGGCTCCTGCGCGTCGAGGCCGGCTATGCCGTCCAGCGCATGCTGCCGCCCGCCTCGATATCGACCTGCTACATCTTCTTCCCGGACCCCTGGCCCAAACGGCGCCATCACGAGCGACGCCTGATCAACCCGGCGTTCCTGGACGCGCTGCGCACCGTGCTGACGCCCGACGGCGCCGTTCACATCGCCACCGACGATGCGGACTACGGCATCGCCATCGCGCGTGCGTTCGCCGCCACCCCCGGCTTCGCGCCCATCGCGCCGTTCCAGGCGGCGCCGGACGAACAGACAAGCTTCGAGCTGCTCTGGCTCGGCGAAGGCCGCGCGATCACACGGCATTCCTACACGCGCGCCGCCTGCCAGTATGAAAGAATAGCCGAACAAGGTATTGCTGGGTCGTGGCCGGCCCCGACGCCGAACAGATGCCGCTTCCGCCCTCGACATGGCGACGAAACCGGTTCATGATCCGCCGGTATCGTCGATCCATCGGCACACCGTAAGACCGCCCGGCGGCGGGGAGGAGACAGACATGGGACTGTTCGACAAGATTCGCGGCGAGTTCATCGACATCATCGCATGGACCGACGATTCGAACGACACGATGGTCTACCGTTTCGAGCGGTACGACAACGAGATCAAGTACGGGGCCCGGTTGACCGTGCGCGAAGGTCAGGTTGCCGCCCTGGTCAACGAAGGCAAGCTGGCCGACGTCTTCACGCCGGGCATGTACACGCTGGAGACGCAGAATCTCCCCATCCTCGCGACGCTCAAGGGCTGGAAATACGGATTCCACAGTCCGTTCAAGGCGGAAGTCTATTTCATCAGCACGCGGCAGTTCACGGATCTGAAATGGGGCACCAAGAACCCCGTCATGATGCGTGACCCCGAGTTCGGCGCCGTGCGCCTGCGCGCGTTCGGCAGCTACGCCATCCGCGTGACCGATGCCGCCCGGTTCATTCGCGAGCTCGTCGGCACCGACGGCCGGTTCACGACGGACGAGATCACCGGCCAACTCCGCAATATGATCGTGACACGGTTCTGCGACCTCCTCGGCGAAAGCCGGATGGCCGTGCTCGACCTGGCCGGCAACTACAACGAACTCAGCCGGTTCGTGCAGGATAAGCTTGGCCCCGAGTACGCGGAATACGGTCTGGATGTGACCAAGTTCCTCGTCGAAAACATCTCGCTGCCGGAGGAAGTCGAGAAGGCGCTCGACAAACGGACCTCGATGGGCGTGATCGGCAACCTGAACGCCTATACGCAGTTCCAGGCGGCCAACGCCATGGAGGCCGCCGCCCAGAATCCCGGCGGCATGGCCGCGGGCGGCATGGGCATGGGCATCGGGTTCGCCATGGCCAACCAGATGGGGCAGAGCATGGCCGCGCAGCAACCCGGCGCCGTGCCCCCGCCGCCGCCCCCACCCGCCGCTTTCTATGTCGCCGTCGACGGTCAGCCGACCGGCCCGTTCGACCGGCCGGGACTCGCCGCACAATGCGCGACCGGGCAATTCACCGCGCAATCGATGGTCTGGCGCGCCGGCATGGCACAGTGGATGGCCGCCGGCCAGGTGCCCGAACTGACCGCGCTGTTCGCCCCGCCACCACCTCCGCCACCGCCACCGACTCCGCGAACGTAGCCGCAGCCAATCGCGGCTCGGGCGCGCGGCACGCGCGGCGGCGCGGGCGGGTCCGTCGAACAATCGGCAACGAAGGGGCATCGTCATGGCAAGCACCGAAGATAGGAACGAGAATCCCGAAATCGCTCAAGGCGCCCCGCCGTCGGTCGCGGAACCTCGCGAGACAAGCGCGTTTCCGTGTCGGCAATGCGGCGCTAAGATGGCCTTCGATCCCGCGGCGCAGGCCGTCACCTGCCCCTATTGCGGCCATGCGAACGCCATTCCGCGGTCGGAAGCCGACATCCACGAGCTCGACTTCGAGACCTGCCTGCGGCAGGCCGCCACCGCCGAGACCTCGCACGTGTCGGTGACCGTAACATGCTCCGGCTGCGGCGCCGAAACCACGTTGCAGCCGGACGTGACAGCCGACACCTGTCCGTTTTGCGGAGCGGCGCTCGTGGCCGGGCACGAGGAGCATCACGACATCCGACCGCGCAGCCTCCTGCCGTTCAAGGTGGACCGCGAGGCGGCCATCGCCGCCTTCCGGGCCTGGAGCGCACGGCTCTGGTTCGCGCCACGCGCGCTGAAGACATACGCCCGCACGGAGGGCCGCGCGCTGACCGGCGTGTACGTGCCGTACTGGACGTACGACGCCGACACCACCTCGTTCTACCGCGGCGAACGCGGTGACGACTACTGGGTGACCGAGACCTACACGACCACCGTCAACGGCAAGCTCGTGCACCGGTCGCGCCAGGTCCGCAAAACACGCTGGCGGGACGTGTCCGGCCTGGTATTCGAGGCCTTCGACGACGTCCTCGTGCTGGGCAGCAAATCGCTGCCGCGACGTCAGACCGACAGACTGGAGCCCTGGGATCTCGGCGACCTCGTCCCTTACGACGACAGCTATCTGGCGGGTTTCCGCGCGGAACGGTATCAGATCGGTCTGGCGGAGGGATTCGGCCTTGCCCGCGACGTGATGGACGAACGGATCCGCGCCTCGATCCGGCGGGACATCGGCGGCGACCATCAGCGCATCCACGGCGTTCGGACACAGCACGATCGCGTCACGTTCAAGCACCTGCTGCTACCGGTTTGGATCAGCGCCTATCGCTTTCGCGACAAGGTCTACCGTTTCCTCGTCAATGCCCGCACGGGCGAAGTGCAGGGCGAACGGCCTTGGAGTTGGGCGAAGATCGCCCTGGCGGCCGTGCTGGTCGCCTTGACCCTTGCCGGGCTCGCGTACGCCCTGTACGCCACCCAGTAAAGATTGCTGGCATATCCGACGAACACCCGTATACTGCTGCCGAACGTGAGAAATGCCATGTGACTTGGGGGATGTCAGGCAAGTCGCCGCGCCCCCGTGAGGAGGACGACTACATGTCTCGAAATCATGCCGGCCGAACGAACACATCCACCGCCATGCACCGGTCTCCGACGCTCCCCAATCAAGGGTTCTCCCTGGGCATGGCGAGTCTCTACGCGCTGATCGCCGTCTGTCTCGTCATAGCTTGGTTCTCGCCCATCAAGCATGCCGTGGCCGGCAAGCTGTGGCCGCCGCTCGACAAGGGGCCGCGGGATGCCTACGAGTTCGTCGCCCTGTCCTACGGCGATGCCGAATCCCCCATCGATCGCTCGATGTTCGTCCGCCACATCGAGACGCTGGCCGCGAACGGGTACGTGCCGATCACCATGGCCGATGCCTTCGGTCTGATCGTCGATGGCCATGCCGTGCCACGCAAGGCCGTGCTGCTGACGGTCGACAGCGACAACCGGCGTACCGTCGCCGCCGTCCGCACCGCCATCCGCAAGCAGCGCTGGGACGCCGTCCTGTTCGTGAGCACGAAGCCGGTGACCGAACGCGTCGGCGATGCGCTGACCTGGAACCAGGTGCGCGCACTCGCCCGGACGCGCGGATGGGATGTCGGCGCCCGGAGTCATGGCGGCCTTGAACTCGTCCGCGATGCGGACGGGCGCGACCGGCGCTACCTGGCAAGTTGTCTCGCGCTGGACGATCAGGGACGCGCCGAGTCCATCGCCGAGATGCGCGACCGCATCCAGAACGACTACCGCACCTGCGCCAAGCTCTTCCTCGAACGCCTGGGCGCCGTTCCGCGCGCCTACGCCTACCCGTTTGGCGAGTTCGGACAGACGGGGCCGCGGCCGGACGCCATCGTCGACGCCAACGTGCGTGCCGCGGATGCCGCCTTCGATCTGGCCTTCACGACCGGCGACCTGGGGCTCAATACGCCCTTCAGCGACCCCCTGCGCGTCAACCGCCTCAGCGTCCCGCCCGCCTGGTCGGAACGCGACCTGCTCGATGCCGTCACGCGCGCCTTCGACACGGTGGACCGTGTCGAGGATTCGGACCTCGCGCGCCGCAAGCCCGGCTGGACAATCGATCGCGGTCTCGCCGCGCGCGACGGGGACGCGCTGGTCATTTCCGCCGCGCCCGAGGCCGCGATGGCACGCGCCTGGATCGGCGGCAGCGACCTGCGCCGGGACTTCAGCGCAACCCTGCGCGTGCGCCTCGACAAGGGTTCGCTCTCGGTCTTCACCCGTGCCCGGCCCGATCTCTCGACCTACGTGGAATTGAAGCTCAACACGGATGGCGAAGTCACCCTTGTCCAGAAATCGTCGCCGAATCTGCCTCCATTGACGCTCGCGACCTCGCGCACCGTCGTCAACAGCGCGCGCGAATACCGTGTCGACGTCTATCTGCGCGAACAGCACTTTGACGCCACGATCGACGGTGTGCGCCTGTTCCAGGAACGCGTCCGGCTCGTCGGCGAAGCCGAACCGGGCCTGCTCGGCATCGGCACGGCGTCGGTCGGAACCGGCGAAGCCCGCGTACACGTGAATTCGGCGCGGCTCGAGAGTCGCCGCTCGGCGCTCGCGTCATGGACGCTCGAAGAGGGATACGACTCCTACGTCATCGACTGGATCCACCGCAACGCGAACCGCTTGACCGATATCAGCCCCCCCTGGACCCATCTGCAACTCCCGACGCCCGCCCCGACCGGAGAGACGACGGATACCGCGATCTTCCGCAAACTTGCCCGGATACACAGCCTGCGCCTGATCCCCAAGGCCGATATCGCCGATGACCAGGCCTTCGCGTATTGGACGCCGGGGGTGCTCGCCGAACGCGTAAACACGCTGGACTGCGACGGGTTCTTCGCGAACTTTTCGGAGTTCGCCTCGCTGCGCGTATCCCAGCTCGAACAGTGGCTTCAACAGTGCAGCCGGATGCTCAGCCGCACGGGTAAGCCCCTGCTTGTGCGTCTGCCGCCGCTGATGGAACGTCTGGCGGCGGTCAACTCGCTGCTGGCCGTCATCCCGTCCGTCGAAATCGTCACCGGCGTGGACGTCCAACTCCCGGCCGTGGGCGTCGCCATCACCCCCATCACCGAGGAGACGGTTCCGGCGCCGACCCAGGCTCAACAGCGCTCCCTGCCGGTCGCCTTCGAAATCGATGAAGCCGGTCCGGAAGACGCGGCCGACAGCAAGGAATTGCGCATCCGGCGTCTGCGGGAACGCGCGGAAGGCGCCTTTCTGAGCGGCTCCTACGAGAAGGCCATCGCCGCGTTCTCCGACTGGCATCGGATCGAGCCGAGCGCGGCACGCCCGTTGAGCCGTATCGGCGACGCGCTCGTCAACCTCGGCTACCACGACGAAGCCATCGATTTTTACGGCCAGAGCCTCTCCATCGACCCCGGCCAGACCGACCTCGCCGTCCGTCAGGCCCGCCTCCTGACGTCGGTCAACCGCGGCGAGGAAGCGAAGGAACTCCTCAACGCCTACGCCCGCCTTTTCCCGAACGATACACAGGTCATGTTCGCCCAGGCCGAATGGCTCTACAAACAGAACCGCCTGACCGAGGCGAAGACCCGTATCCAGCGCATTCTGGAGCTGAAGCCGGACGACTTCGACGCCACCCTTTTCATGCTGCGACTGTCGGGGCTGCCGCAGGAACGCGAGGCCGCCATGGACAAACTACTCGCCCTGGCCGACGTCCCGGAGAAGCACTATCAGGTCGTCAACGCCATCTGGCAGTATGACCTGCTGACCCTCGCGGACTCGCACATCCTGGTCCAGTTGCTGGAACGGATCGAAGCCTCGAACGAGGATGCCCGCGTGCGCGGCATCATCAAGAAGCTGCATCCGCGCACCGATGTGGTCCGCGAGGATTTCACAACCGGCCTATCCGAGGAGTGGCACCTGGATGGCGCCGCGAAGTCGGCAACCAACGGCATCCTGACCGTCACGGCCACCCCGACACGTCAGGAGTTTTCGATGCGCCTGCTGCGCTCGGAGCGCTGGCGCGATTCGTTCATCGAAGCCGACGTACGCAATGCCGAAGGCGGGTTCTGGCTCTATGCCCGACGCTCGCGCGACCACCTGGTGCGTTTCGGATTCGATCCCGAAGCCGACCGTATTTACGTCCAGGCATGGAAAGGCCAGAACAACGACATCGTCGTCAGCCAGTTCATCCCCTGGGAGCACACCACCGTCAGCGGGCGCTTCCGCCTTGAGATTCGCGGGAACGGCATCGTCGCGATGCTGGACGGCAAACCGGTGTTCGACGTGGTCCTGCCGTTGCCCGAAGATTTCGGTCTGGGTTGGGTCTCGCTGGCCGTCCACACCAGCGAGCGCGGCAAGGCCAGCGTCGCTCTTGGCGGGCTGAAAGCCGGCCCCCTGCCGGTACGTCTGGCCATGCTGCCGGCCGCGCCGGCCACGGCGAACGTGGACACCGAACTCGCCGAGATGCGCGGTCTGCTCGGATCGGTCACCGACTTCAGCCCCGCCTGGTTTGCGGTGGATGCCGACGGTAACTGGAGCAGTTCGATCCAGGCCGACGCGGATTTCTTCAAGCTCTTCTCACGGTACTACCGCGTGCGGTTCGTGCCCACCGTACGGATCGAACAAGCCGATGCCGTAGCCGCGGAGGATCTGCTCACGGTGACACGGACACACGGTCTCGACGGACTCGTGCTGGTCTTCAAGGAAATGCCGCCGGACCGGTGGTTCAACCAGATGGATACCGAACTGCGCGATCCCGGACTGGATCTGATCGCACTCGCGCCGTCCGGCGAAAAGGATCGGATGATCATGCGCCGGGTCGCCGCCAGCCGGACGGTCTTCCACAACGATGCCCAGAGCGCGGTCTCCGTCATCGACGCCAACGACACCGTCGCCGTCGAAGGCCTGGCCGACGACCAACCGGCCGTCATGCGCTTCGTCCAGCCGTAAAAGACACTCCAGCGCTCGAAGGACGGGAACATGCCGGCAGTTGGCGTCTCCAAGACACGGGCAGAGAAGACGAGGCAGCGACACAAGAAGGCCGGGCGCTCCCCAGGCATCGGCGAGGCCTCGATCCTCGAGAGCCCCGTCATGGGCGTGCTGGTCGCCGTCGTCCTCTGGGCTTCCGTCATGTTCGGCCTTCGTGCGCCGGATATCCTGCGCCACTGGTCCGACCCCATCTTTCTTCTGCCCCTGATCAGCGACGCCGTGTTCTCCCTGGCCGGGCTTTTCGCCGCGGGCGTCTTCCTCCGGGCGGCGCGTCCCGAATACCTGACCCGGAACTCGCGGATCGCGCTGATGTGCCTCGCGTCGTTTCTCACCGTCGCACTGTCGACGCTGGTCCTCGGCGCCGTGCGGGAAACCGCCATCGTGGCGCCGGCGACGTTGCGTTTCCTCATGCCCGTGGCGGTCGCCCCGCTCCTCGTCACGCTGCTCCTCGGCAGCCGGGCCGCCATGGTCACGGGGCTGTGGACCGCGCTGGCCCTGTCGCTGCATGCCGAGCGAAGCCTGCCGGTCCTGATCCAGGGCGTCATCGCCACCGCCGTCGCCATGCTCGCGGTCCGCAAGGTCCGCAGACGCTCCACAGTGCTCAAGGCCGGCGCCGTGATCGGCCTGGCTCAGATCGTCGGCGTGTTCGGTGCGACAGCCATCGACTGGACAACCCCGGACACGATGACGGTGCTCCACCAGGCCGCGTCGGGCCTCATCAGCGCCGTCGCCTGCGCCGTCCTCGTCCTCCTCATCCTCCCGCTCTTCGAGCATGTCTTCGCCATCGCCACCGATATCTCGCTGCTGGAATTCTCGGACCTCGGACATCCGCTCCTTCAGCGCCTCGCCATCGAAGCGCCAGGCACCTACCACCACAGTCTCGTCGTGGCCAATATCGCGCAGGCCGCCGCCGACGCCATCGGCGCCAACTCGCTGGAGGCCCGCGTCTGCGCCTACTTCCACGATATCGGCAAGCTGACCAAGCCCGGGTTCTTCAGCGAGAACATCCACATGCAGGACAATCCCCACGACGACCTCCCCCCCAGCATGAGTACGCTCGTCATCACCGCCCACGTAAAAGAGGGCATCAGCCTCGGACTGCTGTACCGGTTGCCGAACCCGATCATCCGCACCATCCGCGAACACCATGGCACCAGTATGGTCTCGTATTTCCACCATAAGGCCAAGACACAGCTCGAGTTCGAGATGGCCGGGGAAGTCCCGCGGGGCGCTACCCGCCTCGACGAAAGCGCCTTCCGCTATCCCGGACCTCGACCGACAACCGCCGTCTCGGCCATCCTCTGCCTGGCCGACGCCGTCGAAGCCGCCTCCCGATCGATGGAAAAACCCACCCCGTCGCACGTGGAAAACCTGATCGATGACATTGTGCGCGCCCGTATCGACGACGGCCAACTGGACGAATGCGATCTGAAACTCTGCGACCTGATGACGATCAAACGGGCGTTCGTGTTTACGCTGACCACCATGCTGCACGGCCGGGTGCCCTATCCAAAACATGAAGATAACGGTAAGCAACCGCCAAAAGGCGGCACGGGTGACGCACCGGACGATCCGGCTGCTGACGCGACGGATGACGATGCTGGCGGCACGCCTTGATGCGGACACCGGCTGGGGACCGGTAACGGTCATCCTGGTGGACGACGAGGGTATCCGCGCCATCAATCGCGCGGTATTCGGTCGCGACGCGGTGACGGACGTCATCGCCTGCCGCTATCGCCCCGTCCCCGGCGACCCGCCCGGCGAGACCGGCGAGATCGTCGTCAACGTGGCGCAGGCACTCCGCGGCGGCCACCGCGGTTGGCCCGCCGGACGGGAGTTCGCGCTGTACCTGGCACACGGCTGCGATCACCTGGCGGGGCAGGACGATCGGACCGAAACGGAGCGGCGCCGGATGCGCCGGCGCGAGTTGCACTGGGTGCGCACCGCCGCCGCCGAAGGGCTGCTGCCGGACCTATCGACAACGAGGAATGAGTAAGCCATGCCGGAACGGGACAATCGTCTGGACGAAGTCAGGGACCTGATCGACGGGGAGAACTGGCGGGGCGTCCAGGAGGCGCTGCGCCCGCTCCACCCCAGCGATATCGCCGACATCATCGAGTTGACGCCACGCAAACTGCGTGCGCGCATCTTCCTCCTGCTCGACGACGATGTCAAACCGGACGTGCTGGCCGAGCTCGAAGCCGCTTCGGAAGCCGAAGTGCTCGACACCCTCTCGCCCGACGAGATATCCGACATCGTCGAGGAAATGGCCCCCGACGATGCCGCCGATCTCCTGGGCGACATGCCGGAAGCGAAATCCGAGGAAATCCTCGCGCTGATGGAGAAGGACGACTCGGACGATGTGCGCCGGTTGCTTGCCTACGAGCAGAATTCGGCGGGCGGCATCATGACCACCGAGGTCGTCACCATGCGCGGCGACCAGACCGTGAACGACGCGATCCACGCCATCTCGCACCTCGATCTCGAAGGCGGCGAGCCGTTCGTCTACGCGTATATCGTGGACCATACCGGTCGGCTGATCGGCTACGTCGACATCTGGGAACTCCTCCGCGAGAAGAACCGCGGCCGCCTGCTGCGGGATGTCTGCCATGCGGAATTCGTATCCGTGGACGTCACCGCCGACCAGGAGGATGTCGCGCGCACGATGTTGCAGTATGACCTGTCGGTCATTCCCGTTGTCGACGAACTCGGCTGCCTGGTCGGCCGTGTCACCGCCGACGATGTCATGGACGTCGTCCAGGAGGAGGCCACCGAGGACATCCTCCGCATGGCCGGCACCAACGAAACCGAACTCGATGCCATCTCGCCCTTCCGCAGTTGCGCCATCCGGTTGCCCTGGCTGTTCATCACGCTGGGCGGCGGCTTCATCACGAGTCTGATTCTCAAGCAGTTCCACGCCCACCTGGCCGACCTGGTGATCCTGGCGGCCTTCGTGCCGATGGTTCTGGCGATGGGTGGAAATACCGGTATCCAGGCGTCGACACTGATGGTGCGCAGTATCGCCCTGCATGGGGCGCAGCGCTCCGGCATCGCGCGCACGGTGCTGCGGGAAGTCGCGGTGGGCGCCATGATGGGCACCGTTTGCGGGATCGTCATCGGGCTCTGGTCTTTCCTCATGTCAGCCCATGCCTCCGAGGCCGCCAGCGTGCTCTCCCCCTTGCAGGTCTCGGCCATCGTCGCCACGGCGCTTTTCTCCGCCATGACTTTCGCCGCCGTTTTCGGCGCCCTGGTTCCAGTGCTGCTCGAACGTGTCCATGTCGATCCCGCCGTGGCCGCGGGCCCCTTCATCTCGATCGCGAACGACATCTCCGCCCTCCTGATTTACTTCGGCGTAACGGTCGAACTCGTGCGGCACTTCGCAGGCTGACACGGACATGATCACGAAGACTGACGCCATTGTCCTGCGGGTCATCCCCTACCGCACGACGTCGCATGTCGTCATCTGGCTATCCGCGGATGGCGAACGCATCACGACCGTCGTGAAAGGGGCCGCACGGCCGCGCAGCGCCTTTCTGGGCCAGTACGACCTCGGCTACACCTGCGAACTGCTTTACTACGACCGCGAGTCCAACGGCATCCACCACATCCGCGAATGCTCCCCGCTGACCACGCGACCCTACCTGCGCGACAACTGGGCCGCCATGGCCTGTGCGTCCTACTTCTGCCACCTGGCGAACCTGACCGTGCCCATCGATACCCGCTCGCCGGCGGCCTACCGCCTCCTGCGCGACAGTCTGGACGCCCTCGCCCAGGCGCAGACGCCGGAACTGCTCCTGTGGTTCGAAATGTCGCTGCTGCACCATCTCGGGCTGGCGCCTCGCGTCGATGCCTGCCTGGGCTGCGGCCAAAACGATCCGCGGCACGTCGACGGCATCGCGTTCAGCGCCGCACGCGGAGGAATCCTCTGCCCCGCATGCCGGGCACACGCGGAATCCCGACAGGATGACGGCCTGCCGATCGACCCTCCGACGCTCCAGTTCCTGCGGCATGCGTCGACCTTGCCCCCCCCGCACACGACCCTCACCCTCACCCTCATTCAAGAGTTCCAAACGTCGCGGGTCCTTGGTATGTTCCTCGCGTACCACGTGGATCTGCCCCCGGAATGCCGCGACGCCGCCCTTCGGTTGTTGCGCTTCCGGACCGCGCAAACCGGGTCCGTTCGCCGGATGGCGCCCGGATCGGCGGAAAGCCACGTATCACGATGAAATGAGGCCGACCATGCAAGCGATGCGACCACCGACTCCCGGCACCCGACACCTGACTCGCCGCGCCCATCACGCCGCGCCACTGGGCGTTCTGGCCCTCTGCGCCCTGCTCGCGGCCGCATGCAGGCGCGAAGCCCCCCCCCCGCCCCCGGCCGCCGGCAACGCGGCGTCACCCGTCGCGCCCGCCTCGTCCGGCGCGTATGACGCGGACGCTGTGCTCGTGCGGGTCGGCGATGTCGCGCTGACGCGCGGCATGGCCGACGCGCTCATCGATAGCCGCTATCACCTGTCGACCATGACCAATGTCCCCGCGTCCAAAGCCGCATCCGTGCATGACCGCGCGCTCGCGGAGGTCGTGGACCAATTCGTCGCCCGAACGCTCCTGCTCAAGGAAGCCGACCGGCAGGGCATCGCCGCGACCGACGAGGAGGTCAACGACGCACACCGTCGCATCATGGCACGCATGACCAAGGCTGCCCGCCGCCGTGCCTTGGAATCCCGCGAATCGGATGCCCAGTTGCGTCGCGAACTGGCCACGGGGATCCGCGCGGAAAAGCTGATGGGCCAGGCCATCCCGCCGATCGGCGAACCATCGGAAACCGAGCTGAAGGCGTTTGTCGACGAGTATCGCGAGCGGCTCACGCGCCCCGAACGCGTCGATTTCAACCACATCCTCCTCAGTGTGCAGGCATCCGATACGGTCGCCGTGAAGGATGCCCGCAAGGCACAGGCGGAGGCGATTCTCAAGCAACTGATCGACGGCGGGGATTTCGCCGCCGCGGCCCAATCACATTCGGCATGTCCGTCACGGCAGAACGGCGGACACTTCGAGCGCCCGCTCGCGCGCGACCAACTCGTCCGCCTGCTGCGGGATGAGGCCGCCGCCGACCGGATCTTCAAACAGGAGGTCGGCGCCGTCGGCCCCGTCGTCGAAACACCCTACGGCTACCATATCGCCAAACTCGCCGCCCGCCATGCCGGCGGCGTGCCCGCGGGCGAGGAACTGAACCAGGCATGGAAGGCTTTCATGCGGACGAAGGCCACGGCGGACTACCTCGCGAAGCTCAGGCAGGAAATCCCGGTGGTCTTTCCCACCCGTCAGGCGCCCGTGTCCGCCTTGCGGTAGCCACCGGATGCCGCGACGCCGCCCACCGCTTTTTCGCAAGTTGCCTCTGGACGCCGCGACGCGCATCTCACTATACTGTCTTCGTTGCGGCAAACCATGCGACAAAGGAGTCGAACAACGATGCAGGTGATCAAGATCGTGCCCGGCTCGGGCGGTACCTTCTACTGCGAGAACTGCCTGCGCGACAGCGCCCTGACCAAGGCGATGCGCCGTCTGGGGCACGATATCGTCATGGTTCCCATGTACCTGCCGATGTTCACCGACGATCCCGGCATCAGCGGCAATGTGCCCGTCTTTTTCGGCGGTATCAACGTCTACCTCCAACAGAAGTTTCCCCTCTTCCGCCATACGCCGCGCTGGTTCGATCGCCTGCTCGACTCGCGCTGGCTGCTTAAACTGGCCGCCCGCCAGGAAGGCTCCACCAACGCCGCCAACATGGGAGCGATGACGCTCTCGATGATCCGCGGCGAAGACGGCAACCAGGCCAAGGAACTGGAGCGCCTCGTCGCCTGGATCACCACGCTGGAGAAGCCCGATGCCATCCACATCTCGACCGTCATGCTGATCGGTCTCGCCCGGCGCCTCAAGGAGGCTCTGCACGTACCGGTCGTCTGCTCGTTGATGGATGAAGACACCTGGGTGGACGCCGTCTCGCCACCCTACGTCGAACGTTGCTGGGAAGCCATGGCCGAGCGTGCCGCCGATGTGGATGCCTTCCTCGCCGTCAGCGATTTCTACCGCGACCGCATGATCGCGCGGCTGCGCCTCGATCCCGCGCGCGTCACCACCGCCCATGTCGGCATCGCGCTCGATGGCTACCGCGAAAGCCCGCTGCCGATGGATCCGCCGGTCATCGGCTATCTGTCGAAGATCACCGCTTCGCTCGGCTTCGAGACCCTCCTGGACGCCGTCCTCGCCCTGCGGCAAGGCCCCTTCCCCGATCTGCGGCTCCACGCGATCGGGGGCATCACCAGCGGCGACCGCCGCTTTGTCGCCGCCATGGAGCGTAAAGCCGCCGCCGCCGGCGCCGCCGATGCCGTGCGTATCCTGCCGGACATGGATCGCGAGGCCCGCCAGGAGATGCTCGCCGGTATCACGGTCCTTTCGGTGCCCATGCCCGGCGGCGAAGCATTCGGTACGTTCCTCGTCGAAGCCTGGGCCGCCGGCGTTCCGGTTGTGCAGCCCGACGAAGGCGCCTTCCGGGAGTTGATCGAAATCGCCGGCGGCGGCAGCGTCTATAGCCCCAACACCGCCGACGCCCTCGCCGACGCCCTCGCCGCCATGCTCCGCAACCCGGATCAGGCCCGCCGCATGGGCCGTCAGGCGCGCGAGGTCGTCCATCGGCATTTCTCGATCGACACGATGGCCCGCAAAGTCACCGATGTCTACACATCCGTCACGGAGGCATTCCAATGACACCATCTCCCGCAAGGCCCACGGCGCACCATCTTCCATCTTCCCTCTTCCCTCTTCAATCTGCCATCACTCTGCTGCTGGCCGCCACGCTCGCCGTCCACGCCGGCACGTGGCCGACATTCCACGGTCCCTACGACTTGACCGGCTACGCGCCCGATGCCCTGCCCGCCCAACCCGTGCGCCTCTGGAAAACCCATGTCGGCAAAGGCGTCGACACCACCCCGGTGAGCGACGGTACGCGGATCTACGCCCTCAGCGGCGACGCCACGGTCACGGCCCTGTCCATGGACGGCGCCGTCCTCTGGTCCACCCCGATCGCGGGCACACCCGGCCCCGACGGCGCAACCCGCCCCGAGGACATCGCCGCGCCGATGCTCCTGGCCGGTGACACGCTCGTCGTCGGCGCCGAGTCGGGTATCGTATACGCCCTCGCCACGGCCAACGGCAAGCGGCGCTGGACCTACGACATCGGCGGCACCATCAAGGCCTCGGCCAACCTGGTTCGCGTCGATGCCGCCCCGCGCGACCGCATCGTCGTCATGGAACAGGAAAGCGGAACCCTCCATGCCATCGATCCCGCAACCGGCGCGAAAATCTGGGTTGCCGATCCTGCCGCGCGCTGCGACGGGTCGCCCGCCGCCGCCGACGGCAACATCGTCTTCGGCAGTTGCGCCGCCGCGTTCCACGTCTTCTCCGGCGCCACCGGAAAGGAAACCGCCAGCGTCTCCGTCGGCGAAGGGTGCGAGATGGCGGGCGGGTTGGCGATCAAGGACGCCGTGGCCTACTCCGGCAACCGCAGCGGTTCGCTCGCCGCCGCCGACTTGAAGAAGGGGGATATCCGCTGGACACACGCGGAAGGCAGCGGCGAGCTTTTCACAACCCCCGCGGTCACCGACGAACTCGTCGTCTTCATGACGGGCGACAGCGTCGTCTATGCCGTCACCCGCGCCGAGGGCAAGGCCAAGTGGTCGTTCGATACCGCAGGCGCCATGCCAACGTCTCCCGTCATCAGCGGCAACCATGTCGTGCTGGCCGTCAACGGCGCCCTGCACCTGCTCGATCTGGCCGGCGGCGAACGCCGCTGGCAATTCGCCGTCAGCGATGCGATCACCGCCCCAGCCATCGTCAACAGCCGCATCGTCGTCGGGACCGACGACGGCGCGGTCGCCGCGTTCGGCGCCCCGCCCCCGGCGGAACGGACTACGCCATGAGCGAAGAACCCATCCTCGAACTCACCGCGGTTACGAAGGCCTACGGCGGCGGCGCAGCCGCGCAAACCCGCGTCCTCGACGGTATCGATCTGACCGTCGCGCGCGGCGAGACGCTGGCCATCGTCGGCCCCTCCGGTTGCGGCAAGAGTACGTTGCTCAACATCATGGGCACGCTCGATCGCCCCACCACCGGACGTGTCCGCATCGCCGGTCGGGATGTCGCCGGACTTGCCGATCGCGAACTGGCCCGCGTCCGTAACGCCCAGGTCGGCTTCATCTTCCAGCTCCATCACCTCCTGCCCCAATGCACCGTCCTCGAGAATGTTCTGGTGCCCACCCTGGTCGCGCGCACGGAACGCGGCGACGACGCGCCCGCGCGCGCCCGCGACCTGCTCGACCGCGTCGGTCTCGCACACCGCCTCGACCACGTTCCGGGCCAGCTTTCCGGCGGCGAACGCCAACGTGTCGCCGTCGTACGCGCCCTCATCAATCAACCGCAACTCATCCTTGCCGACGAGCCCACCGGTTCGCTCGACCGCGAGGGCGCCGCGTCGCTCGTCCGACTGCTCGTGGAAATCAACCGCGAACGCCGGCTCGCGCTCGTCATGGTAACCCACGCCGAAGCGCTGGCCGGCATGATGCAGGCTGTCGCCGAACTGCGCGACGGCCGCCTCGTGCGCCACGCCGGGGAACGGACCGCATGACCGCGGGGTTCTCGACCCTCGGCCTCGTCCGGCGCGGGCTGCGGCACCATTGGCGCATCCATCTGAGCGTGGCACTCGGCGCCGCCGTGGCCACCAGCGTCCTTGTCGGCGCCCTCCTTGCCGGCGATTCGGTCACGTACAGCCTGCGCCAGTTCGCTTTGATGCGCCTGGGACGCATCACCCACGCGATGGTCGCGCGCGATCGCCTGTTCGCCGCCGCCTGGGCGGACAGCCTCGCGGTCGACGGCGCGACCGCCACCGCCGCGCTGCTGCTCGACGGCGTCGCGATCGTCCAGCCGCCGGATGGCTCGGCGCCAACCCAGATCAACCGTGTGCAGGTGCTCGGTATCGATGAGGCTTTCTGGGATCTCTCGCCGGTCGACGGCCCCACGCTCGACGATCGCGAGGTCGCCATCAACACCCGTCTCGCCGACGCCCTCGGCATCAAGGTCGGCGACGAACTCGGCCTGCGGATCGCGCAGCCCACACTGATGCCGCGCGACGCGCCGCTCGCCTCCCGCAAGGAGGCGCTCTCCCAACGCGGGTCCCTGCGCGTCGCCGCCATCGTGCCCGACGACGGCCTCGGCCGTTTCGGCCTGCAGGCCAACCAGATCGCACCGTACAACGCCTTCGTCAACCGCGCCTGGCTGCAAACGCTCGTGAAACTCGACGGCCGCGCCAACCTCCTGCTCGTGGCCGCGCCGTCGCCGCTTTCGCCGGACGCCGCGAAGACGCTCGACCAACGCCTGGCCGACACATGGAAACCCGCATACGCCGGCATCGCCGTCACGCCCCACCCCGACCTGCATGTCGCGCAACTGGAATCCGATCGCGTCTTCATCGACCCCGTCACGGCACGCGCCGCCCTGGCCGAGGATGGCGTCGGCGTCCTCTCCTACCTCGTCAACAGCCTCGCCGACGCGGACGCACCGAGCAACCGGACGCCCTATGCGTTCGTCAATGCCTGCGCGCCCAGCGGCGACGCCACCCTGTCGCCGGCGCCGGCCGACATGCGCGATGACGAAATCCTGCTCAACGCGTGGACCGCCGAACGCCTCGCCACGACCGTCGGTGGCCATTGCCGCCTCACGTACCATCAACTCGATGCCGACGGCGGTTTCACCGAAACCACCCGCACGTTCCGCGTGCGCGGCATCCTGGCCATGGATGCGCTCCGGACCGAACGGCGCCTGATGCCCGCGTTCCCCGGTCTGACCGACGTCGACACCTGCCGCGAGTGGGACATCGGCATGCCGATGGATGAGGAACAACTGCGCGACCCCGCGAACGAGGCCTACTGGAAGGCTTACGGGCCCACGCCGAAGGCGATCGTGACCCTCGCCGCCGGCCAGGCCATGTGGGGCAACCGTTTCGGCAACCTCTCCGCCGTGCGCTACCCGATCGACCGGGCCGCCGCGCCGTCGGTGGAGCAGCGTGTCGCGTCCGCCGTGTCGCCGTCCGCCCTCGGCTTCTTTTTCCTGCCCATACGGGACCAGGCCATCCAGGCGGTCGAGCAGTCCCTCAACCTCGGCGAGTATTTCCTCGGCATGAGTTTCTTCCTCATCGTCGCGGCCCTCATGCTCACCGGTCTGCTCTTTGTCTTCGGCATCCAGCGGCGCGGCGGCGAAGCCGGCATCCTGCTCGGCATCGGCTGGCATCCCCGCCATGTCGCGGCCGTCTTTCTGGCGGAAGGCGCGGTCGTGGCGGGCGTCGGCGCCTGCCTCGGCGCCGCCGCCGGCATCGGTTACACGTGGGCGCTGATCCGCGGCCTCGCCACGTATTGGAAGGACGCCGTCGCCGGCTCCGCCATCCTGTTCCATGTCACGCCCGCCACGCTTCTCGGAGGTCTTGCCGCCGGCATCGTTGCCGCGCTCGTGCCCCTCGCGCTGGCCGTACGCCATGTCACGCGGCATTCGGCGCGCGAGCTGCTTTACGGCGATCTGACGCGCGACGACGGCGGCATGCCGGGACGCGTCGGCCTGCGCCTCCCCATCGGCGCGGCGCTCGGTACGGCCATCGCGGTCGCCCTGGTCGCGTGGGCCACCATCACGCACGAGCGCCACATCGCCTACGTCTTCTTCGGCGCGGGCGCCCTGCTCCTGGTCGCCGGCATGTGCCTGGCCGGCATCGCGGTCCGGCGCCTCGGCGCGCGCGTGGCGCGCCGCCTCACCGTCCGTGCCATGGGCATGCGCAACGCCGCCCGGCGACGCGGGCGCAGTCTCGCCGCCGTCGGACTGCTGGCCTGCGGCACGTTCATGGTCGTGGCCGTTTCGTCGATGCAGGAGAACATCGCCGACCACGCCCACGAACGCTGGTCCGGTTCCGGCGGCTTCACGCTATTCGCCGAATCCACCATCCCCATTCCCGACCCGCTCGACGCGGACCGGACACGCGCGTTTTTCGGCATGGCGCGCCATCCCGAACTGACCGGCATTGCGCTCGTGTCCATCAAGGTGCGCGACGGCGATGACGCAAGCTGTTTCAACCTCAACAAGGCCGCCGCCCCCCGCCTGCTCGGGGTTCGACCCGCGGACCTCATCGCGCAACGCGCGTTCGCCGACGAGGACGCCGTCGATGCCCTCTGGTCGCTGCTCGACCTCGATCTCGGCGACGACACCATCCCCGGTCTCGTCGGCGACAGCGATACCGCCCTGTGGAATCTTCAGAAACGCACGGACCCCGACCGCGGCGAAACGATCGCCTACACCGACGAACGCGGCCGGCCGTTCAAGGTGAAGCTCGTGGGCAGACTGCCGATGCGCCTGTCCGTCTTCCAGGGCACGGTCCTCATCGCGCGACGCGACTTCGCCGCGCGCTTTCCGTCCGAGTCCGGCTACCGCATGTTCCTGGCCGCCGCGCCCCGGGATCGCGCGGAAGCGACCCGCGCGGCGATGAACCGGTGCTTCGAACGGGCCGGCATGGATGTCACGACGTCCCTCCAGCGGCTGCGCGATTTCTACGCGGTCGAGTCCACGTACCTGGCGATGTTTCTAGTCCTCGGCGGGCTCGGCCTGCTGCTCGGCTCGGTCGGCATGGGCATCGTGGTCATGCGCAACGTCGTCGAACGCCGCGGCGAGCTCGCCGCGCTGCTGTGCCTCGGGTTCGCGCCGCGCGACGTGCAGCGGATGGTCATGGCCGAACACTGGATGCTGCTGCTCGCCGGCACGGCCATCGGCTTGGCCGCCGCGTCGATCGCCGTCTGGCCCAATCTGCGCGCCCCCGGCGTCGAACTGCCAGTCGTCACCGTCGGTGTCATCCTCGCCGCCATCCTCGCCGCCGGCATCGCCTGGATCGGCCTGGCCGCGCATGTCGCCACGCGCGGCGACCTCATGGCCGCCCTGCGCAGCGAGTAGGCGCCCTCGGTATCCGTCACTTCCGGGTTGTTCCTCGGCGGTCGCCGCGCTATAGTAGTAACAGTCATTGTTGCACATGGATAAAAACAGCAAGCGCGGGGTGGAACAAGGTATGGCTGGATACGAACTGACCGGGACCGTCAAGGCGATCATGGACCAACAGACATTCGCGAGCGGATTCACGAAACGCGAGTTCGTGGTGACGAGCGAGGACCGCTATCCGCAGGACATCAAATTCGAATGCGTGCGCGACAACTGCGCCCTGGTCGACAAGCTCGCGCAGGGACAGCGCATCACGGTCGCGTTCGACATCCGCGGCAACGAATACAACGGCCGCTACTTCGTGAACCTGCAGGCATGGAAAATCGGCGCCGCCGCCGCGCAGGGCGCCGCGCCGGCGGACGAAGAGATTCCGATCGAGTGTGTCGAAGAACCGGTCCTGGACGCCGATACCGGGATGCCATTCTGAACCGGCGCCCGCACCTCGCGGGTGCATCGAGAAGGTACGACAACGCATGCTGCCCGAACACATCGTCACACGCACCGCGGCCGTCGTTTCGTCCGCGGCCGTCATCGCCGCGCTGGGCTGGTGGTTGAGCCCGCCCGCGATGCCGTCGATCGGTGTCAGCCAACCGGGGCGTGACGACCCCCATGGGTTCCGCGTGCGGGACCTGCAAAAGGCCGGTGCATCCGCCGTACGCATCGGCGAACATTTCCTGGCCGGCGACGGCAAACCGTCCATGGTCGTGACATCCTCCTGGCCCATGTTCCGCGGCCCCCTCCTCGACAATACCCTGCCCGCGTCGGTCCCGCTGGCGGATACATGGCCCACCAACGGCCCGCGCGTCCTATGGTCGCTCGATCTCGGCGAGGGGCATGCCGCGGCGGCCGTGCACCGCGGACGGCTTTACATCATGGACTACATCGAATCGGCCGGCCAGGATGCGTTACGGTGCTTTTCGATGGATGACGGCCGCGAGATCTGGCGGCGATCCTACGACGTCCCCGTCAAGCGTAACCACGGCATGTCGCGCACCATCCCCGCCGTGAGCGACACCTGCGTCGTCAGCATGGGCCCGCGGTGCCATGTCATGGCCTGCGACCCCGTCGGCGGCGACCTTTTCTGGTCGCGCGACCTCGTGCGCGACTTCGGCGTGGAAGTCCCCGGTTGGCACGCGGGACAATGCCCCCTCATGGATGGCGATCGCGTCATCCTCGCGCCGGCGGGCTCCAACGTCCTGATGGTCGCCTACCATGCGCGTACGGGCCGCGTGCTCTGGAAATGCGCACCGCCCGCGCCCATCAAAATGTCGCACAGTTCCATCGCCATCGCCACAGTCGGCGACCAGCGGATGTATGTCTATGCCGGTATCGGCGGCGTTGTCGGCGTCGGCGCTTCCGGGGCGCGGGACGGCCAGGTGCTGTGGCTGTCCACCGACTGGACGCCGTCGGTCATCGCCCCCTCGCCGGTACCGATGGACGACGGCCTCATCTTCCTGACCGCGGGCTACGGCGCGGGATCGGCACTGCTCAAAGTCGAACAAACCGGGGGGGATTACTCGGTAAGAACCCTCTACAAGAAAAACCCGCGCGATGGCCTTGCCTGCGAACAGATGACCGCCATATTCTATCGCGGACAGCTTTTTGGTATCATGCCCAAGGACGGCGGAGCGATGCGTAACCAGTTCGCCTGCTTCACGCCGGATGGCACGGCCGTCTGGAGCAGCGGCAAGACGGTGCGCTTCGGCATCGGACCGTATGTGCTCGCGGACGGAAAATTCTATATTCTCGATGACGACGGCGCGCTGACGATGGCCCGCTGGTCGTCCACGGCATACGAGCCGCTCGGCCACGCGCAAGTGCTCGACGGCCACGATTCATGGGGCCCGTTGGCCATCGTCGACGGCCGCCTGTTGGCGCGCGATTCGTTGCGCATGGTGTGCCTCGATATTTCGCGGGACGGCGTGACCGCACCCGCACGGTGAGATCGATATGATGACGCGTCCGATACGAACAGCGCTTCAAGGCGTCGCGATCGTCCTGATCGCCGGGGCGATCGCCTGGCTTATGGTCGGCGCGAACGCCGGCACGCAACGCGTGCGTAAGGGTCTCGGCAAGAATTTCGAGTACGATCTCGAGCGCTACGGCCAGAGCGACGCGCCGCGATTGGCCAGGGAACTCGCCCCCATTCCGCTATCCCTGGCGGTGCCGACGGGGCTCGCGGTCGGTCCGGACGGCCTCCTGTATGTCACCGGCGACCGGGCCATCGTCATGTTGGATCGCGCCGGCGCCGTCGTTCGGCAGGTCGCCCTGGAACGCGCCCCCGGTTGTATCGCCGTGGCGCCGGACGGCACGCTGTTCGTCGGGCACGGCGACCACGTCGCCGTGTACGCTCCCGACGGCGCCCGCCTGGCCGCCTGGCCGTCTCTGGGACCCCAGGCGCTCGTCACCGATATCGCCATCGGCGATGAAGACGTCTACATCGCCGACGCCGGCGGCCGCGTGGTGCACCGCTGCGCCCGCGATGGCGGCGTCATCAACCGCATCGGCGATCGCGATCCCGCGCGCGACATCAAGGGCTTCGTCATCCCCAGTCCCTATTTCGCCCTCGGCATCGCTCCCGGCAACAAACTCTGGGTCGTCGATCCCGGCCGCCATGAGTTCCAGCACTACACGCCCGATGGCGCGTTGCTGGCGACGTGGCGCAAGATCGGCATGACCATCGAGGGCTTTTGCGGTTGCTGCAACCCGACGCACATCGCCTTCCGGACGGACAGTTCGGTCGTCACCAGCGAGAAAGGCTTCGTCCGCGTCAAGATCTACACGGAAGCCGGCGATCTCAAAGGCATTGTCGCCGGCCCGGAGGACTTTGACGAGGGCACCCGCGGCCTGGACCTGGCCGTCGACGGCGATGGACGCATCCTCGTGCTGGACCCGAGTCGCCGGCAGGTGCGTGTCTTTACCGAAACCCATGAACAAGGAGCGGAGTTATGACCGTCGACCTGCACCGACCTCAGACCCGGCGCGAGAGCTTCCGCACGCTGGCGCGCCTCTGTATGCTGGCCGCGCTCGGCGGCGGCGCCGCCCTGCTGCTCAAACGACGCGGTGTCGCCCCGACCGACGCGGGCCGACAGACCTGCACCGCATCCGGCATCTGCCGCGGGTGCCCGTCGCTCGCCGGCTGCGGCGTGCCGCAAGCCCTGGCACTCAAATCCGCCGTCGGCCGAACCCCGGCCGCGGCACGGGAGGCTGACCGATGAGCAATGCGCCCCACCGTTCCGAAACCGTCAAACGCCGCGATTTCCTGCGCACGGGCATCGGCGGCCTCGCCGCCGCGACCGTCGCCGCCGTCGGCGCCGCCGCCGCTCCACGTACCGGGCGCGATGACACCGTCTGGCAACTCGATCCCCACAAATGCGTGCAGTGCGGCCGTTGCGCGACCGCCTGCGTGCTCACCCCCTCCGCCGTCAAGTGCGTCCACGCCTATGACGTCTGCGGATACTGCGAGTTGTGCGGCGGCTACCACCAGCCCTACGTGAAGGAACTGAATACCGCCGCCGAAAACATCCTGTGCCCGACCGATGCCATCCGCCGCACCTACATCGAAGACCCGTACTACGAGTACTCGATCGTCGAACCGCTCTGCATCGGCTGCGGCATTTGCGTCAAGGGCTGCGGCGCGTTCGGCAACGGCTCGCTCTACCTGCAAGTGCGCCATGACCGTTGCGTCAACTGCAACGAATGCGCCATTGCACGCGTCTGCCCCGCCGACGCCTTCCGCCGCGTTCCCGCCGCGCAACCCTATCTGCTGAAGGGCGAGCAGGGTGCGCCGCCGGCCGCGCCAGCCCGGGAGTCGAAACAACCGTGAATGCGCTGACCCGCTATCTGCTCCGCCGCGCAACCGTCGCCGCCGCACTGCTGTCGGCCGTCGGCGACGCGCTTGCCGTGGACCGGTTCCCGAAGCCGGACTTCGAGACCGGTCATGTCCTGCCCTCGGCCACGACACCCCTACCCCGCGCCCTGTTCTCGGAATACACCGATGTCGTCATCCTGGCCGCCGCGCTCGGTCTGGCAGCCTGGTTCGCGTTGCGTACGCGCTCGCGCCGCGGCATCGTGGTTCTCTCGCTCTTCTGCCTGGCGTACTTCGGCTTCTGGCGACAAGGATGCGTCTGTCCCGTGGGTTCGGTCCAGAACGTCGTGCTTGCGCTGGCCGACCGGTCGTACGCGATACCCATCGCCGTGCTGTTGTTCTTCCTGCTGCCGCTGGTCGCGGCACTGCTGGTTGGCCGCGTTTTCTGCGCGGCCGTGTGTCCCCTGGGCGCGGTGCAGGACCTGGTCGTCATCCGCCCGGTCAAACTGCCGACGTGGCTGAGCGCCACACTCGGCATGCTGCCGTATCTCTACCTCGGGCTGGCCGTCTTTTTCGCCGCGACCGGGGCGGGATTCCTGATCTGCCGCTACGATCCTTTCGTCGCCTTTTTCCGATTGGGCGGCTCGTTCCCGATGCTCGTCTTCGGCGCCGGACTGCTCATCCTCGGTATGTTTGTCGGACGCCCCTACTGCCGCTTCCTTTGTCCCTACGGCGTCATGCTCGGCTGGCTGTCCCGGTTGTCCCGCCGTCATGTGACCATCACCCCCGACGAATGCATCAACTGCCGGCTCTGCGAGGACGCCTGCCCGTTCGGCTGCATCCACCGTCCGACGCCCGACAAGGCGCCGGAATCGCGCGCGACCGGGGTGCGCCGGCTCGGTCTGCTGCTGGCCGTACTGCCATTGGCGGTCGGTCTTGCCGCCTGGAGCGGGGCACGACTGGACGTGCTGCTGTCCCGCATGCACCCGACCGTCACCGTGGCCGAGCAGATCATGGCGGAGAATCTGGGGCGCGTGGAGGCGACGACCCTCGAAAGCGACACCTTTCGCGGTTCGGGGCAGCCGGTTGCGGCGCTTCTCGCCGAGGCCGTGGCCGCGCGACGCCGTTTCCGGACCGGCGGGTGGTGGCTGGGCGGCTTCGTGGGACTCGTCTTCGGCGGCAAACTGATCGGGTTGGCCGTACGACGACACCGCCCGGAATACGAAATCGACCGCGACACCTGCGTCAGTTGCGCCCGTTGTTTCACTTATTGCCCGCGTGAGCGACTGCGCCGCGGCGAGCTTCAAACGGAGACCACGACACCATGACCGATACCGCACCGGCCCTGCCCCATTCCGAACGCATCCGCGTCCTGTACCGCGTCGCATCGACCGCCGGTCTGGCGGCCCTGGCCTTGACCGCCATCCTGGCCACGCTGCTGATCGCCAACTACGTCCAGTTCAAACGGTCCGATCCGCTGAACGCCCCGGCACTCGTCGCGCTGCGCGCACGTTTCGCGGCCGATACCGGCAACGTACAGCTCAAGAACGACATCCGGGCGCTGGATATGCTCGCGCGCCGCGCGTTCTTCGTCAACCAGGCACAGTTGCGCACCGGCGGCATCCTGCTGCTCGGCGCCGTGATGATGCTCATCGTGGCGATCACCGTCATCGATGGCTTGCGCGAAAAACTCCCCGACCCCACGGGATGCCCGGGGCTCGACAGCGTCTGGGGCGCGGTCTACGCCGGGCGCAAAGCCATCACGATCGCCGGTGTCGCCCTCGTCGTCGCCGCTCTGGCCGCGGGGCTCGCCTCGCACTCGCTGTTGCGCGCGTCGGGGTCCAACGCCCCCGCGCCGGACGCCCCCACTGCCAGGACTGCCCCGCCCGTGCAATTACCAGCGACGACACCGGAGGCCGACGCCGCGTCCGTCGTGCAACCCGCCGCCGAAGCGCCGGCCGAGCCTGCGACCGCGGCGCCGGCCGAGGACGTGACCCGAACGCCGGATGCCCCCCCGGCCGAAGCCGCCGCCGTGGAAGCGACGCCCGCACCCGCGGCCATTCCCCCGGCCGAACCCGCCGCCGTGGATGCGACACCCGCACCCGCGGACGTTCCCCCGGCCGAACCCGCCGCCGTGGATGCGACACCCGCACCCGCGGACATTCCCCCGGCCGAAGCCGCCGCCGTGGATGCGACACCCGCACCCGCGCCCCGATAGCAACCGGACCACCAGTATGGCTAACGACATCAATACCGCGGAGATCGATGCGATCGTCGCCGGCATCGGCACCGGCGCCGATGCCCTGATCCCGATTCTCCAGGCCATTCAGGAGAAGTATCACTTTCTCCCGGCCGAAGCCCTGCGCCGTATTCCCGAAGTGACCGGCATCACCCCCGCGGCCATCGCCGGCGTCTCCACCTTCTATGGCCAGTTCCGGCATAAACCCGCCGGCCGGCACAATGTCAGAGTGTGCATCGGCACTGCCTGCCACGTCAAAGGAGCCGAGACGGTCTACCAGGCGTTCAAGCGCCAATTGGGCATTCCTGATGGCGACGATACCGATGCCGACCGCCTGTTTACGGTCGAGAAGGTCGCCTGTCTCGGTTGCTGCATGCTGGCGCCCGCCGTTCAGATCGACACCGTCACGTACGGCTTCGTGGAACCCGCCAAGGTCGGCCATGTCTTGCGCGACTTCCTTGCGGCCCAAAGCCTGTCCGATGTCGCCGAGACCGGTGCGACCGCCGACCGCATCGAAGGGACGGTCCGCATCTGCCTCTGTTCGAGCTGCATCGCCGGCGGCACCCTGGCCGTCTACAAGGAACTGAAGCGGCAGGTGCACGCCCTGCGTCTGCCGGCAACCGTCACGCAAGTCGGCTGTACCGGCATCTCCTACCAGACGCCGCTCGTCGAAATCAGCCTCGCGGACGGACGCGTCTTCCGCTACGGGCTGCTCAAACCCGACGACGTGGGCGATGTGCTGCTCCGCCATTTCCGCCCCGCCTCGACCACGCAGCGCATCCGGGCCGCCACACGGCGCGCCCTGGAACGTCTGCTCACCGACGAGACCTGGGCGCCGGTTACGCGGTACGCCGTCAACCTGCGCGAAGGCCCCGACGGCGACTATGTCGGCCCGCAGTTGCGGATCGCCACCGAACACGCCGGCGAGCTGGACCCGCTGGACATCGACGCCTTCCTTGACCGCGACGGGTTCCGGGCGCTGCAACGCGTGCTGGCCGATCGTCAACCGGACCACGTTATCGAGCAGATCGAGATGAGTGGCCTGCGCGGACGCGGGGGCGCGGGATTTCCAACCGGCTGGAAGTGGAAGGCCATGCGCAACGCCAAGGGCACCCCCAAGTACATCGTCTGCAACGGCGACGAGGGCGACCCCGGCGCATTCATGGACCGCATGATCCTCGAGTCGTTTCCCTACCGCGTCATCGAGGGCATCCTGATCGCCGCGTTCGCCGTCGGCGCCGACCGCGGTTTCCTGTATATCCGACAGGAGTACCCGCTGGCCGTCAGCCGTGTGAACGCCGCCCTGAAGACCTGCCGCGAACGCGGCTATCTCGGGACGCGCGTCGGCGGCACGGACTGGTCGTTCGATCTGACCGTGGTACAGGGCGCCGGCGCATTCGTCTGCGGCGAAGAAACCGCCCTGATGGCCGCCATCGAGGGACGCCGCGGCATGCCGCGCTACCGCCCGCCCTTCCCCGCCGAAGCCGGCCTCTGGGACAAGCCGACCCTGATCAACAACGTCGAAACGTTCTCGCTGATCGCCTGGATTCTGCGTCACGGCGCCGAGGCCTTCGCCGCCCTGGGCACGGAAAGCAGCAAGGGCACGAAGGCCTTCGCACTCGCGGGCAAGATTGTCCGCGGCGGACTCATCGAGGTCCCCATGGGCGTTACGCTGCGCGACATCGTCGAGAAAATCGGCGGCGGCATCGCCGGCGGCCACACGCTGAAGGCCGTGCAGGTCGGCGGCCCGTCCGGCGGCTGCGTGCCGGCGGCGCTGGCCGATACGCCGGTCGATTACCTGGACCTCGTTTCCGCCGGCGCCATTATGGGTTCCGGCGGCCTGGTCGTTCTCGACGATACCGACTGCATGGTCGACATCGCCCGCTACTTCCTCGCCTTCACGCAAATGGAATCCTGCGGCAAATGCACGTTCTGCCGTATCGGCACGAAACGCATGCTGGAGATACTCGAACGCCTGTGCACGGGGCACGGCCGCAAGGGCGACCTTGAGGAACTGGAACGGATCGGCCGCCTGACCCAGTCCGGCAGCCTGTGCGGCCTGGGCAAGACCGCGCCAAACCCGGTCCTCAGTACGCTCAAGCACTTCCGGGACGAATACGAAGCGCACGTCGCGGGCCGTTGCCCCGCCCACAAGTGCAAGACGTTGATCCGCTATGTCGTCACCGACCGGTGCATCGGCTGTACGAAGTGCGCCCAGGCCTGCCCCGTTCACGCCATCCAACCCCAACCCTACCGCCGGCACGAGATCGACGAGCAGCTCTGCACACGATGCGATGCCTGCCGCGTCATCTGCCCGGCGCAAGCCATCGAAATCGCGGATAAGCCATGCCCACACTCAGCATAGACGGTCGTTCCGTCACCGTACCCGACGGCGCGACGGTCCTGGATGCCGCCACGGCGGCCGGTATCGAGATCCCGACGATCTGCCATCGTCCGGGCGCCCCTCATTTCACATCCTGCATGGTATGCGTCGTCCGGGACGCCACGTCCGGCAAGATGCTGCCGTCCTGCTCGGCGCGGGCCGCCGAAGGCATGACCATCGAATCCGACACGGCCGCGGTGACCGCCGCGCGCCAGGCGGCCCTGGAACTGCTGCTGAGCGACCATGTCGGCGACTGCGAAGGCCCGTGCCACCGCGTCTGCCCCGCGCATATGAACATTCCCCTGATGATCCGCCAGATCGGCGCGCTCCAGTTCCATGAGGCGTTGGTGACGGTCAAACGCGACATCGCGCTGCCCGCCGTGCTCGGCCGCATCTGCCCGGCGCCCTGCGAGGCCGGCTGCCGACGGAAACAGGCGGACGAAGCCGTATCGATCTGTCTGCTCAAGCGGTTCGTCGCCGACGAAGATCTGGCCCGCGCCGACCCCTTCCGTCCGGACTGCGCGCCGGCAACCGGCAAACGTATCGCCATCGTCGGTGCCGGTCCGACCGGCCTGGCGGCCGCGTACTATCTCCGCATCCGGGGCCACGCCTGCACGCTATTCGACGAACACGACGAGCCCGGCGGCGCGTTGCGCACGGCGGTGCCCGCACAGCGTCTGCCGCGCGATGTGCTGGATGCCGAGTTGGCGCAGGTACTGCGCCTGGGGGTGACGTTCCGCGGCGGCATCCGCATCGGCGTGGATACCCCGTTCGACGAGCTGCGCGCGTCTTTCGACGCCGTGGTCGTGGCGACCGGCCCCCTCGATGCCGCGGCCGCGCAGACCCTCGGCCTGCCGTATGCCAAGCGCGGGCTGGCCGTCGATGCCGCGACCTATGCCACGCCGGTCGCGGGCGTCTTCACCGGCGGCGCCGCCGTGACGCCGGCCAAGCTGACCGTACGCGCGGTGGGCGATGGCAAGGATCTGGCGGCATCCGTCGACCAGTATCTGCGCGGCCTCGCGGTTACCGGCCCGGCCAGGGACTTCAACTCGGTCATCGGCAAGCTCCAGGAAGCGGAGCACGAACCGGTCCTGAAGGAAGGTTCCGCGGCCGCGCGCGTCGCGCCGAAGGGCGGCGCGGCCGGCGTCGGGTTTACGCCGCAGGAGGCGACGCGCGAGGCGTCGCGCTGTCTGCACTGCGACTGCCGCAAACCGGCGACGTGCCGACTGCGCCGGTACGCCGGGCGCTACGACGCCCGGCAGCAGCGCTTCAAACCGGAAACACGGCGGGGCTTCGAGCAGGTGCGCTCGCACCCCTCACTCCTGTTCGAGCAGGGCAAATGCGTCTCCTGTGGCATCTGCGTCCAGATCGCGCGCGAGCGGAACGAACCGCTCGGACTGAGCTTCGTCAACCGGGGCATGGACACCCGCATCGGCGTTCCCTTCGGCGAACCGCTCGAACGTGGTTTGACCATCTCCGCGGAGGAATGCGTCAGGGCGTGTCCGACGGGGGCGCTGGCCTTTCGCGAGGGAGAAGATCAGGCGCTGTCCCAGGGGCATGCAACTCCAGCGACTCGATCTCCGTAACGAAGACCGGGGACAGGAACAAGCCGCGCTTCCCTTCGTAGCGGATCAACCGGTGCGGCGGCTCGACCGAAACCCAGTAGGTCATCCGGAACTCCTTGATCACCAGGTCGATGGTCCCTTCGATCCGGTGGCAGACCAGCTCGCCGAGCACGGTTGGGATCGTTTCGGTACCGGCCAGTCTCAGATGCATCGCGATGAAGTGCTGGTCGAACGACGCCATCAGCACGTCAAGCCGCTTCGCCGTATCGAACGGGAACAGGCGCAGTCGTACCAGCAGTCCGGCATCGGCAACGACATCCTGGCCGTGCGTCGCGCGCGAACGCAAACGTTCACGCCCGCCCGAACGGCTGCGGCTGCTGAACACCGTGCCGCCGGCCGTCCATATCCGTGCGGCGGATCGCGTCGTCCCCTCGTTGTCGACGAACGCATTCTCGGCCGCCACCAGCATGCCGTTCGTACCCATCACGATCGTGGCGGTCTCGCACCCATCGGCCCGTTGCGAGGTGTACACGGTAACGACATCGTTGCTGACCTGGCCGATCGTCATCCGCACGCGTTCCTCAATCGGACCGTCCGGCGCGCCCGCGGTGCGCGTCATGTAGGTGACCACTTCGACTGGCGGCGCGGCTGTCTCCGGCGCGGCCACGTCGACCCGCGGGACGGCCGCCCCGACGATCGCCGCGCCCGCCGCAAGCATCTGAATCGCGCGTATCACGGTTACTCCCGATCGTGCGTATCGATGTCGGGCTGCGCGTGCAGATGCGCCGCCGATCCCGGCGTCGCAAGCACTTTGTAGACGCACCACGCGAGCAGACCGGTCATCCCCCCCACTCCCAACACCAGCATGATCCATCCGCCCGGCGTCATTTCGCGCCCTCCTTCAGGTCCCACCGGCGGTTCGCCGCCGCGATCACCAGCATGAAGAACACCCCCACGATGAGGATGAGTCCGATCGACATCAACACCACCGGCGGCTCGCCTTCCGGAGGGGTCCGGATCGCCCGCAGGCGATCGGGAAGGCTCTGCCAGCACCACATCCCGAACACGACCAGCAGGTATAGCGGCGCCACGTACTTGAGGACGAACCGCAACCCTGGCGGCAGACGTATCTCGGCGCCGCGCTTGAGTTCCTCCATGCCTTTGTCGATGCCGATCCACCAGCCGAACAGCAACACCTGCAGCGTCGCCATGATGAAGATGAAGAAATTGGCCATCCAGAAATCGATCGTGTCGAGCGCCGTAAAGCCCTTGGAGAAGTAGACGATGAACAGCGTTCCCACCGCCGTGATGAAACCCAGGATCGCCACCGACGGCTTGCGGCCGATATTCAGGCCTTCCTCCAGCAGGGCGATCGCCGGCTGCAGCATCGATAGCGAACTGGTGAGCGCGGCGATAAACAGCAGCAGGAAGAACAGGAAGCCGAAGAAACCTCCCGCGGGCATCTGGTTGAACACGTGTGGCAGGGTCACGAAACCCATGCCGAACGTCCCGGGCGGATTGGCGATCACGGCCGGACCGAGGAAGACGAAGGCCGCCGGAATGGCGATCATCCCGCCGAGAACGACCTCGCAGAAACCGTTTCCGGCGGCGGCGGTCAACGACGACAGCGCCACATCGTCATCGGGTTTCAGATAACTGGCGTATGTCAGAATCAGGCCGAAGCCGACGGACATACTGAAGAAGATCTGCCCGGTCGCCGCCAGCCACACCTCCGGACGCGCGAGCGTCTGCAGCAGCGTCTCCCCCGGCTTCGACGGGTTCCACATGTATCCCAGACCGTTGATGATCGACTGCTCCGGGTGGTCGGGATGATGCGGCAGCGTCAGCACGCGCACGAGCACGACGATGGCGCACACCACCAGCAGCGGCATGGCCACATTGCAGAACCTCTCGATGCCCCGCGACACCCCGCGGTAGATCAAGACGAAGTTGAGGATGAAGCAGACGGCCAGAAAGACGAACATCCGCGCGGCGGGGCCATGAAACACCTGGCCGTTGGCCGCCGCCCCGACGGACGACTCGAAGTAGGCGCCGATCCGTGCCGCATCGCTGCCGAACCCGGCGAAATGCCCGACCATGAAATCCCACGCGTAGGCCAGACACCAGGCTTCGACGAAGGAGTAGTAGGTGTAGATCATCACCGGCATCAGCACACCGAGCACGCCGATGTAGGAGGCCCCGCGTCTGCCGGTCACGGCCCGGAAGATGCCAGGCGCCGAACTGTGGCCGCACGCCCCGCCGAACCGGCCCAGCGACCATTCGACCCAGGCCAGCGGCATGCCGACCAGCAGGAACGCCACCAGGTAGGGAATGAGAAACGCCCCGCCGCCGTATTGCGCGGCCTGCCCTGGAAACCGGAGGAAGTTGCCCAAACCGACGGCGCTGCCCGTCACCGCCAGAATGGCGCCGACCCGCGATCCCCAGGACTCTCTTGCCATATCGCCACCTGCCACGTTCAGGGTTGCCCGACTCGCTCCGCATCATACCGTCTTTCCCGGATTCCGCAAGCAGACCGATGCGAATCTCGGCAAGGCCCATAATTGGTCATTGGACATTCCGTGTTGGCCGCCGCTCCCCTTGCCACCGAACGGCTCCGCACAGCGTTGCCACACAGTCAAACCCATTCTTGAACGGGACACTTACTCCACCGCTCACGTAGCGCAGGCCATCAGTCATACAACGGCGACCTGAATATCGTCGCCGTCCATGTCCACGCGCAGCGTCGCGTTTCGGGCCACGTCGCCCCCGACGATCCGACGCGCCACCGGCGTCTCGATCCGTTGCTGGATGTAGCGCTTCAGGGGTCGCGCGCCATACACCGGGTCGTACGCCTCCGCTGCGATGTGCGCCCTCGCCGCGGGCGTCACTTCGATCGCCAATCCGTTGTCGTGGAGTCGGTGCGCCAAGTCCGCCACCAGCAGGTCGACGATACGTTCGACCTCGACCGCCGTCAGCGGTTTGAAGAGCACCACGTCATCCACGCGGTTCAGAAACTCCGGCCGGAACTGCGCCCGCAACTCGTCCATCACGCGATCCCGCGCCGCCTCGGACAGGCGCCCCGCACGGTCGATCCCCTCCAACAGGTGCACCGAACCGACGTTGCTGGTCATGATGACCACCGTGTTCTTGAAGTTCACGGTGCGGCCGTGGGAATCGGTCAGACGTCCGTCATCGAGCACCTGCAACAGGATGTTGAACACGTCGTGATGCGCCTTCTCGATCTCGTCCAGCAGCACGACGCTGTACGGCTTGCGCCGGATCGCCTCGGTCAACTGGCCGCCTTCGTCATATCCGATATACCCCGGCGGCGCGCCAACCAACCGCGAAACCGTGTGCTTCTCCATGTACTCGCTCATGTCGATGCGCACCAGATTGTCCTCGCTGTCGAACAACACGGCGGCCAGCGTACGCGCCAACTCGGTCTTGCCAACGCCGGTGGGGCCCAGGAACAGGAACGACCCGATCGGCCGTCGCGGATTCTTGATGCCCGCCCGGGCCCGCAACACGGCGTCCGCAACCGCCTGCACGGCCTCGTCCTGACCGATCACACGGTGGTGCAATTCGTCCGCCAGATGCACCAGCCGCTCGCGCTCGCCCTGCAACAACTTGGTCAGCGGAATACCGGTCCAGCGCGCAACCACGTCGGCGATTTCTTCTTCGGTAACTTCCTCCCGCAACAGCGGGGCTTCGGCGCCGCCGCGAGTCATCAGCGCCTCGCGAGCGCGCATCTTGCCCTCCAAGTCCGGAATGACGCCGTGGCGCAGTTTGGCAACTTTCTCCAAATCGTACGCGCGCTCGGCTTCCTCGCACTCGCGCCGCGTCCGTTCGAGTGTCTCGCGCAGCTCGCGCACCTCGGCGATGGCCTGCTTCTCCTGCAACCATCGCGCACGCATCGCGTCCGCTTCAGCCTTCCGATCGGCCAGTTCCCCGCGCAGTACCACCAGGCGATCCTTGCTGGCCTCGTCCTTCTCCTTCTTCAGCGCCGTCTCTTCGATCTCGAGACGCATGACACGCCGCGTAATCTCGTCGAGTTCGGCCGGCATGGAGTCGATCTCGGTGCGAATCGAGGCGCATGCTTCATCCATGAGGTCGATCGCCTTGTCCGGCAGAAACCGGTCGCTGATGTAGCGATCCGACAGCACCGCGGCCGACACGAGCGCGGCATCCTGCATACGTACGCCGTGGTGCACCTCGAACCGCTCTTTCAACCCGCGCAGGATCGAAATCGTGTCCTCGACCGTCGGCGCATCCACCATCACCGGCTGAAACCGGCGCTCCAGGGCCGCATCCTTCTCGATGTACTTGCGGTACTCGTCCAACGTCGTCGCGCCGATGCAGTGCAGCTCGCCGCGCGCAAGCATGGGCTTGAGCATGTTGCCGGCATCCGACGAGCCTTCGGTCTTGCCGGCGCCCACGATGGTGTGCAGTTCGTCAATGAAGAGAATCACGCGCCCCTCGGCCGCCTTGATCTCGGTCAGCACGGCCTTGAGTCGTTCCTCGAATTCCCCGCGATACTTCGCGCCCGCCATGAGCGCCGTCATGTCCAACGCGAAAATGGTGCGGCCTTTCAACCCCTCCGGCACGTCGCCGCGCACGATACGGTGCGCCAGACCTTCGACGATCGCGGTCTTGCCGACGCCGGGCTCGCCAATCAGCACCGGATTGTTCTTCGTCTTGCGCGACAGGATCCGCACGACGCTCCGAATCTCGCCGTCGCGCCCGATCACGGGATCCAACTTGCCCTTGCGTGCCATGTCGACGAGGTCGACGCCATACTTCGTCAGCGCTTCGTACTGCGCCTCCGGGTTGTCGTTGGTCACCCGCTGATTGCCCCGCACCTCGCGCAACGCCTCCAGTATCGCCGCCTTGGTCACACCATGCCCGGCCAACAGACGCCCGCCCGGCGTGCGCTTGCCCTCCAGGGCAAAGGCCAGCAATAGGTGCTCGACACTGACATACTCGTCCCGCAGCGACTTCGCCTCGTCCTCCGCCTGCGCCAGCAATTCGCTGAAACGCTGCGTCACGTAGACTTTGCCTTCCTCGACACCACCGCCGGACACACGCGGCAAACGGCCGATCGCTTCCTCCGCTTCGGTACGCAAAGCCGCCGCCGGGGCACCGATACGTTCCACCAGCTTCGGCACAAGCCCGCCCTCCTGCGCCAAGAGCGCCACGAGAACGTGCTCGCCATCGATCTGCTGATGACCGCTTCGAATAGCTATCCCACGCGCCTGCGCCAACGCTTCCTGCGCCTTCTGTGTCAAACGCCCCGTATCCATGTTAGTCGCTCCTCTCCAGGCAAAGAGATTTATCCACCTTCCATAGGAATGGATGCAATACTCATGCCACACCAGTTAAATCACCGTATGTCGTTAATTCGCGGTGAATTACAACTCAAGTGCATGACAAATGACAGCGCCATCTTGACTCACCGACATTCCGTAACTGCGTCATTACACCCCTCCCGCGTGGTAAACGCGCACTGTCGGTTGCTGGAAAGACTTGATCACAGTTGCCCGCCAGGCCACCTCCAATAGCAACTAGCCGATCCCCACCCGCCCCCCAGCGGCTCTTCGCTCCGCACGTCTATCCCTTGCCGCCCGCCTCCATATCTGGCATTGTAGGGACTTGAAACATGTCACCCGATCCGTCGCCGCTCGGGTAAGACGACGTCCCGAAACCGGAAGAACACAGGAACGCCACGCATGAAGAACCGTATGAAACTACGCACGAACCTGTTTGCCGCGCTTCTCCTCGTCGTCGGCTGCGGCCGGCCCGCCGAACCGCCACAAGCCACGCCCGGCACGAACGCCCCCGCCGACACCACCCCCCCGGGCAACGTCGTCGAGGTCACCCTCCCGACCAATGTCATCGACGCCACCGCGGCCGCGGACCCCGTCTCTCTGGATGCTGTCGTTGCCCGGATACGGGCGCTCGAGCAGGATGCGGACTTCACGGCGGCTCTGACGCTGTGCCGTGAATCGCGCGCCATGTTTCGGGATTCCGAGAGTACGCAGGCGCTGGCTGCGCTGGCCACGCACCTGCTCCAAGCGAAACGCGAAGCCTCCGAGCTTCTCTATGCCGTCGAGCAACTCGGCGCCGCGCAGGACACCGTCGCGCACGAAGCCGCGGCGACGTTGCGGCGAGCCGGGGATACCGGGCTGATTTTCCTCCGCCTGGCCGTGCGCGATGCCGCCATGCCGATCGCCGCCGGCGCCGCGGCCGCGCTGGGCACCGCCGCCGATACGAACGCCGTATCCATCCTGCTCGACCGCCTCGCACGGGACGGCGATCCCGCCTTCTCCCGTGCGGTCGGCTCGGCGCTCGCCGACATGCAGTCCCTGCTGAGCGCCGCCCAGTTGACGCGGTGCCACGGCCTGCTGGCCGCGGACAAGGGTATGGCCAACCATGGGCTGACCGCGCCCCTCGCGCGTTGCTTCGCCCAGCGCTGCGAACGCGACGTCGCCCGTTTCAACACGCTGCTGGCCGTTCCCGACGCCTACACGACCCTGCGTCTGTATGTCGAACGGATGCTGTCATCGGGGGCCCGCGACCTGGTCGCACGCGCCTGCGCGGACGCGATCCACATGGACCTGTCGATGGATGGCTTGCAGGCGGACTACTTCGAGAATGCGCGCTTCGCCGGAACGCCGACTGCCACCTGGATCGACGCCGGCATCAATTATCAGGGATCGCGTGGGTTCCCGACGCCGAACGGGCGGCAGGACGACCTCGCCATACGCTGGCAGGGCCTGTTGCGAGTGCCGCGCGCGGGCGACTATCGCGTCTTCGTGGCCGCCGACGATTCCGCCACGCTGATCGTGGATGACAAGACGATTCTCGAAACGGCCGGATGGCGCGAGGTCGGCCCAACGGTGACGCTCACACCAGGGCCGCACACCCTCCGCCTGGACTACACACAAACCGCGGGCGACTCACGGGTCTACCTGGCGTGGGAGGGCGCCGGCTTCGGCAAGACTTTTGCGCTGCCGCTCCACGCCTATCCCCGTCCGGATGACGTGCTTGCCCTGACGGACCGGATGACGAACCTCGTGTCCGAAGCGGAGGACCGGCGTGTGGCGGCGTTTCGCGCGGTGCGAGGCGCCGGCGATGTCGGCCGCGCCCTCTTGTACCGGGCCATTCGGGACGGCCACGCGGCGCTCGCGTTGGCGGCGACACGGGATCTCGTCGTCCGTCGCGACCCGCGCGTCCACCTCGCGCTTCTGGCACGACTGGCGACCGAGGCGTCGGATTCGCCCATCGTCCCCGAACTGACAGGCGCCGCGCGGGATATGGCCGCCTACATTGACGCGCCCATGTGCAACGCGCTTCTCGCGCGGATCGGAAGCGATGCCGAACCGGCCATGCCTTTCGCCGCTTCCGTGCTGTGCGGCGTGCTGCAACAGCGCTGCGGCGGCTCGGCGCCCGCGTTCGACGCGTATCTCGCCGAACCGGACGCCTTTGCGCGGCTGTCGAACCATGTCGCCCGCGCGGCGGCATCGGCGGACAGCAACGTCGTGATTCGCGCCGCCGCATTCGGGACGCCTTTCGTACCAGACGCGAAGGGCCTTCAGGGCGTTTGCTTCGACGGGTATGGCCACGAGAGACTGGTGGCGGCACGCCGCGACGCGCATCTGACCATCGCCAACAACGCCTTCCCCCACCCCACGAACCGGCAGGACAACGTTTCCGCCCGCTGGAGCGGATTCCTGAACATCCCTACCGCCGGCGACTACCTCTTCCACGGCTCCACGCGTGAGTCGTTCGCGATGGAACTGGACGGCAACGTCCTGCTCGACGTCCAAGCCGACTTTCGCACCGGACCCATTCATCTGGAAGCGGGTTTGCACCCGCTGCGCGCGCTCTACCGGCAGGGCGCCGGCGATCGTCGGCTCGATGTGAACATCGAGGGTTCCGGAGTCCCCCGGCAGCGCCTCGCCGACACCTGGCTGTCCAGCCCGCCGTCGCACGCCGAGGCAAGCGCCCTCGCCGCCGCCGTCCAATCCCTCGCCGCCGCCGATGCCAAGACCGTCGCCGAGGCACGCGCACGACTCATGGGCGCGGGCGACACCGGGCGTACCTTCCTGCGTTTCGCGCTGCGTCACATGCCCGACGCGGCAGCGGGGCAGGCGCTCGATCTGCTGGCCATCCTGCGCGACGAGCCGACCGCCGACATCGTCGTCGAGCGCCTGCGACGCGACGCCGCATCGCCTTTCACGCCGCGGCTCCTCGATGCGCTCGTCCGGTTCGCCGGACATCTCGGCGCCGACAACTGCGCCTGGCTGGCCGCTCAGACAAAGGTTGAGGATGTCCCCGCCGCACGTCCGTGGCTGGCCATCCTCATGGCCATCCTGGAGCGGAAATGCAACGGCGATGCCAAGGCCTTCGATGCGCTCGCGGCGACCGAGTCCCTGCATGACCGTCTGGCCGCGCTGGCCGAGCGCATGCTCTCGTCCGCCGATCCCGCGACCGTCGACTGGGCCTGCGAGCATGCCGGTCCGTTCGCGCCGCTCGTTCCCGGCTGCCGCGGCCGCTACTTCGAAGGCGCCGTGTTCGATCGGCTCGTCACGGAACGCCGCGACAGCTCGATCCGTTTCGACAAGAATGCATTCCCCCACACCACGCAGGACCATGTTTCCGCCGCATGGCGGGGACAACTGCGCGTCGAAACGCCCGGCGAGTACGCATTTTGGGTCCGCGCCGACGATGGCCAGCGCCTCTGGGTGGACGATCGTCTCGTTGTCGACACCTGGGAAAACGCGGTCGGGCAGGAGCGGTGGGGCCAGATCGCACTCGACAAGGGCTGGCGTTCCGTCGAGGTCATCTATCGACAAACGGTCAACGACGACTACATCGATGTGCACTGGCAGGGACCCGGCATCGGCCGCCAGAGTCTGAGCCCCGCCATCCACACGCGCGCCTGGCCCGCGGAACTGGCCGTTCTGCGCAAGCATATCCAGGATCTGGCGTCGAAGGACGCCAACGTCGCCGGTCAGGCGAAAACCGCCATCCGCGCATACGGCGACCTGGGAACGCTGTTCTTGCGCAACGCCACGCGGCACGCGACCGGCGCCGTCGCCGACGAAGCCGCCAAGCTCCTGCCGCCCGCCCCCTGACATTCTTGTTACAACACACTTACGACGATCTGACCACCCCGCGTCCGTCATCGCGCATACTTCCGTTGTCGTTCGAGGAGGAAGTGCGGTAACGTCACAACAGAGGAGGCGGGAGATGAACACGCGAATCACACACCACATGCAGGCCGTCGTCGTCGCGAGCGCGCTGCTCGCGGCCGCCGCGGCGGACGCCGGACAGGTCAAACTGGATGTCACCCTTGCCAACCCGGTGCTGGCCGCGGGAACGCGCCAGACGACCTATCTGAAGGTGGGCCTCACCGGGTTCCGGATGAAGGGCGCGCGGCGTACGCCGGTCAATGTCGCACTGGTCATCGATCGGTCCGGTTCGATGTCCGGCCGGAAGATCGCCCATGCCCGCGATGCCGCGCTCCAGGCCATCGAGCGGCTGAACGGCGATGACATCGTAGCCGTCGTGGCTTACGACAGCGAGGTCACCGTCCTCGTGCCGGCGACGAAGGCCTCCGACCGGCGCGCCATCCGCGCCGGCATCGAACGTCTGGACGCCGGCGGCTCGACCGCCCTGTACGCGGGCACCTGCAAGGGCGCCCAGGAAGTCCGGAAGTTCCTCGATGCCAATCGCGTCAATCGCGTCATCCTGTTGTCCGACGGGCTGGCCAACGTGGGTCCCGATACCCCCGGCGCCCTGGGCGAACTGGGGGCGTCGCTGGGCAAGGAGGGAATCTCGGTGACCACGCTGGGCCTCGGGGACGGCTACAACGAGGATCTGATGACGCAGCTCGCGCAACGCAGCGACGGCAACCACGCCTTCATCGAGCGCGCCGAAGACCTGGCCCGCATCTTCAACCACGAGTTCGGCGAGGTGCTGTCCGTCGTGGCGCAGGAGGTGCTCGTCCGCATCACGTGCGGCGACGGCGTCCGCCCCGTCCGCGTGCTCGGCCGCGACGCGGAGATCGCCGGCCAGTCCGTCATCGGTTCGGTCAGCCAGATCCTCGGCAGCCAGGAGAAATACCTGATGCTCGAGGTGGAGGTCGACGCCGCGGAGCACGGACAGACACGGTCCATCGCGACGGTCGAGGTCTCGTACGCCAATATGGAGACGACGACCACGGACCGTCTGGCGGGAGACGTATCGGCGCGCTTCTCGCAATCGCCGGCGGAAGTGGCCGACAGCATCCGGAAACCGGTGATGGCGGATGCCATCATGCAGGTCGCCACGGCACAGAACGAGCTCGCCACGAAGCTGCGGGACGACGGCAAGGTCGAACAGGCCCGGCAACTGCTGGTCGATAATGCCGCGCTGCTCAAACGGGAGGGCGAACAACTCGAATCCCAAGAACTGAAGGACTACTATCGGAGCAATGTAGACGATGCCGACAGCCTCGACGAGTCGAGCTGGTCGGGACGCCGCAAGAGCATGCGCGACGCGCAATACAAGAACCGGTACCAACGCAGTTACTGACCGATGAGGAAACGACTCGCCATCGCCCTGGCCCTGCTCGTGCTGCTGCCTTCGGCCGGCCTGATCCTGCTCAGCGCCACCGTTGTCCGCCACGAGCGGCGCCAGGTCGATGACCAGTTCCGCCAGGCGATGCTCGGCCGGCTGGGCGACCTGAGCCTCGCGATCCGCGAGGTCGCGCGCGCGCACGAAAACGGCATCCTGCGCGTTCTGCGCGACCTGCCGCCCGACGCCAATCCCGACTTCTATCGCGCCGCCGTGCGCCGCGACCGCCTCATGCGACAGATTTTTGTCCGCCGGCCCGACGGTGTCCTCGCCTACCCCGCACCCGACGGCACGCTCACGCAGCAGGAGCGGGACTTTCTCGACCGCACCCGCAGCTTGCGCGACGGTAACGAGGTCTTTTACCACCCCGGCGACGACCCCCATGCGCCATCGGCCGAACACGGCTGGCACACGTGGTTCTGGGGCGACGGCGTGCGGCTCATCCTCTGGGCGCACCGACCGGACGGCGTCATCGTCGGCGCAGAGGCCGATCCGGCGACGCTGCTCGCCGACATCATCGCGCGCCTGCCCGCCACGGAACCCGCCGCGACCCGCGACACCGGGAGCTACCGCATCGCCCTGGTCGACGCCCAGCAGCGCATCATCTACCAGTGGGGCACGTGGACGCCGCCCGCGACGGCCAAGCCGACCGCGCGCCAGGTCCTGGATGCCCCGCTGGCGGCCCTGTCACTGGTCGCCTTCAGCCCCGGCCCGGACGCGCTGACGCGGCGCGGCGCCGCGCTGAGCACCGCGATCGGCGCGCTGGCCGTCGTGCTCGTGCTCGTCGCCCTGGCGGTCTACTTCTACCGCGAAAGCTCGCGCGACGCGCGCGAGGCCGCGCAACGCGTCAGCTTTGTCAACCAGGTATCCCACGAGCTGAAAACCCCGCTGACCAACATCCGCATGTATGCCGACCTGCTCGCGCGCGAGATCGCCGACGATACCGGCAAGGCGGCCCGCTACCTGCGCATCCTTCAGGGCGAGAGCGCGCGGCTGTCACGGCTGATCCTCAATGTGCTTTCATTCGCCCGCCACAGCCGCGGCGCCGAACGCGTCCGCCGGACGCCCGGCGACTTCATGGCCTCCCTGCGCGACATCGTCGACAGCCACCGCCCGGCGCTCGACACCGCCGGGCTCGCGGTCGAGCTGGCTGGCGACATCGGCGACGCGCCCTGCGTGTTCGACGAGGATGCCCTGCGCCAGATCCTCGGCAATCTCATCAACAACGTCGAAAAATATGGCCGCCATGCCAACCTCATCCGCATCCATGTCCGCCGCATCGGACGCCTGCTCAAGGTGCTTTTCGCCGACAACGGCCCCGGCATTCCCGTCGGGCGACGCGAAGCCGTGTTCGAGCCCTTTGTGCGGCTGAGCGACCGCCTGAACGACGGCACGACCGGCACCGGCATCGGACTGACCATCGCGCGGCAACTCGCCCGCCTGCACGGCGGCGACCTGATTTTGACCGACGCCGCGGGCGGCGCCGTGTTTCTGCTGACGCTCGACATCGGAGAGGAGGGAGAACATCCGTCATGAAGATCCTGGTCGCCGAGGATGACCGCCACACACGCGAAGGGCTGATCGAGATTTTCGAATCCGAAGGCTACTCGACCGTAGCCGCCGCCAACGGACGGGAGGCCCTCGCGCGGTTCGTGGACAGCGACCCCGACGTGGTCTGCCTGGACATCATGATGCCGGAGGTCAACGGGTACGATGTCTGCCGCGAGATCCGGCGCGCCGACAGGGATGTGCCGGTTCTGTTCATCAGCGCCAAGTCCGAGGAGATCGACAAGGTCCTGGGGCTTGAGATCGGCGCCGACGACTACATTTCCAAGCCGTTCGGGGTGAAGGAGGTGGTTGCCCGTATCCGCGCGGTGGTCCGGCGCATGACTCCGCACGAGACCGTAGCCACCGAGGCCTTCGACATGTGCGACCTGCGTGTCGCGCCGGCCGAACTACGCGCCTATCGCGGCCGGCAGGTCATCGATCTGAGTCCGCGCGACGTGTCGATTCTCGATCTGCTCCACCGCAACCGCGGCAAGGTGCTCGACCGCGATACGATCTTCGACACCTGCTGGGGCATGAACTATCTGCCCAACAGCCGCTCCCTCGACCAGCACATCTCCCAACTGCGCAAACGTGTCGAACGCGATCCCCGACGGCCCCGCATCATCCAGACCGTGCACGGCGCCGGTTACCGTTACGACGGATGACGGGGGCGCATCCGCGCGTTGTTGCGCCTCGCACCGCCCACCGACCTTGCGTCGGCGAAGGCAAACACCGGTGAAGGGACGCCGCGCGGGCGTTTTCCCTCGACAAACGACACGCGCATGGTTAAAGGTTTCCGCATCGCAACACAAAGAGCGGGGGAGCGTCGCCATGTTTGAACGGATTCGAAATTGGCTGAGTCGAGACGAGGACCGTGAAGACCGCGGCGGACGGCCACCGGTACTGGGCGCGGGAGGCGAGCATCGCCGGCAACCGGCCGCCCAATATGTCAGCGCCCTGTTATCGGAGGTGACCCGCAGGCAGGGCTCGCTCCTGATGTCGCCTACCCAGGCCATGCCATGCTTGGAAGGCATGCGCGCAAGCATGGTGCCGGGCTACGAACAGGTCACGAACCGTCTCAAAGTCATGGCCGGCATGCCCCCCATGCACCTCCCGGAACCGGTTGACGCGGAGTTCCGGCATACCACGCATGCCGGAAACTTCGTGATTCACGTGCGTTTCGACGACGGTGCGACGCCCAGTTGCCGTCTGACATCGGCACGCGCCTGAAACGGTTAGAAGATCAGCCGGTTCTCGCGCTCGAGTTGGAGGATTTCCTCCTGCGTCAACGTCAGTGCCCGCCGCTGCTTGGGGTCGAGTTTATCCGCTGCGGTCTCCTCCCGCAGACCATGTGTCTGCGCGCGCAAGATACCCGCCACGGCACGCGGATCGTCCAGCCTGGAACCGGGCACCTGGCGGGCCGCCGCGGCACCGGTCGCATCGGCGCCCCGTACGCCGCCCATGGCCCTGGCGCCGACGGATCGCGTCCCGGCGATCGGTGCGCCATCGCGCCGGACGTCACCCGTGGTCACGGTTGGCCCGGCAACCGCCGCTTCGCCGGCACGCGACTGCCGCACGGCCGCACGGCGCCGCATCGTTTCACGCCCGACGACCAGCGCAAACAGAACCAGCGACAGGGCAAGGATCACATCCATTGACGACAGCTTCCGACGCACGACCGGCATAAATCGACTCCTCCCTTGCGTTACCTGTCCCGCCAGATACCGGGGTGCAGCCGGTCCGTCAACGGCGGATACTGCGGCGGCGGGTCGGACGCGAAACGGACATCGTAGGTGTAGTTCTTGTCGAACCCGGTCGATGTCACCCCGGAATCGCGGTTGAACGTGCCGACAGCGCCGCGGTAATCCTGTGCGATTCCCCCATGCACGTTCAGGAACCCGCGTGCGGAGCCGCTGTTGTAACCCTCGACCCCGAAGCTGCCGTCCGAAGAAGTCGCCGTTTTGATTCCGGTCGCCAGGATATGCGCATAGATTCTCACGTTATTCGGGCACGACGGTTTAACGACTATGTCCCGCCCCGAGATCAACCCCAGCGCATCGTCGCACGCGGTCGACACCTTCGGGTCCACCGCATACGTCAACTCGTCCACGATTCTGATGTCTTGATCGGCGACGACCGTCAGCCGCCCGTTGATCTCGCCCTTGATACTCACGTCGCCATAGGGATCCGAACCGCTCGCGGCCGTCTCGACGTAGACAAGGCCGTTCGCCGGCAAGTCGACACTGTGCCGATCCCAGCCCAGCCGCGAATTCGTCACACGCATGGACTCGCCTTCGAGTTCGATCGCGGTCAAACCCGTGTAGACCTCATTGGCCTTGCTTTTCAGTTGCGTGAAATCCACATCGGCCAGACTCTCGACGGGCACACCCATGCGGAAGCCGTGATGGAAGACGCAGGAGTTCGTGGATCCGCCGTAGCTTGAACTCGCCGACGTCAGATTCCCGAAAAACTCGGGGTCGCCGCTGAACCACAGTGGGGTATTCGCATGCACGGCGCCATAGAACGTCTCGCCGTCCTTGAAGTAGATATCGCGGTTGTTGTTTGACCACAGCGCGTATTCGGCCCATGTGCGCCGCCGCAACCGCTCGAGAGAAACGGTCCGCGTCTGCCCGCGCACGATGCCGACGGACACGATCGAATACTCGTCCTGACGTCCAATGGGGTACGGCGGAATCGTCGTCGTGGTCGTCGTCGTGGTCGTGGTCGTGGTCGTGGTCGTTGTCGTGGTGGTCGTGGTAGTCGTGGTCGTGGTCGTTGTCGTGGTGGTCGTTGTCGTGGTGGTCGTCGTAGTCGTGGTCGTCGTACTCCATCGGTACGTAGCCGTGATCGTCGTCGCGCTGTTCGACATCTTATAGCGCGTGCTTGCGCGGGTTCGGTCGCTGTCCTCGAACCGGCTCAACGTGCCACCGGTCCACTGGTCGAAGACCTTGCCCGCCGGCGGCGCGTTGGCGCTCACATTGGCCCAGACATTGTTCCCGTAGTTCCCGTCGCCGCTACCGCTGGTTACGGTGAGGTAAGCGGCGTGGGTAGCCGTCCCGCCGGCCAACCACGCGCATACCCACAGGATTCCGCCGATACGTCGCTCGATTCTTCGATGCATGTGCATAGCCGTCTCGCTGCGTCAGTGCGTTACCACAATACTGGCCCGGGTTGCGGCAATCTGGATATGCCACCGCCCCATCGCCTTGCCGTTACCGTCGCGCTTATCGTTGAACAGCGCGACAGCCATCGCCCCGGCCGTGATGTCATAGGTATCGGCATTCGCCACCGGATACGGCGAGCCGTCCACGGTCATCGTATTCTGGTTGCCGTTTCCATGCGGCTTCACGCGAATGTACGTGGCCGCACCTTCGTAGCCTTGAAAGTCACGATCCGCCAGATTGTCGCGCGTAATGGTGGACCCGTCGGGCAGGGTCATCGTGAACTCGGAGTCCGGGCTGTTGTTCGGATTGACCAGCAGTTCGCCGTTCAACGCCAGGATTCCGCCGCCGGGACCGGGCAACGGCGCGACGGACGACAGCAGCGTGATGGTAACATGGTATTCGCCATCCCCCAACACGCCCGAAAACGCTGCCGGCAGAACTCCGTCGTGCGCCACGTAAGACGAAGCCCGCTCCATGCCCGCCTCGGCGACGAAAAACGCCTTCTCACGGTCGACCTGCACCCGCGTGATGTTCGCCTGCGTGCCGACCGTATGCGTCAGCGCCGTGCCAAGCAGGACGAGCACCGCGACAAACAGAAGCACCACGACCAGCGCCACGCCACCCCGTGCAGTCTGTTTACCATTATCCATCATGCCCGCCGCCGATCAGTACCTGTAGTTACGAATCCGAATCGTCGTCTCCATGGTGCTCGTTGCCGCATCCCTGCCGCTGCCGACGTACGTCGTCACGCTGAGAAGCAGTCGCTCGCCGTCCTGAGTCACCTCGGAGCCGGAAATGTCCCGTCCGACCACCGCCCATTCGCCGGCCATGCTTTGGTTGCTGTACTCGATCCTCCGTGTGCCGGATACGTAACGGAGGTAATGCTCCTGTGTGCCGAAGCCGCTCGGCCCCGACGGCGCCTCGTAGGTGATCGTCCACCCCCCGTCGCTCGTCGCGACACCGACATCCGGCAGCGCGCTGCGCAACCCATAGCCTTCCCCCACCCCGACGAGAATACGCTCGAGCACCGTGCTCGACGACGTGTATGCCCGCGAAATCGCGCTCGTTTGATGCCAGATCCGCTGACTCATGAGATAGGTCGCCGTGCCGCCGGCCGAAACCAATCCCATGACGCTCATGGCCATCATGAGTTCGGTCAACGTAAACCCGCTGTTCGCGTATGGCTTCATAGTCCTCACGGGTGCTGGCATAACGCGATGCTCGTGTGCAGCAACATCGTGTTCGTCCTGTGGGTTGCCACATCGAACCAGTTGACGGAGATGGCAACGTCCTTGGTCGTCTCGAAACCCGCGGTCATGCTGACCGTGTAACGACTGCCGGCCAGTTCATGCGAGCCGACCGTCAACCCCGCCGCCTCATAGCCCAGCGTCGTCAACTCCTCCAGCACCGCGCGAGCCCGCTGCATGGCCTCAAGTCGGATCCCGGCCGAATGAGCCACGCCCCGGAGGGTCGTCATCGCCGCCATCGTGGTTGCCAGCGCAAGGCAGAGCACCAGGGAAGCGATCAACGTCTCGATCAGCGTCATGCCGCTGCGCGCGTCTTTGCCGGATACGATGGTTGATACGGTAGCCATCACACTCCCATCCGCCGCATGGGCCACGGTTTACAGACTCTATGCGCCATTCTCCCGCTCCGTCAATCCCGAAACCGACGCGAACCACGCGTTTCGTGTCATTTCTGCAAAACTGACCGCCCGCGGCCGCATCCTGTTCACCCGCTTCTCCATGCACAGGCTGTCAGATCCGGCGTCATAACAACGTCACACCATCCGCTTCCTTCGACCTCGACGGCACATGCATCAGCCTTGCGTGAACGGTACAGCAACAAAGGTGCCACCTTCCGGCCGCATTCCCGTGGCATGGGCATCTTGCCCATGAATCACGGGCGAGCCACCCGTGCCACCGTCCAGGAATGCGCCCGACCCATATCGCCCGCGTGGACAGCGAATCGCAAAGACGTCACAAGTTCACATGACTGATGCGGCCTCCATGCATCCTCCAGAAAA
>CAYYJS010000016.1:0-65716 GCA_964472315.1 uncultured Victivallales bacterium | reverse complement strand
TTCGGGTCTACCACAACGCCGACGGCGTGCCGGCGCATACCTCGGTTGTCAGCATGGCCGGCTACCCGGAGGCATGGATCGAGGGCGCCTATGGCGATCCGCCCGGTTGGCTGTCCGGGGCCGCCTTGACGAACTGGTACGCCGACCGCGATCCGGGTCGTCAACGGCTGGGTTTCACACTGATGCCGACCGGCGCCATTCCCGCGTACATCAGCCAGCTTGCCGACCTGGTCGCCGGAAGCGGCAGCACCAACCCGCCGGGCGCGTGGACGCTGTACAGCAACGCGATCGCCTTCGTCACCGGTCCCCTGACGCCGACCCTCTTGCTGCATGCCCCGGCTGGCGTGGCGTCTCTGGATGTCTTCGCCTCGACCAACCTGAGTGTGCCGCTCAACGGCTGGTGGCTGGAGGGGGTGCTGGCGCATACGACCGATCCGATCCCGTGGCCGCCCGTTGCGCTGCCGCGGCTGTTCCTGACCGCCGGCGACGCCGAGCTCGACACGGACGACGACGGCCTTTCCGACGCCCGCGAGCTGCGCCTGTTCGGGACCGATCCATCGGATGCCGACAGCGACGGCGATGGGCTGAGCGACTGGCTTGAGCTGATGGCCTACGGGCTCGACCCGCTCAGCGGCGATTCCGACGGCGACGGCATTCCTGACGCCTTGGAAGTCGAACTCGGCACAAGCCCCGGCAGCGCCGACACTTTTTTTTTTAATGATACGGCGACCACCGAGATCTACACCTACTTCACGCGCGCCACCGATACGGACTCGGACCACGATGGCGTTAATGACTATGCCGAGATTGTCACCCATGATTCCTATCCGTGGGCTGTGAACTCGGATGGCGATTGTCGAGATGCCAACGGAACCGACCTTGACGACGGTGAAGAAGTCACTGCCGGAACGAGTCTGACCCGTGTGGATACCGATGACGACGGGATTGACGATGCGACCGAACTCCACTGGGGATGGAGTCCGACCGACCCATCGAACGCGTCGCAGGACGACGATGGCGACGGACTGAGCAATCTTGTCGAGTACCAGAACGCCTGGCATCCGCAGTTGAACTCCAGCAACCAATGGTACGCGGACATGCACCTCATCTCGCGATATCCCGGCACGAACGTGGTGTGGCACCTGGCGAACTTCACGTATGACGAATGTGTGTCGCTGGGCGACGCCGGTAACGCATCCGCCATGCTGCGCATTCCTCCCTCCAAACCGATCGGCGGCACGGAGACTAAACTTCTCTGGTGGTCGGGCTGTACAACCGGCATCTACCTCAATGGCACCGAGGTTCGCACCATGATTGAACCGCTGGCGGTGCCGGACAGTTCCGGGACGGTCGAATATCGCATTACGGCGGACGTGTCCGCGCAAGGCGGGTCGGTCACATTCAGTCTCACCGACTCGCGCACCAACAACACCTATTCCTGCAATGATGTGACCTTTCAGGTGCCCAAGCTCGATTGGGTGACTCTCCGATCCGCCGATGCCAGCAAAACCGTTACCTGCGGCATGACAGGCCAATGGTACATCGTGCTGGGAGAAGCGCAAACCAGCGCCGTTGTCCGCGTGTCGCCGACGATTCTCGACGAACCGTACGAAGGTGTTCCCGTCGATGGAGCGACTCTCCAGAGCTATGCGCGAGTCCGGATCGAGGGATCGGGCATGTCGCCTGCCACGGCCAACATGAATGGTCACGATTGGCGTAGCGCCACCAAGCGCGGCATTTCTCTGCCGGTCGGTTCGTACGTCTTCCAGATGGGGTTCGACATGGATCTCAACGGCACGTTGGAGACTGGCGAGGTGCAGGAGACGTGTCTCGTAAACGTCATTAAAGTCGACTTGAAAGTGACCCAACCCGCCTCGCCGGGTTCTCCCACTGGCAGCGACCCGAAGTATGACGGAACACCCACGAATGGTTGTGCGGACAATCTCTTCTGTACTTGGCCAAACGAACCGATTCGCGTCGACGTGCAGATCGAGCCGGATAGCTTTGCCGCCTCTCTCTCGGCGGACTTCATCCAATGGACCGCGCCCGACCACACAGTGCCGAATAACTCGACGAACTACACCTTCACATGGTCGACAACTGGCACCAAGGAGATCACCATCGACTTTCCGCAGTGCGGTCTGACCAAGAAGGTCTACATTGATGTGCCCGACGTGGGAGTGCTTAGCCAGGCATGGGTTGGGGGATTGCTTGCGCCGTGGAAGACCTGGAAGATTGGCGGCTATGCCATGGCCTCGCTTATCCATGTCAATAGCACTTACCCATCTCCATGTGCGCAGAAGGACGCAATGCAGCATTCATACTGGAATGCTCTTTGCGTCTCGGACACGTTGCCGCCGACACCATCGCAAATGGAGACACTCCTCTTCACCACAGCCCACGAGCATGACAACAAGTACGATGAGGAGCAACAGGCCTTCAATTCCACGATGGATCTCTTCAACAACTTCGTCGGGTCTACAACCACGCATACCACTGGGCTCGGCGCTCCTGATTCCGCTGCGATCCTCAGTGATCTTTCCAGCAAGTGGACGAATGGCGAGCTATGGGGCTGGAAGCCCCAGAGTGTCTCGCAAGAGGACAGCGAGGGGATCATCCGGAAGTCGGATGGAACGAAAATCTACTGAGGAGTGTGAATCACATGAAAACAAATGTGGCCCTGATCGTGAGCCGCGCTGCTATTGGATATGCTCTGTTGTTCTGTGGCATAGCCACTGCGGAGACCAACGTTTGGTCGCGCTTTCCCACCAACGTCGCCCTGGGCATGAGCCTCGGCACTGTTCAAACTAATCGCCCATCTGTCGTACAGGTGCCCGCAGGTTTTGGGGCTTGTTCGACGAATCAGACCACGATGTATGAAACTGTGCCCGATGCCGATTTGCCGGAAGGCTATGGGTATACGTTCAAGGACTCGATCTTGCGCGGGATGACATCAAGTCGATGTGCTGCGGAATCCACGAACGATCTGTCGGCGGAAATCACGGCTGGTGGCTTCAGTAACCGGACTTCACATAGTTGCCTGCGGTTCGGTGCCGGGCTACAACTCGATACGATCAGTGTCGATCTGTGGCACACGGCAAGCAACGACCTTGATCTATGCAGCCTGGTACTCACGAACGAGACCACGGTTGTGCTGTTTGATCCAGACCATCTGTCTATCTCGAACTTCTTCGTGTCTTCACAGAACCAAAGCAACATCAGTGAGGCCCTGGGAGTCTTCACCAACAAGTTCTTACAGTGACTTGCTACTTACGAGACCGCCCGGTCCGCCGTGAATGGCTCGGGCGGTCAATATCGACGGTAACGTCCAGCGTACCCGTCCCCCTGTTGATCGGCTGAGAAGCGATAAGGGACACACCATTTATTAGCTTGCGCGTTGGCGTGGGCGGGGATAGGGTGCGGGTTGTCGTGAGAGATGGATATGCGGGGTGGTTTCGGGGCAGGGCATAGGAGGTTGGCATGAGGATCGCACGGGTGCGGGGATCGGGGTTGTCTTACTACCTTGGCGCACCGTGACCAATTCGGGCTCAAACGCCGCAGCGGGCCGCGCAAGTTGCGGAACGCGGCCACGCCGGGGCTGTTCACCATGCGCGACCTGCGTCTGACGCCGATCGCGCCCAGCGGCTGATAGATCGTTCCCCGCCGATCATTCAAGACGCTTGCTCCTCTGCGGACGGAGTCTGCCGAAAAGCGGTTGCAAACACGTCTCCGGCGCCGTGCGGCCACGCGCGGACGTTGAAACCAGGCCACAAACACCGCCCATCCGGCCGTCGCCCCACTGAATCCACACGCTCAACTGGCCCATATGCCGGCCATGTCAATGAGTGACATGTCCCTTATCGATCTTTATCGATCTTGTCCCTTATCGATCTGAAATGGAAATTGCCGCCGCAATCCCCTTCAAAAATTTCATCAGCCGGAACTGTCGAAATACCATAGTGGCTACAGACTTTTAGGAAGGATGCGTTGATTTTCAATGACTTACATCAATTTTCGCCGCGAATAGCGAAAGTCCGGCTAACGGTACACCCCCTGCCGCGCAATCACGCAGTCGAGGGGGCCATTGAAGCGGTATGTTCCCGCGAGTGCAAAATTGTGATTGTTTATGATTGACTGTGCTCGGGTTTGGTGTTTTTATCCGCTCGATACTCAGTGAAGGAACCTATGACCGAGACAGTCCAGCATCGCGATCTGGCGCCGGAACGACAGGACCGGGTCATGGCCATCGTACGACGCGACGGCGCGGTACGGGTGGAATCGCTGTGCGCGGAACTGGGGGTGTCGGCGGCGACTGTGCGCCGCGATCTGGAGGTATTGGAGGAGCATGGGCAGGTCAGGCGCGTGCATGGCGGTGCGGTGCGACTGCACGGGCGCCTGGATGAACCGTTGTTCGACGACAAGAAAGCCATTGCCCGTCCGGAGAAAGTCGCGATTGCCACGGCGGCGCTTGCGCTCATTGAGGCAGGCGATACCATCTATCTGGATGGCGGCAGTACGGTGTTGGAGTTGGCGCGGTTGCTGGTGTCACGGGAGGATGTGACCATTGTCACCAATTCGCTCCGTGCGGCCGCCGAGCTGGCTGCCGGCGGGCCGAAGCTCATTGTGATCGGCGGTGAATTGCGGCGGCGCAGCCAGACGATCGTCGGCGCCCTGACGCGGCAGACGTTGGAGAGCATTCATGTCGACAAGGCGTTCATGGGAACGATGGGGCTGACGCTGAACGACGGTCTGAGTACGACCGACCCGAACGAGGCGTTCACCAAGGAACTCGTCATGGCCCGCGCCCGGCAAGTCGTTCTGTTGACGCATCACGAGAAGTTTGGCAGCGTGGCATTTTCGAAAGCGGGCGAGTTGAAGGATGTGAATATCCTGATTACCGACGACGGGGCCGATCCCGCGTTTGTGCGGGCGGCGCGGCGTGCGGGGGTACGCGTGATGACGGTGAGTCGGGGCGGAGATGTCACGGAGGTCGGCGGGCGGCGGGTGGACGGCAGCGCGTCGGGATGAGGCGGGTTTGCGGCGGGATTCGAGGAACGGTTCGTGAGAGGAGAAGCGATATGGCGACACCAGTAATCATGCCCCGGCAGGGGCAGTCGGTCGAGAGCTGCATCCTGGTCGAATGGCTTGTGAAGGCGGGCGACGCGGTTGCGCAAGGCGCGCCGCTGGCGAGCATCGAGACGGATAAGGCGGTATTCGAGGTTGAGAGTCCGGCGGCCGGCACGGTGATCGCGTGCTTCTTCGATGCGGGTGCGGATGTTCCTGTGCTGACCACGATCGCGGCGATCGGCGAGCCGGGCGAGGATATCGCGTCGCTGCGGCCGACGGGCGGTGCGACCGCCGTCACGGCGCCCGCGGCGGAAGCGGCCGTTCCCGCCGCGTTGACGCGGCCGGCGGTGGCGGCGGGCGCGGCTGGCGCTGCCTCGGGCGTGAGTCCGCGGGCGCGCAAGCTGGCCGGCGCGTCGGGTATCGACACGGCAACGATAGCCGGCAGCGGTCCGCACGGGCGGGTGATTGAGCGCGATGTGCAGGCGGCGGCGGACAGGCCGCGCCTGAGCGCGGCGGCGCGCGAGGCGCGCGCGTCCGGTCTTTCGGCGCCGGCGGCGGGCAGCGGCCCCGGCGGCATGGTGTTGGCCGGCGACATGGGCGGTCCCGCGGGCGCGCCGGCGGCGGCGGGCGCGGCGGCCCCGGCGGTATCCGCGGGCGAACCGGTGACGGTGAAGTTGACCGGCATTCGGAAGCTGATCGCGACGAAGATGCACCAGTCCCTGTCGACCACGGCCCAGTTGACGCTCAACATGAGTTTTGACGCGACCGCGATCCTGGCGTTCCGGGCGCGCGTCAAGGCGCAGGGCGAGGCCCTGGGTCTGCCGAACATCACGATCAACGACGCGATCGCGTATGCCGTTGTGTGCGCCCTGCGGAAGATGCCGGAGCTGAATGCGCACTTCCTGGGCGACCGCATCGTGCAATATCCGAGTGTCAACCTGGGCGTGGCCACCGATACGCCGCGCGGGCTTATGGTGCCGGTGGTGCGCCAGGCGGAACGTCTGTCGCTAGCCGCGCTGTCGAGGGCGCTCAAGCCGGTGCTCGAAGCGTGTCAGAAAGGCAACGTGAACCCGGACCTCCTGACGGGCGGGACGTTCACGATCACGAACATGGGCATGCTGGGTGTCGAGAGTTTCACGCCCGTCTTGAACATCCCGGAGGTGGCCATCCTCGGGATCGGCGGCCTGATGCTGAAGCCGGTGCTGAAGGACGGCGTCGTGACGCATGTGCAGGCGATCAACCTCAGCCTGACGGTGGACCATCAGGCCGTGGACGGCGCGCCGGGGGCGCGGTTCCTGAATCTTCTGTGCAGGATGCTCGAAAGCTTCGATCTGATGTTCGCGGAATAGCGGGGAGGGACTGGACGTGAGTTACGATCTGATTGTCATCGGCGGCGGCCCGGGCGGGTATGTCGCGGCGGAACGGGCCGGGGACGCCGGTCTGAAGGTGCTGCTGATCGAGAAGGGCGAGTTGGGTGGTGTGTGCCTGAATTGCGGGTGCGTGCCCTCGAAAACGCTGCTCAATTCCGGCAAGCATTATTACAACGCGGTGCACGGCGAGGCGTTCGGCGTGACCTGCGGATCGGTGTCGTTCGACATGCCTGCGGTGATCGCGCGCAAGAACGCGGTGACCGAGATGCTGCGTAAGGGCGTGGCGGGCATCATGAAGCGGAGCAAGGTCGAGGTCGTCAACGGCATCGGCCGGCTCACGGCGAAACGGACGGTACGGGCCGGCGATCATGAGTACGAAGGCCGTCACATCCTGATTGCGGTGGGCTCCTCGCCCGCGCGTCCGCCGATTCCGGGGTTGGATCGACCGTTCGTCTATGACTCCACGGGCATCCTGAATCTCGCCGAGAAGCCGACCGCTCTGGCGATCGTGGGTGGTGGCGTGATCGGTTGCGAGTTCGCGTGTTTCTACGCGTCGATCGGAGTCCCCGTGACGGTCATCGAGATGCTGCCGGAGATTTGTCCCGCGGTGGACGCCGAGGTCGCCAAGTTGCTGCGGCAGGAACTGTCCGGCAAGGGCGTGGTCTTTCATCTTGGCGCGCGCGTCGAGGGGATCGGCGACCACAAGGTCAGTTTCAGCGTCGGCGGCAAGGCCCACGAGGCGGAGGCCTCGCATGTGCTGGCGGCCACGGGGCGTACCTGCGCGGTGGCGAACCTGGGGCTGGAGGACCTGAAGGTCGACTTCGATCGCCGCGGGATCAAGGTGGACGACCGGTGTGCGACGAACATCCCCGGCGTCTGGGCCGTGGGCGACGTGACCGGACGGCAGTGGCTCGCGCATGCCGCGTCGCGCATGGGCGAGGTGGTGGTGCACAACATCCTGGGGCGTGCCGATCGCATGCGCTATGACGCCATTCCCGGTGTTGTCTACACGGCGCCGGAGGTGGCCACCGTCGGGTTGACGGAGGCTGAAGCGAAGCTGCGCGGGATTCCCGTGAAGGTCGCGAAGATGCAGATGGGCGCCAGCGGCCGGTTCCTGGCCGAGCATGCGGGCGGTCGGGGCATCTGCAAAGTGGTTGTGCATGCCCGCACGCAGGCGTTGTTGGGCGTGCACATGATCGGCGGCGCCTGCTCCGAGATGATTTTCGGGGCGGCGGCCATGATCGAGATGGAAACGCGCGTATCGGAAATCGAGGACCTCGTGTTTCCGCATCCGACGGTGAGTGAACTGATTCGTGAAACCGCGCTGATGACGGCGCATTGATGGAAAATCGCGCCCGGTGCGGGTGCGGCAAGGGAGAACGTACATGCCGAAGAATCTGATGGTCGATCCCGCGAAGGAACGGAAACCGGGGGCGCTCAAGTTCCCCAAGGTTCCCCTTAACCAGTACAAGACGAGCCTTGGCGACGAGATCGGAACATACGGCGCCGATGCGATTGTCGGCATGCTGGAAGACATGGTCCTGATCCGCGAATTCGAGTTCATGCTCAACGAGATCAAGACAGCCGGCGAGTATCAGGGCGTGGCCTACGACCACAAGGGGCCGGCCCATCTGTCGATGGGTCAGGAAGCGTCGTCGGTCGGGCAGGCGTTTCATCTGACGGTGGACGATCACATCTACGGGTCGCACCGGTCGCATGGCGAGATCCTGGCCAAGGGCATGTCGGCGATCCGCAAGCTGGATGACGACACGCTGACGACGGTCATGAAAACCTTCATGGCGGGTGAGTGCCTGGGCATCGTCGAGCGGCATGTCAAGGCCGGTTCGGTGCGTGAACTGGCCAGGTACTTCCTCGTGTACGGGGCGCTGGCGGAGGTTTTCGGCCGCAAGCCGGGCTTTAACCGCGGTCTGGGCGGGTCGATGCATGCCTTTTTCACGCCGTTCGGCATCTATCCGAACAATGCCATCGTCGGCGGGTCGGCGGATATCGCGGCGGGGGCGGCGCTCTTCAAGAAGGTGAACCACAAGCCGGGCATCGTCATCGCCAATATCGGCGACGCCTCAATGGGGTGCGGTCCCGTGTGGGAAGCGCTGAACTTCGCCTCGATGGCGCAGTTCAAGCAACTCTGGGATGCGGGCCATCGTGGCGGATTGCCGATCATCTTCAACTTCATGAACAACTTCTACGGCATGGGCGGGCAGACGTCCGGCGAGACCATGGGCTACGAGGTGATGGCGCGTGTCGGCGCGGGCGTCAATCCCGACGCGATGCACGCCGAGCGCGTGGACGGCTACAACCCGCTGGCGGTGGCGGACGCGATCCTGCGCAAGCGCGAGATCATCGAGCGCGGCGACGGGCCGGTGCTGCTGGATACGCTGACGTACCGTTACTCGGGCCATTCGCCTTCCGATGCCTCGTCGTATCGCGATAAGGACGAAGTCGAGCTGTGGCAGAAGCACGATTCGATCGCGGCGTTCGCCGGGCAACTCAAGGCTGCCGGCGTGCTGGCGGACGATCGGTTCGAGGCCATCAAGAGCGCGGCGGTGACCGTGACGGCGACGGCGTGCCGTCTGGCCGCGGACGTGACCATATCGCCGCGCATCCAGGCGGGGTTCATCGAAGATGTGATGTTCTCCAACAAGGCGAAGGATCGCTACGGCGAGGGCGCCCCCGAACTGCTTGACGCAGGCGACGAGAATCCGCGCGTCAAGGCGCTGTCACGGCGATCACGCGCGGGCATCGTCGACGGCAAACCCGTGCCGAAGAACCAGGTGCTGCAATTCCGCGACGCGATTTTCGAGGCGGCGCTGCATCGCTTCAAGGCGGACCCGACGCTGGTGGCGTACGGCGAGGAGAACCGCGACTGGGGCGGCGCGTTCGCGTGCTACCGCGGGCTTACGGAGGCGCTGCCGTATCACCGGCTGTTCAACTCGCCGATTTCCGAGGGCGCGATCGTCGGCACGGCCGTCGGGTACGCGCTGGAGGGCGGCCGGGCGCTGGTGGAGTTGATGTACTGCGACTTCATGGGACGCGCCGGGGATGAGATCTTCAACCAGCTCGCGAAGTGGCAGAGCATGTCGGCCGGCATTCTGGAGATGCCGGTGGTGCTGCGCGTCTCGGTCGGCGCCAAGTATGGGGCGCAGCACTCGCAGGACTGGAGCGCGCTGGTCAACCACATCCCGGGGCTCAAGGTCTGCTTCCCGGTGACGCCGTACGACGCGAAGGGGATGCTCAATGCGGCGCTGCACGGCAGCGATCCGGTGGTCTTCTTCGAGAGTCAGCGGCTGTACGACATCGGCGAACTCTTCGAAAAGGAGGTGCCGGCGGGTTACTACGAAGTGCCGTTGGGACCGCCGGCGAAGCGCCGTGACGGCGGCGATATCACGCTGATCACCGTGGGTGCGACGCTGTACCGGGCGCTTGAGGCGGCGGATACACTGCAGGCGAAATACGGCCTGACCGCGGATGTCTGGGACTGCCGGTGCATCAACCCGCTGGACTACGCGCCGCTCGTGGAATCGGTCAGGAAGACCGGCCGCGTGGTGCTGGCCTCGGATGCCTGCGAACGCGGTTCGGTGCTGCACAACATCGCCTCGAACCTGGGCGTGCTGGCGTTCGACCACCTGGACGCGCCGCCGGTCGTAGTCGGTTCGCGCAACTGGATCACACCGGCCGCGGAGCTGGAAGATGCCTTTTTCCCGCAGGCCGCCTGGATCCTGGATGCGATCCACGAGCAAGTCCTGCCGCTGGCGGGACATGTCATGACAACCAACCCGACGTGCGGCGAGATCGTGCGACGGAATCGGTTGGGCGTGTAAGGTCGGTTTCCGGGGCGCGACGGCCATGCGTGCCGAGTTCGGCTGTGCCGAGTTCGGCTTGCGTGTCAGGTCGTCATGACCCATAGTGCCGCGGTTGCATAAAACGTCTAGAGGGAGATCCATCGATGGCCACGCGCAAGCAGACGGTGACGGGTAAAGGCACGGGTGTTTCCGCGCTCGGCATGAAGGGCGACACCTCGTGGTTCGTGCGGGATCGGCTCGGCATGTTCATTCACTGGGGCTTGTACGCGTTGCCGGCGCGGCACGAGTGGGTGAAACACCGGGAATGCATCACGAACGCGGACTACCAGAAGTACTTCGACAACTTCAACCCGGACCTTTACGACCCGCGCATCTGGGCGCGGGCGGCCAAGGCCGCGGGCATGAAGTACTTCGTGGTCACGACGAAGCACCACGAGGGGTTCTGTCTCTGGGACTCGAAGTACACGGACTACAAGGCGCCGAACACGCCTTGCGGGCGCGATCTGCTCAAGCCGATGGTCGACGCGTTCCGGGAAGAGGGCCTGCGGGTCGGTTTCTACTACTCGCTGATCGACTGGCACCATCCCGAATTCACGATCGACCGCATGCACCCGCAACGCGGGGACCAGGAGTTCCGCAAACTACAGGCCGGTCGGGACATGACGAAGTACGCCGCTTACATGCGCAACCAGGTCAAGGAACTGTTGACCCGCTACGGCGACGTCGACATCCTCTGGTTCGACTTCTCGTATCCCGGCGAGGACGGCAAGGGTCACGCCGACTGGGAGTCGGAGAAGCTTGTCGAAACGATCCGGAAGCTCCGGCCCGGCATCATCCTCGACAACCGGCTGGACTTGCCGGGCGTCGGCGACATTGCGACTCCCGAGCAGTACACGCCCTCGAACGCGATCACCGACGCACAGGGCAAGCCCGTCGTGTGGGAAGGCTGCCAGACGCTGTCGGGGTCCTGGGGCTACCATCGCGACGAAACGACCTGGAAGACCGTGCCGATGTTGATCCAGATGCTCGTCAACCATGTCAGCCGCGGCGGAAACCTCCTTCTCAACGTCGGCCCGACGGGTCGCGGGGAGTTGGATTACCGCGCCATGGAGGCGCTCGAAGGCATCGGCGCGTGGATGCGCAGGCATTCGCGCGCGATCTATGGGTGCACGGCCGCGCCGGCCGAGTTCGTCGAGCCGAAAGACTGCCGCCTGACGTACAACCCGTCGACGAACCGGCTCTATGTGCATGTCTATGCCTGGCCGTTCAAGACGATTCACATCGACGGGCTGGCCGGACGCGTGGCGTATGCGCAGTTGCTCGACGACGCCAGCGAAGTCAAGTTCCGCGACGCGAAGGCGTCCATCCACGCCAACATGGCCGAGTCGAGCCCCTCGAACGCGGTGACGGTCGAATTGCCGATCGTACAGCCGCGGGTCGACGTGCCCGTCGTGGAGTTGATGCTCAAGTAAGGACGCCCGGGTCTACAGATAGGCGGCGGCGACGGCGGCCAGATGGCTGCGTTCGCTGGTCATCAGCGTGATGTGCCCGTGCAGGTCCAGCGTCTTGAGACGCTCGGTCGCGTAGGTCAAGCCGTTGCTTGAGGCGTCGAGGTAGGGATTGTCGATCTGGTAAGGGTCTCCCGTGAGGACCATTTTCGTGTTCTCGCCGGCGCGGCTGACGATCGTTTTCACTTCGTGCGGCGTCAGGTTCTGGGCTTCGTCGATGATGACGTACTGGTCCGGGATCGAACGGCCGCGGATGTAGGTGAGCGCCTCGAGGGTGATGGTGTTGTTCGCCAGCAGGCCGTCGATCCGGTCACGCGGCGTGACACGGGCTTTCTTCTTCTTGTTCGATGCGGCCGAGGCCGCCTCATAGGCCATGAGGTAGGTGAGGTTGTCGAAGATGGGCTGCATCCAGTGCGAAAGCTTCTCTTCCTTCGGACCCGGCAGGTAGCCGATATCCTTGCCCATGGGGATGATGGGACGCGACACGAGGATCCGGTCGTAACGATGCAGCCGGAGGGTGCTGTGCAGTGCGGCGGCGAGGGCCAGCAGGGTCTTGCCGGTGCCGGCCTGCCCGACCAGCGTGACGATCTGGACGGCGGGGTCCATCAGCAGTTCGAGCGCCATGCGCTGCTCCTTGTTCCGTGCCTGGATGTTCCAGACCTGTTCGAGCTTGCTGCTGAGATGGACCAGCTTGCCGGGGGCCAGCACGCGCCCCAGCGCGGTGCGCTGCTTCTTGCGGTTCGTGCGCTCGCGCATGGTGATGAACTCGTTCGGGTACGTGCCGAGTTCGGCGTTCGTGTACACGTCTTCCTTGAAGAACGCATTGATCGTCGCGACCGGCACCTCGACCTCCGAGTGGCCCGTGTAGAGATCGTCGAAGTTGACCTTCTCCTTCTCGAAGTCCACGGCCTCGATGCCGAGCGCATCGGCCTTGAGTCGCGCGTTGATGTCCTTGCTGACGAAAATGACCTGTTCACGGTGGCTCTGCAGCTCGAACGCGAGCCGGAGAATCAGGTTGTCGGGGACATTCTCGGCGAGCAACCCTTCGACCGATTCGAGCTTTGACGTCTGGATGCGCAGGAGGCCCTCGCCGGCCAGTGGCACGCCGTCGCGCAGGTTGCCCATGGCGCGGAGTTTGTCGATGCGGCGGATGACGGCGCGCGCATTGCGGCCCAGCTCGTCGTTATGCGTCTTGAACTTGTCGAGCTCTTCGATCACGGCCATCGGCAGCACGACGATGTTGTCGGCGAAGCTCTCGATACTGGTGGCGTTGTGCAGGAGGACGTTGGTGTCCAGAACGAATGTCTTGCGGATGCCCGTGCGAGCGCTCATGCGGTGTGCCCTTTCATGCTGAACGTGGAGGGAAGCAGATTCCCCAGTGTAAACTCGGCGGCGGCGTCGAGATGGGTCGCGGCGGCGCAATGGACCGGAAATTCGGGCGGGCAGAATTCGGCCAGCACCTGTCGGCAGGCGCCGCATGGCGTCGGCGGCACGGCGCCATCGGCCACGACCGCCAGGGCCGTGAATGCGCGGTGGCCCTGGGCGATGGCTGCCGCGAGCGCATTGCGCTCCGCGCAGACGGTCAGCCCGTAGGAGGCGTTCTCGACGTTGCAGCCGGTGACGACGGCGCCATCCGCGCAAGCCAGTGCGGCGCCGACGCGGAATGACGAATAGGGGGCGTGGGCGCGAGTCCGCGCGTCCGCGGCGGCGGCAAGCAGGTCCGTGGCAAGGCTCATGTGGCAGCGTCTCCCGGCAGAATGAGTTCGCCGAACAGGGCGCGCGGCGGGGGCGGCGCGGTATCGATCGCGACGGCGCCGGCGAGGTGCGTCATCGCGGCCGCGCAGGCATCCCCGTCGTTGGCCAGAACGATCATGAGCGGCTGTCCGGCGCGGACGGGCTCGCCGCGCCGAATGAGCTCGACGATGCCGACGGCGTGATCGACGGTGTCCGTCACCCGGGTGCGTCCGCAACCGAGCAGGACGGAGGCGCGGCCGATGGCGCCGGCGTCCACACGCGCGACGAAACCGTCGGCGGGCGCGGGAACCGGGACGCGCAGGCGGGTGCGCGGCAGCCGGTCGGGCGAGGCGAGTGCGGCGGGATCTCCGCCGTGCAGGCGGACCATCGTGAGGAAGCGTTCGTAGGCGCGACCTGAGGTCACGTGGTCTTCGAGGATGGCCCGGGCGGCATCGGCGGAAACGGTGTGGCCCGCGAGCGTGAGCATGCGCGCGGCGAGGGCGTAGGTGACGGTCATCAGGTCATCCGGCCCGCGGCCTTGCAGGGCCGCCACGGCTTCGGCGACCTCGACGGCGTTGCCCACCGCGCGCCCGCGCGGTTCGTCCATGTCGGTCAGCAGGGCGGCCATGCGACGGCCCATGCGTGTGCCGATTTCGACCATCGTGCGGGCGAGTTCGCGCGCATCCGCGCGTCGGCGCATGAACGCGCCCGAGCCCCAGGTGACGTCGAGCACAAGCGTCCCGGCGCCTTCGGCGAGTTTTTTGGACATGATGCTGGCGGCGATGAGGGGGATGGAGGGGACTGTGCCGGTGACGTCGCGCAGGGCATATAGCTTCTTGTCGGCGGGGGCGAGTTCGGCGGTCTGACCGATGATCGAGCACCCGCAGGCGCGCAAGACGGCGCGGAACGTATCGGCGGAGAGATCGGTACGGTACCCGGGGATGGATTCGAGCTTGTCGAGCGTGCCGCCCGTGATGCCCAATCCGCGGCCGGAGAGCATGGGGACGGCGATGCCGCAGCAGGCGACGAGGGGCGCCAGGACGAGCGACACCTTGTCGCCGACGCCGCCTGTGGAGTGTTTGTCGGCCGTCGGCACGCCCAGGCCGGCGAAATCCAATGTCGTGCCTGAGCGCATCATGGCGTCCGTCAGGGCGGTCACTTCCGGAAAGGTCATGCCTTGGAACAGGATGGCCATGGCCAGTGCGGCCATCTGGTAATCCGGGATCGTGCCGTCGGCGTAGCCGGCGATGAACGCACCGATATCCTCGGAAGAAAGCGTCCCCCCGTCACGCTTGGTCTCGATGATCCACTGCGGCAACATGGCGGAGTATAGGCGGCGGGCGGACCTGGTGTCAAACCATGGCGTTTAGAAGCCTTGCTGGACCATGCGGTAGATGACGGGGCCGAGCAGGACGAGGAACACGGCGGGGAAAATGAAGACCATCAGCGGAAACAGCATCTTCACCGGGGCCTCATTGGCGAGCTTCTCGGCGCGTTCGAAGCGGCGCAGGCGCATCTGGTCGGCCTGGATGCGGAGGATGGACCCGATGCTGACGCCGAGTTCATCGGCTTGGCAGAGGGCGTTCACCACCGATCGCAGGTCCGCGAGGTTGACGCGTCGCGACATGCCGCGGAGGGCCTGCCGGCGGGTGGCGCCGAGTTGGATCTCGCGCACGACACGAATGAGTTCCTCGCTCAGGGCGTCGATGCGGCGTCGGTCGATGTTGCGTTGCAGAGCCGACATGAAGTCCATGCCGGCCTCGACGGAGAGCGTCAACAGGTCCAGGACGAACGGGAGCGCGCGCTGGACGACACGGTGCCGCGCGGCGATGGCCTGTCGGAGCCAGGTGAAGGGGTAGAGCGCCAGCCACAGGACGCCGATCGCGTAGAGGGCGAACTGCCCCTTGGCGAGGAACGCGACGTGACTGGCCGTGACGGCGCCCCGCATGAAGATGACCCAGAGCGTGCCGTACACGAGGGGTACGAGCACGCGGATGGCCAGCATCTCGTCGGCCGACAACAAGCCTTCGTAGCCGCCCGCGACGAGCCGCGCGTCCACCTCCGTGCGTGTCTTCGCGAATGCCGGCCGCCGCCAGAGCGGCGCCAAGTTGGGCGACAGCGGGAGCAGCAGACGGAACAGGATCGGAATGGCGCGTTCCTGCCGCCGGCCGTCGGCGAGCGTGACGTACGTGATCTGGCGGGCGATGCGCGACACATGCCAGGTTGCGCCGGCCGCGGCCAGGGCCCAGCACACGGCGAGCAGAGACTGAATAATCGCATGTGTGTTCATGGTTGGATCAGACGTCGATGGCGATGATTTTCCGGATGATCACGCCGCCGCAGGCGATCATCACGATGACGAGCGCGATGATCGCGGCGCCGGGCACCGAGTGCAGGAAAGGCAACATCATGTCAGGATCGAGCACCGTCAGCACACCCGCGATGAGCAGCGGCATGGACCCGACGACAATGCCCTGCAGGCGGCCCTGGGCGGTGAGCGTGCGGATGCGGTTCTCGATGCGCATGCGTTCGCGGATGGTGGCCGAGATCTGTTCGAAGATCTCCGTCAGGTTGCCGCCGGTTTGGCGGGCGGTTTCGATCGCGAGCACGACGAGGGTCAGATCGTCGCTGCCGACACGCCGTTCCATGTTCGCCATGGCTTCCGAAAAACTGACGCCGACGCGCGTCTGTTGCAGGAAGAGGCCGAACTCCTGGGCGATGGGGTTTTCGCCGTCCCGCGTGACGGTCTCGAACGACTGCATGATGCTGAAGCCCGCCTTGAGCGCGTTGCTCATGCTGACGAGCGTATCGACGAGCTGTAGGTTGAACTTGCGCAGACGCCGGCGACGGAGCGTGACGAGCAGCAACCGGGGCATCTGCAGCATCCCGGCGGCCGCGAGCGCTCCGAGGACCAGACCCACGCCGAAACCGCGCCGGTCCGTGAGGCTGCCCGTGAGGAAAAAGACGAGGGCGAACGCGGCGGCCGAGCACATCCAGCCGATTTCCGCGATCCGGCGCGGCGGCACGAAGAGGAAGATGTCCTCGAATTGCCGGGCGGTATCCGCGGAGTATTCGCCGGAGTAGGCTTCGGCTCCGGCCGCCAGTCCTCGCATGAGCACGAAAGTCAGCCCCGCGAAGCAGACCATGAACAGCGTCGGGACCAGCCAGAAAAGCAAGGTTGTCAGCATCATGCTCATGGGTCAGTTTCCGGTGGCCAGGCGCGGGTCGAACATGCGTCGATCGATCGTCATGCCGCGCGTCTCGATATCCTCCAGGAACGTGGGTACGGCGCCGGTCGGCATGAAGCGCCCGATCACTTTGCCCTTCTCGTCCACGCTGGTCTGGCGGTACTCGAAGATATCCTGCATGACGATCTGATCGCCTTCCAGTCCGAGCACTTCGGTGACTTTGAGAACCTTGCGGGAGCCGTCGCTGAAACGCTGCTCATGAATGATGATGTCGACGGCCGCGGCCACCTGTTCGCGGATGGCGCGCACGGGGAGATCCATGCCGGACATGAGCACCATCGTTTCGAGACGGGAGATGACATCGCGCGGCGAGTTGGCATGGACGGTGGTGAGCGAGCCATCGTGTCCCGTGTTCATGGCCTGGAGCATATCGAGCGCCTCGCCGCCGCGGCATTCGCCGACGACGATGCGGTCGGGTCGCATGCGCAACGCGTTGCGCACGAGATCGCGGATGGTGATGGCGCCGCGGCCCTCGATGTTGGGCTGGCGCGCCTCGAGGCGCACGACATGCGGTTGCGCGAGGCGCAGCTCGGCGGCATCCTCGATGGTCACGATGCGGTCGGTGGGGGGCAGGTAGCCGCTCAAGACGTTCAACAGCGTCGTCTTGCCGGACCCCGTGCCGCCGGAAACGACGACGTTCTTGCGCAGGCGGACACAGACCTTCATGAACTCGCAGCAGGACTCGGCCATGGTGCCGAAGCGGACGAGGTCGCGGTCGGTGAAGGGCGTCTTCGAAAACTTCCGGATCGTAATGCAGGGGCCGACCAGCGACAGCGGATGGATGATGGCATTCACGCGCGAGCCGTCCGGCAGGCGGGCGTCGACGTAGGGCTGGCTTTCGTCGATGCGCCGTCCGATGGGCGAGACGATGCGTTCGATGATGGCCAGCACCGACGTGTCGTCCATGAACGTCAGGCCGGTCAGTTCGATGCGGCCGTTGCGTTCGACGAAAACGTGGTCGTGGCCGTTGACCATGATTTCGGTGACCGCTTCGTCCGCGAGCAGATCCTCCAGCGGACCTAGACCGAGGGCCTCGTCGTAGACCTCCTTGATGATGGTCCGCGGGGGGATGCCGGGGGGTAGTTTGGCGGCGACGTCGTGTACGATTTGTTCAAGCGTGCGGCGCACCTTGTCGCGCAGCTCCTCCGGGTTCACACGCGAGGCCGTGAGGCGCCGGATATCGAGCCGCTCGACCAATTCCCGGTGGATCTGTTGCTTGATGGAGCGTTTGCGAACGGTTTCGGGATCCAGGGAGGCGCTCGAAGACTCGGCGCCGCGTGCCGGAACCGGCGTGAGGATGGGCGACGGAGGGGGTGGCGCTGGCGGTTGCTCGGGCGCCGGAGGCGGGAGGGGGGGCGCGGCGGGCGCCGTCGCCGACATGTCGGCGGGGACCCCCTCCATGTGAAAGACGAGCACGTAGGCGCCCATGCGGACCTCGCTGCCGGACGGTATGGCCGTACGCCCGCGCGCCGGAATGCCGTCGACGCTGGTGCCGGCGGGGGATCCGAGGTCCTCCAGCCAGCAGGTATCCGGGCGGACGGTGACGATGGCGTGACGGCTGCCCACGGATTCGTGGCTGAGACAGATGCGGCAGTCGTCGTCGCTGCCGACGGTGTAGACGCCGGGGCCGATCTCGAAGCGACGGGGTTCGCGACCGGGTCGGCGGACTTCCAAGGCGATCGATTCACTCATGCCAGTTGACCCTTTCGTCGGGCGGGCGTTGCCGGGCGGCGCGGCGGGGACCGCCTCGGTGTCCGTTACCGGACCTTCTTGTGCCGAATATCGCGCTGCCGTTCCAGATTCAGTTGGGGCAGTTCGTTCTGGAGGTGCAGGAAGTTCACGCTCGGCAGGTCCTGTTTCCAATCGACATCGCGGGGATTGCGCAGGGACAGCGTCAACGCGCCCTTCATGTGTTCGGTGAACACCAGCAACTCGGCTTCCTTGGCGGTGACTTCGAGCGTCACCGTATTGAAGCCTGTCGAGCGGCGTATGTTGTCGCGCTGGCGCAGGTACTGTTCGTTGGCCATGGTCTGGCCCGTCGCCAGGACGGTGACATCCTGAAGCACCGTCAGGGTGACGGTCTCCATTTCGCCCGCGGCGGTTTTTGACGGAAAGGAGAACGTGCCGAGGACGTCGACGCGGTCGTTCGGCAGGACCATGCCGCTGACGGCCGCGGCGCCGCCGACACTGAGCGATATGGCGCGCATGCCCGGCGTGACGATGGATGAGAGCCCGCCGAGGGACGGCGCGCCGCCCTCGATGTCCGACCAGAAAATGGGATCCTTGCCGGTGATCTCGAAAAGCGATTTCTTGCCGACGATCATGGTCAGGTCCTCCGGCAGCAGCACGTCCTGCCGTACGGCCGATTTGAAGACCGACTTCGTGGCCAGATCGTCCATGGCGATGACCGTGCCGCGCGGGATCGTGTGCGCGGCGCAGAGGACTTTGACCTTTTCGGCCCCGGCGTACAACTCGCGCCAGCGGCGTTGAAGGTCATCCTCGCGGCTGCGCAGATACTGCATGGTGAGGGCAAACGCAAGGATGCCGACAGCCACCGACACGACGGGGATGATCTTGTCTTTCATGGAGGTACTACTTATCCCTTCCCGGTTCCTTATGCAATACCGTTATCCGTGTCTCGCGGGTGGCGGGCGAAGCGGACGCGAAAACGCCGCAGATCTCGCGATCTTTCAGGTAGACGTGGAAGTCGCGCGATCCGGCAGCGCCGGCCGGCAGCGCCGGTTTCCAGCCGTCCGCGGGGAGGCTTTGCGCGTAGAATCGCTGGACATCCTCGGGGGCGGATGACGTGGTTGCCACGGCCAGACGCATGCCGGCCTCGCGGTCGTGGGCAAAGAACGTCGGGGCGCCGCCGGGGAACGCGGGAACCTGTCCGAGCAGGTGCCGCGCGGGCTTTTCGGGCGGGGCGTCGCCGAGGCCGTCGACCGACACGGTCATGACGATCGAGTGGTCGGCGAGATCGGTCCGCAGAACGATCATGAACTGGCGCAGGCGTCCGACGACGGCGGTGCCGATCGCCATGGTCCCGCCATCGTACGCGAAGCGGATCGGGGCGAAGCGGCGCTCAAGCGTGGCGACGGTTTCCGTGACCGAACCGGGCATGCGGAACACATGGGCGGCGCCATCGTGACCGTTGATGGAAACCTCGGCCTGGTAGCCCGACTGGGCGCCGAGCGCGGTCATCGCGGCCGCGAGTTGACGGTGACTGCCCCAGCGCGCGAAGACGCGGGCGGATGCCGGTGCGGCGGCGACGAGGCAGAGCAGCGCCGCGAGGGCGATGGGTGGCGGGCAAGGTCGTCGGCTCATCAGTAAATCCCGCGTGTCCAGGTCATCCACACCTTGGCTTCGACCTCGATTTCCTCGGCATCGTAGAGCAGCGTGCGCACGGCGGGAAGCAGGGCGATGACCGCGTGTTCCTCCGTGCCGATGAGGCCGAATTCGAGTACGGGCGCGGGACTGCGATGGAGCGCCGAAACCCGGTTGCCGGGAACGGCGTCGAGGTACGCCCAGTCGCCCGCCGCGGGCGCGGTGGGGGTGACGATGACGTTGTCGAGATCGACCAGACTGGCGGCGGTGTGCGTGTCGTCGCGGGAATAGGAGCGGCCGTCGGGGCCCACCTCGACATCGGCGATGTAATCGGGAATGGCCGTGATGAAGGCGTCGGACATGGCGAGGCCGCCGGCGCGGCCACGGGCTTCGACCATGACCGCGGTATGGGCGCGGGTGAGCGAGGCCACCTGCAGCATGCCGGCGACCAAGGCCAGGATGACGATCATGCCGACAATGAGTTCGACCATGGCCTGACCGGACCGTGAAGCGTTCATCAATGCCCCCTCCTGCGTCCGCCGCCGGGACCGCCGCCGCCGCCGCCGTGCGGGATGCACCGGTCGCTGTAGCGCGACAGCCAATCGACGCCTTCGAGGCGAAAACCGATATTCTCCCAAGTGCGCAACTGGTTGCAGTACCAGCAGGCGGGGAGTGCGGCGGGACCGCCCTCCATGTACAGCGGCAGGTGCAGTTCAATGTGGCGGCGCCAGTCCAGGTTGTACGAGCCGCCGGCGGGCGCCGACGAGGCGTCGATGGGGAACAGGCGTACGTCGCGGAAGGCGGGCAGCACGAGATCGAACGCATCGGGGCGCGTTTCTTCATCGAGGGCGCCAAACGGTTTGGCGGCCGCGCTCCAGGTGATCGTGTTGGTGGTCAGCGAGGCATGCGGTCCCGGTGTCAGACGCCCCGTGGAGGCTTCGACGCGCACGGCGGCATCGGCGCCGAGGTAGTTATACCGCGGCCGCACCCGGCCGGTGAGCGGCATCGGCCATTCGCCGTCGGTGGACATGGCATCCCAGTCGGTCCAGACGCTGTCGCTGTAGCAGTACCAGGTGGCTTCGGCGGCCATGCCGGTGGACGTGACGGCGCCGGCGAAACCGCGTTCTACGGCGAGGGGGTTGATCCGCGCCGCATCGCCGATCAAGCGGTCGAGACTTGTCACGACCTTGCGCAGGCCGACGCCGTAAATCTCGCTGTTGATGAAATAACGGTCGGTCGGTTCGGGGATCGCGGTCCACCAGCAGGGGAAGAAATTGCGGTAATCTTCGAGCAAGGTCGGCTCGTTGTGGTAGAACCAGCACCAGCTCCGTCCGGCGATGGCTTCGTAGAAATCGATGCGCAGGAGTGTATGGCCGTCCGTGCTGTCGGTATAGAGCCGCATGTTGTCCGGAGCGGCGGCGATGCCGTCGGCGGCGGCGAGATCGAGCATGTCGGCGTAGTCGTCCCAGGCGCCGTCCCAGGGCGGCGGGAACAGCATTTCGCCGCCGGGACCGACGGGGGCGGTGTAGTCCTCGCGTACGGCGCGGGCGTGTTCGGCGAGGTAATCGCTGAATTCGGCGTTGACGAAGATGCCGTTGTTCTTGGCGGCCTGTTGCGACGCCTGGAGGGCGATCATGGGCCCCGTGTAGGCCAGGCGGGCCTGGATGCCGTTGATCGCATCGGCGGCATCGCGGTCGCCCGCGCTCAAGGCGAGGGCCTGCATGATGTTCAGGTCGCCGACGAGGTTGAGCGTGATGCCCTGCCACCGTGCCGCCATCAGGGCGGCCGCGTCGCCGCCGTTTTGGCTGACGGCCTTGACGTGGAGTAGCTTATGGAGATCGAAATTGTAGAGAACGAAGAACGTGACGATGACGACGGCCATGATGAAAAACACCATTACCTGGCCGGCCTTGCGGGCGGCTCGGCGGACGGTCTCGGCGGTCATGCGGGGGGCGTTCATCGGGTCACCAGTACTCCTCGTCGATGTAAAGCGGGTAATGGTTTTCGATGTGCGTTTCGCCGTCGAGTTCGACGGTGTCGGCATCGTAGAAGGTGCGGTGCATGGGAACCCAGAGCGCGAACTCGTGCCGCACGCGTACGTGCAGCATCGGGTCGTCGGGATCGGGGGAACTCGTGAAACCGATGCTGAGCGAGTCCCAGCCGTCGTAGTCCAGAACCCAGTGGGCCGTGGACCAGTGTTCGGCGCCCATGTACTCCGGGATACGTGCCCGTTCGATCTCGTACTGCAGCCCGGACGGGGTCATGTCGGACAGCACGGCATCCCAGAGCTGTCCCGGGCGAAGGTCGCTCACCAGGGCGCGCAACGCGAGGTCCTCGTTCGTGAACGCCGGCTCGCGCATGCGGCCCGCGATCGGGATCGAGGCGATGCGGGCGGCCTTGGCGACCATGAACCCGTTGAAGCCCACGGTTTTCGCGCGGGCCGCGCGCGCGGCGGTATGGTGGAGCACTTCCTTGGCCGCGAAGAGCTGGGAAATCTGAAGCAGCCCGAAAAGGATCAGGCAGATCATCATCACGGCCAGCGCGGCTTCGATGAGAGACTGCCCCGACTGCCGCGTACCGGCCGGTTGCCGGTCGCGGATCCGTAAGAATAGTCCGGCTGACTGCAAACCCGCCTCCATCCGCGTATCGATGCGGGCGCCTCTACGGAGTGCCCGTCGACGCGAGCAACCGGGGTTAAGGGTCTGTCCGCGTGCTACGGAGTCAGACCACCCTCGGCATCGAGGTCCTTGAGCGCATCGGCGGAGCCTGTGCTCAGCGCCGTATCGCGTGCGCTTTCATCGCCGCCCAACTCGGTGACCGCGCCGCCGAGCTTGGCCCGGATGGTATCGCCGAAGACACCGAAAATCGCGATTGCCGCGATGGCGATGATGACGACGATAATGATGTACTCGACCATGGTTTGTCCGCTCTTCCGACTCTGTCTTGCGTTCATCGCTCCATCTCCTCCTGTCGTATCCGTTGCGTTCTCTCTCCGTTCCGCCGTTGCCGCGGTTATGGGTACTCGGATGCCGCGAGATCGAGCACCCGCCCGCTGTGTTCTCGAAAGGTATAAAGAACGAGAGCGAGAATCACGGTGGCCATGAGCAGCATGACCGCCGCGACCATGTATTCGATCATAGCTTGACCGTCACGACCTCCGCAAGGGGCGAAAAAACGTCGGATTCGGCATGCGAGCTTGCCCCGAATGTGGCGATACGTATACATTCCATCGAGTAGACTAGCACCTTGACGAAACCCTGTAAACGCCTATGATCAGCCCCCGTATGCGTGTTCTTATCAGATATAACGAATCCGTAGGCGCGACTATTGCGATTTCGGTACGGTTTTGGAGGGCGTTTGTGAAACCCATTGACGCCGAAGCGGGTTCATACCCGAGCGCGCATGCGAAACGTCTGCTGGTCGGGCTGGTTGCGGTTGCGGCCGTGGTGCTCATGGCCGGGGCTTCGCCGACGATCTGCGGGAGTTGCGGCCATGAGAACCCGGCGGGGCGGGCGAGGTGTTCGCATTGCGAGGCTGCGCTTCCGGATCGCGCGCCGGCGACGCCGGATACGGGCACCGTGTCCGGAGTGGAAGACAAGCTGGATGTGGCGGACGGACGCATCCCGGACGACACCGTCTCCGGCGAGATCGAGCAGGCCCGTATGCGGTTCCAGGACGGTGACGTGGATATCGCGCGGTTGTTCTGCCGTAACGCACTGGCGCTAAACCTGTTGACGACGCCGGGGACGCGCCGTGACGAACGGGCGGGAGCGATCATGCAACTGATCGACGCTTGTGAGCGAGGGGGACGATCGACCGAGCGCAAGTGCCCGCAGTGTCAGGGATCCGGCAAAGGCGTGCTCGATGTCGGATCCATCAGTTCGCGGGAGACCGTGCAGGTCGCCGCCGGTCGTTGTCGGCGATGCGAAGGCAGCGGGGTCGTACGCGGGCAGTTGACGATCGACGAGTTGAGATTTGCGCGAGGTCAGGCCGGCAATCGGTATCGCGTGTTGCAGCAGGCGCGCGGCAGGGTTCCGGTGGGTCTGTCCTGGGTGCCTGACGTTGTCGCCGGTCGGTTGTCTGTCACGGATGCCGTGGCATTGAAGCGGGCCTTGGGGGTGCCGTGTTCCGATTGTGAGGGGTTCGGGCGTTGCGATTGCGAAGCCTGCCGCGGACAGGGGCGGGTCGCCTGCACCGCGAAGAACTGCCGGAACGGCGAGGTTGAAACGGAATCCGGGGGTAAGCTTGGCGGGAAGGCGCTGCTCCGAAAGGTGAAATGCACGGTTTGCGGCGGCGATGGCCTGATCGCGTGCGACCGATGCAACGGTGTCGGCGGGATCCTCTGTCGCGGTTGCGGCGGGACGGGCGTGGCGAAAGCGTGTTCGCGTTGCGTCGGGCAGGGGCTGGTCGATTGTACCCGGTGCGCGAAGACCGGCGTATACCGTGGGAAGCCATGCCCCCATTGCCATGGCGGTGGCGTGTCCGAGTGTCCTTCGTGCGGCGGTACGGGGTGCCGGCGATGAGTCATCCCGAACAATTGACCGGGTTCGACATCCTATCGAAACTGGGTGAAGGGGGCATGGCCTCGGTCTGGAAGGCGCGACAGGTGTCGCTGGACCGTATCGTGGCCATCAAGGTGCTCTCGTCCAAGTTGGCCGGCGACGCGGAGGATATCGCGCGGTTTCAGACGGAGGCCCGCGCGGCCGCGAAACTGAAGCATCCCGGTATCGTGCAGGTATACGATGCCAATGCCGAAAACGGGCTCTATTACTTCGTCATGGAGTACGTGGCCGGCTACACGACCGGCGACTGGGTGCGGCGGAAGGGCCGGATTCCCGAGCGCGAGGCGCTGCTCGTCTGTGAATCCGTCGCGGATGCCCTGGGCTATGCCTGGGACCGCGAGCGCATCATCCACTGCGACATCAAGCCCGACAACATCATGGTCGATGAAGACGGATCCGTGAAGGTGGCGGATCTGGGGTTGGCCCGGACGATCAGCGCCATGCAGGATGCCGATGCCTTGCAGGACATCATGGGTACGCCGGCCTACATGTCGCCCGAACAGGCCGAGGGACTTGTCGATCTCGACTGTCGCGCCGACATCTACTCGCTGGGTGCCACGTTGTACCACCTGGTCACGGGCGAGATGCTGTTTCAGGGCAAGGACGCCGAGACGACGATCGAAATGCAGACCACGGAAACGGTGCCCGACCCCTTGGATACGGTGCCGGGGCTGTCGAAGGGGTTATGTTGGCTGATCGAGCGTATGTTGGCGAAACAGCGCGACCTCCGGCAGGAGAGTTGGGAAGCGGTCAAAGCCGATCTGGCGCGAGTGCGCAAGGGGCTGACGCCGGTCGGAAAGCCGTTGCCGGAAGGCAGCAGCACCATCCGGCGCAGTGCGCGTCGCCTGGTTTCAGACTACAACCGGGCCCGCCGCCTGCGGGAGACCGCCGCGGCGACGCGCACCCCGATGGTCAAGGTGGCGCTGGTGGCTGGCATCGGTGTGGCGGTTCTCATCGGTATTTGGAATCTTGTGGCGATGTCGCATCGGCGGGCCGCGTCCCCGCCGTCCGTGACGACCACCACACAACCGGTGGCACGGGCGCCGGTCGAGTCGCCGGGCGACCGCAGGGCGCGTGAGATGTTCGAGTATGCGCAGCGATGGGAGACCGAGCATCCGGACGACCTGAGCACAGCCGCCGTGAACTACCGGCGTGTCGTTACCGACGCCGCCGGCACGAAATACTCGCTGATGGCGCAGACGGCCGCTACGCGGCTGTCCGACCGTCGTCAGGAAGTCCGTCGCCAGATCATCGAACGGCTCAAATCGGAGGTTGCTCCGATGGTCGCGCAGGGGCGCATCGAGGCGGCCGCCGAACACATCCGGGGGTACCAAGGACAACTGGCGGACGAGACGCTTTCCCTGCGCCGCCAGATGGCGGACAAGTTGCTCGCGGATGCGCGGGCGGTGGCCGATGACCGCGCACGGCGACAGAACGAAGTCGACGCGGCGATCGAAGAGACATACGACGGGGTGGTGGCCGGCGTGCTTGGCGGCGATCTTCCCGGCGGTGTGCTGCTTGTCGCGCGCCTCATCGACAGCCAGGCCACGCACCCATCCGTGCCGGTGCTTCGCGAGGTCCTCGCCGTGCTTCAGGGCGCGATGCGCGTGGACGAGCGCATCCTGCAGTCGTTCGACAACCAGCGTGGGCAGATGGTCGACGTGCAGTTCGCGTCCGGTGTCAAACGCGTGGCGATCGACAGCGTGGCCGGGGGGCGCGTCACATGCAAGCACTTCATCAGCAGCGAGCGTTATGTGCACAGCGTGATCAGTTTCGGGGTGGCGGACCTGTCGGCACGCGAGCGCTTGCTGCGCATGGGCGCGGATGCCGAACAGGACGTGGCGCTGGCCAAAGGGATCATGGCCTACGAATCGAAGGCGTTCGATCACGCGCGCAAGTACTTCGCGATGACGCACCCCGCGCTTGCCGACCGTCTTTGCGCGGGTCTGGAGCAGGCCAGCGCCGACCGTGCCGAGACGGATGCGCGACAGGCGCTTGGGGCCTTGCTGGCCAGTTTCGGGTACGGCGTCGGCGCCTACGACCATGATGTCTGGCTGTCCACGGTTCGCGGTCGCCCGATTGACCCCGCGCTCAAGGCGCGCGTGGATGAATCCATCGTCGCGTACGTACGCGCACACGGTGCGACGCGGTTTGCGAGCGAGGCTGGCGATATCGTCGCGGCCCTTGGCGCGGCGCCAGCCGCCGCACCGGTGCCGGCGCCGGTCGAGGTGGACGGCACCGCGGACGCTACCCCGCCCGCAACCGTTTCGAGGCCGTTGTTGGGCAAAGACATCGCGAGCGCCCGCGGCGATGTGGACAAGGCGCTGAAGTTGCTGGGCGAAATGAACACGCGTGCCGATCCGGAATCCTTCGAGATCCGCATGGAAGACGGGGTCTGTATCGGTCTGACGATCCGCGATGGCGAAGTGGAAACGATCGCGCCGGTGGCCGCGATGACCGGGTTGCGGGAGTTCCACTACGAGCCGCCAAACAGGAACGAACGGGGTCGGCTCCGGGACCTGCTGCCGTTGCGCGGCATGCCGCTGAGCACGGTGCGCGTGCGCGATTGTCGCGTCAATGAACTGCGGTGCCTGCAGGGCATGCCGCTCACGTCGCTTGACGTGTCGAACACCGAGGTCAGGGATCTGTCTCCCCTGCGCGGCATGATGCTGAAGGCGCTGACTTGCGCGGATACCAAGGTGCTTGACCTTGCCCCCTTGGGCGGCATGCCCGTGGAGCACCTCAACATTGCCGGGAGCTACGTGAGTAACATGCGCCCCGTCCTCGGCATGCCGTTGCGGTACGTGGACGTGCGGGGATCGCGCGTCGCCGATTTCTCGTTTCTGCAGCAGGCGCCGAAAGTCGAGTGGCTCGACGTCAGCGACACTCCGATCCGCAGTCTCGACAGTATCGGTTCGCGTGCCATGTCGACGCTGCTGATCAATGGAACGAAGGTACGCGAGCTGTCGGCCGTGAAGGGGATGTCGTTGACGCGGTTCGAGGCTTCCGGAACGTCCATTGCCGACTTCGCGCCGCTGCGGAACCAACCGTTGCGGCATCTGAATCTCTCCGGCACGGAACTGTCGGATCTCGATTTCTGCCGCGGTTTGCCGTTACACGTGCTCAACATCGACGACACGTCCGTATCCAGTCTGACGCCGCTCAAAGGCATATCGTTGTCGTCCGTCAACATCTGCCGTACCCGCGTGTCGGACCTGGAGCCACTGCGCGGCGCGCCGCTGACGTCGTTCGCCTGCGTTGGAAGCAAGGTGACGGACCTGTCGCCCCTGCAGGGGAGTCCGATCGAGCATCTCTGGGTTGACGAGGAATTGGTCCGGCAAGGCTTGCTCCGCGGGTTTCCCCGGATCGAGACGGTCAACGGCATCTCGATCATCGAGCGGCGCGCACAGCTCGACCGGGAACCCGGCGAAGGACGCCCGCGTCGGGGACGATAGATTCGCCTCATTGCACGCCGGATATGCATCCGGTGTCGGCGCGGCCGTCACGGGACGCCGGAGGCGCTCGCCGCGCGCCTGCCGTCTGGCAATCGGGGGCTACGCACCTGACGTAGCCCCCGCATGGCCAAATCGCGTGGGAAACCGCAACGCGCGCCGCACGGACGCGGTGTGCGGGTCTATGCGCCGTGGTGCGGGCAGGGCCCTTCGCCGTCGAACATCAGACAGCACACCGGAATATTCAGGTACCCGGCGAGGTTGTCGATATTGCGGGCGGAGGGGAAACGCAATCCGCGCTCCCACTGGCTGATCACGGACACGGACACACCCAGGTCCTGCGCCACGTGCTTCAGCGGGACTCCCTGGCGCTTGCGCCACGCGTGCAACCGCGCCGCCAGAATGGTGACCACCGATTTACGCTTGCCGCCCTTTTTGTTGCTGCGCTTTGCCATATCACCTCTCGCTTGTTTGGCTACCCCGAACCTTTCGAGGTTTTTCGCACTATAGCACTAATGCATTTGTATTATAGAAAAAATTGCACGCAAAAGGCAATATTTTTACTCTGATTGTGGTGCGCGCGGCGCCCGTCCGTCACCGGTCCGCGCCGGCGCAGCTCAACCCCAAGCCCACGGCGCCGATGCCGACGGATACGCTGACCATGACATACACGGCGGCCATCCACCAGTCGCCTCTCCGCAGAAGGTACAGGGTCTCGAAGCCGAACGCCGAAAACGTGGTGAACCCGCCCAGCAGGCCGGGGATCAGGAAAATGCGCATGGCCGGCGTGAAGGCGTGATGCCGCTCGGCGAGACCGCCGACGAGGCCGATCGCCAGACACCCCGCGATGTTGACGATGAGCGTGCCGAGGGGAAAATGCCCGGCCCCGGATCGGTGGAGGATCCAGCCGCCGAGGGCGTGGCGGCCGATGGCGCCGAGTCCGCCGCCGATGCCAACCGCCGCAATCTGAGCGAGGTGATGCATGGTGGTCATTCGCGCTCCGGCTACTTGTTCCGTCCGCCGAGCAATCCGGATCGCAGGAGGTAATAGAGCAGCGTCAGCAAGGCGGTTATCGCGGCGGCGACGTAGGTCAGGAACGCCGCGTTCAGCACGCGTGCGGCGGCGGCCGCCTCGCCGGGCGCGACGATGCCGCTGCTGACCATGAGGCGTTTGGCGCGCGCGCTGGCGTCCCATTCCACGGGGAGCGTCACGAGCGAAAACGCCACGGCGCCGACGAAGACAATCGCCCCGAGCTGGGCCAGCCCTGGCGCATGGAAAAGGATGCCGAGAAGGAAGAACACATAGGCGGCGCTGTTGCCGAACTGGGCGAGCGGCACCAAGGCGGATCGGGCCATGAGCGGCGCGTAGCGCGATGCGTGCTGCAGGGCGTGGCCGGCTTCATGGCACGCTACGCCGATGGCCGATAGCGAGGGCGATCCGTAGACCTCCGGCGATAGACGCAGCGTGCGCGATCGGGGGTCGTAGTGGTCGGACAGGAACCCGCGCACGGGCTCGATGCGCACATCCCGGATGCCGCCGGCCTCCAGCAGGCGCGCCGCCGCCTCGGCGCCGGTCATGCCGGATGCCGCACGTGTGCGCGCGTAGCGCGAGAACGTCGACTTGGTCATCAGGGTGGCGATGCCGGCCAGAATCAATCCGGGCAGGGCCAGCAACCAGTAGAGCGGGTCCATTCCAACAAACATGGCGTATTCCTTGTCGATAGCGGGTTGTCAGCGCATGCGAATCGGAACATGCTAGCAGGCGCGCACGCGCTGACAACCCTTTCTTTGGCCTTGGCACGGACTACGCGGCGTTGACCGAGATGCGCCGCGGTTTGGATTCCTCCTTCTTTCCGAGCACGACTTCGAGGACGCCGTTGCGCAGGCGCGCCGTGATCGCGCTCGTATCGATGGCGTCCGAAAGCTCGAATGCACGTTGGTAAACCACTTGGGTGTCGTACTCGGCGAACAACACCCGGTACCCCTCGCCGGGGCTCGGAACGCCGGCCCGGGCGGTGATGGACAGGACGTTGTCTTCCACCGTCAGTTCCGTCGACGCCTCGTCCGTGCCCGGCACTTCGGCCCGGATCAGCAAGGCGTCCGCGTTCTCGAAAATGTCCACGTATGGAATGCGCGCGCGGGTCGGGCGTGCTTCCGCGGTCTGCACCGCGTCATTCTGTTTCTTCTGTACGGATTGCGTTGTCATGGTGTCTCCATCCTCCCGGCGGCTGCCATGCCGCCCTTATGTATTCGTCGTTCCGGACGTGTGTCGCGGCTATGCGGCTTCGATGGCGATCCGCCGTGGTTTCTCCTCGGCGGTCCGCGGCGCCGTCACTCTCAGAATCCCGTTCCGGTAGCCCGCTTTCACGTTTTGCGAGTCGGCCCGGTACGGCAGTTGCACCGTCTTGGAAGATCCGACTGAGATATGTATCTAGCTATCGATGAATGGATTAGCGATTCCGCGGCCGATTGCGAAGCCCATTGTGTCAGTGTCAAAATGACCCAATACGACTTCCCGGTATGTGTCGTCGTGACACGCTGCATACCACCGCGCCAGATCGGCCCGTCATGACCGAGAGATGCGTGAACCGCTGGACGAAGCATCCGGCGGTTGCGTCGCGAGAATGGCCTGTGCTAGCATCCGGCGCATGTCGGTGGTACGTCGATTTCTGGGATGGGATCGCTTCCTGACGGAATCCGTCTGCGAGTACATCCTGCCGGGAGGGACGCCGGGGACGGTCGACCTTGGCGCGCTGCTGATCGTCACACCGACGCAACAGGCGGGGCGGCGCCTTCGCGAGTGTCTGGCGGCGCGGTGCGGGGCGGGCGACGGGGCGGCGCTGTCGGTCCACGTGGTTCCGCCGTCGTACTTCCTGGTGACGGGTGGCGAGTCGCCGGTCGTCGAATGCTCGGCGGCCGTTTCGCAAGCGGTGTGGGCGCATACCTTGCGGGCGGTTCCTCCCGACGCCTTTCCGATTGCCCTGAAGGTTCCGGAGGGTGGGTGTGACGCGGCATGGGCGCTGCGGACGGGACGTCAGTTCCAGTCCTTGCGGGCGGTGCTGGCGGATGGCGGCGTGACGATCGCGGACGTCGTGGCGCGCCTTGGGGAGGCGTTGCCCGAACGGGAGCGTTGGGTCGAACTGGCGGCGCTTGAGCAGCGCTATCGCGAGCAGGCGCATGCGTTTGGCGTCGCCGACCCATGCGATGTCAAGATGCGCCGGGCGGAACGCCCCGTGTTGCCGGAGGGCGTCTCGCGGGTTGTCGTCGCCGGCGTTCCGGACCCGTCTCTGCTGACGTTGCGGGCGCTGGAGCGCCTCGCCGATACGGTTTCGGTGGAGGTCCTGATCCACGCGCCGGAGTCGCTGGAGTCGTTGTTCGACGGGTGGGGGCGGCCGCTTCCGGACGCCTGGCGTACGCGTGAGATCCCGTTGCCGGACGGCGCCGATGGCATTCTGCTGGCGGGTACGCCGGAGGCGCAGGCGGCCTGTGTCATCGATACGATCGAGGCGGTCGACGCGCGCTGGGGGGCTGGCGATCTGGCGATCGGCGTGCCGGACGTCGAGGTTATCCCTCACGTGATGGCGGCCTTGTCCGACCAGGGCCTGCGGGCCTTCGATCCCGGCGACCGGCCGATGTCGCGCCATCGTCTGTTTCACCTGATCGCGGCAGTCGTCGCGTTGCATCGCGATGGGTCGTATGAGGCGCTTCGCGCGGCCTTGCGCCACCCGGATCTGCTGGGTCGAGTCGCGTCCACCGGCGGCGTGGCCGGCGATGCGGTGCTGACCGAGTTGGACCGGCTCCAGAACGACCATCTTCCGCCCGATGTGTCCGCGGTGCGCGCGGTGCTGGCGCGCAAACCACCCGACCGCGCGACCGCGCTCGGCGCGGCGCTGGCGGCGCTGGATGCGCTGATCGCTCCATTGGGCGTCGCTTCGGTACACGACGCGGTGGCCGCGCTGTTGCGGGACGTATATGCCGGCCGCATGCTGGATGCGAACGACGGGACGGATCAGGATTTCCTGCGTGCCGCGGGGTGTGTGATGGATGTTCTGGACGAATTCCGTGCGGCCGCGATGGAGTCGCTCGATCTGTCGGAGGCCGACCGTCTTCAGCTTTTCGTCAGCCGACTGGGCGAGTCGAGTTACCCGTGCGACCGTGACGCCGCGCAGGTCGACCTGGAGGGGTGGCTCGAACTGCCCTGGAACAATGCCGCGGTGTTGATCGTGACCGGGATGAACGAAGGATGCGTGCCGGATGGCCGGTTGAGCGATGTCTTTCTACCCGATGCGTTGCGCGTCCGTCTCGGGCTGCGGCACGATGCCTTGCGTCTGGCGCGCGATGTCTATCTGTTGAGCGCCATGTGTGCGTGTCGGCGCCGCGACGGGGTGGTCCGGTTGATCTGCGGGAAGGTCAGTGGCGCGGGCGATCCGCTGCGACCGTCGCGGCTGCTGTTCCGGTGCCCCGAGGCGGACCTGCCGGGGCGCGCCGCGCGCCTGTTCGACGCGCCGCGCGAGGAGCGGCTGACCTGTCCGGCCACGGTGAGCTTCCGGTTGCGGCCGGCGGCCGCCGGCGTCAAGGCGGAAGAGCGCACGATCGAGCGGCTTCCGGTGACGGCGTTCCACGACTACCTGGCCTGTCCGTTCCGTTTCTACCTGACACACCTGCTGGACATGGCGTCGTTGTCGGACGACAAGCGCGAGCTGGACGCCCGGGACTTCGGCAGCCTGGTCCATCACGTGCTCGAACAGCTTGCGGATCCGGAGCTGTACGCGCTGTCGGATGCCGGTCTCCTCGGCGACGCTCTGGAAGGCGCCGCGCGCGCGTGGGTTCGCCGTCGCTACGGCGCCCGCCCGGCGCTGCCGGTGCTGGTGGCGCTCGATGCGGCCGTGCAGCGGCTGCATGCGGCGGCGCAGTGTCACGTGGCGCTCCCGACGGTCGGATGGGAGCCCCTGCGCGTGGAACAGAAGGCGACGCTTCAGGTGGGCGGTTTGACGGTCAGCGGCCGCATCGACCGTGTGGACCGCCACCGTGACCGCGGGACGCTGCGTGTGATCGACTACAAGACTTCGGACCGCGCCGTGCATCCCGCCGAGAGCCACCTGTCCACGGCGCGCGCGGACACGCCGTCCTTTGCCTTGGCCGGGATCCAGGTGCGCGGGCGCAACCTTTGCTGGACCGACCTCCAGTTGCCGCTCTACCGGGCCATGGTCACGGCCATGGGTCTCGGCGGCGACATCGAGCTGGCGTATTTCAACCTGCCGAAAGCGATCGTGGATACCGGCATGGCCGTATGGGACGAGATGAACGAGGCCCTTCACGAGACGGCCATGGCGTGTGCGCGGGGTGTGGCGCTGGCCATTGCCGAGAGGCGTTTCTGGCCTCCAGTCGAGCGCGTGTCGTACGACGTGTGCGATCCGCTGGTGGCGGGGGTGCCCGTCGCGGACGCGGTGGAGCCCCTGTCATGACACCGCGTGCGCTACCCAATCTGGCCATCGCGGCGTCGGCCGGTTCCGGCAAGACGTTCCAACTCGCGCACCGCTACATCCGGTTGCTGGCGGGTGGTGTCGCGCCCGAACGGATCTGCGCGCTGACGTTCTCGCGCAAGGCGGCCGGCGAGATTTTCGACTCCATCGTCGGCTATCTGTGGAAGGCGTCCGACGATGCCGGCGTCGCCGCGCGCACGGGGTGTCTGATCGATATGCCTTCCGCGGGGCCGGACGTGTTTCGGGGTCTGCTCCGCGTCTTTCTCGACAGTTTGCATCGGCTCCACATCGGCACGCTGGACAGTTTCATCATCTCGGTGGTGCGCGCGTTTCCGGGCGAGTTGGGCGTGGCGTCCGAGTTTACCATCGTGGATGGCGAGAGTCCGGCGGCCGAGGACCTGCGGTTCGAGGTCTTGCGCGGCATTTTCGATCCGGGGGCGGTCGGGGGGCGTCTGCAGCGGGCGTTTTTCGAGGCGTTCAAGCAGGCCACGTTCGGGCACGAGGACAAGGCGCTGGGCCGGCAGCTCGGCGAGTTTCTGTCCGACGGCCGCGCACCCTACCGTGTGTTGCCGGATGGTGCGCGCTGGGGCGAACCGGCGTGCATCTGGCCGTGCGCGGGGCAGTTCCCTTCGCCAGTGGACGATCTGGAGGCCGTGGTGGCGCGTGTGCGTGTGGCGCTTGTGGACGGGGCGACGGACGATCGCCTGGCAGCGCGTTGGCGGGCGTTTCTCGATGCCGTGTCCTTCTTCGGTCCGGGGGGCGTCTGGAGCGGGCCGCTGGAGTACCTGTTCGTCAAGCTTCTGCCGGTGGCTCCGGACTTGTTGCGCGGTTCCGCCGCGGTGCGGATGGACCGTGTGGTCTGCGTCATTCCCGGCGCGGCGGCCCATGACGTGCTGGCCCTCGTACGGCATGTTCTGTGGAGCGAGTTGAGGGTCGCCTGCGAGCGCACCCGCGGTCTGCACCGTGTCTTGTCGCTCTTCGAGAAGGCCTACGCGGACGAACTGCGCCGTTCGGGGCGCTTTACGTTCGAGGACGCTCAGTACCTGCTCACGCCGGCGAGTCCGCTCGCGGGAGGTCTGTCGATCAGTCGTATGCCGGATGCGCCGGGCCGACTCTACATCGACTACCGCCTCGACTGCCGCCTCGATCATTGGCTGCTTGACGAATTCCAGGACACGAGCGACCTGCAATGGGCCGTTCTGAGCAATCTGGTCGACGAACTCGTCCAGGACGACTCCGGCACGCGCAGCCTGTTCTATGTCGGCGATGTCAAGCAGGCGATCTACGGGTGGCGCGGCGGCAACGCGCGCCTGTTCGGCGCGGTGCGCGAGCGCTATGCGCGCCGTCTGGAAGAGCAGCCGCTGAATGCCTCCTATCGCTCCTGCCCGCCGATCATCGATACGGTCAACCGCGTGTTCGGCGGGCTGGGGGACGTCGCGGGGCTGCCGCCCGAGACGGTGGCTGACTGGGCGGCCATCTGGCGGACGCACTCGTGCTCGGGCACATTGGCGGATGTGTCAGGCTGTGCCATGCTGCTCGAACCGTATCGTGCCGACGGGGCGAAGCCCGAGGTCGAGGACGAGTACGCGACCGTGGCCGATCTCCTGAACGAGTTGCGGCCCTTGTCGCGCGGACTGGACGTGGCGGTGCTCGTGCGGACCAACCGCGCCGGGGGCGACTTGGTCGACGTGTTGCGCCGCCGGTGTCCGGACATGCCGGTGGTCCATGAAGGCCGGGCGACGATCGTCGACAACCCGGTCGTGGCGCTGATGCTGGCGGTCATGCGTTTTGCGGCGCATCCCGGCGATACGGTTGCGCTGCGCCACATCCAGATGAGTCCGCTGGCGGCCGGCGACTGGTTCCGCGGTCGGTCGTGCGGCGACGCGTCGCGCCACATTCTCGACACGGTGGCGGCCCATGGCTTTCAGGAATGCCTGCGTGGGTTGGGGCGGACCCTCGGCGAACTGGGCGTGCTGGATGCCTTCGGGCGGCGCCGGCTGGACGAGTTGCTCGAAGCCGCCGCCGCGTATGACCAGACGGGCGGTATCGACGTCGATGCTTTTGTGCGGTTCGTGCAGGCCCACCGCATTACGGAGTCGGCCGCGGCGCATGCGGTGCGTGTCATGACGGTTCACCAAGCCAAAGGGCTTGGATTCGACGTGGTCATCGTGCCCGATCTGATGGGCCGTTCGATGTCGCACGGGGACAGCGGCGAGCTGCATCTGGCGCGGGATCCGCGCACCCAGCAACCGCGGTGGGTCCTCCGGATGCCGCGTCGCGTGGTCGCCGAGGCGGTCACGGTGCTGGCGGACGAGCAGGCGGCGGGTGACGCCGCCGCGGCGCTGGACGCGTTGAGTGTGCTGTACGTGGCGTTGACGCGTGCCAAACGCGGGCTTTATCTGGTGACGCGGTATCCGGGAAAGACGGCGTCCAGCCTCGATGCCGCGGCGCTGCTCAAGACTGTCCTGACCGAAGGGTCCGCGACGGATGGCCGGCCCAATCTGAGGCTGGCGGGGGCCGATGCCGTGTGTCTGTACGCGTCCGGCGATCCCGCGTGGTTCCGCGCGCTTCCCGAACGCGCGCGCGAAACCCCGCCGGCGGCGGCCGCGGGGCGGCCGGCGGCGTTTGCCGGGCGGCCGTCGATGCGCCGCCGTCTGGCGCGCCAGGAGCCTTCGCTCCAGGACGATCGGGGTATTCAGGCGGCGAAGTTATTCGCGCCGGACGTTCGCGACGTGCTCGATTTCGGAACCGCGATTCACAGCTTGTTCGAGAAGGTGGCGTTCATCGAGGATGCCGATCCCGCGGCGATCGTCGCCGCGTGGGGGGCTGCCGCGACGGCGACGGAGCCGGTGCGACGCGACGTCGCGGTTCAGTTCCAGCACGCCATGCGTACCGACGACGTGCGCAAGGCCCTGTCGCGGCCGGCGGCCGCGCGCGTGGCGTTATGGCGCGAGCGCAGCTTCGAGATCGTGATCGACGACACCTGGGTGTCGGGGCAGTTCGACCGCGTCGTGATCGAGCGCGATGCCGACGACCGGGTGTGCGCGGTGACGATCCTCGACTACAAGAGCAACCGGATCGAGGACACGGCACGCGCGTGCGCCGACAAGGCCGAGCACTACCGTCCGCAGATGCAGCTCTATCGCAAAGCGCTCGGGCGCATCCTCGCCGTGCCGGAGACGGCGATCGCGTGCGGTCTGGTCTTCACGCGCATCGGCCGCGTGGCATGGGTCGCCTGAAACGGTCGCGTCGCCTAGGCGTCCACGATGACGGCAAGCGGCTGGCCCTTCGTGACGGCGTCGCCGTGGTTGACCAGGAACTTCACCACCGTGCAGGCTTTTGGCGCCTTGATCTGATTGAACAGCTTCATGGCCTCGACGATACAGACGGGCGCGTCCTTCGCGACGGTCTGGCCTTCCTCGGCGAACTTTGGCTGGCCGGGGCCGGCCGACCGATAGAACGTCCCGTTCAACGGCGCCTTGATCGACTCGCCCTCCGGCGCCGCGGGTGTCGCGGGCGCCGCGGGTGGCGCCGCGGGAACTTCGACCGGGGTTGTCGGCACCACTTCGGCCGCGGGGGTGGCGATCGTGCCGGCGGCGATGCCCGCCGCCTTGAGGCTGACGTTCAGGTCGTTGCGCCGGATCGTGAACTCGTTCAGGTTCAGCGCGGCCACCTTGTCGATCAGCGTGCCCAGTTCGCGGTAATCCTGATCGGAGAGCAGCCGGCGCGCGGGTTCGGCTTTGGCGGGCGGGGTCGGTTTTGCGGCATCCGCCTGCTTCTTCATCTCGATATCCGCCGGCGGGGACGGCCGCTGTTCGGTGGGCATGGCGCGCCAGCGGAAGTATTCCAGAGCCTGTTCGGGGAACAGGCAGTAGGAGATGACGTCCTCCTCGGACTCGATCAGACCGCCGGGGATGCCGTTGGTCGCCGTGGGCAGCATCGGCTCCAGCAGGTCGGCCGGCCGGCAGGTAATGGGTTTGTCTTTGCCGAGCACCTTGTGCAGCAGCTTCGAATCGATCGGCGCCGGCGCGCGGCCGTACTGGCCCTTCACGTAGTTCCGGGTCTCCTCGGTGATCATCGCGTAACGTTCGCCGGAAAGGACATTGAGCACGGCTTGCACGCCGACAATCTGGCTGGTCGGCGTGACGAGCGGCGGATAGCCCATGTCGGCGCGGCAGCGCGGCAGTTCGGCCAGCACTTCCGGCAGGCGGTCGAGGGCGTTCTGCTGCGCCAGTTGCGAGCGCAGGTTGGAGATCATACCGCCGGGGATATGGTGGATCAGGATCTCCGGATCGATCGGGTTGATCGGATCGTTCCCGAGTTGGCGCTGGGGCGCGAGTTCGGTGAAGAACGCGCAGATCTTGCGCAGCGCCTCGACGTTGAGATTGGCGTGGTAGGGAGTCTCGTCGAAGATCGCCAGCATCGTCTCGACCGGAGGCTGCGAGGAGCGGCATGCCATCACCGAGATGGCGCAGTCGATCGCGCCGGCGCCGGCGCGCACCGCCTCCACGCACGTGGCCGTGGCCATGCCGCTGGTCATGTGCGAATGGATCTGGATCGGTACGCTGATTTCTCGGACGAGGGCCGAGACGAGTTTCTCGGCCATGATTGGCGTCAGGATGCCGGCCATGTCCTTGATGCAGAGGGAATCGATGCCGATGGCGACCTGTTCCTTTGCCACGCGCACGTACTCGGCGATCGTGTGCACGGGGCTGATCGTATAGGAGAGCGTGCCCTGCGCGTGGCCGCCCGCCTTCTTCACCGCCTTGATGGCCTGTTCGAGATTGCGCGTGTCGTTGAGCGCGTCGAAGATGCGGAAGATGTCGCAGCCGTTGCGCACGGCCAGTTCGGCAAAGCGGTACAGAACGTCGTCCGGGTAGTTCTTGTAGCCCAGGATGTTCTGGCCGCGCAGCAGCATCTGCAGCGGAGTACGCGGGGCGTGCTTCTTGATCTGGCGCAGACGTTCCCACGGGTTTTCGCGGAGGAAGCGCAGGCACACGTCGAAGGTGGCGCCACCCCAGACTTCGAGGGAGTAGTAACCGGCCTGATCGATGGTGTCGATGATGCCCATGATGTCCTTGCTGCGCATGCGGGTGGCCCAGAGGGACTGATGGGCATCCCGTAGGGTCGTATCGGTAATCCGCAGCGGGATGCGCTTGGCGGCGCCGGTGATCGTCTCGACGGGGGGCGTCGTCGCGGCTGTCGCCGCGGTCTTGCGGGTCGTTTTCTTCTTCGTTGGCATAGGGTTATCTTCTCCTGATTGGCAATCCTGGACAACTACCGGGTCTTCTGGAACCGCCCGAAGCGGGCGAACTTCTGGTAACGACGTTCGACGAGATGGCGGCGCGAACGGATCCGCTTCAGCGTGCGCACGTGGCGCAGGACGGCCTCCTTCGTGGCGGCGATGGTCGCGTTGGCATCGCGGTGGGCGCCCCCGGGCGGTTCCGGAACGATCTCGTCGATCACCCCGAGCGCCAGCAGCGAATCGGCGGTTATCTTGAGCGCCTGCGCGGCCTCCGGCGCCTTGGCGGCATCGCGCCAGAGGATGGCGGCGCACCCTTCGGGCGGGATCACCGAGTAGACGGCGTGCGAGAGCATGAGCACGGCATCGCCGACGGCGATGCCGAGAGCCCCGCCGCTGCCGCCTTCGCCGGTGATGACGACGACGATGGGCACCTCGAGTTTCGCCATTTCCGTGAGGTTGCGGGCGATGGCTTCAGCCTGGCCGCGTTCCTCGGCCTCGCGGCCGGGATAGGCGGCCGGCGTGTCAATCAGGCACACGATCGGCAAGTCGTACTTCTCGGCGAGCCGCATCAAGCGCAGGGCTTTGCGGTAGCCCTCGGGGTTCGGCATGCCGAAGTTGCAGGTCACTTTCTCGTCGACGGTACGCCCTTTGACCATGCCGATCAGCATGACGCGCTCGCCGTCGATGGTGGCAAAGCCGCCGGCCATGGCGCGATCGTCGCCGACATTGCGGTCGCCGTGAAGTTCGACGAAGTCCGAGCACATGCCGGCGATGAAGTCCCGCAGCAGCGGTCGGTCGGCATGTCGTGCGATCTGCACGGTCTGCCAGGCGGTGAGCGAGGCGTAGAGCTTCTTGCTCAGGGCCTTCATCTTGCGCTTGAGCGTCGCGAGTTCGCCTTCCATCTCCTCGTTGGCGTTCTGCTCGCACTGCCGGGTGATCTCGGCAATGCGCTGCTCGACGTCCGTGATCTCTTTCTCGAAATCGAGTTCCATGGCTCGGGCTATCCTTTCTTGCGGCCGCTGTAGAGCAGCACCTTGTGCAGGAAATCCTTCATCTCGCCGCGGTTCACGATGGCGTCGATGAACCCGTGATCCAGCAGGTACTCGGCCGTCTGGAAGTCATCCGGGAGCTTCTGTTTGATGGTCTGTTCGATCACGCGGCGGCCCGCGAAACCGATCATGGCGCCCGGTTCGGCGATGTTGATGTCGCCGACCATCGCGTAACTCGCGGAGACGCCGCCGAAAGTCGGGTCGGTCATCACCGAAATGTACGGCAGTCCGGCCTTCTCGATCTTGGCGATGGCGGCGCATGTCTTGGCCATCTGCATGAGCGAGATGATGCCCTCGTGCATGCGCGCGCCGCCGGAGGCGGAGAACAGGACAAGCGCTCGTTTGAAGCGCAGGGCATGCTCGGCGGCCAGGAGAATCTTCTCGCCGGTGCCGCTGGCCAGCGAGCCGCCCAGAAATCGGAAGTCCATGACGCCCAGTACGATACGGATGCCGTTGATGTTGCCGCTGCCGGTTACGATAGCCTCGTTCATCCCCGTCGCCGTCGCCGTCTCCGCGGCCTTATCCGCATAGCTGCCCTTGCCGTCGACGAACGCAAGGGGGTCGGACGGCTTGATGTGCTGGTTGAACTCGCGGAAGGTGCCCGGATCGACGATCAGGTCGAGTCGTTCCTGATAGGTGAGCCGTTCGTGATGGTTGCACTTCGGACAGACCTTATGGTTGGTGTTCCACTCCTCCTTGAAGATGTGGGCCTTGCATTTCGAGCAGGCGACGTACAGGTCGTCGGAGACCGGCGCCGCTTCCCGGTCCTGTGATCGTTTGAACCAGCCCATACGGTTTTCCCTTTCCTTCCTCTTGTGGGCCGCACATCTAATCGATTGGGGCGCGCCATATCAAGCAAAACCCGCCTTCACGGGGGACGAAGCCGACGCGGCGGTCCACATCGAACCGGCTTGACCCGGCTATAAACGGAACCTCCCAGTGCCCCAAGTCGCCGACAGACTACCACGCTCCGCCGATCCACGCGAACGAAAAGGCCGGTCCTGCCATCTTCTAAGGTCGATCGTCTGCCGTCATCTTGATCTGCGCCTGCGCCTCCTCCGGCGTGCCGAGTATGAACTCGATCACGTAGATCGCCGCGGCGGTCTTCAGACCGGCATCGGTGCGGCCCATGTGGCTGCCTCGACCACGATCACCACCACGCGCCGGCCGGTCTTGGCGTGAAGTCGCCGGAGCAGTTCGGGCAGAGTCTGTGTGGAGTTGGTTGCGGCGATTGCGATCCCATCCTCGGCAGCCCGGTTTTCGACCAGACGCCACAGGCTCTCCTCGAGAACTTCAGGGCTCGTGGTGGACGTCTTGGTCAGGCTCAGGTGCACTACGGGGTTGGTCTTCGACCAGTCCCATGCCGGCTCGATGCCCAGGCCGGAGAACAGACGAATTCAGGATCCAGAATTGGTCTTGATGTGCGCCCCGGCTTGGCGGTATGGTTGCCCCACATGTCGCGGGTGCCGGACAGGGCCGTCGCGCGATGCGTAAGGGAAGGTCAGTTACATGCTCTACTATAGCCGCGGCTCATCCGGCGATGTCTTGAGCGCCGACGATTTGAGGGTTGGTCTTAACGAGGCGCTGGGCCGTATTGGCGAGCGCAAACGCGTGCTGGCGATCCCGCCGGATTTCACGCGCTTCCATTCGCGGGCCGGGGAATTGACCCGGTACGCGTATGCCTACTACGGCGATCGGTTGACGGATATTCTGCCGGCGCTGGGGACGCATTCGCCGATGACGCCGGAGCAGCTCGCGACGATGTTCGGCGCCATTCCCCGGGACCGGTTCCGGGTGCACGATTGGCGCCGCGGCGTGACGACGTTGGGGGAGGTGCCGGCGGCGTACGTGCGGCGCGAGTCCGGAGGCGCCGTCGACTACGCCTGGCCGGCGCAGGTGGCCACCCTGCTGGCGGAGGGCGATTTCGATCTGATCCTGTCGATCGGCCAGGTCGTGCCGCACGAAGTCATCGGCATGGCGAACTACAACAAGAACATCTTTGTTGGCACCGGCGGCCCGGAAGGCATCAACAAGAGCCATTTTCTGGGGGCCGCGTACGGCATGGAGCGCATCATGGGGCGGGCGGATACGCCCGTGCGGCGGGTGTTGAACTATGCGTCGGACCACTTCGCGACGCACCTGCCGATCGTCTATGTCCACACGGTGGTCGGCCGCGCTCCGGAAGGCGGGTTGGTGACGCGCGGATTATTCGTCGGCGACGATGTCGAGTGTTTCGAGAAGGCGGCGGCGTTGTCGCTCGAAGTAAACTTCGCGATGCTGGATGCCCCGCTCGACAAGGTGGTGGTCCATCTGGATCCCGCGGAGTTCAAGAGCACATGGCTTGGCAACAAGAGCATCTACCGGACCCGCATGGCGATCGCGGATGGCGGCGAATTGGTCGTGCTCGCGCCGGGCGTGAAGGAGTTCGGCGAGGACGCCGAGATCGATCGGTTGATCCGGAAGTACGGCTATGTCGGGACGCCGGAGGTGTTGCGGCAGTTGAAGGCCAACCCGGACCTCGAAGCGAATCTCAGCGCCGCGGCGCACTTGATACACGGATCGTCCGAGGGGCGGTTCCGGATTACCTACTGTCCGGGGCGCCTGACCGCGGCCGAGATCGAGGGTGTCAACTACGTGTACGGCGATCTCGCGGCGATGTCCAAGCGGTACGATGCCCGCACGCTCAAGGACGGGTTCAACACCTTGGCGGACGGCGAGCGCATTTTCTACATCTCGAACCCCGCGATCGGGCTCTGGGCCTATCGTGGGCGGTTTGCATGAACCTGCCCGCGCGTGGCGCGACGCGGGAGCGTCGCCGGTCGTGCGCGGGCCGATGAAAGGACGGAATGACATGGGCGGAGGTTTTGGCGTCGATTTGACTGGCAAGGTGGCCGTGGTGACCGGTGGCGGTGGGGTTCTGTGCGGACGCATGGCGAAGGCGCTGGCGGCGTCGGGCGCGTCGGTCGCGGTGGCGGACCTGCGGAAGGAAGCGGCCCAGGGGGTGGCGGACGCGATCGTGGCGGACGGCGGGAAGGCGATCGGTGTCGCGTGCAACGTGCTCGAGATGGAGAGTCTCAAGGGCGCGGTCGCCGAAGTCGAGTCCGCGCTGGGGCCGGTCGACATCCTGGTCAACGGCGCCGGCGGGAATCACCCGAAGGGAACGACGAGCAAGGAGTATCTCCTGCCCGACGATCTGAAGGCGAAGGTCGAGGGTGTCGTGACGTTTTTCGACCTGGACCCCAATGGTATCCAATTCGTGTTCAACCTGAACTTCCTGGGCACGCTGTTGCCGACGCAGGCATTCGCGCGCGGCATGGCCGAGCGCGGCCGCGGGACCGTCGTGAACATTTCGTCGATGAATGCGTTCACGCCGTTGACCAAGATTCCGGCGTACAGCGGCGCCAAGGCCGCGGTGAGCAACTTCACCCAATGGCTGGCGGTGCATATGTCGAAGGTCAACATTCGCGTCAACGCGATCGCGCCGGGCTTCTTTCTGACCGATCAGAACCGCGCCCTGCTGACCAGGAGCGACGGGTCTCTCACACCGCGCGGCACCACCATCATCAGTCACACGCCCATGGGCAAATTCGGCAGTCCGGACGACCTGGTCGGCGTGTTGCTGTGGCTGGTATCGGATGAAGCCGCGGGGTTCGTGACGGGTGCCGTGATCCCGGTCGATGGCGGGTTCTCGGCCTTCAGCGGTGTATAGTGGCGAAGGTCCCGACGCGGTGCGGGATCCGGATTGTCGGGTTGCACAGGGGCGGATGACGCTCCAGATAAGGAGAGCGAGATCATGACGGCGAAGCGGAAGACGGCGAAGACGGAGTTGGCGGACATTGGCGTGGTCGGGTTGGCGGTCATGGGTGAGAACCTCATTCTCAACATGGCGAGCAAAGGGTTTACCGTGGCGTGCTACAATCGCACGACCAGCAAGGTGGATGACTTTATCAACGGCCGTGCGGCCGGCAAGACGATCGTCGGCGCGCATTCGATCGAAGCGTTTTGCGCGATGCTGGCCCGTCCGCGCAAGGTCATGCTCATGGTCAAGGCCGGCAGCGCCGTAGACGCCTTCATCGAGCAGGTCGTTCCGCATCTGGAGCAGGGCGACATCATCATCGACGGCGGCAATTCGCATTTCCCGGACACCATCCGGCGCACGGCCTACGTGGAGAGCAAGGGACTGCTCTATATCGGCACGGGCGTGAGCGGCGGCGAGGAAGGCGCCTTGCTGGGCCCGTCGATCATGCCTGGCGGCTCCAAGGCGGCGTGGAAGTCCGTGCGACGCATCTTCCAGAAGATCTCCGCGCAGACCGATGCCGGCGAGCCTTGCTGCGACTGGGTCGGGGAGAACGGCGCCGGTCACTTCGTCAAGATGGTGCATAACGGCATCGAGTACGGCGATATGCAGATGATCTGCGAGACGTACCAGATGATGAAGGACGGCCTTGGGATGACCAACGCCGAAATGGCCAAGGTCTTCGCGACATGGAACCGCGGCAAGCTCGATTCCTATCTCATCGAGATCACGCGCGACATTCTCGGCTACACCGATGAGGACGGCAACGAAACGATCGACCTCATCCTTGACACGGCCGGCCAGAAGGGCACCGGCAAATGGACGGCGATCGCCGCCCTCGATGAAGGCATGCCGCTGACATTGATCGGCGAGGCGGTCTTCGCGCGGTGTCTCTCGGCGATCAAGGACGAACGCGTGGTCGCGTCGAAGAGCCTGCGCGGCCCGGACGCGGTGGTCGAGGGCGACCGGCGGCAGCTCGTCAAGGACCTCGAACAGGCGCTGTACGCCTCGAAGATCGTGTCGTACGCCCAGGGCTACCAGCTCATGCGCGCGGCCGCGGCGACGTATGGATGGAACCTGAACTACGGCGGCATCGCGCTCATGTGGCGCGGCGGCTGCATCATCCGTTCCGCCTTCCTCGGGAAGATCAAGGATGCGTTCGAGAAGAACCCGGCGCTGACGAATCTGCTGTTGGACCCGTTCTTCCGCAATGCGGTCGTCAAGGCGCAGGATGCGTGGCGGCGCGTGGCGGTAACGGCCATCGAGCTCGGGATCCCGATGCCGGCGATGAGTTCGGCGCTGGCATATTACGACGGTTTCCGTAGCGCTCGTCTGCCGGCGAACCTGTTGCAGGCGCAGCGCGACTACTTCGGTGCGCACACCTACGAGCGGGTGGACAAACCGCGCGGCGAGTTCTTCCACACGAATTGGACCGGACGCGGCGGATCGACGTCGGCATCGACGTACATCGTGTAACCGGCAGGCCGGCAGATTGCGGTTGCGCGGCGGATCGGTCTGGATGCAAGGAGCACGGAGCATGCAGGCGAATAGACGCACAAAGACGACGCGGACCGGACGACTGGTCACGGTCGCGGCGGCCGCGACCGCGGTGTTGCTGGTGGCTCATTCGGCATGGAACTGGGTTGCCGGACGGCGCCTCGCGCACACGATTCGCGTGCAGGCGTCCGCCGGCATCCCCATGTCGCTGGCGGACGTGCTGCCGGAAAGCGTTCCGGACGGTAGGAACGCCGCCGTGCCGTTGCTCCAGGCGTTTGCGCTATTGCGGGCCGACGGCGTGTCGACCGGCGCGGCGGCCATTGGCGCGGAGTTGCTGCGCTACCATGACGGCGATGTGCCGACGGGTGACGCGGCCTATGCGTTGCCGTCGCTCGGGCCGGATCGGCGGGCCGCCGTCGGGCGCCTCATCGCCGCGCCGGAACTGGCGCCGGTGTTCGTGCTGCTCGAAGCGGCCGCCGAGGGGGCGCCGGCGCGGTTTCGCATCGACTACAGCCAGGGCGCCGGGGTGTTGCTGCCGCACCTCGGCCCGTTGCGGGGCTGCGTGCGGCTGCTGGCGACGCGCGCCTGGGTGCGCGCGGACCGGGGCGACGTATCCGGCGCGCTCGGCGATCTGCGGCGATGCCTGCGGCTGACGCGCGGACTGGCGTACGAGCCGGTGATTATCTCGCAGTTGGCGCGCGCGTCCTGCGATGGACGCACGTGTCATCTCCTGCGCGCGATCATAATCGGGGCGCCGGTCAAGGCGCTGGATTCTGCCCGGATATGGGGGCTGGTGGCGGCGTTGGAGGAGGTGAATGATCCGCGGAACGAAGCCCTTGTCCGCGCCATCGACGGCGAGCGCATCATCTTCGGCGGGTGGCTGTTTCTGTCGTTTCTGGACGGGCATGGCAGTCCGGAGCAGCTTGAGGGGCTCGGGCTGCCCAAGTGGGTCCGGTACTATGCATGGTATCCGAGCCGTCCGATGCTGAAGGTGGACGCGCGCGTCTATCTGGAACGGATGGCGGCCTATCGGGCGGCGGCCCTGGCGGGCGATGCGACGGAGTTGCGCCGTCTGGCGACCGACCGACCGTCCGTGTCGTGCCCGCTTACGCGCATGATCCTGCCGGCATTGGGGAGCGCGTGGCGGGCGGTGGCGGCTCGTCAGGCGGTCGTGCAGATGTCCGACCTGGGGTTGCGGCTGGCGCTTTACGCGCAGGCGACGGGCGCCTATCCGGAGTCGCTGACCGTGCTGGGCGGGGTGACAAACGCCCCCGTATCGCCGTTTGGCGCGTTGGTTGTGTATCGCCGCGAGCCGGACTCGTTCGTGCTGCGCAGTCCCGGCCCCGACGGCCAGGGCGCCGGCGGCGTCGAGTGGCGTGGCGGCAGCGACTGAGAGGTGCGAGCGGGCATGACCGCTATCGATCTCAATGGGCGGTGGCAGGCGACGCAGGCCGGCAAGGATGGGGTTTCGGTGCAAGCGTCGGTGCCGGGGAACATCCACGGTGACCTTCTCGCGGCGGGGCGGATACCGGACCCGTACTACCGCGACAACGAAGCGCTGGTGCAGTGGATCGGCGAGTCGGACTGGGTCTACGAACGCGTATTCGACGCGGATGCCAACGTGCTTGCCCATGAACGGGTCGTGCTGGAATGCGACGGGCTCGATACCATCGCCACCGTCCGCGTCAACGGGCGCACGGTGGGCGCCGCCGACAATCAGTACCGCACCTGGGCGTTTGATGTGAAACCCGCGCTGCGCGCCGGGACGAATACGATTTCCGTGCATTTCACCTCGCCGTTGAAGTATGCCGTGGCGCGTGCGAAGGGCCAGCGCAAGCTGCCGGCCTGGGGTGTGGGCCAGCACAAGGTGAACAGCGGCGCCTGGATCCGCAAGCAACCGTGCAACTTCGGATGGGACTGGGGGCCGGCGCTGACGACGGTCGGCATCTGGCGCGATATCCGGATCGTCGGGTACAGCGTGGCGCGGCTGACGGATCTGCATATCGCGCAGGAGCACCGCGGCAAGGCGGTGACGCTGACGGTGAGCGTGGCCTGCGAGACGACGGGGCGCGGGCAGCTTGCGGCGCTCGTCGCGGTCACGCACGACGGGCGGGGGGTCGCGGGCGGGACCGTCGAGATCGGGCGGGGACGGGGTGTGGCGACGCTGCGCATCGCCGAGCCCAGGCTGTGGTGGCCGAACGGCATGGGCGGCCAACCGTTGTACGACGTGGAGGTTGTCCTGCTCGACGGCAAGGGCGAGTGTCGTGGAAGCCTGCGCCGCCGTATCGGGCTGCGGACGCTGGACGTGGTGCGCAAGGCCGACGCATGGGGCGAGTCGTTCTGTTTCGCGGTCAACGGCAAACGGTTCTTCGCCAAAGGCGCGAACTGGATTCCGGCCGACGCGATCCTGTCGCGTCTGACGTACGACGACTACTGGCGCCTGCTCGGCGACGCCGCCGCGGCGCACATGAACGTCGTCCGCGTGTGGGGTGGGGGCATCTACGAGCACGATGTGTTCTACGATCTCTGCGACGAGATGGGACTGTGCGTATGGCAGGACTTCATGTTCGCCTGCGCGACGTACCCGACGTTCGACGACGATTTCATGGCCACGGTGGAACGGGAAGCCGTGGACAACGTGAAGCGGCTGCGCCACCACGCCTCGCTCGCCCTCTGGTGCGGCAACAACGAGCTTGAACAGGGTTTGGTCCGCGATGGCGGCTGGACGGACGGCCACATGAGCTGGGAGGACTACGGCAAGCTGTTCGACAAGCTGTTGCCGAAGGTCGTGGCCCGGCACGATCCCCAGCGTGCGTATTGGCCCTGCAGTCCGCATTCGCCGCTAGGCGACCGGCACAAGCACAGCGACCCGCGTTGGGGCGACGCGCACCTTTGGGATGTCTGGCATGGCCGGCAGCCGTTCGAGTGGTACCGCGGGACGTTCCATCGGTTCGTCAGCGAATTCGGTTTCCAGAGCTTTACGGAGCCGCGCGTGACCGCGGGTTACACGGCGCCCGACGATCGGAACATCACGTCTCCGGTGATGGAATGGCACCAGCGCAGTGGCATCGGCAATACGGCGATCATGCAGTACATGCTGTCCTGGTTCCGGATGCCCCGGAACTTCGAGATGACGCTGTGGCTCAGTCAGATCCTGCAGGGTGTGGCGATCAAGTATGCGGTCGAGCATTGGCGCCGGAATATGCCGCGGTGCATGGGTGCGATCTACTGGCAGCTCAACGACTGCTGGCCGGTGGCGAGCTGGGCATCCATCGATTACGCTGGCAACTGGAAGGCATTGCATTACGCCGCGAAGGAGTTCTTCGCGCCGGTGCTGGTATCGGGTGTCGAGGACCCGGCAAAGGGCACGGTGACCGTGCATGTCAGCAACGACCGTGTCGCGGCGGTGGAAGGGCGGCTGGTCTGGACCTTGACGAATGTGGCCGGCGACGTGCTGGTCCAGGACGCGTTCGACGTCCATGTCGGCGAACGTTCGGCGAAGAAGGTCAAGACGCTCGATCTGCGCGAGCCCCTGGCGCGGTACGGTGCGCGCGACCTGATGGTCTGGCTGTCCCTTGTGAGCGACGCGACGGTCGAGTCGCGCAACCTCGTCCTGTTCGTGAAGCCCAAGGCCGTGGAATGGCTGGAACCGGAGTTCGGCGTGAAGGCGCGTGCCGTGGACGACACCACGTTCGCGGTGACGCTGCGCGTGGCGCGCCCGGCATTGTGGGTGTGGCTGGATGCGGGGGCCGGCGCGCACTGCGGCGACAACTTCTTCGCGATGCGTCCCGGCGAGGAGATCGAGATCGAAGTCGTCACCCCCGCTCCGGCGAGCGCGGCCGACATGGAGAAGCGGATCAAGGTCCGTTCGCTGCGGGATACGTACCGCTAGCCGTCAGTCGAGTTCGCGGGCCAGCGCGCTTGCGGCATCGACGAGCGCCTCGCCGCAGCCGGGGGTCAGGCCGCACGTACGGGCGACCTCGATCTCGTAGCCGCCTTCCGCCCATTGGCGTGCCGTGCACCAGTAGCCGTGCCACCCGTTGGCAACCGTTATGACGAAGACGGGGCCGGGAAGTCTTCGGCGCAGCGCGATGCCGAGCTCCGCGACGAGTTCCACGGGGAGCCCGACGAAATAGAGGGGGCCGAGACGCCAGGCCATCAGCGGCAGGGCGGCCCCGGCGATGACGACGGTGCGGGCGACGCACCGCAGCGCGGCGTCGCCGGATGCGCTCCCCGCCGCCAGGGGCGGCGCGCCGTGGCGGAGGACGCTGACGAACAACCCGGCGGTGCGCCCCACGAGATCGGCGCCTTCCAGGAGTTCCTCGGTCGATATCCACGGCTGCGCGTCGCCTGCCGCGCCGAGGGTGAACAGGGCATGGCTTCCCGGGAGAACGGATTCGATGACGGCGTTGGCGACGCCGGGGTAGTCGGGACTCAGCACGCGGCTGGTCTTGCCGAGTGCCACCGGGTGCGCGCCCAGGTTCCAGATCAGGTAGCGCCGATCCCCGTTGAGCTGCGCCAGTTCCAGCACGCTGCAGGTTGGGTCGGGCGTCCCGACGGGGATGCGGTCGGGCCATTCCTGCGTGCCCCAGCAATGGTGCACGTTTCCGCCGTCGCCGCGCGGGACGCGGCGGTTGTAGGCCAGGCCCAACGGCGCCTCGCGGAAGCGGGCGACGACCGGAACGCGGTAGCCCGCGGCGCGCCTGGCGGCATCGACCGTTCGGTCACGAATGGCCGCGAAATAGGCGGGTGTGGGCTCGGGTCCCGAATGCGTATGCGTGGCCGCGAGCATCACGCGTTCGATCGACGTACCGAGGGCGGTGGCTATCTCGGCGCGCAGGGCCGTTGCCTGCTCGTCCGGAATGACGCAGTGGTCGAGGGCAACGAGGGCCGCCGGTTGCGTTCCGTCGTGAATCGCGCAGACGCGAGCGAGAAGGGGCGCATGGATACGGTCGAAACCCGGCGCACGGAATCCGTAGCCGTACAGTGTGGCATCGGCGGCCGGAGAAATGTCGGCGGTCGCGAAGCCGGCGGAAAGGGCGAATGTTGCGTTCATGCGGAACATGTTGCGTGATTGGCCGCGCAAATGCAACCGTCTGCGCGTCGCCTGTTGGACACTGTTTCGCGGTGTCAGCCGGGTTGACAGGTGGCAGGGGTGATGGTAGCTTCCAAGTCCGTTTTAAAAGGAACAGGTGCTTGTCAGATGAGTAACGCCGCGAACCAGGACGATCAACTCTTGGTTGCCATCCAGAAGCAGTCCGCAATGGTACGCGTGCGGGGCCGCGGGTCCTTCAAGAACGCCCCGGCGCTCAAACGGTTTGGGGCTTCGGCCATCGAGAAGGGCTGTGCGCAGCTCGTACTGGATATGGACGAGTGTCACAGCTTGGACAGCACGTTTATGGGCGTCCTGGCGGGACTGGCCCTGCGGCTTCATCATGAGTGCGGCGGGCGGTTGATCGCGATCAACCTGACGCCGAAGACCTTGTCGCTGCTCGATACGCTGGGCCTGACGCGCCTGATCGAAGCCTACGCCGTCGGCGCCGATCCCGCGGCGGTGAGTGCCATGTTGTCCGAAGCTCTGGAAGTGACCGGGCTCGCCGATGTCGCGGTCGACCGTAAAGTGACGCTTGAAACCATGCTCGAGGCGCATCAGACCCTCGTCGATGCCGTTCCGGACAACCTGACGCGTTTCAAGGATGTCCTGACGTATCTGACCCAGGATTTGAAACAAATCGAGGGGTGATGCCATGCCGGGCGCGCTTTTCTCACCCGCGATTCCGCTGCTTCTCGCTAATGTGGCCATGCTGGTCGTCACCGTGGTCCTGCTGCACCATATCCGGCGGATGCGTCACGAACGGAACCGGTTGCTGGCCGAAAAGGATTTGGTCTTCAGCTTCATCTACGACATCGGCGAGGTCTTCGCCGAGTCGGATGCCGTCGAGTTGGCACCCCTGGTCAAGCGCGTGCTCTCTTTCGCGCTCAAGGCCACGCGCGGGAGCGCGGGTGCGGTCTATCTGCTGGACCCCGACCGCGAGCACCTGACTGCCGCGGCCGTCGCCGGCATCTTCCCCCCGCTGATCGGCGGCGTCGATGACGAACTTGACCGCGCCTTCAGCAAGGTCCGCCACGTCGAGTGGCTCGTTCGCACCCAGCCGGCCACGGTTGGCGAGGGGATCGTCGGGAGCATCGTCAGTACGAACGCGCCGCTCATCGTGGACAACCCCGATTCCGACGCACGGGTGCCGCGGTTCCGCCATGAATTCCTGCGCGTCCATTCGCTGCTCCTGGTTCCCATGCGGTTCCGTCACGAAGTGCTGGGCGTGTTGGCGATCGTCAACCGCGTCGATGGCGACGCCTTCGGCACGACCGATGCAAGTCTGTTGCAGGCCTTGGGCGACCAAGCCTCGGTGGCGATTCACTATGCCCGCGTCAGCTCGGCGCTGGACGAGAAGCGGCGTCTGGACTATGACCTGATGACTGCCAGAAAGATCCAGGTGGCGCTGCTGCCGAAGACGATCCCCTCGCTGCCCGGCGTGGATATTTCGGCGTTCAGCGTGCCGGCACAACAGATCGGGGGCGACTTTTACGAGTTTGTGGAGATTGACGACCGGCATGTCGGCATCGCCATCGCCGACGTCTCGGGCAAGGGCGTATCCGGTGGTCTGGTAATGTCCATCTGCCGGACGGTCCTGCGCGTGGTGGCGCCGGGGATGCATAGCCCCGCATCCGTTCTGCGCGAGGTCAACCGCGTGCTGCGGCCGGACATTGCCGAGGATATGTTTGTCAGCATGCTGTACATGGTGCTCGATACCGAGACGCTGGCGCTGACCGTCGCGCGCGCGGGGCACATGGCGCCGCTTATCTGCCCGCCGCCGCCGCGCGAACCGTGGGAACCGGAATCGATGGGGATTGCGGTCGGTGTCGGCGACGTCGCGCTGTTCGATGCCACGCTGGACGAACGCACCGTGCAGCTTTCGCCGCGGGATACGGTGGTCATCTACACCGACGGCGTGACCGAGGCGCAGGACCGACAAGGCAACGAGTGGGGCAAGCTCAATCTCGCCAAAACAGTGCAGTTGTCGCCGGGCGAGAGCGATGCACGGGCCGTCGCCAGGATTGTCCGGCAGAAGTTGTTGCAATTCGTCGGGGACGTGCCCCAGTATGACGACATGACGCTTGTCGCCATGAAAATATCACGAGACAGCAAGGCATAGACGGGACGGATGATGACGAAAAAGGGCGATTCGAAGAAGCACGGTCACGCGAACGAGAAGCATGGCACACAGGCGATTCCGGATGGCTTTCCGGGTACCGGCGATGAGGGTGGGGATGCGTCGCCCGCGGGCGAACCCGACGCTTGCGAAGCGATTGTGATCGAGACGGGAGAGGTGCCACCGGTCGAGCCGGCTGCGCCTGTGTTGGAGCCGGCGCCTGAGCCGACCGCGGCACTGCCCGCGGAGTCGCAGCAGCTCCTGCGGTTGCGGGCCGACTTCGAGAACTACCGGAAGCGCGTGCTTCGGGAAAAGGATGAACTCTATCAGCGCGCCAACATGGACCTGTTGGGCGAACTGCTGCCGGTGCTTGACAATCTGGATATGGCGTTCGCGGCGGTTCAGGGTGGTGGCAACGATGCCGTGGTGCAGGGGTTCAAACTGGTCGGCGAGCAGATGCTTGGGGTGATGGCGCGGTTCGGCCTGAAGCCGGTCGACGCCGAAGGACAGGCCTTCGACCATCGCGTACACGAAGCCATCGCGCACCTGCCGTCCGCGGAAGTTGCCGAGAACCACGTGATCGCGCAGACACGGCGTGGCTATATGCTCGGCGAACGGCTGCTCCGACCGGCGCAGGTCGTGGTTTCAAGCGGCCCGCCCGCGGCGTAGCGCGATGCGCGGGACGCCGGGGAATGCGATCCCGGCGGCGGAACAAGTGTGAACGACAAACGAATCGTACCGTAGAGGAATACCGTGGCGTCGAAGAAAGACTATTACGATCTACTGGGTGTCAGCCGGACGGCGACGGCGGAAGAAATCAGGAAGGCCTACCGCAAGTTGGCCATGAAGTATCATCCGGACCGGAATCCGGGCAACAAGGAAGCCGAGGCTCAGTTCAAGGAGATATCCGAGGCCTACGAGATCCTGAGCGACGCCGACAAGCGCAAGCAATACGACCAGTTCGGTCACGACGGGTTGAAGTCGACCTTCGGCCCGGGCGGATTCGACTTCTCGCGCGACTTCACCCACACGGGCGACCTCCAGGATATTCTGGGCAATCTCTTCGGCGGTGGCGGTGGCGGCGTCTTCGAGGATTTCTTTGGCGGCGGGCGCCGGCGGGCGCGGCACGACGGTCCCCAGGCCGGCGCGGACCTGCGGTTCGATCTGGAAGTCGACCTCGAGGAGGCCGCCTTCGGATCGGAGCGCGAGATCACACTGCCGATTTCGCAGGAATGCGGCACGTGCAAGGGCAGCGGCGTGGCGCCGGGACACAGTCGCGAGACGTGCCGCCAGTGTGGTGGCGCCGGCTCCGTGGTGTCCGGCGGCGGGTTCTTTCAGGTGCGCCAGACCTGTCCGGTCTGCGGCGGCACCGGCTCGATGGTATCTCACCCGTGCAAGAACTGCCAGGGCAACGGACGCGTCAAGTCGCGGTCGCGCATGACGTTGCGCGTGCCCAAAGGTGTCGATACCGGCTCCCGCCTGCGACTGTCGGGCAAGGGCGAAGGGGGCATCCGCGGGGGGCCTCCGGGGGATCTGTACGTTGTGCTGCATGTGAAGGCCCACCCGGTTTTCCAGCGGCGCGAAGACGATCTGCTGTGCGAGGTCCCCGTGCCGTTCCATGTGCTCGCGCTCGGCGGCGAGGTGCAGGTGCCGACCGTGGACGGTTTCGCCAAGCTCAAACTCGAGGCGGGAACCGAGAGCGGCAAGGTGTTCCGCCTGAAGAACAAGGGCATGCCCAGCGTCGAGGGTTATTCGCGCGGCGACCTGCATGTCCAGATCGTCGCCGAGGTGCCCAGCAAATTGAGCGGGCACCAGAAGAAGGCGTTGAAAACGTTCAGCGACGAGACCGACGACGGGAACTATCCCGCGGTGCAACGCTTCGTCGAGCAGGCGCACGCCTTCATCGAGCGCAAGAGCGCGATGGGCAAGTAGTACCGGCATGCACCGATGTTACGCAGCTCCGGAACGGTGGGCCTCCGACGGCGCCGTGGCGCTGTCGCCCGCGGAGAGCCGTCATGTCTTCCATGTGCTGCGGTTGCGGGCGGGCGATCGGGTCGATGTGTTCGACGGCCGCGGCCGGGTTGCCCGCGGCCGGTTGACCGGCGGCGATGAGCGGGCCGTCGTGGCTGTGGATGAGACCGTGCGCGCGCCATCCATGCCGCTGTCCATCGAGCTGATCCAGGCTTTGCCGAAAGGCCGCAACATGGACCTGATTGTCGAGAAGGCGACCGAAATCGGCGTGCACGTCATCCACCCCGTTGTGACCGCCCGGTGTATCGTGCAGCCGGTGGGCGATCGCCTGCGCGAACGGCCGGCCCGTTGGGAACGCATCGCGCGGAGCGCGGCCAAGCAATGCGGAACCAACTGGCTTCCGGAGATCCGTCCGGTGCGACCGCTGGACGAGGTGCTGGTCCCCGGGGCGTTCGATTGCCTGCTGGCTGGAACGCTGGCGCCGGGGTTGCGGATGCTCCATGAGGTTGTGAACGGTCTGCACGCGACACCGCCCCGCCGGCTGGGACTGATTATCGGCCCCGAGGGCGATCTGACGGCCGACGAGGTCGCACGCGTTGTCGGCCTTGGCGGCATTCCCGTTTGTTTCGGCGGGAACGTGTTGCGTGTCGAAACGGCGGCGCTCTACGCGCTGAGCGTTCTGGCCTATGAACTCCTGTGGCCCCACGGGTAGACGCCGTCCGACGGTGTTGACTTGGCGGAATCGCTTGGTTAGTGTTCCCCACATGATTGAGCGTGTGACGTTACTGGTGCTCGGTGCGGTGCTGGCGCTCGGTGCGGGTTGCCGTCAGCACGATTACCGGACGCTGGAGATCGGGGTCCCGGACATGCGCAACGAAGCCTGTGGACGACTCGTGTCGCGGGCCGTTTCGCGGTTGCCCGGGTTGCAGCCGTCAAGCCTCAAGCTGGACTATGACGCGCGCACCGTCACGCTCGTCTACGATTCGCTGCTGGCGTCCGACAAGAATGCGGAGTACATGATCGCCAAGGCCGGTTTCCGCGTGATCGCCGAGTCGTTGGGCAAGACTTTCGAGATCCCCGCCGATCCCGTGGCCGCCGCCGCGCTGCCGGCCGACTGCCGGCCGTGAACGCGCTGGTCAAGATGTTCCTCGACCATGTGTCGCTGGAACGCGGACTCAGTCCCGCCACGCGCGAAGCCTACGGTCGCGACCTCGACAGCTTCGATGCCTGGTTGACCCCGCGCGGCGTGGCGACGTTCAACGCGGTAACGCGCGAGCACATCCTGGAATACCTCCTCGCGGAGCGCGACCGCGGTCTCAGCGTCAACTCCGTGTCCCGGCGCCTGGTGGCCATCAAGGTGTTCTTTCACTTTTTGCGGCAGGAGGGCATGCTTGATGCCGATGTCACGGAGGTGATGGATTCGCCGCGCCTCTGGAAAGTGCTGCCGGGCGTGCTCACGCCGCGCGAGGTGGAGCGGCTTCTGGCGGCGCCCGTGGGCGATGACCGCTACCGCATGCGGGACCGCGCCATTTTGGAACTGATGTATGCGTGCGGACTGCGGGTTTCCGAACTGTGCGCGCTGACACTGGATGACCTGCACATGGACGAGCAATACCTGCGGTGCGTGGGAAAGGGACGGAAGGTGCGTGTGGTGCCGTTCGGCGCCGCCGCGATCGATCGCATCGAACAGTACCTGCGCGAGGCGCGGCCGGACTTCGTCAACGACCGCTCGCCGCGGCACGTGTTTCTTACGTACCGGGGACAGGCGTTTTCGCGGAAGGGCGTCTGGTTGCTGATCAAGGCCTACGCGCGGGGGGCCGGCATCCAAAAGAGCGTTTCGCCGCATACGCTCCGTCACTCTTTCGCGAGCCATCTGCTTGCCAACGGCGCGCCCCTGCGCATCATCCAGGAGATGTTGGGCCATGCCGACATCGCGACGACCCAGGTCTATACCCATGTCGATCAGAACCGGCTGAAGTCCGTGCATCAGCAGTTCCATCCGCGCGCGTAGCCGGGGCGCGAACATCCGTTTGACAGTGCCGATGGGCCGTGCTAGCTTGCGCCTGCGTAATACGAAATCCATAAACGTATGAATTGGCGCTGCGCGAAAGGAAGTGGAAGATGCGCGTGACAGGCAGTCTGGCGGTGGTGGCGGCAATGGGTCTGGCGGGGACGGCGTTGCGGGCGCAGGACGCCGTGACGGAGGGGGAACCGATGCTGGTTACGGCGCCGCCCCTGGTGGCGGAAGAAGCGCTGACGCCGTTCGGCGGCAGCGTGACGCGGATCGGACGGGAGCAGCTCGAAGGGATGGCGGCCAACGATCTGGCTTCGGGCTTGCGGCGGGCGACGGGCGTGACCATCTCGCGCTTCAACCTGCTGGGCGCCTATGGCGGTGCGGAAGGGGGCGCGATCTACATCCGCGGCCGCGGCGCCAGCCGTCCGGGCGCGGAAATCCGTACGTACATGGACGGTGTCCCGCGCGAGGTCGGGGTCTTTGGTCACCCGTTGCTCGACACGCTGCCGATCAGTTTGGCGGACGGGATTACGGTGAGCAAGAGTCCGCAGCCCTTGCTGTACGGCGGGGTGTTCGGCGCGGTGGACGTGGCCTCGTCGCGGCGCGAAGAGGCGGGGTACGAGACTCGGATCGACACATCCGCGGGCGAGCGCGATACGTTCACGTTGGGGGTGCAGCACGGCGGACGCATTGGCGCGTGGGACTATTACGGCGGCGGCGCGTATCTGGAATCGGAAGGCCACCGCGATCACAGTGCGGCGGTCTTGCGCAGTCAGTACGTTCAAAGCGGTTACGCGCTGAGCGACACCGTGCGTCTGTCGTACATTTTGCATCGCACCGACAACTGGGGCGAGGATCCGGGGCGGGTTGACGGTCCGACCCCGGTGCGCGATCTGTTCGCGACGGAGACCCTGACGCAGTCGATCCAGTTGCGCAACGCCGGCGAACGCGTCGCCGGGTATGTGCTCCTGTATCACGAGGACGGTCGCATCCGATGGGATCGCGACAACGTGAATGGGCCCGGTACGCCGGCGGGCGATGTCGATACCGACTGGCGGAACTTCGGGTTGCGCGGGGTGGAGGATCTGCGTCTGGGCGCCTGGACGCTGACGGCCGGTCTCGACGCCGAGCGCGCGGGAGGCGAGACCGAGACGCGGACCCTGGCCGGTGCCGTGCCGCTGGCGTTCGAAGACGACTACGACACCGTGGCGCCGGCGCTCGGCCTGCGGGTCGATGTGCCGGTCGCCGGCGTGACGCTGACGCCGTCGGCGGGCGGGCGTTACTTCACGCATAGCGAATTCGGCGACGAGGTGTCGCCGCAGGCCGGCATGGTGGTGGCCGGCGGGCGCTGGGAGTGCTTCGCCAACTATGCCGAAGCCGTCCACTATCCCGGCGTCTACGCATCCGGTCTTTCCGCGGGTACGCTGGCGAGCCTGGACGCCGAACGGATGGAACATGTGGAGGGGGGCTTCGGCGTGAAGTGCCCGTACACGGGCGCCCGCGCGCGGCTGGCGGTATTTCGCGATGAGGCGAGCGATCAGCTTCAATGGACGCCCGCGGGGCTTGTCAACCGGCGCGAGTCCGCCATCGACGGCCTTGAGTTCAGCGTGGCGTTCACGGGGCGCGGCGGCCACAGCGCCTTTACGGGGGTGACGCTGCTCGACGCGGATACGGAGAAGACGCCGCGTGCGCCCGACGTGTCGGCATCGGCCGGCGTCGTCGTCGTGCCGGTGCGGCACGTGTCCGTGCAGGTCAACATGCAGTATGTGGACGCGCAGTACGCGTTCAACGGACGGACGGCGGCGCCGGGACTGGCGGCTGTCGAGAAGATCGATAGTTGCACGGTGGCGAATGCGCGCATCGGGTATGCCGTGCATGGCTCGGACTGGTTCGCCGGCGAGGTATATGTCAGCGTGGAGAACCTGACGGACGAGACGTACGAATACCAACCGGGGTATCCCATGCCGGGACGGCTTGTATCGGCGGGGCTGAAGACGGTATTCTGAGCGTGTGATGATACACGATCGAGATAGCCGCGCGCGGAAACGTCGGGTCGGAATGGCCGTGGCGGCGTTGTGTGGGTTGACGGCGGCGGTCGCCGCGGTGGCGACGGCCGGCGAAACGCGGCCCGTCGTGACCGTGTCGACCTCCCTGATGGCCGGCATCGTGCGTGCGGTCGCCGGCGACCGTGTCGTCGTCAACAGTCTGATCCCGCCGCGTCTGTGTCCGGGGCATTTCGACCTGACGGCCCGGCAGGCGGCGGCGACGGAAGCATCGGCGTTGTTTCTCGCGCACGGGTTCGAGCCGTTCCTGGCGGAGTTGGCCGCGCGCATGGCGGGGCGGCATGCGGTGCTGAACGTGGGCGGCAACGCCATGGTGCCCAAGCGACATATTGTCCTTGCGGCGCACGTGCGCGACGCCCTGCTGCCGCTGCTGCCCGGGGCTGTCGATGCGGTCCGCGGGAATACGGATGCCTATATTGCGCGGGTCCTGACGGACACGGATGCCCTGCGGGAATCCATGGCGCCGGTGTCGGGGCGTCCGGTGCTCGCATCCGTCCAGAATGCCGAAGTGTTGACCTGGATGGGGCTGGACGTCGTCGGCGCTTTTCCGCGGGACGAGGCGGCCGCGGCGCAAACCATCGCGGCCCTCGTCGCGTCGGGACGGTCGCGCAAGGTGGCGCTCGTGGCGGACAACCGACAGAGCGCCGGCAAACTTGGGGCGCAACTGGCGGCCGATATCGGCTGCCGGTTCACGCTGTTGAGCAACTTTCCCGATGACGCGACGGCCGAGGGCTATGTCAACGCGCTCAAGGGGCTGTGCCGACAGGTTTCCGAAGCGCTGGAGCGGCCATGAGCGTGGCGATCGAACTCGTCCATGTCAGCGCTTGCCACGGGCGGCGGCCGGCCGTATGCGATCTTTCGCTGTCCATCGCGACGGGGGAGTTCGTCGTCCTGCTCGGGGCCAATGGGGCCGGGAAGACCTCGGTTCTGCAACTGATCATGGGGTTGCTGCCGGTGCGCGCCGGCACGGTCCGCATCGACGGTCGCCCGGCCGATCGATTGCCGCGGGGATCGCATCGGCGGCTGGGCTACATGCCGCAGCAACGGCATGACGCGGGGCGGCTGCCGCTGTTGGTGAAGGACGTCGTGAGCATTGGGCGCAGCGGGGCCGGGCTTGGCGGCCTGCGGTGGGGGCGTGTGGATCGGCATCGGACCCGGACCGCCATGCGCGATACCGGTGTGTCGCACCTGGCCGATCGACCGATCGAAGCGCTCTCGGGCGGCGAACGGCAGCGGGTCGACCTGGCGCGCGTCCTGTGTCAGGGCGCCGATATCCTGTTGCTCGACGAGCCGGCCGCGAATCTCGATCTCGGCGGACGCTGCGAGTTGCTGGACCTGATTCAGGACCTGCACCGCGCGCGCGGCGTCACGGTGATCATGGTGATGCACGATCTGGCCTACGTGCCCTCGGGGTGCCGGCGCGCCGTGGTTCTCGACAGCGGCACACTGGCTTGGGACGGTGCGCCGCGCGGCGTTTTCACGCCGGAATTGATGGAGCGGATTTACGGCGCCAACGCGGCGCGTGTGCTGGGGGACTTGAAGGGCATCGTTCCGCTATGATCGATCTACTCGAATTCGACTTCATGCGGCGCGCACTGGCGGCTTCGCTTCTGGCCGGCGCCGGGCTATCGGTCGTCGGGGTGCTTGTGGTGCTCCTGGAGATTCCCTTCCTCGGCATCAGCATGTCGCACGCGGCGTTCCTGGGGGCCATCGCCGGGCAACTTTGCGGCGTCTCGCCGGTCATTGGCGCGGCCGTGGCCTGCCTGGCGGCGGCATCCATCGTCGGTCCGATCGGCACGCGTTCCCGGATGAGCTCCAACGTGGCCCTGTCGATCCTGTTCTCCGGGACGATGGGCATGGCCCTGTTGCTGTTGCACTTTCTCCCCGGACCGCGGTCCTCGGCCCTGAGCCTGATCTGGGGCAGCATTCTGACGGTGACGAGGCGCGATGTGGTCGTGCTCGGGGTGCTGAACGCCGGGCTGCTGGCGTTGCTGGTCGTGTTCTACCGCCAGATTGTGGCCGTGCTGTATGACCGCACGATCGCCGCGACCTGTGGCGTTCCGGCGGCGCTGGTGTACGGGGCGATCCTCGTGTCCGCGGGGCTGATGGTCAGCGCGAGTCTGCCGATGGTTGGCGGGTTGCTGATCTTCGGTCTGTTGGTCAACCCGGCCAGCGCGGCGCGGCAACTGACGAACCGGCTCGAGATCATGCTGGCGCTCGCGGCGGCGTTCGGCGTGCTGTCGTGCCTGGGTGGGCTTGCGGCATCCGCGGCCTGGGATGTGCCGGCCGGCGCCGCCATCATTCTTGTTTCCAGTCTGATCTTCGCGCTCGCCCTGTGGTTGTCGCCGCGACGGCGCCTGGCGCGACGCGGGACGCGTCGGGAGCGGCTGCCGTGAGTGACGAGCGGGACCGGCGCGCGGCGCTGCGCACGGCGTTTTTCAACCGGTGCGCCTCCGACTGGATGGCGGTCTGCTACCATGGCCCCGATGGACGAATGCGTCAGGAAGAGGACACGGCGATCCGGGCGCTCCTCGCGGCCGTTCCGTTGGGGCGATCGGCGTCCATCCTGGACGTCGGTTGCGGCAGCGGGGTTCTGGTGCCGTATCTGCTTGCCGGGCTTGACGACGGCGGTCGCGTGGTCGAACTGGATTCCGCTCAGGGGATGATTGACGAAAACCGGCGCCTGCACGACGACCCGCGGGTGCGGTTCGTTACGGGCGACCTTCTGGGCGTCGAACTCCGGATGGGGCCGTTCGATGCCGCGGTATGTTTCTCGTGTTTCCCGCACTTCGACGACAAACCGGCCGCCCTGGCCGCCCTGCACGACCGCCTGCGGCCGGGCGGCGTTCTGGCCATCGCGCATACGATGTCGTGCGCCGAGATGAACGATTTCCACCGCGCGAAGGACGCCGCCGTGCGGGAGGATCGCATGCTTCCGGTCGAGGCCCTGGCCGGGTTGCTGCGCGAGACCGGCTTTGACGTGCTGCGCGCGGAGGACCGTCCGGGGTGGTACCTGGCCACGGCGGTCAGGAGTACTCTTCGACCACCTGGTCGTAGAACCCGACGTAATCGTCCGGGCTGCCGCCTTCGCGCCACTGGATCGCGGTGCGGGGGTGCTGATTGAGCTGCCCCGTGATGGCGTAAGGGATGCTGTAGCCCCAGTCCATCGTCGTTTTGAGCGGAACGAAGTGGTTCTGCGTGCATTCGAGGATCGGGCGCATTTTGAACTTCGGGTTGTGCAGGAAGCCCATGATCAGTTCCATCGGGCAATTGCCGGCCCCGCGGCCGATCCCGGCCATGGTGGCATCGACGCGGTTGGCGCCGCAAATGATCGCTTCGATGGTGTTGGCGAAGGCGAGTTGTTGGTTGTTGTGGGCGTGGATACCGACATCCTTGCCCGTGCCGGCCATGGCCTTCACATACAACTGCGTAAGGTCGCGGATCTGCTCCGAGTAGAGCGCGCCGAAACTATCCACGAGGTAGACGCCGGCCGCGGGACTGTGGGCGACGATTTCCAGCGCCGACTCGATCTCGTGCGTGTTCACGACGGACACGGCCATGAGCTGCAACATGGTCTCGTAGCCTTTGTCGTGCGCGTCCTTGACCATGTCGATGGCCAGCGGGATCTGGTGGATGTAACAGGCCACACGCACGCAATCGATGACGCTCCGATCGCGCGGCAGGATGTCCGTGTGGTAATCGGTGCGTTCGGCATCGGCCATCACGGATATCTTCAACTCCGTATCGTTGTCTCCTACAATGCGGCGGATGTCATCCTCATCGCAGAACTTCCAGGGACCGAATTTGGACGGCGCGTAGATGGCCTTGGACGACTTGTAGCCGAACTCGATGTAGTCGACGCCGGCGGCGACGTCCGCTTCGTAGACGGCCTTGACGAGGGCGTCGTCGAACTGGTGATCGTTGATCAGGCCGCCGTCGCGGACGGTGCAGTCCAGGATCTTGATGCCGGGGCGATAGGTCACCCATTGTTCGGCGGAATCCGTTTCCGATTTGACGTGCTCGCTCATGTCATCCCCTGTGTGTTGGTTGTCGTACCGATGGGCGACGATACTACGGGGCACCCCCGCCGCCGTCAAACCGGAAGATCATTGCTCTGGGCGCGGGAACGGGGTAGGGTGTGGCGGATCGCGGAACCCCAATGGAGACGCAGATGAGTCGTGAACGTGAGGAAGGCGCCAGCCTGCAGCTTGACTTCGGCAAGATCGGGAAGATTGCCGACCGGTGTCGCGATGTGGTTCCGGTGGCCGTGCAGCACGCGGATACCGGCGATGTGATCCTCGTGGCCTATACAAACGAGATCGCCTTCCGAGAGTCTCTGCGGAAGCGCACGCTGGTGCTCTGGAGCACATCCCGCAACGAGCTTTGGGAAAAGGGCGCCACGTCGGGCGAGACGTTCGAGTTGGTCGACGCGTTCGTGAACTGCGAACAGAACTCGCTGCTCTATCGGGTGCGTCCGCGCCGCGGCGGCATCTGTCACACGAAGAATGCCGCCGGTCGGCCGCGCAACTGCTACTACCGCCGGATCGACCCGGATACGTTGGCGCTCGAGAACATCGATCCCTGATCGGGCGCCTAGTCGTCGCCTTCGCGCAGGCGGTAGCGCGTCTGCAGCTCCTCCGCCGTCGGAAGCGTTTCGTAGGCTTCGCCCTGCGGGCCGACGTAGCGGGCGCCGAGTTTGAGTATCCGGAGGTCCACGGACATGCCGTTGGTCAGCACGATGGGCACGATTACGATGCTGACGCCGGGGTGCATGTCCCGTGCGGGGGGGGGCGCATGCGTGACCGCTGCCGTGCCGCCCGCCCGCTCACGCGACCACGGCGCCCCATGCACGTACGTTCGGTACTGGCGGCGGTTCAGCCAGCGCCAGTCGTGGTCGTATCTGGCGTAGGGCCAGCCGTAGTCCACCCAGCAATCGTCGTACCGACGTGCGCGATACCAGCCCCGGTCATACCCATACCCGGCGAGCGCGCCGAACGTCGCAAACATGGGAATGCTGACGCCGGACTCGACCCCGTCCAACTCGCCGAGCAACGCGCCGAATGCGCCGCCCACCAGTCCGCCACGCAGGGCATTGTCCCAGTCGCCGGCCCTGACCGAACCGACCATCAACAGGCATCCCAGCGCCGCTGTCAGTATCCGTTTCATTCCGTCCTCCACTTCTCCATACCCAGTATACGGCGGTGGCGCCGCGAAGGGAAGAGGCTTCTGGGCGCCCCCGCACGTGGGGTTCGAACAGCGGTCCAAAAAAAGTCATTATCAAACGCGATCGAATCAGATATCATGATGCCGCTGACCGGGGTGTCTGGCTGCCTGGCGGAGGGAACGGAACCTCCGATAATGCAGCCCGGATATCGCTGCCCAAAGGAGTTGGGCAGGCCGCGAACAACCTCGGCAGTGGAAAGTGAAAGGTGTAGATGGCGACGAAACTGTATGTCGGAAATCTCTCGTACGGCACGCTGGAACCGGACCTGGAGGCGTTGTTCTCGCAGGTGGGCAAGGTGGTGTCCTGCAGCCTGATGCTGGATCGGGTCACGAACAAGTCCCGTGGGTTTGCGTTCGTGGAAATGGGCGCCGATGCGGAAGCGCAGGCGGCCGTTGAGAAGTTCAACGAGTATGAGATGGACGGTCGTCGTCTTGTTGTGAATGAAGCGCGTCCCCGAGAGGCGCACGGTCCGCGGGGATTTGGCGGCGGCGGCGGGGGCGGCTACGGCGGCGGCGGCGGGGGCGGCTACGGCGGCGGTGGCGGAGGGGGTGGGGGCGGCGGCGGCTACGGTGGCGGTGGCGGAGCCCCCAGTGGCGGCGGCGGCTCGGAGTTCGGTGGCGGCGGCGGGGGCTACGGCGGCGGTGGCGGAGGAGGGGGCGGGGGCGCCCGCGGCCCGCGCAAGTCGGGCAAGGGAAGCCGCCGAGGCGCTCGCAATGCCAAGCGCGATCAGAAGGGTTTCTGGTAAGCCGGTATCGGTTGCGTGAGAATGACGCCTCTGCCCGTGACGAACGGGCAGGGGCTTTTTTATGGCGTCGCGATGGGCAGCAGCAGGCGGAACGTGGCGCCGGCATCGGGTGCGCTGGATACCGTGACAAGGCCATGGTGGGCCTGCGCGATGCCAAGCACGGCGGCGAGCCCGATGTCGCCATCGTTTCCATCGATGGCGTAGAATGGGTCCAGAACCTGGCTCCGTTGCACCTCGTCGAGCATGACAGCCGGCGTTGCCACCCGGAGCGAGAGCCATCGGCCGGCACGAATGTGTTCCGGCGGCACGGCCTCGGCGAGATCTTCCTCGCTGAGATCCACGGCTTCGGTGACGACCTCGATCGTCCGCGCCGTGGTCGCCTTACCCATCCGCGCTGCGTGCAGCACCATGCATGTGGCGGCCTGTTGCACGAGCGTAGGATCGCCCAGGCATTCCGGCAGTCCGTCGGCCGGGCGGTAGTCGATCCGCGTGTCCGCCAGGACGTATCGGCGCAGGAGGTCGAGCGTATCGCCGACCAGCGGGGAAAGCCGGATCCGCATGCGTTCGGGCGTGCGTTCGCCGGCCACGACGCGAAGCTGGTTGACCAGTTCCCGTCCGTGTCGCACCGTCTGTTCGATCAGCATCGCCGACGTCCATTCCGGTGTCGCTTCGGCGGCCAGGAGCTTCAGTTCTCCCACGTGTCGGTCGAGGGTATCGAGCAATCCCGAGAACACACGGGCGGCGCCGGTGGCCATCAGACCCAGACTCTGCATCTTGCGCGCCTTGAAGAGGCGTTCGCGCAACATGTGGCGCTCCACTTCCAGGGCTTCGACTTTGGCCCGCAGTTGCGCGATGATGAGGTTCATCGACCGTTCAATGGCTTCGAGATCGCTCTCCCGGCGTGGCAGGCTGACGCGCTCGGGCGCCTCGCCGCGCGCGATCTGTTCGGTATAGGCGCGCAACCGCGCGACGCTGGAGGGATACTTGCGGAGCACGACGTGTCCCAGCATGGCGATGACCAGCGTGATGGCCGCGAGCGCCACGGTGACGGCATCGCCATCCAGCCCGCCGGCGGCGCGTGTGGCCAGGACGACCAGAACCAGTGCCGGCACCACCGACACCAAGGCGATCCCGATGCCGTAGTGGTAGCGGGCACCGCGTGAAATGCCGTGGTCGTATTCCGTCATGCGTCGATCCGCCGAATGCGCCTCCTGACTTTCCATTGAACCCGTGTCGGCGTGTCCATGTCAACCGCAATAGAGTAGCGCCGCACGCGGTGGGCGCATTTGCGATTGGGTGCAGTCATGGACATTCGCCGTTGTTCCCCTGGGAG
>CAYYJS010000015.1:0-70595 GCA_964472315.1 uncultured Victivallales bacterium | reverse complement strand
CCTAAAACAACCGTCTACAACCGTCCCAAAAGGGGCTTAAGTAAGTGCCATTCGATTCTCATACCACCCCTTTGGGGTGGTAGATCCGCCACTTCGGGTCGAATTCCCACGATGTCTTGGCGTTGTGATCCAGGTAGAACTTGTTGACCGGCCGGAATCTCCGAGCAAACGCATCGGCCAGATCCGCCGCACCTATCCTCTCGCAGAGGAACCCCAACGATTGCCAGTACGGATACGCAAAAGCGCACGCGTCGTAGATGTCGAGCAATCGCTGCACGTCCGTCTTGGGCGCGCCTGTCCGGAGCATCTCGATAACGGCGGTGAGACCGCCGTTATAGTGGGGATGCACCACGGCGTCTATGATCGCCCTCTCCAAGCCGGTGACACGAGCCCCCCTAGGGCAGGGCCGATTCCTCTCGCGCACGCTCTCGACGCCAATGCAACCGCGGCTCACGCGCTCGGTGATCGTGATCTCGAAGTCCCGAAACCGGTAGTTGTGTTTGCTCGCCCGGTTGGGTTGGACAAACGCATCGAATATCGCATCATCCGGCAGCTTTGATGGGGTGGCGCGCTGCTGGTCCTTCGCCCTGTTCTCTTCCACGGCCAAATACACACGCGAAGGGACTTGATTGGTAAGCCCATGATGGTACATGGCTGTGAGATTGCAGAAGTACCCCTGTGGACGCAAAGCTTTCGCCACATGGTAGGGATTCCATTTGTCCGGGTCGACGGACGAATAGAGCGTCGTGGCAGGTCCGCTCTCTGCCTTCAGTTCCGCATCTTTCAAGATGTCATCACTGCGAAGGGCGCTTTCAAAGGACGCCAGAAGCCTGTACGGCGTCTTGGGCATATACCCGAGCAGCAGGGGCTTCAACTCGCGATACCGCAATGGAAGACATACTAGTTTCGCGAGTTCACGCTTATGGGCGGCGGTTAATCTACTCATGATGAAGTCGAAGCCTCAACGATACGGTAATGTGTGTATACACACATTACCGTACCGCATAGGCGTCCCGCAACTCCATACTCCATGATTCGCTCGGACGCGTCATAGGCGAACCAAGCCACAGCAATGGACGCGCGTGCAGTGATATACCGTGTACACACGGTATATCACTATCTTACATTCGCATGCAAGCCTTTTTTTCGACATTCTCCTGGGCTCCTGGGCCGTTGGATCCGCAAACGCCCGATGCAACAGCGACTGGAAGAGGTGCTCGGCCTGGCGCAGGGACTCGCGCTGCGCCGCCCCCAACCGCTCGTGCCCGGCTACATCGGCAATTGGGACTGGAGGTACTTCGCCGGCAAGCAGGAAGTGGCTTGCGGCTGGCAGACACGCAGTCCCAAGGGCCGCAGAGTGGCACTCCTGGCCAGCATCTTGCCGTCACCGGTCCAAAGCTCGTCACATCGGAGGTGGAGCGCGGACGCTACATGGATGGCATCCGCTCCGCCGAGGGCAACGCCGCTGAACCAGCGCAGGTCTCGGGCTCGCTCAACCACTGAGATGGTCGTCTGGATGAGACGAATTCCGCTCTTGCCGGAAGCCAGCAGTCCCATGAAGAACGGTTTTGCCGCTTCCAGCTTGGCGGGATCGTTCACATGCGTGCATTCGGCGATTGTGAGGGCCGATGAAAAGACTTCGACGTCGCCAGCCTTTGCAGCCTCCAATGCCTGTTCGACGAAAAAGACGACACGCGCCCTGTCCTCCTGTCCACTCACGCCGACTCTCGATTTTACCAAGTCGATCAGAGGCGCTGACTCAATGTAGATTCTCGGCTTCTCAGGCATGCCGCACCCTCTCCAGAAATTCGTCGGTGGATTGGCCGCCGGTATAGTCGGGGATCAATCCGATGCCCTGCCGATGGGCCTCTGGCGAGAACACGGGAGCGAGTCGGAAGTCCGCAACATCGATCTCGGTCACAAACCCGGTATCGCGATTTTCCTTCACCCACCCCTCGACAAACACCACCGCGTCAGGATCCTGAAGCAGTTCCACCGCGCCGCGATACATTTCGCTGGGGAAGTAGCAATTCACCAGTTGCTGGGTGCTGAGTTCCCGGATCTTCAGATACGGGCGTTCCACTTCCTTGAAGAACGCATGGGTGACGCCCTGGACCTCGCCATAGGAAACCCGCGCGTCGGCCTGAGGCGCTTCGACCTCACGCGCTCTATCCTTGGTGAGTTCGAACACCTCGGAGGGACGCGGCTCTCCGTCGCTGTACAGGCCGAACACGACGACCTCATCGGGGTCAATCGGCCGCGCGATGTGCGCGTACTGACGACGGGTCTCCGGCCGAATGAAGACCGCTACGTCGGAAACCGTGTAGTCATTTCCGAAGACGGCATGGAAGCCCCGCCGGCATCGGACCGCGATAGGTTCATCTATCTCCGTCGCATATCGGCAGTCGAAGTCCACGGAACTGTTCTCGAATCGCTCGGCCACCCATCGGTGCTCGGCGTCCGTAAGGCCCATGTCACGGGAGAACAGCGCCAGAAACCGAACGGTCTCCTCGGCAACGTCCGCGAGTTTACTCAGCGGCATCCCGTGGCGCCCCCGGTTCAGTTCCACGCGTATACGAAGGCTGCTCATGACCATCAGTATCCAACTACGGCATGCTATCGTCAAGCGCCAGCGCTTCAGCCGGCACACGATCCGCCGTCATACCGCCTCCGCAAACGCCCGGTGCAGGAGTGACTGGAAGATGTGCTCGGCCTGGCGCAGGGACTCTCGCTGCGCCGCCCGCAACCGCTCGTGCCCGCGCGGCGTCAAGGGACAGGCCACCCGGGCGGAATTCGGCATGAAGGTCGCCCGAAGTGAGGTGATGTAACGGCCGGTGGCGCCGGAAACCGCAGGAATTCGGCCAGTTCCAGGCACTGCCCCTTTCAATGCCCGAGTCGTTCCCCGCCACACAGGTCAATTGCCCCGATCCTCGCGCGCAGACGGCCTGTCGCTTCTTTACCTCTCTTCTCTCTCCACCCAGTACATCGGATCGCCCGATCCCGAGACCACCGAGGGCATCGAGGGGGTATTGGTCCGAGGCGACGGCTGGGCCGTAATGAACGACGACTCCCTGGGGTGCCACGAGGTGTCCGGTGCCGACTGCGCACGCAAGGTTGAGGACATCCGCTTCTCACGAAAGCAACGCGCATGCCGCGTCAACGGCTTCGTTCGCGTATTGAGCCTGGAGGAACTCCGTGTCAGCCGCCGATGCGGCCATCAGGCTCCCCGCACAGAAATCCGCGTACTGCACAGGGCCCTTGAACGTTGCTTCCTCGAAACGATCCTTCAGCGTCTGCATCGCGCAATCGAACGCCAGGTTGTGCCCCGCTTCCGCGCGGAAGGCGGCCACGGCCGCATCCGTCCCACCATAGTAGTCACGCACGGCCCGAACGAAGTCGAAGACATCCTTGCTCTGCGCGCGGTTGTGGTACGCCTGCAGCTTCAGGCATAAGAACGGGCCGACCTCGCACACCTTCACCCGTTCCTTGACCTCGGCACCGTAGAGATCCTTCCCCGCTATGTCTACCTCGCGATACACCTCCAACGCCCGATCGATACCAAACACCGCGCTCACCGGAACATCATCCACCATCGCGCTATCGGGAGCATCTTTACCGGGTTTGTCGGTCAGGAAGTCCAGGAACAGGTTCGTCTTCCCGATTACCTTGACGAAACGCTTGTCGGCCCACTCGAACCCCGCCCTGGCCAGGCGCGTCTTCGTCGTCTCATACATGCCGCTGCTCATCGCCAGCGACACGCCCAGGTCAACATCCATCGTCACCGGTTGCAGCGTCGCCGGCGCTGGACGGCAGATGTACCGCGGCACGAGCCCCCCTATCAGCACCAAGTCTTCCGTCACGTCATGCAGAACAGCCCACACCGTCAGCAGTGCCGATTCTGAACGCGCGGTGTCCTCCGCCGAATAATCCTCGTAGTGCTCCATCTTCACGGCTTACGGAATCCCTCCCACGATCGCAGCGCTACAGCCTGATCAGGTCCGCGCAAGCCGACCTGCAACAGGTCCAGGTAAATCTGAACATCACAGACGATCGGGAACCCCTCGACTCGCCGAATCGCCTGAAACACACCCACATCCTTCGGCGTGACCAGCCAAAGCTTCCCGCCTGACGATACCTCCCGCACGCCAAGAGCATCCGCCAACCCCGCGGCCGATGTCTCCGCGACATACGCCGATACGATCGGCACGTCCGCATACGGGAAACGCAACCCAGCCGCGAACCACTGCGTGAACGCCACCTCGCCAGGCACCCGATCAAGAACCCGCTTGGCCAGCTCCTTGAGATTGCCCTCCAGGGCGGAATACTGCCGCACGGTCACACGCTTCTGCCAGGCGTCCGCCTCCTTCCACGCATCCAATAGGCCGTCCGCATCCGCGACACTCCAGTCGCCGCGACGACCCGCAACCCAGCCCTCCGTACCGGCTCGCTTCAGCAGGCGTGAAAGCAGACCTTGGCTCAGTCCGATGAACTCGGCAAGTTCCGCCTGTCGCCACTGACGTCCCGGAAAGGCCAAAAGCGCCCGGGCCAGGCGCGAGCACTTCAGGGAAAATGGATTCACCGGCGCTTCCGCCGTACGGTACCGCACACGCGCGCCGGTCGCTTCGCGGTCAACCAGAACTCCCTTGGCCCGCAACCAGATTCGGCCGTTCAGATCAAGGCAGCTCACACCGAGCCGCTTGCAGTGTTCCACCAGGGAGCGTGTCGCCTGCACCGTGGCCAGCAGGGGAGATGTCCCCCCCGCCGCCTTCGCGGCGAGCGTCTCCACATCCCTCACCGACGGATGCAACTTGGAGTCGACGCCAAACCGGTGAACCTTCCCGTCCACGTCGGTGTCGGCAACGAAATCCCAATCGCCGGCTTCGGACCGCTTGACGGTGAAGCTGGGATTCTTCCATCCCGCCAGCGCCTCGCCAACAGCGGCCTTCAGGTCACGCCCTGTCTCTATGATCTGAATATTCACAAAACTCCCTCTATTACTGATCCGTAATATTGGCCGTTTCAGTAATAAAAGCAAGCCCCGATCTCAGCGGGTGTCAAAAGACAGGCCACCCGGGCGGACTTCGGCATGAAGGTCGCCCAAAGTGACGTGACGTGACGGTCAATGGCGCCGGAAACCGCAGGAGTTCGGCCAGTTCCAGGTACTCCCCATTTCAAGATCCGAGTCGTTCCCCACCCCACGCGTCAACCGCCGCGATCCTCGCGCGCAGACGGCCTGGTACCTTCTCTCCCCCTTCCCATCCTCATCCCTTCCCACCAATCTTCCGCTTGTCCCCCGTCGGCGGCAGGAAACTCTCGCCGGTGACCACGCTCCGGCCCGTCTTCTGCTCCAGTTCCCGGCGCGCTTTCTTGGCAATGCCGCCGCCCTTGCGGCCGGCCTCGGCGTTTTCCTCTGCTTGTTGCGAGTTTCCTGGCCCATCATCCGCTGTTGAATCCACTTCTCGCTGCGCCCGTGCTGTTGCCAGTACTCGCGGGCGCGGTCGAGCGAGCGGGCCGGGTCGCTCATGTCCTGAATGCGCTCGTAGCCGACCTTGGCCAGCCATTGCTTGAACGGCTCCGCCTTGGGCGACGGGATGGACTGGATGATTCTGAACAGACCCTCGACATTGGCGCAATCGGTTTCCCGCATCTTGCCGTCGGGTGCCCTGAGCTTCAACTGTCGACAAATTGTCGACAGTTCAAATCCGTCCTCCGTCTTGACCCGGATTTTCATCTTGAACCAGTAATCGCGGGCATTGACGCTATCCGTCAGCGCCGCCACAACGTCCACTACGGAAAAATACCACATCTCTCCAGACTCATCGTAGAAACGGCGAATCGGATGTTTCTCGAAGACCGCCAGTGCCGCCTGCTCATTGCTCATCCCCATCCTCCATCTGTGTTAATCTGCGGACTGCCTCTCCGCCTTCAGCATCTTCTCCAGCGCCGCCAACCTGTACGCACGGCTCGGAGCGCCGTGCCTACTCGCCCCCCCGCCGAACGTCCACCCGAAAACATGCCCGATGAACTGTTCCATGATCAACCCTCCACAATGCCGGGAGTGTAGGGAAAACGCGGGCAGGGGAGCAAAGCGAATCGACATGGGACATGAACACCCAACAGCGAACATGAAACGCCGAACACGCAACGAAAGACGGGACACATACGCTGAACGTTGGGCGTTCCTTGTTCGCTGTTGAATGTTCTTCTCTGCGATAACGCTGTCCGTGCTCGGAAAACCGCCCGGCGCCACCCCTACGGACATGGGACATGAACAGCCAACAGCGAACATGAAACGCCGAACACACAACGAAAGACGGGACCAACACGCTGAACGTTGGGCGTTCCTTGTTCGCTGTTGAGTGTTCTTCTCTGCTGGACAGCGGGCACATAGCGCCACGCTGTACTGACAGCGCCCCTCTTTCCTGAAGCCTCCGAGCCCACCGCGCCATCTCCGCCATTGCCATCGCAAATCTCTCTCTTGAGCCTTTCGCAGAAGTCCGGAGGTCACCCACGAAATACACAAAATGACACGAAAGGGGAGTGATTTCGCGTTCTTTGGTGTGTTTCGTGGGCAGTCCGCAAGAATCGTCTCTGTCATCCCGTGGAACGATGGAATGGTGGAAGAATGTATTGGACACCGCCGCGCGAAGCGCGGCCGGCCGTCGGCCGGGGCACGTCTCGGAGATCCGTGCCTACTGCTTCATACGCTCCCTGCACTTAACCGCCCAACCGCCACCCCTACTCGGCTACCCTTAACCGGTCTCACTTACACGATCCCGATCCACCCATCGCCCACCGTTCTCTTGTCCCGCTTCCCCCAGTCCGGGCTAGTAGAGGCGGAAGCTCGGGCGGTATTCGACAGCGGCATGGCCCTTGGGCACGCTGACGCGCAGGAGACCGTTGGTCAGCGAGGCGGATGCCTGATCGAGGTCGCCTACCGGTCCCGGCAGTTTGACCAGATGACGGTAGCGCTGCATGCCGGCCATGCCGGTCGCGCGCGGCATGGGTGTCACAATGCTCAGCAGCCGCCCGTCCAGCGAGACCTGCACGTCGTCGGCGGTTATCGAAGGCAGACTGAAGACCACGACATATGCGTCCCCCGACTCGCGCATGTCCATCGATGGCGAGGCGCCCATCGCCGCCCATCCGTCGTCACGGCGCATCAACTCGCTCATCAACTCCATGTCGCGCATGGCATGCACCATCACCGCGTTCATCTGGTCGACCATGCTTCCAAACGGCTCCGCGCTTCCAAACGGCTCCGCCACCCGGTACGCCATCGGAGTCGTACCCTCGGCGGGCATCCGCCGCGCCGGCCGATCGGACACCCCGGTCGCGACGGCGTCCCCGGCCGTCGTCTCCGCGCGATGCCGGGCCGCGTTCACGTCCGACAGCCGCACCAGCACAACCACCTGCAGCACCAGGATACCGGCCAGCAACAGGCGGTCCAGCCATCGCCCCGCCAGCAAACGCTCTTTGCGGTCTTCCATCATACGCGACCTGACGCGCATGAAATATGCCAGACGACAAAGGCATCCTCAGCCCCTCCATCTGTCACACGCGCCGTGACTTTCTGTAGCGGTCCGCGACAGGATGTCGCAGCCGAAGACGCGTCAGGCCGTCGCATGGGCCTTTTGACGACCGGGCACGTCTTCTGCTAGAGAGAATCCTGCATGCCTCCTCGCCGATATCCTGTTTCGCTGACGCTGCTGACCGCGGCGCTGGTGCTGTTGATCGCCGCGCTGACCGGCGGGACGCTCGCCGTGCTCCGCCGTCTCCAGCGGGACGATGCGACACGCGCCGCCGCCCATACCGTGCTCGGCATCGGCCGCGTCATCGCCGGCTACCTCTCCTCGCAGCCCGTCGTCGCCACCGAACCGGCTTCGGAGCGGGACTGGCAGGAGTTCTCGCGCCTCGTGCAGTCGATGCACACCGTCGAGGACGCCATCCAGTACGTCTCGGTGACCCGCAGCAATGTGGTCGTCTTTCACGAGCAGACGGAAGCGCTCGATCCCGAACACCCCCTGCCCCAGCCGACGCCGCGGGCGGCCGCGCTCAATGAGGTCGCCATGTACCCGAAGGTCCTTCAGACCGCCGCCCAGGGCACCGTCCCGGTGGTGGTCTTCGTGCGCGACCTGATCGGCGACGACGGCGAGCCGCGCCGCGTGGAAGTGGCCCTGCGCCGCGAGGCGCTCTGGCGCGAGGGCCGCGACAGCACGACCGCGCTCGCGTCGATGTTCAAGCTGACCATGCTGGCGCTGGTCGTCTCCTTCGGCGCCTGCACGCTGCTGGTGGTCTGGATGATGCGGCGCGAGGCCGGCCGCGAAGCCCAGCGCCGCCGCGAAGAGCATCTGGCGTTTTCCGGCGTCCTGGCCAACGGCATCGTGCACGACTTCCGCAATCCGATGTCGTCCATGCGCCTCGATGTGCAGATGCTGGCACGCGAAGCCACGCGCGGCGCGGAGTGCCGCGTCGATCGCCTGGCCGAACTGGCCGACCGCGTGCGCGGTACGTTGGACCGGATGGACAAGGTGTTCGAGGAGTTCCTCTACATGTCGCGGCCATCGTCCGACAAACGCGAACCGCTCGAACTGCGCGCCTGCCTGGAGGAATCGCTGCGCATGCTGGCGCCCCGCTTCGAGCAGGCCGGCGTCACCGCCTCCATCCAGGCCCCGCCGGAACCGGTTCGCGTGCTGACCTATGGCAATGCGCTCCGCCGCGCCCTGGTCAACGTGCTGACCAACGCCGAACAGTTCGCGCCACGCGGCAGCCTGGTTACGGTGACCCTCGCGGTCGAGGGCGAGACCGCGCGGGTCGATATCGACGACCAGGGTCCCGGCATACCGCCGCGGCGCCGTGAACGCGTGTTCGATATGTTCGAAACGACACGCCCGGAAGGCACCGGACTCGGCCTCTTTCTGGCGCGCGCCGCCATCGAACGCTCCGACGGCTCGATCGCGATCGGAGAAAAGGCTGGCCCCGGAACACGGGTTACGATCAAACTGCCGGTCTTTCACCCATGACGACACGCATCCTCATAGTCGAAGACGATCCCGACGGCCGCCGCTCGGTGTCGGATGCCATCGCCGACTGCGGCATGCAGCCGACGGCCGTGGCCACCGGCGTCGCCGGCGTCGAGGCCTTCCGCGACGGCGTTTTCGACGTCGTCCTGTCCGACCTCGTCCTGCCCGATATCGACGGTGTCGAGGTCATGCGCCGCATCCGCGCGATGGATCCGGCCATCCCCGTCCTGATCATGACCGCCTACGGCTCCGTCGATTCGAGCGTGAAGGCGCTCAAGGCCGGCGCCTACGACTACATCATGAAGCCGCTCGATATCGACGACCTGCAGTCGAAACTCGCCCGCGCCTCCGAGGCCTACCGTCTGCGCACCGAGGTCAGCCGCCTGCGGTCATCGGTGACCGACCGCTTCGGCCTGGCGAACTTCGTGGCCGCGGACCCCTCCACGCGCGCGCTGATCGATCAGGTGCGCGCCCTGGCCGACACCATGGCGACGGTCCTCATCCACGGCGAGAGCGGCACCGGCAAGGAGCTGATCGCCCGCGCCTTGCATGTCGAAAGCGCCCGCGCCGCGCAGCCGTTCGTCGCGATCAACTGCGGCGCATTCCCGGAGTCGCTGCTGGAGTCCGAACTCTTCGGCCACGAGAAAGGTTCGTTCACGGGCGCTATCAAGCAGCATCGCGGCGCCTTCGAACGCGCCGACGGCGGCACGCTCTTCCTGGACGAAATCGGGGATGCCCCCGCCGCCGTCCAGGTCAAACTGCTGCGCGTGCTCGAGGATCGCCAGATCACCCGCGTCGGTTCTCAGCAAACGTTCACGGTCGATGTGCGCATCGTCTCCGCGACGAACCGCGATCTGCACGACCTCGTCAGCGACGGCGTCTTCCGCGAGGACCTGCTCTACCGTCTCAACGTCGTTCCGCTGACCATCCCGCCGCTGCGCCGACGCCCGGCCGATATCCGGCCGTTGACCGACCGTTTTCTCGCCGAGGCCTGCCACGCGCACGGCCGCTGCATCACCGACGTCGATCCCGCCGTCTACACGGCGCTCGAACGGTACCCCTGGCCGGGCAACGTCCGCCAACTGCGCAACGTCATCGAATCGACCGTCGTCATGGCCCGCTCATCGACGCTGACCGCGCACGAACTTCGGTTGCCCCCCGCCCGCGCCACCGAGACCGCACCCGCCCCGACGCCCGAGATTCCGGCGCCCGCCGGCGCCTCCGCGGGCGCCTCCGCCGGCACGGTGACCTTCCCGCCGACCATGACCCTGGAACAACTCGAGCGCGAGATCCTTTGTCAGGCCCTCGTCCGAAACGAGGGCAACCGCACGCTGACGGCCGATCAACTCGGCCTGTCGCGCCGTACCATCCAACGCAAGATCAAGGAGCATAACCTGCCGTTCTAGACTCGCATGCTGGCACATTTTCTGCTAAGGAACCGAACCGTGACACTGTCGCACCCGCCGCATGCGGGTGGATCCAAACCGTGGAGGAACCATGATTGAGGCGAAGAACCTGAAGAAGCACTTCGGGACCATCGAAGCCGTCAAGGGCGTCTCCTTTAGCGTGGCTAAAGGCGAGGTACTCGGCTTCCTGGGACCCAACGGCGCCGGTAAGACGACGACCATGCGGATGATCACCGGCTTCCTGCCGCCGTCGGGCGGCACCGCGACCGTGTGCGGTCACGATATTCTCACCGACCCCATCGCGGTGAAGAAGCAGATCGGTTACCTGCCCGAAAACGCCCCCGCGTACGGGTCGATGACCGTCACGAACTTTCTGAAGTTCGCGGCCGAAGTGCGCGGCTTCCGCGGCGGCGCAGCGGCCGAGCGCGTCGATGCCACGATCCGGAAATGCCACCTGACCAAGGTGCGCAACCAGACCATCGGCACGCTGTCGAAGGGCTACCGCCAGCGCGTCGGCTTCGCGCAGGCCATCCTGCACGACCCCGCGGTCCTGATCATGGACGAGCCGACCGACGGTCTCGACCCGAACCAGAAGCACGTCGTCCGCGAGATGATCAAGGAGATGGCCGCGGAGAAGGCCATCATCGTCTCCACACACATCCTGGAAGAAGTCGACGCCGTCTGTACGCGCGCGATCATCATCGCCAACGGCCAGATCGTGGCCAACGGCACGCCGAAGGAACTGAAGGCGAAAAGCAGTACGGGGCGCCTCGACGACGTCTTCCGCATGCTGACACTGGGCAAGGAGGAAACCATCAATGGATAACGTGCGCACCACACTCGCCATCTTCAAACGGGAGCTCAAATCCTACTTCGAGTCGCCCGTGGCCTATGTCTTCATGGTCGTGTTCCTGATCCTGATCGGGTTCATGACCTTTTCGATCCATCACTTCTACGAGCGACGCATCGCGGATCTGGAGCCCTTCTTCTTCTGGCATCCGTGGGTGTACCTGCTGCTCGTGCCCGCGGCCACGATGGGCCTCTGGGCCGAGGAGCGGCGCTCCGGCACGGTGGAACTGCTGCTGACGATGCCGGTGACGATGACACAGGCCATCCTCGGCAAGTTCCTGGCGGCCTGGCTGTTCATCACGATCGCCGTCCTGCTGACCATTCCCACGATGGTTACGACGGTCTACTACCTCGGCGCCCCCGATGGCGGCGTGATCGTCTGCGGCTACCTCGGCTCGATCCTGCTCGCCGGCGCGTATGTCGCGGTCGGCATGCTGACCTCGTCCATCACGCGCAACCAGGTGATCGGCTTCGTGCTGGCGCTGATGGTCTGCCTGCTGCTCGTGCTCGCCGGCTGGGAACCCGTGACGCAGTATTTCGTGCGCTGGGCGCCGGCATGGCTGGTCGACGGCGTCGCCGCGCTCAGCTTCATGCCGCATTACGACTCGCTCGGACGCGGCGTGCTGGACCTCGCCGATGTGACGTACTACATCAGCGTCATGGCGTTCATGATCTTCGCCACCCACCTCGTACTCGATAACCGCAAGTATGCCTAGCGCCATGGCCGGCCTTCCCGCCGGCCGCGCAGAAGGAAAGGACACTACCCGATGAAGAACGACAAACCTCATACCGTCATCAAGCTCGGCTCAGGGCTGGTCGGCCTGCTTGTGCTGTTCGCGATCCTGGTCGCGGCCAACAGCCTCGTCGGCAACCTGCGCCTACGCACCGATCTGACCGACGAGAACCTCTACTCGCTGTCGGACGGCACGCTGAAGACGATCGCGAAGATCGAACAACCCGTCACGCTGAAGCTGTTTTTCAACAGCAGCAACCCGGAAGTGCCGGTGCAACTGAAGAACTACGCCCGCCAGGTCGAGGACCTGCTGCGCGAGTACGAACTGGCCTCGAAGGGTATGATCGAACTGCAGAAGTACGATCCGAAACCCGATTCCGAGGCCGAGGAATGGGCGCAGAAGTACGGTCTGTCGGGGCAGCCGCTGGACATGTTCGGTCCGCCGGTCTACTTCGGCCTCGTCGCCGTCTCCGGCAAGGCCGAGGACACAATGCCCTCGCTCGACCCGCGCATGCAGCAACTCCTGGAGTACAACGTCACACGCCTGATCCATGGCATCGCGCACCCCGCGAAACCGGTCATCGGCGTGTTCAGCAGCCTGCCGGTCCTGGGCATGCGGCCGCCCCCGTACCCCATGCCCGGCCAGCCCCCGCCCCAGCCGCAACCCGCGTGGGTCGCTTTCGAGGACCTGCGGAAGAACTACGAACTGCGCGAGATCGCCGCGCTTGACGAAGGCGTCCCCGCCGGTCTCAGCGCGATGCTGGTGGTCCACCCGAAGGAGTTGAGCGACAAGGCCCAGTTCGCCCTCGACCAGTATGTGCTCGGCGGCGGCCACCTCGTGTTGTTCATCGACCCGATGGCCTTCGCCGATCAGTCCGCCGGCGCCGGCTCGCCATACGGCATGCCGGGCGCGTCCTCGAACGCGGACAAACTGTTGCGCGCCTGGGGCATCGGCTACGACCCCGACAAGGTGCTGGCCGATTTCAACGCCGGCACCCCGATGCGCACGGGCGACAACCGCGTGGAACGTAGCCCGGTGGTCATGACCTACGGACCGGAAAACATCAGCCGCGACGATGTCTCCACCGCCCGGCTCGAACTCATCCGTACCGCCTTCGCCGGCGCGCTGACGGATAACACGTCCAGCGACATCACGGTGACGCCGCTGCTGACCACCACGCACAATGTGGCGCTGATCGACGGCATGACCGCGCGCTTCGGCGCCGATGCCATCGCCCGCCAGGCGAAGAAGGCCGGCGCCGCCCAGCATATCGCGCTGCGCCTCGGCGGCAAGTTCAAGACCGCGTTCCCCGACGGCCGGCCGAAAGCGGACGAGCCCGCCGATGACGCCGCGGACAAGGACGCGGAGAAGGCGACGCCGGAAACCGAAGCCAAAGCGGACAACGCGCTCAAGGAAGGCCAGAGCGTGGTCGTCATCGTCGCCGATGCGGATATGATCTACGATCCGGTCTGCGTGGAGGAGATCAACTTCTTCGGCGCGAAGGCGTACCGGCCGCTGAACGAAAACCTGTCCATGTTCGCCAACATCGTCGAGCAGATGGCCGGCAGCGAGGATCTGATCTCGATCCGCTCGCGCGGCGAGTTCAACCGCCCGTTTGCCCGCGTCGACAAGCTGGAGCGTGCCGCCGTCGAACGCTGGCAGGAGAAGGAGAAGTCCCTCGAGTCGCGGCTGCAACAGGCCCAGGCGCGGCTCAACGAACTCCAGCAGGAGAAGACCGACAACCAGCGGTTCATCCTGAGCGAGCGCCAGAAGCAGGAAATCGAGAGCTTCCGCGCCGAGGAGTTCCGCGTGAAGCAGGAGCTGAAGGAAGTCCGCAAGCAACTCCGGAGCGAGATCGAAACACTCGGTATCAAGCTCAAGTTCTTCAACATCGCCCTGATGCCGGCACTCGTCGCCGCGGCAGGCATCGCCTTCGGTCTGCATCGCAAGAACCGATGACCGTGCCGCCGGTTCGGGCGCGGCCCCGTCGGCCGCGCCCGGCATCGCCAACCCTTAACCCTGGAAGACTGACAAAGGAGAGACTCACATGAAGGGCAAGACACTGATCACCCTCGTCATCGCGGCAGCCGTGTTGGGCGGCCTGGCCGTATTGACCTCGAACCGCAAACACCGACCGATGCCCGCGGAAGTCGGGAAAGCCCTGCTCCCCGGCCTCGCCCTGGACAAGGTCGCCCGCGTCACCCTCGTCGCCGACGGCAAGACGTCGACCGTGTCGCGCGTGGACGATGCCTGGGCCGTCGCCGAAAAGCATAACTACCCCGCCGACTTCGGGAAGCTGAAGGGCGCGCTGGTCAAACTCGCCGACCTCAAGGTCGGTCAGACCGTCACCGTTGGCGATGCGCAGAAGGCAGGCCTCAAACTGACGCCCGAGACCGCGTCCCGCCTCGTGCTCGAGGACGAAGCCGGCGCGACGCTGGCTTCCGTGATGATCGGCGAGACCCGGGAAGCCCAATCCGCGACGTCCGGTCGCGGCGGGTATCCCGACGGCCGTTTCGTTTCGACCGACGGCGGCAAGACCGTGTCACTCGTCGCCGACGCGCTACACGACTTCGCCGAGACCGACCCCACCCGCTGGGTCAATGCCGAGGTCGCCAACCTGACCGGCAGCGATGTCGCCGGCATCCGCGTCACCGGCCCCGACCGCGCCCCCGTCGAGCTCGCGCGCGGCGCGGACGGCAAGCTGACGCTCGGGAACCTGGCGGAGGGCGAGACGTTCGACGACTCCAAGGTCTACGCGCTGGAGAGCGCCCTGAGCTACCTCCGCTTCGAGGACATCGCCGACCCCGCGATGACGGACGACGCGATGGGCTTCGGCGCCCCGGTGATTTACGAGGCGACAACCAAGAAAGGGGTGCTCCACGTCGTTAAGATAGGCGGGAAGGCCGGCGAGTCGGAGAATCGCTATGCCCGCTTCAGCGTTTCCTACGCGGGCGCCGGCACGCCGGTCCCGGCCGACGAGACCGAAGAGGCCAAGAAGACCCGCGAGGCGGAGGAAGGCAAAGTGCGCGACGAGGCCGCGGCGCTCAACCGCAAGCTGGCCAACTGGACCTACGTGATTCCGTCCTATAAGGCCGAGACGATGCTCAAGCCGCGGACCGATCTGCTGAAGCAGAAGACCGACGAGGAGAAGAAGGACGCCGATATGGCGGCCGTCGGCGCGGACAAAACGCCGGCGCCGGATGCCGCCGGCGCCGCGGCGGCCGAGGCCGCCGCACCGGCCGAAACCCCGAAGGATGCCGCGGCGACCGCCGCGACGAACACCCAGGCGGCCGTCAATAAGTAGCGGCTCACGCCGTGCCGTACAACCCGCGGGAGGCCTAAGATGGCAGAAGATATCGGACGCGCCACAGACCTGATCAAGGCCCAGTCGGCGGCTTTCGACGCCGTTCGCCAGGAAGTCCACAAGATGCTCGTCGGCCAGGAACGCCTGCTCGACCGCATGTTGATCGCGCTCGTGACCGGCGGTCACATCCTGCTGGAAGGCGTTCCCGGCCTGGCCAAGACCACCGTCGTCAAGACGCTGGCCACGGCCATCGGGGTGCAGTACCAGCGCATCTCGTTCACGCCGGACCTGCTGCCCGCCGACGTCATCGGCACGATGATCTACAACCCGAAGGAGGGCACCTTCGCGCCGCGCCAGGGCCCCGTCTTCACCAACCTCCTGCTGGCGGACGAGATCAACCGCGCCCCCGCCAAGGTGCAGTCGGCGCTGCTGGAATCGATGCAGGAACATGCCGTCACCATCGGCAACGCAACCTATCCCCTGCCGAATCCGTTCATGGTCATGGCCACGCAGAACCCGATCGAGCAGCAGGGCACCTACCCCCTGCCCGAAGCGCAGATCGACCGGTTCATGCTCAAGTGCAAGGTCGACTACCCGTCGAAGGATGACGAACGGCGCATCATGAACCGGTTCACGCGCCGACAGGATATCGTCATCTCGGCGGTCCTGGACCCGGCACGGATTATCGCCATGCGCGAGGCCCTCGACCACGTCTACTGCGACGAGAAGGTCGGCGACTACATCCTCGACATCGTGTTCGCGACACGCCGGCCGGCGGACTACAAGCTCGATATCGCGCACCAGATCGAGTACGGCGCCTCGCCGCGCGCCACGCTCTACCTCAACCTGGCCGCGCGGGCCAACGCCATGCTCAACGGCCGACCCTACGCGACGCCGCAGGACGTGAAGGAAATCGCCCACGACGTCCTCCGCCACCGCGTCATCCTTACCTATGAAGCCGAAGCCGAGGAGGTCACCAGCGAGGATGTCATCACCGGTATCCTCAACTCGCTGCCCGTGCCATAACCGAGTTCGACGGAGGGAATGGCCATGCCCATCGATACACGCGAGTTGATGAAGCAGGTCGGCAAGATCCGGATGATCACCAGCCGCCTCGTCGACGAGCATCTGTCGGGCGCCTACCATTCGGTATTCCGGGGCCAGGGGATCGAGTTCGACGAGGTCCGCGCCTATGTGCCCGGCGACGACGTGCGCGCGATCGATTGGAACGTGACCGCCCGGATGGGTCACCCCTTCATCAAGCGTTTCTGCGAGGAACGCGAACTGACGATCGTGTTCCTCGTGGATATCTCGGGTTCCCAGTGTTTCGGTTCGGGCGACCGCACGAAGGCCGAGACCGCCGCGGAAATCACCTGCCTGCTCGCGTTGTCGGCCGTCAAGAACCAGGACAATATCGGCCTCGTGCTCTTCAGCGACCACATCGAGAAATACGTCCCGCCGCGCAAGGGCCGCACCGCCGCCATGCGCCTGGTGCGGGAGGTGCTCGCCGCGGAAGTCACCAGCCGCGGCACCGATATCGCCGGCGCCTTCCGCTTTCTGAACAATGTCCAGAAACGCCGCTCGATCGTGTTCCTGATCTCGGACTTCCTGGCCCGCGACTATGAACAGGAACTGCGCACCACGGCCCGCAAACATGACCTGATCTGCTGCCCGGTGACCGACCCGCGCGAGCTGGAACTGCCCAACGTCGGACTCGTCGAGATGCAGGATGCCGAGTCCGGCGCGCTGCACGTGGTCGACACCTCGTCGCCCGCCGTCCGCGAACGCTTCGCCCGTGCCGCCCGCGACGAGTCCGACGCGCTGCTGCGCACGTTCCGCCGCAACCGCATCGACCACATCCCGTTGTCCACGGCACGGCCGTTCGTGGACGATGTCCGCCGCCTGTTCCGCCAACGTCAACTGCGCGCACGGAGGGGCTGACCATGTACCGATGCCTGCTGCTCTGCGTCCTCCTCGGCGCGGCCGGCTGCCGCCGCGACAAGTCGCCGGACGTCCGCGCCGAATCCGCCGGTGCGCCGCGCACCGTCACCGCCGCGCAGGGCAGCGTCAGGGCCGCGCTCACCCTTAGCCGTTCGGATGTCCACCTCGACCGCGATCTGCTCCTGACGATCGAAGTGACCGCCCCATCCGAGGTGCGCGTCACGCTGCCCGAGTTCGGCGGACGGTTCGACGGCTTCCTGCTGTCGGGCGCCTATGACGACACGCCGACCGCCGCCGCCGGCCAGAGCCTGCACCGCCGTCACGCCCGCCTGACGCCCATCGTGGCCGACGAATACCGCATCGCCCCGCTGGTCGTGACCTGCCTCGACCAGAGCGCCAGCCCGCCGCGGCCCATGTGGTTCACGACGCCGCCGGTCGCGCTCGAACTGGCGCCGGTGATCGACGGTGCCGCGCCCGGCACGGTTGCCGAAACGTTCAAGCCCGTCTGGATCCGACCGTCGGCGCGGACGGTGCTCGGCTGGGTGCTCGCCACCCTGGCCATACTCGCCGCCGCGTTCCCCCTGTTCCACCTCGCAAAACGCATCCGCCGACACGTCGTGCTGGCCCGCCTGTCCCCGCGCGAACGCGCCATGCACGAGCTGCGGGAACTGCTCGCCCGCCGACTCGTCGAGAAGGGCCTGGTCAAGGATTTCTACGTCGAGTTGACGATGGTCGTGCGCCGGTACATCGAACGGCAGCACCGCATCCGCGCGCCGGAGCAGACCACCGAGGAGTTCCTCGCCGCCATCGGCGACGACCCCCGTTTCGACGCGGATGTCGCCGCCCGCCTGCGCGAGTTCCTCCAGTCGGCGGATATGGTCAAGTTCGCCGCCCACCATCCCGGCGACGCCGCCATCGAGGCCGCCGTCGATACCGCCCGGTCCTATGTCGGCGCCGACGCCGACCGCTGCGACGCCGCCGCGCGGGCCTCCGCCAAGCGAAAGGAGCGCTAGCCATGTTCCGTTTCGGCGCCCCGATCTTCCTGCTCCTGTTCATCCCGCTGGCCGCGGCGGTCTGGCGCGTCTATGGCCGCCGCCGACGCTCCGGCCTTCGCTTCGCCCCGCTGCACCGCCTCGCGTCCGGACGGCCCGGCTGGCGCGCCTGGACCGGCCTCGTCCTGCCCGGCGTCGCCCTGGCCGCGATGGCGCCCGGCATCCTCGCCCTCGCCCGCCCGCAAACCGTGCTCTCGTCCTCGCGCCGCACGGCCGATGTCATCGCCATTCAGATGGTCGTCGACGTCTCCGGCTCCATGGAAGCCCTCGATCTCTCCGAGCGCACCCCCACCGGTGTCGCCTATCGGACGCGCCTGGATGTCGTCAAGGAGACCTTCGCCGAGTTCATCAAGCAGCGCCCGGTGGACCTGATCGGCCTCGTCTCGTTCGGCGGCTATGCCTCGACGCGCGCCCCCCTGACGACCGATCACGCGGCGCTGCTGCATGTACTCCAGGGCGTCGAGACGCCCAAACCGGCGTTCGGCCCGGATGGCGCGGTCTTGAACGAAGAGGAAATGCTGACGGCGATCGGCGACGGGCTCGCCACCGCCTGCGCCCGCCTGCGCAACGCCGAACCCGCCTCGCGCATCGTCGTCCTGCTCAGCGACGGCGAATCGAACGCCGGCGTGGTCACGCCCGCCCAGGCCGTCACGCTTGCCAAGGCGCTCGGCATCCGCGTCTATACCATCGGCGTCGGCTCGACCGGACGCGCCCCGTTCTGGGGCGCCGACCCCTTCGGACGCAAGGCCATCAGCTACGCCCACGTCACGCTCGACGAGACGCAGCTCAAGCAGATCGCCCAGGATACCGGCGGCCGCTACTTCAGCGTCCGCAGCGCCGACACGCTCGCGAAGGCGTTCGAGGATATCGACGATCTGGAGAAGACACGCATCGAGCAGGCGGTTTACCATCAGTACAACGAACTGTTCCCCCGGTTCGCGGTGCCGTCGCTGGCGCTGCTGGCGCTGGCCGTATCGCTGAACATGGGACTCAACCGACGGATGATCTGATATGCCGTTTCACTTCGCCAACCCCGGGTTTCTGTATCTGCTCTGGCTGGCGCCCGCGCTCGCCGCCTGGTGGGCCGTCCTCGTGCGCCGCCGCGCGCACGCGCTCGATGCGTTCGTCTCGCCCGCCATGCAGCGTCACCTCAGCCCGCCGCACGGCGTCGCCCGCCTGCACGCGCAGATCGCGCTCTTCGCCGCGGCCTGCCTGTTCATGCTCCTGGCCGTGGCCCAACCGCGCTGGGGCGAACGCGAGGAGACGGTACTGCAGACGGGGCGCGACCTGATGATCTGCCTCGATGTCTCGCGCTCGATGCTCGCCACGGATGTGCACCCGAACCGACTCCGCCGCGCCAAGGCCGATATCCTCGACCTGATCCGCGCCATGCAAGGCGATCGCGCCGGTCTCATCGCCTTCCGCAACAAGGGCGCCGTCGTCTGTCCGATGACCACCGATTACGCGTTCCTCAAGCAGGCGCTGGAAGGCATCGACATCGATTCCGCGCCGCCCGGCGAAACCGACATCGGCCATGCGCTGCGAACGGCGCTGGATGCGTTCGACGCCCAGGAGTCCTCCACGAAGGCCATCATTCTCATCTCCGACGGCGAAGACCTCACCGGCAACGCGGCCGTGATCGCCCGTGAGGCGGGCGAGAAGCGCGTCCCCGTCTTCACGGTCGGACTCGGCGACCGCCAGGGCGCGCGCATTCCCGACGCCGAATCGGCCGGCGGCTTTCAACAGTTCGAGAACGAGGCCGTCGTCACGCGCCTCGACCACCATACGCTGCACCAGATCGCCACGGCCTCGGGCGGCGCCTACTGGCCGGTCGAACTGGCCAGCACGGCGCATACGACCCTGGGGACGCTCTACCAGGAGCATGTCCGCAAAATCCAGGCCCGCGAACTCGCCGAAACGCGGCAGCAACGCGCCATCGAACGCTACCAGTGGTTCCTGTTTCCCGGCATATGTTTCGCGCTGGCCGCGATGCTGCTGAGCGGTGGCCGCCTGGCCGTGACCAGCCGTCCCCCGACGCCGACCACCGCGCCGGCCGCCGGACCGGCCGCCGGACCGCGCCGCCGCACGCCGTCGAGGCGAACGCCCCCCGCGCAAGTCGGCATCCTTCTCGCCCTCGGCGCTCTGGCGTTTGCGGCCGCCGAACCCGCGCGCGCCGCGACCAACGCGCCATCGTCCGCCGCCGCCACGAATACCGCCACGAATGCGACGGCGGCGGCCGCCGTGGGTAAGTCCGACACGCCCGCCGGCCGCGCCGGCGCCCGCGCCGCCCAACGACTCCATCGCCAGGGCGACTACGCCGCCGCCGCCGAAGCCTACCTCGGCGCCACACGCGGCACCGATCCCCGGACCGCCGCCGTGTTCACCTACAATGCCGCCCTCGCGCGCTACGCCGCCGGCGACTACCGCGGCGCGGCCGACCTGCTGCGCGGTCTCGTACTGCAATCCAACGAACCGCGCGACGGCGCCGCGGCCGCCCTCGGCGCCGCGCTTTTCCATGCCGCCACGGCCGCGCCCGAAGCCGAGGGCGCCCCCGACACCGCCGCCCGCGCCCAACTGATGCGCCAGGCCGCCGATGCCTTCCGTCAGGCCTTGCGCCAGGATGCGCCGGACGGTCAACCCGCCGAAACCGCGGCACGTCTCAATCTCGCCGCCGCCATGCGCGACCTGCCCCGCCTCGACGAGGAAGCGAAGATCGAACGTCTGATGAAGGCCCACGGCGCGAAACAGCCCCCCGACCTCGCCGATGAACTGCTGCGCCGGCAACGCGCGTTGCTCGACGCCGCCGACCATGTGGCCACCAACACGACGCCCGATCGCGTCTACGCCCTGGAGGCGCTCGCCGCCGACCAGCGCGCCGCGGCCGATCTCTGGATTCCGCTGCGCGCCAAACTGACGGAGGCGCTCGCGCAAGGCCCCGCCGCCACGAACGCCCAACTCCAGGCCGCCCTGAATCAGGTTGCCGAACGGTCGCGCCAGGATATGCTCGACGCCGCCGGACGCTTCCGCGACCTCGATCTCTCCGGGCGCGCCGTCGGCACAAGGGCCGCCCAGGGCCTGTACCAGCTCTGGAAATCGGTCGTGCCCCATGAACTGCTGCTCGCCGAGGATCTGCGCCGGCAAACCAATGCCCTGGCGGTTGCGCGGGCCGCCGATACCGCCGGCGGCGCCGCGCTGCAGCAGGCCGGCGACGATCAGAAGGAGGCGCGGGAACTGACCCCGATGTTCCGCGACCGCTTCGAACAATCCGTCCCCCCGGAAGGCATCCCCGCCCCGCCGCCGACCGGCACCAACACGCCGCCGGATGCGCCGCAGGCGCCATTGCTCTCCGCCGAGAACCGTGCGAAGATTCTGGAACTGGCCAACGGCGTCGCGGACGCCCAGTCACGGGCTTGCGGCGCGTTCGAGGATCGCCGTTACCGGGATGCCGTGGCCGATCAGGAGACGGCGGCTCGGCTCATGGAAGAGATCCGCGACCTGCTGCCGAAGCCGCCGCCGCAATCGCAGCAGTCGCCGGAGAACCAGCAACCGGAGGAACAACCGGGACAGGAACCCCAACCCCGGGAGTCCGACCCGAACGACGAGAAACCGGAGGAGCAGCAACCCGCGGAACAGCCTGAGGAACAGCTTGACGAAGATGTCGAGCAAGTCCTCGACAAGGCGATCGAACGCGAGAAGGAGCACGAGGCCGAGAAGCGTCGACGGAACCGGATGATCCGTTTTCAACCCTCCGCGCGGGATTGGTAGACCGCTATGCAACGCTTGCGATCCATGGCTTTGCTGGCAGGCGTCCTCGCGGCGCGCGGCGCCCTCGCGGCGGTCTCGCTCAACGCCTCGCTCGACCGCCCGAACGTCTACCTCGGCGAGAGCGCGACACTCACCCTTGAAGCCGACGGTATCGACGACTCGGTTTCGCCCGACTTGTCCGGCCTGCGGGATTGCACCGCAACATTCGTCGACAGCGTCCGCAAGAACATCGAACAACGCAACTACATCAACGGACGACACACCGTCATTCGCTTCAACGGGCGGGTGTTCACCTATCGGGTCACCCCCACACGCGCCGGACGCATCCGGATCGGCCCCATCGCCGTCGCGCAGGACGGTCGCACCGCATCCCTGCCCGGTCCCGAACTCGACGTGCTCCCGGTCGAACCGCAGGACCGCGTCCTGATCCACGTGCAATCGTCACGGCGCGACGTTGTCGTCGAGGAACCGTTCGAGGTGACCGTGCGGCTCCTGGTCCGGCGCCTGCCGGCGCCCTATGCCGGAGAGGATCCGATCGACACGCGTTCGCCCCCCGTCCTGTCGATTCCGTTCGTCGGCGGACACCCCCCCGCGGGCCTCGAAGGCCCCGATATGCAGCGCCTTCTCTCGGAACGGATCGCCAAGTCGTCGCGCGATGCCGGCTTCGGCATCAACAACATTACCCTCGATGACGGGTCCTCCCTGTTCCCCGGTTTTCTCGGCATGTCTCCCCTCCAACGACAGACCGCCAGTTTCCGCTTCGACCGTACCGAGGTGCGCGAACGCGACCGGGACTACTTCGCCTACGAACTGCGCTTTCCCTACCGGCCGACTGCCGCCGGCGACTACACATTCGGCCCCGTGTCGGTCAAGGGCCACACGATCGTCGGCGCGACGCCGGAGGGCAACGCGCAGATGCAGCCGGTCTATGCGTTCGCTCCGTCCGTGACCGTCACCGTCGCCGACGTGCCCGCCGCCGGGCGCCCCGCCACCTTCATTGGCGCCATCGGCACGTCGCTCGAAGCCGCGGCCGGACTCGACACGCAGACCTGCCGCGAAGGCGACCCGCTGACGCTGACCATTTCGTTCGGAGGCGACATCCGCCTGGACCGCCTCACGGCGCCCGCGCTGGGCGTGCAGACCAACCTGTTGCGCCAGTTTCGCGTCTACGAGGATACCATGCAGTCGGAGACCGTCGACGGCCGGCGCCGCTACACCTGCATGATTCGCCCCACGTCGGCCGGCACGTTGGAGATACCGCCGCTCGCGTTCAGCTACTTCGATACCGCGCGCCGCGACTATGCCACCGTGTACACGGCCCCGATCCCCGTACGCGCCAATCGCGCCGTCGCCGCCGGCATCGAAACCGTCGTCGGCACGCAGGACACGGTTGCCATCGGCGACGACTTCGGAACCCGCGCCGAGCTTGTTCCGGCACCCTTCCTCATCGGCGACACTTTGACGGTGTCCACGCCGCTGTTCCGGACCGATCGCCACCTGCCGCTGCTGGCGCTTGGCCCGCTGGTCTACGGCCTCGCCGCCCTGACCCGCCTGGCGCGCCGCCATCTGCCGACCGGCCGCGCGTTCCTGCGCCGCCACCGCGCGCCGCGTCAGGCGCTACGCGCGCTCGACGCCATCGACATCGCCGACAACGAACTCACCCATCGCGCCTGCCATGCCATCGAGCATGTCCTCCGCGACTACCTCGGCAACCGCTGGCGGATTCCCGCGGGCGGTCTGACACCCGCCGACGCCGCCCGCCATCTGACCGCGCACGGCATCGCCCCCGAACGATCGGCCACACTCCTGGCGGCGCTGCACCGCGGCGCCGAAGGCGCGTTCGCGCAAACGCCGCTGACGCCCGCGGAACTCGCCGCCCTGTGCGATACCGCCCGTCGCGGCATTGCGGACATGGAAGGAGGCGCCGTATGACCCTGTGTCTTCGCGTCCGCGCCATCATACGAATTGCCGGCGCCATGGCCCTCGTCGGCGCCATGGCCGCCGCGGCGCAAACGCCGCTGGCTTCAGCGTCCGAGATCGAGTTCCTGTCCCAACAGGCTGTCGCCCGCACGCTGGCGGCTCGGTCGCCCGACGAGTTCGCCGCCGCGGCCGCCGCCTATGCCTCGTTGCTCGACAGCGGCGTTCGCAACGGACTCGTCTACTTCAATCTCGGCACGGCGTTGTTGATGGCCGAGCAACGCGAAGCCGCGCGGCACGCGCTTGCGCAGGCCGAACGCTACACGGGCGCCACGTGGGACACCGAACGCAACCTGGTCCTGGCGCACACCGCACCCGGCGCCGATCCCGCCGGCCTGCCCTGGTATCGCGTCCCGCTGTTCTGGCATTTCCGACTGGCAACCGCCACGCGCGTCACGCTGGCCTGTGCCGCATTCCTGGCCATCTGGCTGTTCGCCACGCTGCGCCTGTGCGGATTCCCGCGAACGGCACGCTGGGGCGTCGCCTTGGCGGCGGTCGTCCTCGTCCTGTTCGGTTCGAGCGCCGTCACCAGTCTTTACCAGAGCGCCCGGGCGCCCGTGATCGCGGCGTCGCCCGCGACACTCGCGTCCACGCCGGGAGCGACACCATGATACGCCGCGTTCCATCGACATCCACCCGCGCGCCGGCCCCGTCCTCGCACCGGGCCGGCCTGTTCACGCTCGCGATCCTGTGCCTGAACACCGTCCTGGCGCACGCGACCCTCGCACAAGAAATACCGGAGGTGACGGCCACCCTTGAGCTGTCGCATGCGAACCCCTATCAATACCAGTCGTTCACGTTGACCCTGACCTTACGCAGCACGGGCGTCAACCTGAGCCGTCGGCTCGATCTGCGCGGACTGCCCGATGCCGCGCTCGTCGAACGCATCACGCCGTTCCGTGAAATGCCCATGACACGCGAACAGACGGATGGCCGCATCACCGAGTTGCGTCAGTACCGGTGCGAAGCCCGCGCGCCCGGTGTCGGAACGGTCGCGTTCTCCCCGACGCTTGCCCTCACGCTCATCCGGCGCCGACCGGCTTTCATCGGTAGTTACGAGGAACACACACCCTACGAGGTCGCCCTGGCGCCCTGCCGGATCGACGTGCGGCCGCTGCCGCCGCCTCCGGCGGATGCGGTTTTCTCGGGCGCCGTCGGCGTGTTCCGGTTCGAGGTCGCGCCCGCGCCGACGACGCTGGCCGTCGGCGACATCCTGAACCTCACCATCACGCTGGTCGGCGATGGCTATCTGCGCGACGTGCGCCCGCCGCGCGCGTCGCCGGAACGGCATTTCCGCAGCTACGATCCGCGTCTTATCGAACAGACCGAAGACAGGCTCGTCTTCCAGCAGACGCTCGTCCCGCAGTCGACCAACGCCACCGCCGTGCCGGCCGTCTCGATCTGCACCTTCGACCCCATCGCCGGCCGCTACGACACCTTGCGGCGCGGTCCCTTCCCCCTCACGTTCCACGAAGCCACGCAGACGACATTCACGCAGTTCCGGCCGGCCGAGACCAACCATGCGGACCCGGCAACTGCCGCCCAACCGCCCGCCGCGCCCGGTCCCGGATTTGTACTGCGCCGATTCGATGGCGAGCGCCGGTGCGCTCAAGTTACCCAGGACGCGGCCGCCTACCTCGCGCCCGCCACCACATCCCTCCAAACCTTCACGGTGCCCCGCGGCGCCACCGTCGCCATCCTCGCCACACACGGCGACTGGGCCCGCATCGACGCCGACGGCAAACGCGGCTGGATCGTCATTCCCCGCTGACCCCGCCAATATATTTCCAACACGGAACTCCCAATATCCGGGATTTCCTCACAAACCGGATTGCGGGACCCGGCGCTTGACCGTTTGCGCCGCCATGGCGCCCATCGCCACGCCGTACGCCAGCACCAGCTCGCCGTCGGCGACGTTGTACTCGATCAGTCCGTTGAGCAGCAACGCCGCGAGCATGGATACCCATATCACCGCAACGCCTGCATCCGGTCCGCCGCGCGCCATCCAGGCGCCGCGCACTCCATCGCGCAGCGCCCACGCCATCCACGACAGGTAGAGCGCCAGTCCCAGCCACCCCGTCTCGACCCACACCTGCACGGGGTTCGAATGCAGATGGTTGCGTCCCGGCTCGACATACACGCCGCGGGCGCGCGCCGCGTCCTGCATCATGTCGCTCGTCAAAGCCCGGAAGCCGATGCCCATGGGGTGCCGCGCATGCAGCTCGGGCGCCACCTGCGTCCACATCGCCAACCGACCGCCGCTGCGTGTCGTCAATTCGGTGCGCAGCGTTGCGAGGCGACTCCATACCGGCGGCAGCGCCGTCACGACCAGCACGGCCACGCCCAGGGCCAGCAACACGCGCAGGCGCGCGCGCCAGGCCAGGAAGACCGCCACGATGCCCAGCGTGCAGAACCAGGAACCGCGTTTGAAATTGAGGATCAGCGCCACTGTCTGGAGCGCGAGTAACGCCCACCAGGCACGCCGACGCGAGTCGCCCGGCGACGCGATAAACCCGACGCATACGAGGATGCCCACCATCAGCATCTGCCCATCCGTCATGCCGCCGCGGTCGGTCAGTTCCCACACGAAGTCCGCGGACTGCCCGGCCGCCGCGGCGGCACGTACCGCCATCCACGCGGCGGTCGTATTGCCGAAGACGACCATCAGCGACAGCACCCCGGCGCCGAAGGCAAACGCGCGCAATGCCGCGCGCGCAGCGTCGCCATCGCGCAGGACCCAGGCCGCGGGCAGCAAAACGCAGAACCACGCCAGTTTGTCGAGCTTGCCTACGCCAACCGCGGGATTCGGCCCCCATACCGTCACGACAACCGCCAGTGCGACAAACGCCAGCGCGAACCACGCCACCGCCGGAACCGGCGGCCGGCGCCGCGTGCGCACCGCCGTCGTCAGCGCCGTCACCAGCGCCGCGAACGCAAACAGGCGGCCCAGCGGCAGCGAGAACGCACAGGCGCCGAACCCCGCGCACAACCATCGCAACGTCCACCGAGATTCCATCGTGCACACTCCTTATCCCGCATCCGCCGCGGTCGCCGGCCCGTCATCCACAAAGAGACCGTTGGTCCCGGTCCGCCGCCCCGCGGGCATCAACTCAATCCCTGCGCATCGACATCCACCTGATACTGCACACCGGCCGGGAACCGGCATTCGGCCAACACGGCCTTCAATGGCGTGGTGAGCCGCTTGACCGAGCCCGACCGCATGATCACCTGATACCGATAGTCGCTCTTGACGCGCGCCAGCGGCGCCGGCGTGGCTTCCGACAGCACGACGGTCGACGGCAGCACCGCGCGCAACCGCTTCTCGAGCGTCTCCGCCGAAAACCGGACCTGATCGTCCAGGCGCCCCTTCAAAAGGACTACCACCAGATGCGTGAGCGGCGGATATCGCAGCTCGCGGCGGAACTCGATCTCCATCGCGCAGAATCCCTCATAGTCCAACCGCCGGGCCGCCTGCACGGCTTCGTGGTGCGGCGTGTAGGTTTGCACGATCACCTCGCCGGCCACGTCGCCGCGTCCCGCCCGTCCGGCCACCTGCGCCAGCAACTGGAACGTCCGTTCGCCGGCCCGGAAGTCCGGCACGTGCAGACTCAGATCGGCATACACGATCCCGACGAGCGTGACACTCGGAAAATGAAGTCCCTTGGCGATCATCTGCGTGCCGATCAGGATGTCGGTCCGGCCGCCCCGGAAGTCGCCCAGAATCCGCTCGTAGGCGTCGCGCCGCGTCGTCGTATCGGCATCCATGCGTGCGATGCGCGCCTGCGGAAAACACGTCTTCGCCACGTCCTCCACGCGCTGCGTCCCGACGCCGACCATGCGGAACGCCGGATCCTGGCATCCGGGACACACCGCCGGCACCGCGCGGCGGGCGCCGCACAGGTGACACCGCAACGAACCGTCCGTCCGATGGTACGTGTACGCCACGCTGCAACAGTCGCAGGCGGACACATGACCACACTTGGGACAGAGCAGCGACGAGGAAAAGCCGCGCCGGTTGAGAAAGAGTATCGTCTGCTCCCCGCGCCGCAGGCGGATTTCGATGGCTTGCAGCAACTCCTTCGAGAAGACGCTGGGATGCCCGTTGCGTTCGGCCTCGACACGCATGTCGACGATCCGCATCAGCGGCATCGTGCGGTCGTCCACGCGTTTGGTCAAAACGGCTTTGCCGTACTTTCCGGCCAACACGTTGTTCCACGATTCCAGCGACGGCGTCGCCGACCCGAGCAGCACGGCGCACCCCAGCATCCGTCCGCGCATCACCGCCACGTCGCGCGCGTGGTAGCGCGGCGCATCCGACTGTTTGTAGCTGGGCTCGTGCTCCTCGTCGACGACGATGAGCCGAAGGGACTGCACCGGCGCGAAGACGGCCGACCGGGCGCCGATGACCACGCGCGCCTCGCCGCGCCGAATGCGGTGCCACTCGTCATGCCGTTCGCCGTCGGACAGATGACTGTGCAGCACGGCCACCCGGTCCCCGAAACGCGAGTGAAACCGCGCCACGGTCTGCGGCGTGAGCGAGATCTCGGGTACGAGGACAATCGCCCCCCCACCCCGCTCAAGCACGTCGGCGATGGCTTGCAGGTACACTTCGGTCTTCCCGCTGCCGGTCACGCCGTACAGCAGCACCACCGCCGGATCGCGCCGTTCGATTGATTCCAGCACCTGGGCCAGCGCCACCTGCTGCTCGGGCGCGAGCGGCAAAGGCTGGGACGGCAGAATCGTGCTGCCCGCCAGCGGATCGCGCGGTTGTTCGCGCGGCGTCAGGGCCACCACCCCCCGCGCGGCGAGCGTCTTGACCGGTGACGGGGTTGTCCGCGCCGCCCGCAACAGTTCCTGCAACCACAGCCCGCCCTCGTGCTCGCGCAGGACATCGATCACCACGCGCTGCTGGGCGCTGAGCCGGTCCGACGTCTCGGCAACCAGCGACACCCAGAGTCGCTCCTTGAACCCCTTGTCGGTTTTGCGCACCGCGCCTGGCAGCACCGTACGGATGCACAGTTCCAACGGCGCGCAGTAATATTCGGCCATCCACCGCACAAGCCTCAGCATCGCGTCGTCCAGAAATGGCGTGCCGCCAAGCACCCTGGCGACCGGTTTGATGCGCGGCACGTCCGACCGCGTCGTCAATCCCACCACATACCCCTCGATCCGGCGCGCCCCAAACGGCACGAGCACGCGCGAACCGATCTGGACGGCGTCCGTCAGGGCCTCGGGTATCGCGTAGTCAAACTCGCGATCCAAAGCCAGCGATACGGCAACGTGTGCGAACATGGTGGCCGATGATGACGTGGAACCCCGCCCGGTGAAAGCCCAAAACGCGCACACCCGCGTCTGCCGATTGGACATCGCAAACAGATCGTGCCATCGGCTTCCGGAAAGACCGACCGCCTCCCGAAAGGCCATAGACGAACGAAAGAGAATGCGTGATGACGAAAGCGCCGACATCCACAAGCGCCGACATCCACAAGCGCCGATCCGCGCTGGCTGACGCAGGTTGGTACCCCGGGCGCGACTTGAACGCGCGACCTACGGATTAGGAATCCGTTGCTCTGTCCTACTGAGCTACCGGGGCAAAGGCTTGTAAGCAAGGCATTTGCGCAAGTTTCGGCCGCCGCCGGAAAAAATCAAGTTGACGTTGTGCCGTGTTTGTGCCAAGTTCAACCCATGATCAAGGCACAAACAGAGGAGGGCGCAACGATGGAAGCCGACAAGATGCATGAACCCAAGATACGGGAAACGGTTGTCCGCGTCAACGGCCGGGAATACCCGCGCGTCATTGCTGACTTTGGAGTCATAGGGGGCAAGCGCGTTCGCAAGACGTTCAAGACGCATGCGGCCGCTGTCCGGGCTGTCGAGACGTGGCAGGCTGAACAGAGGTTGCTTTCGCGCAAGATCGGCGAAGGGGCGCAACGGTTTCTGACTGGCGACGTGCAAGACGCGGCCGCCGCCCTGAACATCCTGGGTCCGGGCGTGAAGCTGGGTGAAGCCGCAACGCTGTTCAAGACGATCCGCGACACCGGGCTTGACCTGGGACATATTCGGGATGCCGCCGGGGCGCTGAAGACTTTGGACGGCAAAGCGACGATGACCGACGCCGCGCGGTTCTTCATGGACCGCCACTTCCCCGACGGAGGCGACCGCACGGTTGACGCTTTGGTTGAAGAGTACATCGAAAGCCGGTTGAAGGTTGACCGCCGAGAAGCCACTATCCGCGACATCCGGCAACGCCTGGGTTGCGGCGCACCGCGCAACATCGAACGCGACGGAGGGGGCACCCTACGCTTGAAGCCGTCCGGTTTCGCGTCCGACTTCGCGGGCGTCCCCGTGGCGCACGTTACAACGGCAGACCTCGAACGCTGGATGGAGCGGCACGCGACGAAGGCAAAGGCGACGTGGCGCGGTTTCCGTGTTCACCTGGTGGGGCTGTTCAATTTCGCCAAGGCCCGGAAATACGTTCGAGAGAATCCGGCCGAAGCGCTGATGACGCCGAAGACCTCGAAGAACGCCAAGGGCCGCCCTTACGTCTTGCCGGTTGAAGACGTGGAAGCCGTCATGCGGTACGCCGCCGCGAACGTCCCCGAGGCCGTCCCTTACTTCGCGCTGGCCCTGTTCGCAGGCATCCGCCCGAATGGCGAACTTGCCCGCGTAACATGGCAGGACATTAACTTCGAGCGCGCCGAAATCGACATCCGCGCGGACGTGTCAAAGACCGGCGACGAGCGCTTCATTGAGATGAGCGCGAACCTTGTCGCCTGGTTGCTGCCCCACCGCCGGCCGGGCGGCCCGGTTGCCGCACCGCGCGCGGCCGTGGAACGTGTCCGGCGCGGCGCTGGCGTCCGCTGGGCGCCTGACTGCATGCGGCATTCGTTCGGCAGTTACCACATGGCCGAACATGAGAACGCCGGCAAGACGGCCCTACAGATGGGGCACCGCACCATCGACACCACCTTCGAGCATTACCGCCGCGCGGTTCGCAAAGAAGACGCCGCGCGGTTCTGGAACATCCGCCCCGAGGCCGAAGCGAACGAGATTGCATTTTCCGCGAAAGCTGGTTAGACACAAATTGACCGGCGGTTGATCCCCGCCGGAAGTCCTGGGGCGCGCTGGCCTATTCCGGCCGCCCTGGGCGTTCTAATAGGAGAACGCGACATGAAAACGACCACACCGAAATCGAAACGACCCACACCGGCGGACTTGCGCCGCCTGGGCGAGTTGACCGGCCGCACGCTGACACCCGCCGAAGAACGCGAGCATGAAGCGCTGCTTTCCCGTTTCATAGACTGGGGCGAATTCCGCGACATGGGGGGTGCGGTATATCGTGACGCTGATGGGCGGAAGTATGCGCCGGCCACCGAGGGCCGGGCGCGCCGTGTTCTTCGTGTTCGAGACTGGCAACAGGAGCGCGACAAGAAGCACTTCGAGAGTATTCTTGCCGCCGTTGAGTCCCGCGGAAGTATTTTCGCACGCATGGGCAACTTGTGGCTTGTTGCGTACGGCGGACGGCGCGCGCCGCTGCTGGAAAACAAAAAGGGCATGGCGTATATTCATGCGCTGCTGAAATGCGGCACCGAGGGGTTGACGCCGCGCGAATTGTGCGGCATGGCGCACCCGTTACCGCCCGGCGCTGCGTGTACTGTAGAGCAAGACGAAAACACACCGACGCCGGGAACCGATGCGGACCGAAGATCGGTTGACCACGCCGACGAAGCGGAGCGTCGCCGATGGATGAATGACCCGGAAATCGTGGCTTACGTTGCGAGCCGGAAAGAAGAGTTGCGCGGGGCGATTGCCGACGGCGACACCGAGCACGCGCAAAACATCCGCCGCGAACTTCGAGCGTATGGCGAGGGGGCACCCCGAGGCCGCCGCCGGCCGCCGGACCCTGTATCCGAAACCGAGCGAACGCGGGTTGATAAAGCGATCCGGCGCGCCATTGACGAAGTGAAGAAACACCACCGCGACGCGGGCGCCTATCTGCACGAACACTTGAAACCCGTTTCCGGGCGCTGGCGGTACACGGGCAAGGCGTTCACCACGTAGAGACACCACGCAACAACACTGAAGGCCGGTTGGCGAAATGCTGACCGGCCTTTTTTTTTCTCGCTGCCGGGACACGAAATGTCCCGCGTTATTAAGTTGCAAGCAACAAAGACAAACAACAAAGGGCACGCGATGCAACGAAGACACTTGAAGGCGGCGCGGTTGGCTGCGGGGCTGCCCGCCGTCGCGCTGGGCGAACTCGTCGGAATTACTGAGCAACGCGTCTACGACATCGAGCGCGGCCGCTACAGACCGCGCGTTGACGAGGCCCGGACCTGGGCGGACTCGCTGGGCATGCCGCCGTCGGTGGCTTTTCCTGAGATGTTCGCCGGGGAGGCCGCGCAATGACCGATGCAACCGCCTACCTCACAAAGAACGACGCAAGCGCCTATTGTTCACTTTCGGCGCGAACCCTGGACGCCGCCAAGGCCGCCGGGGAACTCCCGTTTTTCCGTGTCGGAAGCCGCAAGGTTCTATTCGCCCGCCGCGACCTGGACAAATGGCTTTCGGCGATGCGCGTTCAGATCGTGCCGGAGTCCCGGCCATGAGTTACCCCCAGAACCGCCAGCGCAACCATTTGCCCCCGCCCGCCGGCACCGCCGCACTTCCTGGCGGTTCTGCGGCGTCCGGCGCGGGGGATGCTTCACAATTCGAGCGGGCGCTGATCGGCGCGTTGATCGTGGACGAAGATGCGGTTGACCTAGCCGTCGCCGCCAAGCTGCAACCGGACATGTTTGCCTGCTCGGATTGCGCATTCGCGTTCGCCACCGCCCTACGACTGCGCGCGGCCGGACAACTGGTTGATCCGCTTTCGATGCTTGACGCGACTGGATTGCCGTCCACCTTCTTCGATGCCTGCGCCGACGCATGCCCCACTTCCGAGCACGCACCATTCTACATCGAGCGCGTCGCAACCGCCCGCAACCGCCCGGCCAATCCCGTCGAGGCCGCCCGAGGTGGGATGCCGTATGCGCTGACCGACTTGGGCAACGCCGAACGCCTGGTTGCGATGCACGGCGATTCGATGCGGTGGGATGTCGCGCGCAAAGTGTGGCGCGTGTGGGACGGCCGGCGATGGGTTGTCGATTCCGCGCTGCGTATCTACGGCTTGGCGGCCGAAACCGCGCGGGCGATCCGGCACGAGGCCGCCGCCGCACCCGCAAGCGCCGGACGCGGCCGCGACATGGGGCAAGAACTGTTCAAGCACGCGGTCAAGTCCGAGGCCCGCGACAAGCTGGCCGCCATGGTGGAGGTGGCGAAGAGCCGGCCGGGTATCGCCGTCGCCGCCGATGAACTGGACTCCGACCCATGGGCGTTGAACGTCTTGAACGGCACGCTTGACCTGAGAACCGGCACCCTGCGAGCGCACAATCGGGCGGACCTGCTAACCAAGGTGGCGCCGGTCGAGTACCGGCCGCGATGTCGCTGCGAGCGCTGGGAGCGCTTCCTTGACGACGCCACCGGGGGCGACGCGGATGTTATCGCCTGTTTGCAGGTCCTCGTCGGGTACACTCTCACCGGCTTGACCACCGAGGAAATCCTGCTGTTAATCTTCGGCCCGGAAGCCACGGGCAAGTCAACGTTCCTGGATGCCGTCCGGGCGATCATGGGCGACTATGCTCGTACTGTATCGAGCGACCTGCTGACCAAGAAGCGCGACACGAACGCGGGCGGGGCGACGCCTGAACTCGCCGGACTTGCAGGTGCGCGATTGGCCGCCGCGTCCGAGATGGAACAGGGGAAGGAACTTGCCGAGGCGCTGGCAAAGAATCTGACCGGCGGCGAACCCATAACGGCCCGGCACCTGTACGCCGAACTATTCGACTTCCGCCCCCAGTTCAAGCTATGGCTGGCGCTGAATCACTGCCCCAAGGTGTCCGCCGATGATGGCGCGATATGGCGGCGAATCCTGAGAATCGGCTTCGAGCGCACCGTCCCCCCCGAACGCCGCGACAAGACGCTCAAACCATACCTGCGCGATCCCGACGGTGGCGCGCCGGCTGTGCTTGCATGGGCTGTCGAGGGCTGCCTGCGGTGGCAACGCGAGGGCTTGCGCGTACCGGACGCCGTAACCCGTTCAACGGCCGCATACCGGCAGGAATCCGACCCGCTGGCCGCGTTCTTCGAGGATTGCCTACGGTTCACCCCTCACGCCTGGGCGCTGTGGTCTGACGTGTGGCGCGCCTACAACGAACACGCCGGCGAAAACGGGACGACCGAACGCTACCGGGTTGCGCCCAAGCGCCTGCAGGAGCGATTGCGGGGGCATGACTGCAAGTCTGACCGTCGATATGCCGGGCGCGGTTGGGTTGGCGTGGAGCTTCGCGAAGACTGGAAAACGGGCGACCATGACGCCCATGACGCCCATGACGCCAGTTTACAAAGTTTTTCTGGGAATTCTTCTCGTGGAAAAGTTTCAGAAGTGACGACATGACCGACATGACCGACATGCACCCCCGCCCGGAACCTAGTTGCCGACGCGCTACGCGGGCGATGGGTTGCGGCATGCCGAGGCCGAAAACAAGGCCCTATGCGGGTCCTCCCTGCCCCCTTTCCCGCGCGATACCCCTTCCGGCGCCCCACGACAAAAATGTATCGGCCCGATGGGCGTCCGCGCCGGGCGGGGGGTGTCTGAATGATCTACGCTGAGTCACCTACTGGCATCCGGGGGCTGCTGCCTTACCGCTCAACATACCGCCTGCGGGCGATGGGCGATACACGCGGGGCGCTGGCGTCGCAACGCGTGTTCAGGTTCAAGAAGTCCGGGGAATCCGCCGCCGTGTGGCAACGCCTGGTTGAGGCCGCCCGCGCTGACCTGGGCTGCGCTTCCGCGTGGACTGTACCGGGGCATGACCCGGCTGCAACAAGCCGCCTACAGGAGCTTTTCGGCGTGACGATCCGTCGCACGGCCGCCACTGCGCCGCGCAAGTACGGACACGCCGCGCCGGTTGACCTGGCTTCGATGGAGTTTCCGCCGCCGGCATCCGCCGGGGGGCGCGTTCTGCTGGTGGACGACATCGGCACGACCGGGGCAACCCTGACGGCCCTACGCAACCACCTGGCCGGGCTTGGCGTGGAAGCCGTCCCGCTGGCCCTGGGGTTGAACTGGCGCTTGTGCCGGGGTTGTGACGATGCGGCGCTGTCGGAACAATGGGAAGCGGCCGCCAATGTGATGCACGGCACGGCCCGCGACGCGAACGAGCGCCGCCGGGACCGTCGCAAGGCGTCTTCGATGATCGAGCGCCGATCCTGTGCGGACCCGGCCCGCCGCGCACGCCTGGAACGCGACCCGGCCGGCTGGTTGCGCTGGTATCTGGAAGCCGCATTCCCGCTTCCGTGGGGTGGCGTTCATCGAGACATTATCGCGGCCGCTGTCCGGGCGATCCGCACCGGCGCGGGCATGGCGACGGCGGCGCCGCGCGGCACGGGCAAGACAACCGTGCTCGCTGGCGTGGCCCTGTGGGCTGTTCTGTCCGGGGCGTGTCGCTTCCCTGTGGTTGCCGGATGGAGTCACCAAGCGGCGCGCCGCATGCTGCGCAAGTGGATAGCGACCCTGGCAGACAACGACCGGTTGCGCGCGGATTACCCCGAGGTGTGCGGCCCGTTCGAGGTGTCAACGCACGCGAACCGCTTGAAGGGCATGGCATGGGCGGACACCGGCGACCTGTGCGGGGCTGACGTTCGAGTGATGGACGGCGCGCTTGTGTTGCCCGACGGGCGCGGCGCGCTGGGGGCTGTGAGCATCGCGGGCAACGTCCGGGGGCTGCATGCCGGGCTGCCGGACGGTTCGACAATCCGGCCCGACGTGCTGCTGTTGGACGATCCGCAAGACAAACCGACGGCCGAAAGTCCGAAGCTGACCCGGCAAACCGTTGAACGAATCGAGTCCGACCTGTTCAACCTGAGCGGACCCGGCACCCGGCTTTCTGTCATGGTGGCGTGTACCGTCGCGAACGAGGGCGATGTTGCCGAATACTTCCTGACGCATGCCGACTTCGAGGCCGTCAGAGTCGGGCAAGTCACGCAATGGCCGGATGGGTTCGCCGATAAGGCATCGCCCGCCCGTCGCCTGTGGGAGCAATGGAACGCCGTGCGCGTCGAAGGGCTGTCGGAGCACGACGGCGGAAAGCGGGCGCGGGCGTTTTACAAGGCGAACAAAGCCGCCATGGTTGAGGGCATGGCTGTTTCGTGGCCCGCCCGGTTTGACAAAAAGCGCCATGACCCCGACGCATTCTATGCCGCGATGTTCGACTACTACCGGCTGGGCGAACGGGCGTTCATGGCAGAAAGGCAGAATGCACCCATGAGAACCGAAACGACCGTCTACGACCTGAGCGCCGCCCTTGTGGCGACCCGCATTCATCCGGACCGCCGCCGCGGCGAACTGCCTGCCGAGGCCCGGCTGATCGTAGCCGCAACCGACCTTAACCACTATGGGCTGCATTCCGCCGCCGCCGGATTCGGCAACGACCAAACCGCGTGGCTCGCCTGGTACGGCCGGCACGACAACAACGGGCGCGGAATCGTTCCGACGAACTGCCCGGAGAGTGAAGCCAAGCGCGCCATGTTTGAGGCACTCGTTGCGCACGGCGCGGGCATTGCCGCGTTGCCGCTGACGCGCGCCGGGGAACCGGCCCGCCCTTCGCTGTGGGTCATTGACGCGGGTTACATGCCCGATGTTGTGCGGCGCTACCTGGACGGCCCGGCGCGAACGCTGGGAATCCCCGTTATGTGTGCGCGCGGTTTTTCGGCGGACAAGTACCGGCCCGGCGGCAAGGGCACAATCGGCGCACCGCGTGAAAACTGCCACCTTGCCGAATCCACCGTTGCGGGGCGATTCCTGGCATTCAATGCCGACGCATGGCGGGAAGTTTCGCAACGGGCATGGCTTGCCAGTCCGAACGCACCGGGGAGCCTGAGCCTGTTCGATGGGGCGCGGCATGCCGAGTTCGCCGAGCAAGTGACCCGCGAAAAGCTGGTTGAGAAGTTGTCCGGGCAATTCGGCCCTGTGTGGCGCTGGCACTCGCAACCCGGCTGGCATGACTACGGCGACGCGGTAACGATGTTGTACGTGGCCGCCGCCTGGGGCGGCATCGGAACGGGGGGCGGCGCGGCACCGCGACAACAGAGACCGGCGCCACGGCGTCAATGCCATGTTCCAATGGATGAAGATTACAGTTGCGGAACCACTGAAGACTTTGGCCGCCGCATGACGCGGAGGCGATGAACAGGCCCGGCAAGGGCAGAAAGAAGGACCATGAGCGACAAACTGAAAGCGACGGCGGACGGACTGAAACGAGCGATTGACGCCTGCACGAACGCCACCGCCGAAAACTTTTTGACGGCCGTTGAGGCGACGGTTTCCGCATGGGCGGACTTCGTGGACGCCATCCGCGAGAGGCTTACCAATTCGCGCGCCGCTGTTGGCGTGGCGAGCAAAAAGAACGCCGCGCATGCGGCAGAAAGAGGCCAGACGATGAAGACGACTGACGAACTCAAGGCGATGCTGCCCCCGGAGGTGTCCGGGATTGCGGGCTGCACCGCGTACAACGAACGACGGGCGCAAGCGTTCGCGGCCGTCGAAGTGTCGCACCGCATGACGACGGCGAAATTGTCGCGGGTGTGCGGTGACGACGTGACGCGCTTCGTCGCACGGATCAACCTCGAAAGCGACTTTCACAAAGAGGTGACGACGTTCGAGCGCGCGGTTGCCAAGCTGGCGGAGGAGCGTCGCGTGCTGCTTTGCGAACCGGACCGGCCCTGGCTGCCCATCGACTCGAAAAGCATCATGTACACCACGATGCTGCTGCCCGCCAATGTGCCAAACGCTTCAGCGTTCAACGCCAAGGTTCGCGACTATGGCAAGCGCCTTTTCGCGGCGACCGACGCATTGGGCGCAACCCGGGCAAACGCGATTTTCGCGTGGGCGGACTCGCAGACCGATGCGAACACGCGAGCGATGAACATTGCGCAGAAAGCGTTGCGGGATGCGCAGAAGCCTTTTCAAGCGGAGCGTGTCCGTTTGGAGGCCGCGCGCGTATCGTTGACAACGAAGAAAGCGAAGGTGACGAAATGATGGCACTTCCACGACTCACGCTTGCCGAGCACTACGACGCCGCCCTGCGTGCTCGAATTGACTCGTACACGGCCGACGCCGCTTCGGTGATGACGGCAGACGCGGAAGCGGGCGCACGGCTGAAGGAGTTGCGCGACCCGGCGACCGTGACGGCGGACAACGCCGACGCACGGCTGAAGGCGCTGGCAAAGCTGCAACCCGAGCGCCTGGCTGTGGCCGCGCGGGCGCGGGCGCTGGCGACGGAGGCCCTTGACATCCTGGAAGGTTGCCGCCGGGCGGATGAAGCCGAGCGCACCCGCCTTGCCACCGCCGCCAATGCGCGCCGCGTCGAGTTGCGCGAACAACTTGCGGTGTGCAACATCGTTCAGGAACCGGACGTCCGGCGATGCTTGGCGCAAGATGCCGAGTTGCGCAATCTGTGCGCGAGCGGTTCGCAGATCGGCACGGCGCACTTGAAGCGCGTATCGGCGGCAAAAGACGCCCTGGCACGCACGACGGCCGAGGTTGCGGCGATGTTGGCATAATGAAAAACGGCCCAGTGCGAGGGATTCGCCTTGCGGCGCGCCGGACGCCGTTCGCACGATCCGGCATCTTTACACCATGAACCCACCCACCCCACCGACGCCGTTGCCGCCGCTGCCCGCTTTGCGCCATTTGGGCGACATGGCGGACCGGCGGCCGGTCGTGGTCGTGGATTCGCGGGAGCAATGCCCGTTGCCGATCGAGCGGTTGCCGACGGTCCGGGCGGGGCTGCTCACTGGCGACTACAGCGTCGCGGGGCTGGAACACCTGTTCGCCGTCGAGCGCAAGTCGATTCCCGACCTTGTGGCATGTTGCGCGGCGTCGAATCGTGAGCGCTTCGAGCACGAACTCCACCGACTGAGGGGCTTTCGGTTCAAGCGGTTGCTGGTTGTCGGCACCCGAGCCGAGATCGAGGCCGGCGCATACCGTTCGAGCATCCGCCCGGCCGCCGTCCTGGGCACGCTGAACGCCTTTGAGATCCGATACGACATCGCGGTTGTCTTCGAGCCGGACCCGGCCGCCGGCGCGCGGCGTGTCGAAAGCTGGGCATGGTACGCGGCGCGGGAGTACGTCGCCACGGTCAACGCCATGCTTCGCGGCACCGCCGGCCCGTCCTGACACCGGACCGGCACGGCCCTTGTCTTGACCTACCCGACCGGCCCGGCGCGTCCTGGACCGTCCTGGACCGTTGCCCCACACCCGCGCGCTGAGGTGGCGCGAACGTTGAAGCCGCTGTTCGAGGAACAGGCGAGGGAGAGGCAGGGGCAGCGGACGGACTTGGAACATTCCGGCAAAGTTGCCGGGAAGTTCGGCGAAGCCCGCGACCAGGCCGCCGCCGCCGTGGGGGTGAGCGGTGACGCCTGGGGATGGAGTCCGGCCCGACCGGCGACCGGCTACACCGGCGCGGTCCTGTGGCCCATGTAACGCGGGCACCGCGCGGCGATCCGCCCGGACGTGCCAAGGCTGACACCTACAGGTTGACGCCCCCGCTTTTTGTGCCGCCTTTGTGCCGTGTTTTCCGTGTTCATTCTGGCAAAACGGCGCAAGACGGCGCAAGGTAGTAGAATCCGCAAACCATTGACCCGCAAGATGTTGCAAGACGGCGCAAGACGGCGCAAAAGCGGCCTTGGCGATTAGGAATCCGTTGCTCTGTCCTACTGAGCTACCGGGGCAAAGGCTTGTAAGGGTAGTTAAGGGTCTTTGGCCGCGATTGGCAAGCATGCTCTCGCCCGGGGATCGCTTTGGGGCGCGGCGCACTCGATTGGCGAGACTCCGCCAGAACCGAGATCGGGCGGAGGAATTCCGCCATCCGCCTTCTTCGTGCCCTTCGTGTTCTTCGTGGTGTGTTGCCTGGCGAGGGGGCCGCAATCCTCGTTCACTCGGTCAGCGTCCGCAACGCCGCGGCGGCCCATTCGCGCACACGGTTGTCAGGATCCTGAGCGACCAACCGGCGTATGTCGTCCGCCGCCGGTCGGGCCGCCTCGCCGATCATGCCAAGAGCCCGAACCGCATAGCGACGCACATGCGGGATCGAATCGCTTAACGCGACGCGTAACGCCGGCACCGCGGACACCGCCCCCGGCCCCATCTGTCCAAGCCCATTCGCCGCCTGCGCCTGACACCAGCCATTCTCGGTGTGTGGTTCCGCCAACACCTTCACAAGCACGGCGATGACCTGCGGGTGCGGACTGCGACAGTATTCCGCCCACGCGACAAACCACGCGTTCAGTCGAACGGGGTCGCGCCCGTAGACCGCCAAGGCCATCTCGTCCGTAATCGGCGCTCGCACCGCGCGCGCCGCCGTCGCGACCCATTCGAGCGACTCCCCTTCGGCACGCGGCAATGCTTCGAGCAGCACGACGGCGGCGGCGCTGTCCGCGGTCCGCATGCGCCCGAATTGCCGGAACCCGTACGCGATCTCATCGCGACGACTGGCATCACCCATGTTCGCAACCAGATGACCAGCCACCAGCCGCTCCAACCCGGCCACCCGGTCCACGGCTTCGTAGACAGCCCGGCGCACCGCCGGATCGTCATCCGCAAGATACGCGGCGACGGCATCCGCGGACGGCTGTCGCGGATCCTGAACATCGATCAACCGACGCAATGCCTTCAGCCGTATCGCGCCATTCTCGTTTTCGTTTGTCGGACTCCGGGCAGGCGTATCCGCGCCGTCGGCGCCCAGAGATGTCGCAACTGTCCGCGACACCGGCAAGGACAGACAGGTCGCCAGCACCATACCGCAGGCCGCCATACGCATCGTTCTCATGTCGTACTCCCGTACGTCGCTTGATCGCCATACGCCCGCAAACCGATCTCACGGACGAAAGACGTCGCGCGCTCGGACTAGCATAACGGTTGGTGTGCGTCACCGCAACCCTTGCCCCGCTAATCCGGCTGCGTAACGAGGGCCATGCGGGTGATCCCGGCGACGCGAAGGACCTTCAAGACCTCGACGACCTGGCCATAAGGGATGGCCTCGTCCCCGCGCACAAGGACCGTCAGCATCGGCGACGCTTTGGCCAGTTCCGTAAGCCGCGCCGTCAGTTGATCCCGCGAGATGCCGACGTTATCCAGGTACAGCATCCCGTCGTGATCGATCGTCACGGTACACGGCTTGTCGGTCGACAAGTCGGACGTCGTTCCCTTCGGCAACTTGACCGGAATCCCCTGTTCGATCAGAGGAAACGTGATGATAAACGTAATGAGCAGCAGGAACGTCAGGTCGATCAACGGGGTAAGGTTGACTTCGCTGATCGGCTTGAGCGATGTGAGCGGCGCATGTCGTGCCATCGGCGGTCCCCAACGCTCAACGCAGTTGCAGCCGTTCCAGGTCGGCCACGAATTCCTGCGCGAAATTGTCCATCAGTACCGTCAGCCGACGGAGCTGGTCGGTCAGTATGTTGTAACCGATGGACGACGGCAGCGCCACCAGCAGGCCGACCACCGTGGTCAGCAGGGCGCCGGAAATGCCCGGCGCGACATCCGACAACATCGCCGCACCGGCGGAGGATATGCTGCCGAACGACTCCATCACGCCCCACACCGTACCCAGCAGGCCCAGAAACGGCGCCACATTCGTGGCCATGGCCAGCAGGCCCAAATGGGTTTCCAGCACGAGTGACTGGTCCGCCAAGGTCCGATCCACGGCATTCTGCACGGCCTTGACATGCCGGTCCGACAGATTCACCGCCGCGCCCTGGGAAAACAGATCGAACGACAGGCCATCCGACGCGTCCAATGCCGTTCCGAGCGCCTGGCACGCGCGCTCGTAAACCGTTCGCAACGGACCCTCGCCAAGGCGTGTCCGGTCCTTCCGGAAGAGCAGGACAGGATGCGACTCCTTCCGGTAGGCCGCCAGGAAGCGCTCGGAAGCCAGGCGGGCCGCGCGCAGGTGCCTGAGTTTCACAATCATCACGGTCCAGACCATGATCGATCCGACGAACAAAGCCACGACAATGACCTTGCCGGAAAAATTCGACTGGCGGAAACCGAGCAGTATATCGGCCACCACCGGCATCATCCACGGTATCCCAAATGTCCACATGATTCGCTCTCCAGCCCCCTCACCGAAGGCGCAAGTGTGCCATGCCACGGCGTGCATGCAACAAAAAAGGGGCGGCGGAAGGGAACCTTCCGCCGCCTTTCAAGAAACTGCCGATCGCGTGTCGGCGCTAGCGCTTCTTCGCGGGGGCCTTCTTGGCCGGCACTTTCTTCATCACGGCCTTCTTCGCGGGAGATGCCTTGGCGACCGTTTTCACGACAGCCTTCTTGGCTGGGACCTTCTTGGCCGGAACCTTCTTCGCTGCCACCTTCTTCTTCGCGACCATCCTCTGCCTCCTTCTTGCCCGGCGTTGCGCCGGTTCTCGTGCCATACCACGCGTGCCTCGTGCACCCGCGGCAAGTCAGGTCAGGCGAGACCACCACCGCCTTAACTTGTGGCGACTCTACAGCCGACGCACGTGTGCGTCAATAGGTCGTGTAAAAAACCGGAGGCTGACATCGCCTGGCGTCCGCCGCTCAGCCCATCGCGGCGCTTATCGCAGCGGGCACGCAGGACAGGTCGCGCGCCGTGTAATCGGCCCCCGCCCCACGCAGCGTGTCGGCCGCGAAACTCGAAGTCAACCCGAGACACCACGCCCCCGCGGCTTTGGCGGCCTGCACGCCGTTGACGGCGTCTTCGACAACGAGTGTCCGCGATGGGGGCGCGTGCAGCCGCGCCATGGCGGTCGCGAAGATCTCGGGGTCCGGCTTCTTATGCTCCACCTCAAGTCCGTTGACGCACGTGTCAAACGTCTCGGGTGGCAATCCCAACTCCGCGAGGTTGCCGTTCATCTTCATCGCATCGGCGCTCGTGGCCACCGCGATCTTCATCCCGGCGGCCCGGCACCGGCCGATAAACTCGCGGACACCGGGCAACGGCCGCAAGCGCCCCTTGATGAGACGCAGGTACGTGTCGTACGCATACCGCTTGTCCCGTTCGGGATTCCATGCAAGCCCGTACCGCTCCGCCACGCCGCCGAGGTAACGATTCTCGCCCGTGCCGACGAACGGCGTGAAGTCCGACGCAAGAACCTCGACAGCGTACAACTCGCGAAACATGCGCATGGCCGCTTCGCACATCAGCGCTTCGGAGTCGCACAAGACGCCATCCATGTCGAATACGACTGCTTCAAGCTGCATGTTTCACCAATCACCGCCCATCCGCGCCCGGCGCCTCCGGACCCATTACCCGGCGCCGGCTATGGCGCGCCACATCTCCCGGATGGCGGCTCCGCCACCCACAACCAGGAACACAAAATACGCGATCGTGGCGATGTTGGTGATATGTCCGAGCAGGATGCACAATCCATCGCGCTGCAGCAGTCCTACCGCAAGGAACAGCAGGGCCAGCGCGGGAAGCGTGTTGCTGAAAGGGATCAGCCCGAAAGGCGCCATGAGTAGAACCGCCCCCAGTACGATGGCGAGGTTGTTGACGACATCCGCCATGGGGCCGGCGGCAAAACGGTTCATCCGGTGCGGCCGACTGACGCGCTCCAACCGGTGCACCCAGAGCATGCCCTTATCGAGCGCCACGCGCAGCTTGTCGACCGGCAGCACACGCTGCGCCAGTCGCGGCGGCAACCACAGATTCCGTCCCAACAAGCGGCATACGCCGATCAGCAGGATGGCCGAGCCGAATACCGTACTGACTCCCGGTATCGAGACGGGAAACAGGAAGACGAGTGTCAGGAACGCGGTCAGGATCAGCAGACCGTCCTGTTCGACGACGTCGAGAATCCCGGCCAGCGTCACACCGCCTTCGGGAAGGCTGCGTACAAGCAACCCGATCTTCTCAGCCAACGCATCGGTCTTCAACTCCGCCGTGCCGATTGAATCCCGCGCCACCCGCGCGGGTTCGTCATGTCCGTCTTTGCTTTCCTGCATGCGTCCGGGCTCCCTTGGACCGTTCAACCGTGCGAAGAACCCCACCGGGCCGCATGGAGCCGAGGCTTCTCCGCCAAAAAGGATGGAGCGGGCGATGGGAATCGAACCCACGTGGCCAGCTTGGAAGGCTGGAGTTCTACCATTGAACTACGCCCGCTTATACAGAGCATGCACTTTACAGGCTCAAACCCAGTAGTCAAGTCCGTGAACTCACAAGGCAGGGCAAACGCATCTCAATTCACAACGATAATGGGGATCGTCGCCCGCTCTCGTCCACCGATCCTCTTCCCCGTTTCCTTTGACCTGAAGAGCGAAGAATTGACACATCAAGACATCGGCCAGATGGATATGTACGTCAGGATGCACCAAAGCCTATCAAGAAGAAACGCTAAACCGGCTGGCTGCCTTTCTGGAAACCGCTCGGTTCGACGACCTGCTCACCTGCCCCATTGCCCTTGCGTTGGGCCGGCATCGCCCCTTATCTTCATGGCGAAACGGTTGAACAGGCGCCGCGCCATCGCGGCCGACCGCCACGCGCGCGTGGAAGGAGAAATATGCATCCCGTTGCGAAGACTGTCGTGCTGCTGCTGATATCCAATACGTTTATGACCTTCGCCTGGTATGCGCATCTCAAGGACATGGCGCACAAGCCCTGGCTGCTGGCCGCGCTGGCGAGTTGGTGCATCGCGCTGTGCGAATACCTGTTCCAGGTGCCGGCCAACCGGATCGGCTACGCGTCCCTGTCGCTGGCACAGCTCAAGATCATCCAGGAGGTGATCACGCTCTCGATCTTCGTGCCCTTCGCGATTCTCTACATGCGCCAGTCGTGGTCGTGGAACTACGTCTGGGCGGCGATGTGCCTGCTCGGCGCCGTGTTCTTCATCTTCCGGGACCCCGGCAAGACGAAACCGGAACCGACGACGGCATCGCATGCCGCGCCCGCCGTTCAGCCGCACACCTGACGCGACCGCCCGGCCGCATGCCGTCAGTCCGCCCCGCCCGCGCGAGACTCCTGCCGCCCGATCACCAGCTCGACCGCCCGCATGACCGCCTCGCTCGAATTCATCGTGTCCAGCCGCCGCCGGACATCGGCCCAGTTCCTTAACCCGTGCAGGTACTGAAACAGGTGCGCCCGGAAGTGCAGCGCGGCGGCGGCATCGGCCGTGAGCGAACTGCGCCGCCGCAACGTTTGCTCGAGTTCCTTGACCAGCACCAGCCGCCGAAGCTGCTCGCCCACGACCGCATGCACTTCCGTCAGCGGATGCGGGTGCGGCGCCGATCCTTCGAGCAGATGCCGGATATCCTGGAATATCCACGGCGCGCCCACCGCCGCCCGCCCCACCATGACGCCGTCCACGCCCGTGGCCGCCAGCATGCGCGGCGCATCCGCCGCCGTCTCGATCCCCCCGTTGCCGATCACGGGGATCCGTCGTTCGGACTTGGTCCGCGCGATCAAGTCCCAGTCCGACGGCCCACGGTGATGGTTGCTCGCCAGCCGCCCATGGATGGCAATGGCGGCGGCGCCGCCCGCTTCCGCCGCGGCCGCCACCTCGGCGATGTTGACGTGCCGGGGGTCGAGCCCGATACGCGTCTTCACCGTCACGGGCACGGAGACCGCCGCGACGACCGCCGCCACGATGGCCTGGATACGTTCCGGCGATGCCATGAGCGCCGCCCCCGCGCCCTTGGCCACGATCTTCCGCACCGGACACCCGCAGTTGATGTCGATCGCGTCGAACCGGTGCAGGAGATCGACCTCGCGCGCGGCTTCCGCCATCACGCCCGGATCGGACCCGTACAGGTGCGCCACCACCGGCCGCTCCTCCGGGAACGTGTGAAGCAAGTGCCAGGTCAGCTTCGACCCGCGCACCAACCCGTCCGCGTTGACCACTTCCGTATAGGTCAGACCGGCGCCATACCCCACGCATATCGACCGCATGGCCGCATCGGTGTACCCCGCCATCGGCGCCAGCACCACCGGAAACGGAATCGTCAATGTGCCAATCCGCAACGGCGTCATATCCCGCCCTCCCTCACCCCGGCCGTCGCGTCCGGCCGCGCGGGCCGCGCCTCCGTCAGGCCATGACGGACAAGCCACGGCCCGACAACCTCCATCGGCAACCCCATGATGTTGCTCAAGGAACCGGTGTGATCCATGATGATCAACTCGCCCTGTTGGTCGATATCGTACCCGCCCGCCTTGTCGAGCGGATCGACAAGGGCGACGTAACGGTCGATCGTCGCGGCATCCAGGTCGCGGAAGAGCACTTCCGAGGTCGCCACGCACAGGTCGTCGGCGACACCGGGAAACAGCATCGCGACCCCCGAATGCACCGTCTGGCGGCACCCCGAGAACGATCGCAGCAACCCGCGCGCCTCCGCCGGATCGCGCGGCTTGCCGATCGCCCGCCCCTCGAAGACCACCACGGTATCCGCGGCGATCACCGCCGCCCCGGACACCCGCGCCCGACACCACGCCGCCTTGCGCCGCGCATTCTCGCGTACCGTATCCACCGGCCGGTCGTCCCAGTGGACTTCGTCGACCGCGGGAACCATCACATCGAAAACCGCGCCGTACGCCGCCAGGAGATGACGCCGCCGGGGCGACCTCGAGGCCAATATCAACCGTTCCCTGCACATGCGCCGCATCATGTCCGATTCACGCCCCCATCGCAAGTTCTCCCTCCGCCACCGGAGCATCCCTCCGTGACAGCCCTCCCCACAAATCCCTTGCGCTCCGACCGACCGTTACCGAAACTACACCCCACCATGAACACACGAACCGACCTGCAGAAGAAATCGTCCGCCGTCACGCTTTCCGACATGGAGGTCTTCATCTTCCCGGAACTGATGTACGCGCTGCTCCTCGCGAACCTCATGTCCCCGCGCATCTGGAAATGGCGGGAGGACCCCTGGTTCGACGGTGTCGCTTCCATGAAGCCCTACCGGCGCATCACCCGGCTGAAGCAGTACATCATGGATCGTTACGCATTCAACCTCGACCTCGACACCTGGGGACTGACAACCACCGAGACCGAACTGGCACGTTTCCGCGGGCTCATCGACGAGAAGGCCCTCGCCCAATCCAACGCGCTCTTCGGCTACGAGGGCGACAAGTACTACTTCGACATCGACATCCGCACGCACTTCGGTCTCGACAAGTACTCGGGCAACGTCATCCCCTACTGGAAGACCGAAACGGTGGAAGCCATGGATGCCTTCATGCACCGCGACGGCTACGCCACTGGCGCGGGCGAATGCGTTTCCCTCGCGGCGCTCTACGCCGCCGCGCTTTTCGTCATCGCCGGCGTCCCGCTCGCCGACATTTTTCTCCTGGCAACCCCCCTTCATTCGCAGAACTTCGTCGATATCAACGACGGGATTCTGACCAACAACCGCCGGCTCGTGACCAAGACCATGTGGTTCAACGGCACGGCCCTCTCCGCCCAGGCCCGGCGCGCCCTCGAGAACGAACGGGTGACCCTCGTGGCCCACGAGACCGGCCATATTCACACGCTCTACGAGGACGCCACCATCGACCCGGAGGCCTATCGCCGTTTTTCGACACGGCTCGGCGAATTCCTGACCACGCCCCTGACCAAGGAGATCCTCGGCAACTTCTTCCGCAACAGCGGCGACATGCAACGGTGCTTCCAGCTACGCTGCCCCATCCGCGGCAGCGATCTGTACATTCCGCTGGAGCGGGCGTTCAAGTACGAGGACGGCAGTTCCTACAAGATCACGGACAACACGCGCGATAAACTGCTCGCGGAAGTCGAGTTCGAGGATTTCGAGCGTTGCCGGCTGCCCCGCCGCATCGTACTCAACGATCTCGAGGCGTTTATCGACCAGCACAAGCCGGACATCGACCGCGCGGCGGATCTGGAACTGCTGAAGAAGCAGTTCGCGTCGGACTGCCTCAACGCCGAGGTCGCGCTCGAGAACCTCGTCGCCTTCTGCCATACGCGGCCGCGCCTGCCGGATGCCGCCAAGCGGTTCGCCGCCGCGGCAGTCCCGCTGGGCATCGCACCCGCGATGTCCCGCGACGCCATCATCGCGCGACTCGCATCCATCCGCGACGTCAACCCCGTGGCGAATCTCGCCTTCTACGCCTACCGGGATCTGAAGGCGACCGAGCCGGAACCCTTCCTGCTGGCCTGTACGCAACGCAACCCGGTCTGCATCCGCGGCGCCGAGGCGCTTGCGCCGGACGCCCTGGTCGCACGGCTCCAGGCGATGCCCGCCGTGTCGATTTACGATGACGCCGGACGCCTCGCGCAGCCTGACGAAGTCTGGAACTACGGACGCGGCGACGGCGTCGAAAAGGCGATCCTGCTCGCCACTATCCTTTTGGCCCGCGATACCGCGCCCGTCACCATCACCATCGCCGCGGACACCGCCACCGTCGCCGCGGCCGCGGTCGTCACGACCTTCCCGACCGGCAAGCAACTGGCGCCCGCCACCTGGGCCCTGCCGATCGACGCCTGATCCGCCGGCCAACGGATGCTGCATATGGGGATTCGATGTCATCGGCACGTCGGTCTGCATCCGGCCCCCAAATGCGGCCCCCAAATGCGCAAAGCCAGGCCACGTTCCCGGTTGCATCCCGCCGGACGCTATGACATACTGCCGCCTCTAACGAGTCCGCTATCGAGGGCACGAGTTTCGACGGTGATCAGCAATGGTCGAGGGTTAGGTGTCGTAGAACCAGGAAAGCGAGGACAACAGGCGCATGAAGAACATCCCGATCGCAAACCTCCGCAACGTTGTATTCGTGGGGCACACCGGTAGCGGCAAGACGACACTGGTGGATGCCCTGCTGCACAAACTGGGACTCAACGACCGCCTCGGCACGCCGGCCAACGGAACGAGCATGGCGGACTACACGGAGCTGGAGAAGGCGCGCGAGATCTCCATCTTCGCCAAGACGTTCAGCGCCACCTACAAGGCCGATAGCGGCAAGGAAATGGGGCTGGTCTTCACGGACACACCGGGGTACATGGACTTCTTTGGCGCCACGATCGCCGCCGCCCGCGCCGCCGATGCGGGCCTGATCGTCATCGACGCCTCATCCGGCATTCAGGTCGGCACGCACCGCGCCATGCGCTGCTGCAGCGATCGCGGGCTGCAGGCCAAGGGAATCGTGATCACGGGGCTCGACAAGGACAACACCGACTTCGCCACCGTTCTGACCGATATCCAGGCCACGTTCGGCAGCGCCTGCGTGCCCGTCATGCTCCCGACGACCGGTGGCGGCGTCATCGATATTCTGGCGGCCCGGGACATCCCGGCGGACCTGGCGGAACAGCTTGCCGAGATCAAGGGCGGTCTCGTGGAACTGGCCGCCGAGACCGATGACACGATGATCGAGAAATACCTCGGCGGAGAGGACCTCTCCCCGGAAGAGATCGGCAAGGGACTCGTCGATGCCGTCGCACGGGGCGCGTTCATTCCCGTTTTCGTCACCATGGCGCCGAAGCAGGTCGGTATCGTCGAGCTTCTCAACGGCATCTGCCGGCTGTTTCCGTCGCCGTCCTCGCACGCCGCGAAGGATGCCGAGGGCAACGCGATCGATACCGCGCCGGAGGCGCCGTTCGCGGGCCTCGTCTTCCGGTCGGTCAACGATGCGTTCGTCGGTCAACTCACCTTCGTGCGCGTGTTCGGCGGCACGCTCACACCCGACAGCGAGATTTTCAACGCCACGCGGGACCACAAGGAGAAGTTCGGCAATCTGCTGGAGATCAACGGCAAGAAACAGGAACACATCGCCTCCGCGACGGCGGGCGACATCGTGGCCATTCCCAAGCTGAAGAATACGCACGTCGGCGATTCGCTGTGCGCCATCGGCAGCAAGATCGTCTGCCGCCCGATCCGGTTCCCGAACCCGGTGATGTTCCAGGCCGTCGCCGCCAAGACGCAGGCCGACGAAGACAAGCTCGGCGTCGCCCTGCAGCGCGTCACCGAGGAAGACCCCACGCTGTCGGTCGAACGGAACAGCGAAACGCACGAGACGGTCCTGAAAGGGCTCGGCGACGTCCATCTCGACGTGGCCGTCGATCTGATGAAGGCCCGCAGCAACGTCAACGTGACGCTCAGCGTGCCGAAAGTGGCCTATCGCGAAACCGTCACCGGCATGGGGGAAGGCCACTACAAGCACAAGAAGCAGTCGGGCGGCCGCGGGCAGTACGGCGACGTCTATCTCCGCGTCGAGCCCAAGCGCCCGGACGAGGAGGAATGGTTCATCGACGGGATCGTCGGCGGCGTGATTCCGGGGAACTTCCTGCCCGCGATTCAGAAGGGCCTGGTCGAGGGCATGCAGAAGGGCTCGGTCGCCGGCTTCCCCGTCACGAACGTCAAGGTCACGGTCTATGACGGTTCGTACCACGATGTCGATTCGTCGGAGGTGGCCTTCAAGATCGCGGGGTCCCGCGCGCTGCGGGACGGCATGAGCAACGCGCGGCCCGTGCTGCTGGAGCCGATCATGACGGTCAAGGTGAAGATTCCGGACGACTGCATGGGCGATGTCAACGGCGACCTGAACCACAAGCGCGGACGCATTCTCGGAATGGGCAACGAGGAAGGCATGCAGGTGATCATCGCCGAAGTGCCACAGTCGGAACTGTTCCGGTACGCCGCGGAACTCCGCAGTATCACGGGCGGACGCGGCTCGTTCGAAACGGAATTCACGCGTTACGATACCGTGCCGGCGAACATCACGCAGAAGATCGTGGAAGCCACGAAGCACGTCGAGGATGAGGACTAGCATGGCGGTATGATGGCAACGGGGAGAGCGGCGCCGCTTGCGAACTGCGGTCTGTGCCCGCGGCAATGCGGCATCGATCGGCTGGCCGGCGCGACGGGGTTCTGTCGAGCCGGTTTGCAGCCGCGCGTATTCCGCTATGGGCCGCACGCCGGCGAGGAGCCCCCCATCTCCGGCACACGCGGCTCGGGCACGGTGTTCTTCAGTCGTTGCACCCTGCACTGCCTTTACTGTCAGAACTTCCCCTGGAGCCAGGAGGGCAAGGGCGACGACCTGACGACGGATGGTCTGCGCGGGGTTCTCGAAGCGCTGCGCACGGCCGGTTGTCATAACTGGAACCTCGTGAGCCCGACGCCTTGGCTACCGCAGATCGAGGCGGCCTGGCGCGGGGCGTGCGACTCCGGACCACGCATTCCTGTCGTCGTCAACACCAGCGGTTACGAACGCGTCGAAACCCTGCAAACGTACGGCCACATGGTCGACATCTACCTGACAGACCTGCGCTACGCCGACCCGGAGACGGCGCGCGAGGCCTCCGGCGCGCCGGACTATGTGACGGTCGCCCGGGAAGCGCTGCGGGAAATGTGGCGGCAACGGGGACCTTTGGTCTGCGATGAAAATGGGATTGCGCTTTCGGGTACGGTCTGTAGATTACTCATCCTTCCTGGTCATGCCGACGAAGCGGTCCGCAACCTGGAATGGCTCGCGGAGACGCTTGGCGTCACGTTGCCGGTCAGCGTCATGGCCCAATACGTACCCGCCTACCAGGCCTCGGAATACGAGCCTTGGGGACGCGTCATCGATAGGAAGGAATACGACACGGTATGCGAGGCGATCGACCGGCTCGGTTTTGACGCCGGCTGGATTCAAGAATTCGGGACACCGTCGCCCGCCGCGTTGCTGGGCCATCGGATGCCCGCCGGAAACGGTATCGCACGGCCGGCGTGCGGCGAAACAGTCAGAAAGGGAATGCCATGAGTGGACATAGTAAATGGGCGACGATCAAGCACAAGAAGGGCGCCGCGGACGCCAAGCGCGGACGCGTTTTCAGCCGGCTGGCCAAAGAAATCATGGTGAGCGTGCGCGCGGGCGGCAAGGATTCCAGCGCCAACATCACGCTACGAACGCTGCTGCAGAAGGCCAAGGCCGCCAACATGCCCGGCGACAACATCGACCGCGCCATCAAGAAGGGTGCCGGCGAGCTCGAGGGCGGTCAGCTTGAGGAAATGGTTTACGAAGGGTATGCATCCGGCGGCGTCGGTGTCGTCGTCAAGGTTCTGACCGACAACCGGAACCGCGCGGCGGCGGAAGTGCGCCACATCTTCGGCAAGAACGGATCGAGCTTCGCGCAGGCCGGCTCGGTGTCCCGCGGTTTCGAGCGCAAGGGCCAGTTGCTGGTCGAGACGACGGCCGTCGCCGAAGACAAGCTTATGGGTATCGTTCTGGATGCCGGCGCCGAGGATATGACCAACGATGGCGCGGAGTACGAGATCCTGACCGACCCGACCGCCTTCTCGGGCGTCGTAGCCGCCCTCGCGGAAGCCGGCATCCCGACGATCAGCGCGGAAGTCACCATGCTGCCGACCCTGCCGGTCGCCGTCAGCGATGTCGCGGTCGCGAAGTCCGTCCTTAAGTTCGTCTCCATGCTTGAAGACAATGACGATGTCCAGGATGTCTATAACAACATGGACATGAGCGACGAAGTCATGGCGCAGGTCGGCGACGAAGCGTAGGTCGCCATGCCGCGCGTTCTCGGCATAGACACGTCGCTGCGCTCGACGGGCTTCGGTGTTGTCGATGCCGAAGGCAGCCGCCTGCGCACCGTCGAGCATGGGTGTCTGCCGATGCGGGCATCGCTCCGCCATTCGGCTTGTCTCGCCGGTATCGTCGACGGTCTGGAGGACATCATCCGACGCGCACATCCCGACAGCGTGGCCATTGAAGGCGCCTTCTTCTGCAAGAACGCGCGCACGGCGATGATCCTGGGCGAGGCCCGCGGCGCCGCGATCTGCGCCTGCGCCCGGCAAGGTCTGCCCATATTCGAATACGCGCCGCGACGCGTCAAACAGGCGGTGGTCGGGTACGGCGGCGCCGGCAAGGAACAGGTGCGCAAGATGGTTATGACGCTGTTGGCCCTGCGGGAGGAACCCCAGGAGGATGCCGGCGATGCCCTGGCACTGGCCATCTGCCACCTTCACGCGCGCACGGGCATCGGCATCGCGAACGCGGCACAGATCTGAGGCGATATGATCACCTTTCTTCATGGCACCCTCGCCGAAAAGCAACCCGCGCGCGCCGTCATCGATGTGGCCGGCGTCGGGTATGAGGTCTTCATTCCCCTGAGCAGTTATGACCGCCTGCCCGCCGTGGACAGCCCCGTGCGACTGCTCACGCATGACCATGTGCGGGAAGACACCCATGTGCTCTATGGGTTCATGACGGCGGCGGAGCGCGAGCTGTTTCTGCTGCTCATCGGCATCAGCGGCATCGGACCCAAACTCGCCCTCAGCGCCCTCAGCGGCCTCACCGTCCGGGAGATCAAAGCCGCCGTCGTGGAGGGCGATACCAAGCGACTGGGCTCGGTATCCGGCATCGGCAAGAAGACGGCCGAGCGGATCGTCGTCGAACTCCGCCATAAGATCACGGGGGCCGAGGCACTGGAAGCCGTCGCCGGCGCCGCGGACGATGGCGTGGGCACCACGCTCCTGCGCGATGCCCTCCTGACGCTGGTGGCCCTCGGCTACAAGCAGGACGAAGCCCGCGCCATGCTCAAGCAGGTGGCCGACAAGTTCCCGGATCTGACGACGGTCGAGGACGTGATCAAACGGGCATTGGCCCGGTAAGGCATTTCACCATGACAACGGCCGGCAGACTTTCAGAACAGCTCAACGCCCCGGACAAGGATCTGGACATCACGCTCCGCCCGCGCCGCTTTGCCGACTTTGTCGGCCAGACGCGCGTCCTCGAACGGCTCGAACTCGCCGTCGAGGCGGCCCGCATGCGCGGGGATGTGCTCGACCACGCCATGCTCTCCGGTCCGCCGGGGCTCGGCAAGACCACCCTCGCCTACATTCTCGCCGAGGCCATGGGCGTGAACATCAAGGTCACATCCGGCCCCGTGATCGATAAGCCCGGCGACCTCGCGGGGTTGCTCACCAGCCTCGAAAAGGGCGACGTGTTGTTCATCGACGAGATCCATCGCATGCAGAAGACCGTGGAGGAGTACCTCTATTCGGCCATGGAGGACTTCGTACTGGATATCATGATCGACCAGGGCCCGAACGCGCGTTCGGTGCGCCTCGAACTGCCCCACTTCACGCTCATCGGAGCAACAACGCGCAGCGGTCTCATTTCCGCCCCCCTGCGCAGCCGCTTCGGCCTCAATAACCGGCTCGAATACTATGCCGCCGCCGACCTCAAGTTGATCATCGAACGCTCCGCGCGAATCCTGAACGTGGATATCGACGACGGCGGCGCCGCCGAGATCGCGGGCCGCGCGCGCGGCACGCCGCGCATCGCCAACAACCTGCTCCGGCGCGTGCGCGACTATGCCCAGGTGCGCGCCGACAACCGCATCTCCCAGCCCGTGGCCGACAAGGCTCTCGAAATGCTCGATATCGACCGCTACGGACTCGACGAGATGGACAAGCGCATCCTCGAGACGATTGTCCACAAGTTCGGCGGCGGCCCCGTCGGCATCGGGACCATCGCGGTTTCGGTCGGCGAGGAACCGGATACGATCGAAGAGGTCTACGAGCCTTACCTCATTCAGGAAGGCTACCTCAACCGCACGCCCAAGGGACGCGTGGTCACCGACCTGTGTTACCGCCGCTTCGGTCTGAAAGGCCGCAACGCGCTCCAACCCGACCTGGGCCTGTAGCGGGTCGCGCCGGCGAATCACGCCATCCGCGGCGCGGTGGCCAGCAGGTAGCGTTCGGCTTCGGTGGACCAGAGCCCGTTGGCGGCCCGGGCCAGACGCGCCAGTTCGGCGAACATCGGATCGGCGGCGCCCTTGACGGCGAAGTCCTCGATGGCGGTCAGCGGCATCGCGATCTGCGTGTAGATCAGTTTCTTGCCGCCCGGAATCGCGGGCAGGTTCTTGATGGTCTCGGCCGCGGCATCCATGCCGCCGATGTGCGTGATCATGACCGCCGGATTCAGGACACCCTTGCCCATCAGGTCAAGCGCCTCCCGCATGTCGTCGGTGTTGCCGCCGGACGAGCCCACAATGTGGTGGCCCATGTAGTGCACATCGTAGAAATTGATCCGCGCCGCGAAGTCGGCCTTGGACGGCCCGGCGAAGAAATTCAGGCACCCGTTGAAACCGAGTATCCGCGAGGCCTGCTCGACCAGCGGCGCCACTGGCGCATAGACAAACACGTCGTCGTAGCCCTTCCCGCCGGTCGCGTCCTTGAGCGCGGCGACGGCGTCCGCGCCGGCCGTGTTAATGTAGCGCAGGTCGACACCGTGCGCCGCCGCTTCGGCCGGCGTGAAGATCGAGGCCGCCCGATCGAGGCGGGCCTGGTCGATGTCCGTGACGACCAGCAGTCCCGGCTTGCGCGGTCCGTGCACGGCGTAGTCGATCGCCCCCAGCCCCATCGGCCCCGCACCGGCCAGGATGGCGGTGGCGCCGCCGGCCACGATGCCTTGACGGTGTGTGTACGCGCCCACCGTGTAATGGTACGACGTGTTGTACCCGCCGATGATGCAGGACACGGGCTCCGCCAGGGACGCCTTGAAGAACGCGTCCCCGTCGTAGCCCAACAGGCAGTCCATCTCGAGAATCTCGCGCGGAATGATGACCTTCGTGGCATCGCCGCCGATGTACGGGAACGAGTATCCGGGCGCCTCCAGTTCGCGGCCGGGATAGTTCATCGCCGGCTGGATGCTGTACCGCTGCCCCGGCTGGAACTTCCCGCGCCAGCGCTTCCCGACCTCCAGGATCGTTCCGCAGAATTCATGGCCGATGATGATCGGGTTCGTCGCGACATTGTCCGGCACGCGCTTGTGATGCGCGCCCTGCATGGTCGCCTTGTACGAAGACATGCAGATGCTGTCCGACACGATGTCGGCCAGGACCTCGTCGTCCGTGATGGCCGGCAGCTCGAACCGTTCGAGTCGCAGGTCGTTCTCGCCGTAAAGTCGCAGTGCCAATGTTTCCATGGTCGGTTCTCCAGATGCGTTTCGATTCGATGGTTTTGCATGATGCCACAGAGACGCCGGGGCTGACAACCGCTTCTTTGCGCTTCTTTGCGCTTGTGCCTGCGCGCGCCGGGGCGGTATGGTGCGTGGTTCCAAAATGGGGTACGCATGAAACAGCACGAATGGATCGCGATTCTCGATTATGGGTCACAGGTCACGCAGCTCATCGCGCGCCGGCTGCGCGAGCAGAAGGTCTACTGCGAAATCCTGCGCTTCGATACGCCCGCCGAGACGCTCCGCCGGCGCGCTCCGCGTGGCCTGGTGCTGTCCGGCGGCCCGTGCAGCGTACCGGACGCGAACTCGCCGAAGTGCGATCCGGCCATCTTCGACCTCGGCATCCCCATTCTCGGCATCTGCTACGGGCTGCAGCTCACGGCGCAACTTCTCGGCGGCAAGGTTCAGGCCGGCGCGAAACGCGAGTACGGCAAGGCCGTGATCCACCTTCGCATGCCGTCGCCCCTCTTCACGGGACTCGACCCCGACCTCCAGGTCTGGATGAGCCATGGCGACAAGGTGGAGACGCTGCCGGCGGGATTCGAGCGGGTGGCCGAGTCCGAGAATTGCGCCAACGCCGCCATGCAGGACACCCGCCGTGACATCTACGGCGTCCAGTTTCACCCCGAAGTCGTCCACACCCCGCAAGGCGGCGCCATGCTATGGAACTTCGCCTTCCGGATTTGCCGATGCACGGGCGATTGGGAGATGTCGAAGTTCATCGAGGACACGGTCGCGGGCATACGTGCGAAGGTCGGCGACGGGCACGTCATCCTGGGGTTGAGCGGCGGGGTCGATTCCTCGGTCGTCGCCGCCCTGCTGCACAAGGCGATCGGTCCCCGACTGCACTGCGTCTTCGTGGACAACGGGCTGCTGCGGCACCACGAGGTGGAGGACGTCGAAGACCTTTTCGGCAAGGCCTTCGGCATCGACCTGCATGTGGCACACGCCGGGAGCATCTTCCTGCGCAAACTCGCCGGCGTCACGGACCCCGAACGGAAGCGCAAGATCATCGGCGGCACGTTCATCGAGATCTTCGCGGAGAAGGCCCGCGAGCTCGGACCGGTCAAGTTCCTGGCCCAGGGCACGCTGTACCCGGATGTCATCGAATCGGTGTCGCCCATTGGCGGCCCCTCGGCCACGATCAAATCGCACCACAATGTCGGCGGACTTCCCGCCGATTTGCAGTTCGAGCTGATCGAACCCCTGCGGGAGCTCTTCAAGGATGAAGTGCGGGAAGTCGGCCGGGAACTGGGACTGCCGAGCTACGTCGTCGACCGGCAGCCGTTTCCCGGACCCGGTCTGGCCGTGCGCGTCATCGGCGACATCACCGAGGAACGGCTGGAAGTCCTGCGGCAGGCGGACCTTCGCGTGCGCGAGGAGATCATGAAGATGGAGAACCACCTCGACGTGTGGCAGTACTTCGCCGTGCTCCTCCCCATCCAATCGGTCGGCGTCATGGGCGACGACCGCACGTACGAGAACGTGGTCGCCGTCCGGGCCGTGCAGAGCCGGGACGGCATGACCGCCGACTGGTACAAGCTGCCCTACGAGGTCATGGACGGCATCGCGAACCGCATCATCAACGAAGTGCGCGGTGTCAACCGTGTCGTCTACGACATCAGCTCCAAACCGCCGGCCACGATCGAGTGGGAGTAGGGAGGACTGCCGATCCGGTCCGTGTTCGCAGGCACGACGTCGGCTTTCCTGTCGAGGATCCACCGGGCGCCGATCAGCCTGCCCCCGACGGCTGGCGTCACGGCGTCTGGGTTTACCTCTGTCATTTGTTAAAAACTTAACGAATTAGACTTGAATCCGGCACAGAGCCGGTACAAGATCGGCACCGACATTCTACGGCAAGGGAAAACTATGCCATTTCTCGTGTGTCACGCGGGCACGGTCGTACGAGTGCGCCAGGCGGTGCACGCCATGTTCGCATGCCCGGGTCCGTGAACCGGGGTCACTGACTGGAAAGCGAGGACATCATGCTTGAAGCGCTACTGAAACCGGACTCCATCGCCATCATCGGAGCGTCCCGTACGGCCGGCAAGGTCGGCCACGAACTCGTCGCCAATCTCATTCAAAGCGGGTTTGCCGGGGTGATCGTACCCATCAACCCGTCCGCGAAAGACGTGCTCGGCCGTCCGTGCTACCCCGACTTGAAGACGTACGGAAAGAAGATCGATCTGAGTCTGATCGCCGTCCCCGCGACGCTGGTCAGCGACGCGATCCATGCCTCGGTGGATGCCGGCGCGGGCGCCATCGTCGTGATCACGGCCGGGTTCAAGGAGACCGGCGCGCCGGGCGCCGCCGTGGAACGCGAGATGGCCGACTACTGCCGCGCGCACGACGTCAGCCTCCTCGGCCCCAATTGCCTCGGGCTGATCAACACGCACCACAGCATGAACGCCTCGTTCGCCACCCAGATGCCACAACCGGGCGGCATCTCGGTAATCTCGCAGTCGGGCGCCCTCTGCACGGCTATTCTCGACTGGGCGAAAGCCCGACATCTGGGGCTCGCCAAACTAATCAGCATGGGCAACAAGGCCGACCTGTCGGAGACCGATTTCCTGCGCGCCTTCGCCGAAGACCCGCAGACGCGCGTGATCGTCGGCTACCTGGAGAGCGTCGCTTCCGGCGACGACTTCATCAAGGCCGCCGAGTCGGCAACCGCTCGCAAGCCGGTCGTCATCTTCAAAGCCGGCGTAACCTCCGCCGGTGTCAAGGCGGCATCCTCGCACACCGGCAGCCTCGCCGGCGCGGACATCGCCTATGGCGCCGCCTTCCATCGTTCCGGCATCATCCGCGCCGAAACGTTTGAAGCGCTATTCGACTACGCCACCGCCTTCGCGATGCAGCCCCTGCCCAAAGGCGAGCGCGTCGCCATCATCACCAACGCAGGCGGACCGGGCATCATGGCCGCCGACGCCGTCGAACATGCCGGGATGAACGTCCACCCGCTCGCCGGCGGCACCGCCACCGCGCTGGCGGAGAAACTCCCCGCCGCCGCCAGCGTCAGCAACCCCATCGACGTTCTCGGCGACGCCGACCCCGACCGCTACGTCATGGCCGTGCAGGCGGCACAGGACGATCCCGACATCGATGCGATCATCGTGATCCTGACCCCGCAGGCCATGACCAAACCCGCCGAAACCGCCCGCGCCATAGCCGCCTGCAACCGCAATACGAAGCCGATTTTGGTTTCCTTCATGGGCGGCGAGGACGTCATGCCCGGCCGCGCGGAACTGGTCGCACACAACCTGCCGGACTACACATCGCCGGAACGGGCGGTGGCCGCGCTCAAGGCCATGTGCAATTACGCGCAGTGGCTCTCGCGCCCCCCACGCATCGTCAGGCGCTTCCCGGTAAACCGACGACGTGTCGAGCGGATCATCCAACGCCACCTGCGGTCCGGCCAACGCCAGGTCGGCGAGGCCGCCGCCAAGGACATCCTCCGTGCTTACGACTTCAACGTCCCCGAGGGCGCGCTCGCCATGGACGGGCCGCAGGCGATCGAGACCGCCGAGCGCATCGGATTCCCCGTGGCGATGAAGATCGCCTCGCCGGATATCATCCACAAGTCGGACATGGGCGGGGTCAAACTCAATCTGGCATCGCCGGAAGCCGTGATCGACGCCTATGACTTGATGATGCTGCGCATCCGCCAGCGCGCGCCCGACGCCCACATCGAAGGCGTCTATGTCGAGAAGATGTGCCCCAAGGGCCGCGAGGTGATCCTGGGCATGACGCGCGACCCGCAGTTCGGCCCCATGCTGATGTTCGGCCTCGGCGGCATCTTCGTGGAGGTGATGAAGGACGTCACCTTCCACATCGCGCCGATTACCGAGGACGAGGCCATGCACATGCTGGAGAACACGAAGTCGTACGCGCTGCTCAAGGGCGTCCGCGGCCAGGCCAGCGTCGACGTCGCGGCGATCGCCACGAGCCTCCAGCGCATCAGCCAGCTTGTGACCGATTTCAGCCAGATCGCCGAAATGGATATCAACCCCTTCATGGTCGGCCAACCGGGCAAGGTCTCGGTGGCCGCCGATGCACGCATCACACTCAAGAAACAGGACCACTGACCATGACCGCCAAGACACGACAACCGAGCTGGGATCCCAACTGGAAAGAGAGTTACAGCGACCTGATTTCCACCGCCGGCGATGCGGTGCGCCACATCCGCCCGGGGCAACGCGTGTTCATCGCCACGGGCTGCGGCCAGCCCCAAGACCTGGTCAAGGCCCTTGCCGCGCGCGGCGGCGAACTGACCGATACGGAGATCGTGCATCTGCTCACGCTGGGCGACGCGCCCTATGCCGACCAGAAGCTCGCGGACAGCTTCCGTGTCAATAGTTTCTTCATCGCCGATAACGTGCGCGGCATGATTCAGGAAGGCCGCGGCGACTACACGCCAATTTTCCTGTCGGACATTCCCCGCCTGTTCGCCTCCGGACAACATCCGATCGACGCGGCCTTGATTCAGGTGTCGCCCCCGGATGCCCGCGGCATGTGCAGCCTCGGCGTCTCGGTCGATATCGTCCGCAGCGCCGCCGAGAACGCGCGCATGGTCATCGCCGAGGTCAATCCGAACATGCCCCGCACGCACGGCGACAGCTCCATCCACGTGCACGACATCGATGTGCTCGTGCCGACGGAAACCCCGCTCATCGAGTATACCCCGCCGGTCCCCGACGAGGTGACCCGTCAGATCGGCGAGTACGTGGCGGGCCTCGTCGACGACGGCGCCACCGTCGAATTCGGCATCGGGCAGATTCCCCAGGCCGTCATGGCGTTTCTCGGCGCCAAGAAGGACCTGGGCATCCACACCGAGATGTTCACGGATGCGGTTATCGACCTGATCGAATCCGGCGCCGTCAACGGCAGCCATAAGAGCATGCATCAGGGCAAGATCGTGGCCAGCTTCGCCATCGGCACGCGCAAGCTCTACGACTACATCGATGACAATCCGCTCTTTTCGTTCCATCCGACGGAACACGTGAACGACCCCGTCGTCATCGCCCAGCAGTATCGACAGGTGGCCATCAACATGGCGCTTGAGGTCGATCTGACCGGACAGGTGTGCGCGGACTCGCTTGGCTCGCGCTTCTACTCGGGGATCGGCGGACAGGTGGACTTCAACCGCGGCGCCGCGCGCAGCCCCGGCGGCAAGGCTATCATTACGATCCCGTCGACCGACATGGATGGCCAGGTCTCGCGCATCGTCTGCCGGCTCAGTCCGGGCGCCGGCGTCGTGACAACGCGCGGCGACGTGCATTACGTGGTGACGGAATTCGGTGTCGCCTATCTGCACGGCAAGAGCATCCAGGAACGGGCCATCGCCATGATCTCCATCGCGCACCCGAAATTCCGCCCGGCCCTGATCAAGGATGCCGTGGATGCGAAATACCTGCGGGCCGATGTCGCCGACATCGGAGGCAAGGTCGTCATCGGGCCCAAGCACTTCCGCACCTCGCGACTGCTGGACGACGGCACGCAAATCACGTTCCGTCCCATCCACCCCACCGATCAGCCCGCCATGCGCGACCTGTTCTACGCGCTGTCGCAGGAGACGATCTACTACCGGTTCATGTCGCGTCCGAAGCACATCCCGCGCAAGGAGTTCCAGGACTTCATTTTCATCGACCACCGCACGGACGTGGCGATCGTGGCCACCATCCCGGAGGCGCACGGCGACGATATCATCGCCATCGGCCGCTACTACCTCGACGAGAAACAGAACATGGCGGAGGTCGCTTTCGTCGTGCGCGACGACTGGCAGACCCGCGGTATCGGTTCATTCCTCCTGCAACACCTCGCGATGATCGCGCGCCAGAACGGTATCCGCGGTTTCACGGCCGAGGTGCTCCGCGAGAACCGCGCCATGCAGCGCGTCTTCCAGAAGAGTAACTTCAACATCACCAGCGAACCCCACCAGGACGTCTACAGTTTCCAGATTTTGTTCTGACCATGGCCCTTCTCAGCATGTATGGCGTCAGCATCGCGTTTGGAGGGGCACCCCTGCTCGACGGCGTCGACCTGCACATCGAGAAGGGCGACCGGGCTTGCCTGGTCGGCCGGAACGGAACCGGTAAAACCACGCTCCTGCGGCTGTTGGCCGGCGAGCTTGAACCGGATGCGGGAACCGTCCGCCACGAGGCGCACACGCGTGTCACGTACCTGCCGCAACAGGTGCCGGCGGACCTGTGCGGACGCGTCGAAGACATCGTGGCAAGCGGCATCGGCAAGCGATCCGGGAGTGGCGCGCCGGCGGCCGCGCGGGCCATGACCATCACCGGCGTCCCGCCGGACGCCGGGTTTCTCACCCTCTCCGGCGGCATGAAGCGCCGCGTCCTGCTCGCGCGCGCCCTCGCCGGCGAGCCGGATGTGCTGCTGCTGGACGAACCGACCAACCATCTCGATGTCCCGGCGATCGAGTGGCTGGAAACCTTCCTGCTGCGTCAGGCCATCACCGTCCTCTTCGTCACGCACGACCGTGCCTTCCTCCGCGGCCTCGCGACGCGCATCATCGACCTCGATCGCGGAAAGCTCGCGCACTGGCCTTGCGACTACGACACGTTTCTGAAACGCAAGGCGGAGCTTCTGGAGGACGAGGCCGCCCGCGAGGCGCGCTTCGACCTGCGCTTGTCGAAGGAAGAGGCGTGGATCCGGCAGGGCATCAAGGCCCGCCGCACGCGTAACGAGGGCCGCGTGAAAGCCCTCGAAGCCATGCGTCGCGAACGCGCGCGGCGACGAACCACCGACGGTACGACACGGCTGAACCTCCAGTCGGCGGCCCGCTCCGGCACGCTGGTCGTCAAGGCCGAGGACGTCACGTTCGGCTACGGCCCCGAACCGGTCATCCGCGACTTCTCCACGGTCATCATGCGGGGCGACAAGATCGGGATCGTCGGGCCCAACGGCTGCGGCAAGACGACCCTGCTGAAACTGCTGCTCGGCGAACACGCCCGCGCGGCCGAGGGGACGGGCGAATCGGCCGGCAACCTGACGCTCCAGCAGGGCTCCATACGCCGCGGCACCAGCCTCGCGGTCGCCTACTTCGATCAGCACCGCGCGACACTGAACGACCAGGCCACCGTGGCCGCGAATGTCGCCGACGGGCGTGAGTTCATCGAGCTCGGCGGCCGCCGCAAGCATGTCTACGGCTACCTCCAGGACTTCCTGTTCAGTCCGGACCGCGCACAAGCGCCGGTGTCCGTCCTCTCCGGCGGGGAGCGGAACCGACTCCTGCTGGCCCGGCTCTTCGCCCAGCCGGCGAACCTGATCGTGATGGACGAGCCGACGAACGATCTCGATATCGAAACGCTGGAGTTGCTGGAGGAGCAACTGGTCACCTTCACCGGCACGCTGCTCATCGTCAGCCATGACCGCCAGTTCCTCAACAATGTCGTGACCTCCACACTGGTCTTCGAGGGCCAGGCCGTGAACGAGTACCCCGGCGGTTACGACGACTGGCTGCGGCAGCGGCGCACGCCGCCGCCCGCGCCGTCAAGTGCACCGTCGGCCCCGGCCGGCACGCTCGCGCCACGACGGCGGACACGCTCCGTGACAAACCGCGAACGCCAGGAATTCGAGCGGCTACCCGCCCGCATCGCCGCCTTGGAAGCATCGCAGCGCGCCTTGCACGCCGAAATGACCTCGGCCGCATTCTACCAGCGATCGCGCGAGGCCATCGCCGAGGCGGGCCAACGCAGCGAGGCCATCGGTCACGAAATCGAGGCCGCATACGCCCGCTGGGCCGAACTGGAAGCCCTCAACGCGTGATGACCGCGGTTTTTTTGTGGGTTTTAGGTTGAACGTCACCGCCTGAGTTGCTTGAATTGAACGCGGCGGACGCTGTGTGGGAGTGCGGTATGGCCGATCCGAAAAGCTGGTATCTGCGCAAGGGCGACGGCACGGAGTTTGGACCCGTGACGCTGTCCGAGTTGCAGCGCTGGGCTTCCGAATGCCGCCTGGTCGCCGGTAACCAGGTCTCGCAGGACCGCGAAGAATGGCAGCCCGTCGAAGATCTGTCGCAGCTCAGCATGGAGTGGGTGGCCCGGCGCGGCGACGGCCGCGAGTATGGCCCCTTCAATATCAAGGCTTCCGGCGAGCTGTATCGCCATGGGGTCCTGCCCGCCGAGGCCACCCTGTACAACGAGCGCACGGACGAGACCGTGGAACTCGCACTTGTGCTGCGCAAACTCGGCGAACACCAACCGGCCGGGGCTGAACCCGTCGCCGACGCGCCGGCCGGCGCCACCGATCGCGATCAGCCGCCGGTCGACTCGAACGACGACGCGGGTTCTCCCGGGCCGACGCCGGCCGCCCCGGCCAAGGCTCCGACATCCGGCGACACGGACGCTGCCGCGGACACGGACGACGAACCGGACGAAACCGATGCGGACGCGGCGGACGACGGCGAACTCGCGGTCGCCGCACGCGCCCCGACGGCCGGCGAACCGGACGCCCTTCCCGCGGCCGGTGACGCGGTCGCCCCCGCCCCGGCAGCCGCCGAACTCGCCGCCCTGCGGGACGCCTTCGATGCCTGTCGGCGGCAAGCCGAGTCGGACAGGGACACGCTCTCCGCGGCGCGCGATAAGGCCCTCTCCGAGGCGGCGGCACTGAAGGACAAGCTGAAAGGCGCCGCCGCGCGCGAGAAGCAACTGCGCGCCGAAAGCGCGTCGCTGACCGCGGAACGCGATGCCGCCGTCGCCAGACTGTCCATCCTGGAAGCCGAAGCCGCGGACCGGCAACAGACGCTTTCGGAACAGATCGAATCCCTGCGCACGGATCTCACGCGACTGGAACACGCATCCGAGGAAGCCACCGCGCTTCAGGATGCGGTCGACGAGATGGATGCGCGACTCCGCGAACGGGAACAGGCGCTGCGACAAGCCGGGAAGAAGTCGTCCGACGCGGTCGAGCAGGCGCTCAAGGCCGCGCGGGACCGCGCCTCTTCCGAGCAGGAAGCGAAGATCGCGATCGACGGTCTTGCCAAGCAACTGTCCTTCATGAAGAAGAACAACGAGACCTTGCAGGATGAACTCGACGACGCCCGGCGCCACGGCGCGCGGATGAAGCGGGCTCTGATCGTGGTCGTCGGGGCCGTGCTTCTCGCGGGCAGCACGATGGCGCTCGTGGGACGCGGGTGCCGTCGCGCGCCGGACGCCCCCCCCCTGCCCGCGCTACCCGCCGTGACGCCGGAGGAGGAACCCCCCGCGCGCACCCCCACCCCGCCCGTCGAGGAGCGTACGGCACCCCCCACGCGTCCCGTACCACCCCCCGACGACGCGGTGCGGCCTGCGACACCCGCGCCCGGTGTGGCCGGTGCAGTCGCTCCGGTCATCACAACCCCCGGTACGCCCTGGCCCGATATCCGCGTCGAGGGCGTGGCCGTCCGACGCGAAGCGCACACGTGCTCCCTGGTATTCGATGACGCCGTGTTCCTCCGCCTGACGACCCTCTCCACCTGGGGCAAAGAGGCGCTCGCCGACGTCGCACGCCAGCTCAACAAGCACTGGGACCGGTTCTCGCTCGTCGTGGAGGGTCATACCGATAACGAGGCCGTACGCCCCACATCCAGCCACCCGGACAACTACCAACTCGGCCTCGCGCGCGCCAACGCGGTCGTCGAATTCCTAACCCGTGACTGCGCGACACCGGCGGACGCGTTGCGCGCGACATCGGTCGGCGAGAACAGCCCGCCTTTCCCAAACGATACCGCGGCGAACCGCAAACGCAACCGTACCGTTGTCCTGAAACTGAAACGGAAGACGCCCTGACATCGGCGACACATGGGCCGAGCGGCGCACACGCTTGGGGGGATGGTGTGCAGCTCGCAAATACGACGCTGTTCAAACGTCTGCGCGCGGCCCGTCTGTGGCGTCGGAACTGGAGCCGGGCGGTGTTGCCCCTGCTGGTCGCCGTCGCGGCGTGGCTGCGGTTCGGCGGGCTGTCGCACGACCTCGACGTGGGCTATGTCTACCACCCGGAAACCCCCGGACAGGTGGCGGCAACGCAGGTTTACCTGACCGGGGCATACGATGCGCCAAAAGCCGACCTCATCCGGGATGGCGGCGCCTACTTCAACAGCCGCCTGATGGAATGGGTATTCCGGGCGATCCGACAGGCGACCGGCGCCGTCACGCGCACGCTCGGCATCGAAACCGTCACGCCCCACCCCACGCGGACGTTCCTGTTCTGGCAGACGCGCGCGTGGAACGCCTTTCTCTCCTCGATGACCGTCCTGCTGGTCTACCACATCGCGCGCGCGCTGATGGACGCCCGCCTCGTCGGGCTGGTCGCCGCCACGCTGATGGCCGTATCGCCGATCGACATGGTGGCCTGCCACCATGCCACCGGCAACACGACATGCGCGTTTTTCGCGGGTGTGACGGTGCTGCTGGCGATCCGCATGCACCGCGATGGCCGGCCGCGGGTCTACGTCGCGGCCGGTATCGCGCTGGTCGCGGCCTTCGCGTCCGGCTACCATGGTGGCTTCGCCGCGGCGCCCCTGCTCATGGCACACATCCTTCGACACCCCCCGCCGCGTGCGCTGTTCGGGCGCCCTTCGCTCGACAGACTCGGTCTCGCCACGCTGGCGGCATTGCTGGCCCTCCCCGTCGCAATCCCCGCTCTGTGGGTCGCCCCAAACGAAGCGATCGGCGCCATGCTGGGCTTTCTGACATCCGGCGGGCCGGCCTGCCCGCAACCAGGGACGCCGTCCGCCGCGCCCTGCACAGGCTGGCTCCTCGGCATGGCGCGCCTTGTGCCACCGTTCGCCTATATGGTCTCGACACCGTTGCTCCTGGCCGCCGTCGGCGCGACGGCGCTGGCCCGCCGCCGTCCGGCCGTGGCAACCGTCGCCGCATTGCCTTTCGTCTACGCGATCCTCACGGGGATCCGCGGCGTCCCGGACGTCGAACGGTACACACTCGTCACGCCGTGCCTGTTCTCGCTGGCCGCCGCGGGACTCGTGGAATTGAGCCGGATGCGGCGTTTCCGGGCGATAACCATCCCCCTGGCGGTCCTGGTCGGCGCATCGGCGGTCGGTTTGCTGTCGGCACGCAGCCTCGATCACCGGTTCTTCTTCGAACATCGCGACACGCGGCGCCTGGCCAGGGAATGGGTCGAGGACAACCTGCCGGCAACCTTCGCGGTGAATACCGACCGCCACACGTGGCCCGGAACGCCGCCCGCGAATATCACGAACGTCACGGGTACCGTGAGTCTGTCGTCCGCCTTCCACCCGCGTCCCGCGCCGGAAACATGGGGTGCACGCTATGTCTTCGATCTCGGCGACGACGCCCTGGCACTGCACCGCAACCCGCGCCTCACACTGCACATCCACGACACCGACTGGCTGCGGCCGGGCTGGCGGCATCCGACCTTTCAGTTCCTTCCCTACCCTCCCGAACGCGGCATCCTCTTCCTCGGCGCGCCGGCGTTCAACCGTTCGCCGCGGCGCCGGACCATGCAGGAAGGCCACCGGGCCGTTGCGCTCGCACACACGCCGTCCGCCGTCACCGAAGTACTCCTGGTTTTCGAGGCGGGCGCCCGTCCGACACGCGTCCGCAGCTCGTTCGGCGAACGCGCATGCGACCTGACGATCTCGGCGGGCGAGGCCGACTTTGCGGTGCTCACCGCCCCCAAACCGGTGCGTGCCCATGCCGGCGGCATGCTCTACGCATGGTTCCTGCGCGCCAGCATCGGCGACGTCGCCACGACATTCGCGTCGACCGACGAGGAGAAGGGCATCGCCCTCGCGCAGGCCGGACTGTTCGCTCCGGCACTCCCGTATCTGAAGCGGGCCGCCGCCGACCCCGCCGCGTCGCCCGCCGCCGAGTTGATGTACCGCATCGCCGCACGCGCCGTCGATCGCGGCGCCGCGGATCCCGATCGCTCGATGGCCATCCTGAGCGACGCCGATCCGCTGACGTCCTGCGGCACGGCGCCGGAGCTCTTCCGCCATGCCCCGGCGGCAACGCTCGGCACCGCGGACGATCCCGGTTGGCGGCAGGTTGACGACACCTGGCGCTCCCCGGAGCTCTTCCTGTCGCCCGGCGTCTACTCCGTCGACGTGTCGGGCACGGTTGCGGGGGCCGCCGTTGCCATCGTGGAAACGCGCTCCGGCGTGGCCTTGCCGCTGACGGCGGACACGCCGCTGCGATTCCTGGCGCCGTTCGGACCGCGGTCCGTACAAATCGCCGTCCAGACCGGCGCGGCGCCGCCGTCGCTCACCGTCACGCTCCATCCGGACGCGCGCGCCACGCTCCGTGAGTTCTCGGCGCTGGCGCGGCGCGGCGACAGTGCCGCCGAAACACGCATCCGGGCAATCGCGCGCTAGCCCTGCGTGTGACTATTCCCCTGCGGAATGAGACGTGGCCATGCAACAACTCGCGGTGAACGCTCGGGGGAACGACCACTTCTTGGAACAGTGAGTGGAGAATATCTGCCCTGCCGATTGTGAGTAACGCCGTGATCGGCGACGTGTCCGACCCACATTGCGGGTGGCACGCGATGGACTGTTGTCAAAACCGTCGCCATCGGGCAGTATACCGTCATTCGATATCGCCAACGGCCAAACCGGGAGCACCATGAAGACCTATACACTCACCGTCGCACTCGCCATCGGAATGCTCTGCGCCACACGGGAAGCGGCGCATGCCGCAGCCGGGATACGGTCGACGTCCGCCGGTCTGCTGACCACGCGGGCGCCGGCGGTCTTGGACGCGAGCGTCGTCGTCGATGCCGGCAAACGCGAACTCGTGTCCGGCAACACCACCCACAGGGTCGACCTGCTGCGCATCGTGCCCCGCGTCGGAATCGATGTCGCACCGTGGTTGAGCCTGCACGCCGGCATCGGATGGGCGCAGGCGGATGTCGATCTGCGGGATGACGAGGGCGGCCTGGCCTGGAATGTCGGCGCCCGTCTCGCCCTGATCGAGCAGACGCTCATCGACTCCCCCGTGACCGGACCGGTCCAGGCGTGGGGCCTCGCGGTGGAATGCGACTACGCCTACACCGAATCGAGTGCGGGCGCCGTGGGTTCCGACTGGTTCGAGCTGACCGTCACCCCGCTCCTGCATTACACCGTCGGCCGCCGCAGCGAGAGCATCCCGGACGGTCGGCGCGTGCCCGGCAGCGCCCTGACGCTTGGGCTTCAGTTCTCGGATATCGATGGCGATCTGGAAGCGGTCCCGGTGCACGGCCGACGTGACTTCGCGCCGGTTATCGGCGGCGAGGTGCTGTTGGGCAACGACTGGGCCGTCTCGCTCCGGACCGTCATCTTCGGCACCCACGATACCGTCTACCGTTTCGCCGTCGGTCGTTACTTCTAGGAGACTGTGACATGATCCGCTCGCTCCCGATGGCCATTTTGAGCGTTCTGCTCGTGGGCGCCGCCCCGCGGGCGCAGGGGAATGACGAACCGCGCGTCCCTCACATCGCCATCGCGCTGCGGGACGACGGTCGCATCTACGTCGGCGAATCCTACACCGGTCTCGGCAAGATGGTCGACCGGCTCCGCAAGGAAGGATGTTCCGAAAACACGCGCATCACGATCGAGATTCCCGCGAACACGTCCTCCAACGCCATGACCCAGCTCGGACGCGAACTGACAAGTGCCGGTTTCCGCCGGTTCATGTTCGTCAAACCGCGTAAGGCCGTGGCCGAAGTCGGCGAGGACCCTTTCGTCAAGCGGCTGAAGGAATCCAAGGGGATTGCCAATCCTCCGCCACCCGACACACATCCCTGACACCCTCGTCGGACCGGTTGCCGATCCCCGCCCCCCGTTCGTTGCCCACGCTTCAGCGTGCGATAAAAGGCGCTTGCCACGACTCCAGTTGCGGTGGTAGTTTTACGAGCTAGTAACTATTACGAATGCGAACGAGGCGCAGCATCCGATGATCACACGCGACAACGCGGCGAAACGGACGGCCGACTTTCTGGAGTCGTGCCGCAACCAGGGCATAAAAGCCACGCACCAGCGGATGGAGATCCTGCGCGAGCTCGTCGACACCGATGAACACCCCGACGCGGAGACGCTCTACAAGCGCGTGCGCCGGCGGATACCGACCATCTCGCTCGATACGGTGTACCGCACGTTGCGGTTGCTGGAGGACAAGGGCGTCATTGCACGCGTGGGTTCCGCGCAAGAGCGCGCACGATTCGACGCCCATACCGATCGGCACCATCATTTTGTGTGCACGGAATGCGGATTGATCGGCGACGTCTACAGCGAGGCGCTCGACCGGTTCGCCGCTCCGCCTGAAGTGAGCGCCATGGGAAGCGTGGACGGAGTCTATGTCGAGTTGCGAGGGCGCTGTCGGAAGTGTCAACAGGAAGCGAAGAACCCGAAGAAGACGATGGGAGAGAAAGCATGAGCAGCGAAGGCAAGTGTCCGGTAACCGGCAAGACGCATCGACACGCAGCGGGAAAAGGCCCATCGAACCGCGACTGGTGGCCGAATCAGGTGAACCTGAAGGTGCTGCACCAGCA
>CAYYJS010000014.1:0-72605 GCA_964472315.1 uncultured Victivallales bacterium | reverse complement strand
GGCTCCGTCCAGATCAGGCGAGCCACTTCTTCATTCTCCCTCTGGCTTCCGCATGAGGAAGCGTCCGGCCATCCAGAATCGCCCGTTCTCCCCGGGCAATCCCCTCCAGAATCGTCATCCGGTCCTGCATCATCTCGAACGCCGTCACATCCACGAGATAGGCTGACGGGGCACCGTGTTCGGTGATCAGGACGGGGTCCTTGGACTCGTGCAGGTCCGACAGTATGCGCGTCGCATGCCGCTTCAACGTCGTTACAAGCTCAGTTCTCATGAGGTGATACTATAGTGGCACTCGCCACTGAGGCAAGACCTTTTCTACCGCGCGACCGTCGAGCAGACTCTACGACCTTCACGGGACGCGCGACAAGTCACTTTCCCGTCACGGTTTTGACGAGGGCTGCAGGCGGAGGATGAGATCGCGGCAGGCGACCGTCAGTCGGCCGGCGCCTCCGCCCCGTAGCGCATCCATGCACGCGGCCGCGTTGAATCGCGGCCCGACACCAAGAACCACACGCACCTGCCCCTGTCCTTCTTCGACACGGCCGCTTATCAATCCCGCTTTCCGTCTGGCCGGCGCGACATCCAGACTCCATGCCGCACCATCCCGGCGCCGGGTGTGAGCCAGTTTCGCCGCCTTGAGCCAATCGCACAGGCGATCCGTGACCTCGCCAAGCGCACCGGCACGCTCCACCACCAGCACGGCGGATAGGAACCGTCCCGGCTCATGGGATTCGATCCGGGGACCGATCGCCGTATCGCCCCAAACGGCATCGCCGCTACGGAGACCATCCAGCTCGCGCGTCAGCAACCCGGCATCCCACCCGCGGACGCCAATGACGCTCTCGCCCGCCATGATGGCGAACTTCTCGTTCAGGTTCCCGTGACTGAACAAGGCTTCCTCGCACGACAGCAGGACATCGACCAGGCACGGACGCGCCGTCAGGATCAGGCGCATCAACGCGGCGCCGGCCCATTCGACGCCGGCATCCCCGAAGGCCGACGGCAACCGGGCGCGGAAGTACAACGTCGGCAACGCGGCCTTCCGGCGCGTGAGACTGTCCAACGCCTCGACCTGTTCCCCGCGGACCGCGGGCGCGCGCCTGCGCCTCACGATCGCCGCCCGTTCGTCGGAACTCGCGCAGGCGCCGCAGGACCGACAGCTCTCGCCGAGGCAATAGCCGGTATCGCGCATGGCCTTGGCGCGCTGGAACTGCTGGAACAGGAATACGTCCGGCACCGCCCGCGCGACGAACGCGAACGGAAACCGCGCGTCCATCCCCTTCTCCCCCAACTCGTCGCCGGTCAGCGCGTTCCGCAGACGTTCCGCGCAGGCCGCCGGCAGCCCGCCGTGAAAGCACGTTCCCTCACGCGCCAGTTGCGCCACCACGTCCGCCAATCCGTACCCGCCCGCGACCAGGGCCTGGCCGGCCACGTATTCCGACCAGGAGGACGACAACCGGAATTCCATCCCGCGCGACTCGCAGGACCGCCGCACGTCGGCGATCGCGCGCTCCAACGGCTCGCGATCCAGAAACAGCCGGTCGTACCGCAACGGCGTATTCGGCATTCTGACCAGTAGCCCGAAACTGAAGACGATGCGCGTTCCGGACAAGCGCCCCCGCGCCGCGAGGCGCCCGCAGAAGGCGTCGAACTCCGCCAGATCGCATCCCTCCTCATGCCCGGTCAGCAGATGGAACAGTTTGAGTTCCCGGACCCCGTGCTTCAGCATGTCGGCAAGGACCTTTTCGGCGGCCGTTCCATCGAGGCTCTTGTTGAGAAACGCCCGCATGCGGTCGCTGATGCCCTCCATGCCCAGCGTGAACGAGCGCTTCCCGCAGGCCAACTCCAGCGCCAGGAGCCTGGGCTCATCCGCCAGGATGTCCACCCGCTGACTCTTGAAGCTGACGCGGTCGAAGCGCGCCGCCAGGTCGCACAGAAGCGCCGCCATCTCGGCATGCGTGTTCAGATTGAACCCGTCCACTTCGACCTCGCGGGCGCCCCCGAGCACCTTCAATACCCGTGCGGCGTCCATCAACTCCCGGTGCGGCAATTCACGGTATGGCTTGCGTTCATACCCCTCGAAACAGAAGGCGCAGAAGGCCGGACACCCGTAACTCGCCTGAAGCCGGACCGTCCCGGCCGTCGCACCGTCAAGAATGGGGTACATGAGGGTCGGTCGCGGCTTGACCGGCCGCGCCACGGCCTGCCGGATCGGGCAGTCGGGCCATCGCCCCGTCACCCAGAACCCGTCGACGCCCGATGCCGCCTCCTCCAGACGCGCCCGCTTCTCCCCGCTGGCGGCCGCGCGCCAGGCGCCGAGAAACCGCTCCAGGCACGCTTCGCCTTCGCCGAAGAAGATCGCATCGGGTATCGCGGCGCCATCCGGCCGGACGAGCGCCTGCGAGGCCCATGCGTTCGAACCCCCGAGAATGACCGGGGGATATCGCGCGTCGCGTTCGCGCGCCCATATCGGTATGCCTGAGTGCAAGAGGAGAAACGGCAGATTCAGCAGCTCCAGGGCGAACGAGTTCGATACCAGCGCGAGGTCGAAGTCGGCAAGGGGCCTTCCCGACTCGACGCCGCGGAGCATGACCGCGCCGGTCTTCCTCAACCGTCCACACACCTCGCGCGGCGGCAGGAAAGCGAAGTCGACGAACGCCGACGGATCCGCGCGGCGGACCTCCATCGCCAGAAACAGGTGCGAGGCCGACCGGTCCACATCCGCATAGGGCGACAACCGCACCACCAATACCTTCAGCCCCGCCACGTCGAAAGGCGGATTCGCCAACGTGGGGTTGGGACCGCGACGGCACGTCGGTCCGGCAGCCATCCGCGCCGCGGATTCGGTTCGCGTATGAATCTTTTGACTGGTCGCCATATCCGACGCAACGCCCTCGGTGCCCTGTGCCAAGGCCGGAGACGCCAGGTCGCCGGCGATGGCGCCGCCGCGAACCTTACCAGCAGGCATCCGCCGGACACAAGGGGCGATGCGCGCCATGCATGCCTGCGGCGCATCGTCGGTCGACCGGTCAGCCGACGGCGACACGCCGATCGCGCGCGGGATCGGGCGTCGTTTCGACGCCCCCGGGGTATGCCTTGACGGTCCGCAGGCGAACGAAGACACTCGCCCCCACCGCCAGATTGAGCGCGCGCACCGTGCTCTTGTCGACCTCCACTTCCAGAGGGCGTCCGTTTTCCACCTGCCGCAAGTCGAGACGGCTGATCGAACCCACCGAGCGTACGGCCACCACGACCGCCCTGACCGCACCGGCATGCGGGCCGTCGATGAACACCTCGACGTCGTGGGGCCGTGCGAAGACCGGAATACCCGGATCGACGGCGTTGGATACGGCACGCCATTCCATCGCCAGGGGATCGGACGGATGGATGACATTGGCACTCCCGAGGAACGTGTAGACAAACGGCGTCGCAGGGCGATCGTAGACATCCTCGGGCGTGCCGGTTTGCACGATCCGGCCCTCATTCATCACCACGATCTGGTCCGCCACTTCCATCGCCTCCTCGACATCATGGGTCACGAAAACGCTGGTGACGTGAATCTCGTCATGCAGGCGACGCAACCAGCGGCGCAGTTCCTTGCGCACATGGCCATCCAGCGCCCCGAACGGCTCATCCAGCAGCAGAACCTTCGGTTCGACGGCCAACGCCCTCGCCAGCGCCACCCGCTGCCGCTGGCCGCCCGAGAGTTCGGACGGCATCCGGCCGCCCAGCCAGTCGAGTTGCACGAGCTTGAGCAGTCGATCGACACGCTCCCGGATCTCGTCGCGCGACGGTCGCGATCGGCGCGGTTTGACACGCAGGCCGAACGCGATGTTCTCGAAGACGGTCATGTGACGGAACAACGCGTAGTGCTGGAAGACGAAACCGACGCCGCGGCGGCGCGCATGCCGGTCCGTGGCATCCTCGTTCTCGAACAGCACCTGTCCGGCATCCGGCGTTTCAAGGCCGGCGATGATGCGCAGCAGGGACGTCTTGCCCGAACCGGACGGACCCAGCAGGGCCACGAGTTCGCCGGACGCGAAGTGATGCGTCACGTCGTTCAGCGCCGCGAACGACCCGAAACGCTTGGTGATACCGAGAACCGCGATGCTCATGGCATAACTCCTTCCGGCGCCGTATCGGTCGCGCTCGACTGTCGCGACGCGCGCCACTCGACGAACGATTTCAAAGCCAGCGTGACAAGCGCCAGAACCGCCAGCAGGGAGGCAACCGCGAAAGCGGCCACGAAGTTGTATTCGTTGTAAAGAATTTCGACGTGCAGCGGCACGGTGGTGGTCTTGCCCCGGATGTGCCCTGAGACGACGGACACCGCGCCGAACTCGCCCATGGCCCGTGCGCTGCAGAGGATCACCCCGTAAAGCAGACCCCACTTGACGTTCGGAAGGGTCACACGCCAGAACGTCTGCCACCCGTTGGCGCCAAGCACGATGGCCGATTCCTCCTCGTCGGTTCCCTGCGCCTGCATCAGCGGGATCAGTTCGCGCGCCACGAATGGAAAGGTCACGAAGAGCGTCGCCAGCACGATTCCGGGAACCGCAAAGACGATGCGGATGTCGTGCGCCTCCAGCCACGGGCCTATCCATCCGTGCGCGCCGAACAGCAGCACGTAGATCAGACCGGAGACGACCGGCGACACGGCAAACGGCAGGTCGATCAGAGTGATCAGAACGTGCTTGCCACGAAAGTCGAACTTGGCGATCGCCCAGGACGCCGCCAGGCCGAAGACCACGTTGCACGGCGTGACGACCATGACGATCAGCAGCGTGAGCCGCATCGCCAGCAGCGTGTCGGCATCCCCCACCGCCGCGAGGTAGGCGCCCATGCCCTTCCGCGTCGCCTCCCAGAAGACGGCCGCCAGCGGCAGGAACAGGACCACGGCGAGAAACAGCAGCACGCCGGTCACCACAATCGCCCGCACCCAGGCCGGGTCCCGCGTGCCCGGATGCACGCGCGTCCGGCGCCGCAATCTGGAAACGGTTCCGCCCATCGCTCAGGTCCTCGCGTGCCACGCATGTAGCAGGTTGATCAACAACAACAGGACGAAGGAAATGACCAGCATCACCACGGCGATCGCCGTCGCCCCGGCCGTGTCATACTGCTCGAGCTTCGTGATGATCAGCAACGGCGTGATTTCGGTGCGCATGGGCATGTTGCCGGCGATGAACACAACGGACCCGTATTCCCCGATCGCCCGCGCAAACGCCATCGCGATGCCCGTGACGAGGGCGGGAGCCACTGTAGGGAGGACGACGCGCGCAACCGTTTGGAGACGCGAAGCACCCAGACTGGCCGCGGCTTCTTCAATCTCGGCGTCGAGATCTTCCAGCACCGGTTGGACGGTCCTGACGACAAAAGGGAGCCCGATAAACACCAGCGCGACGGTCACACCCAGCGGAGTGAACGCCACCTTGATGCCAAGCGTCTTGAGCCATGCACCCATGCAACCGGTTTCGGCATACACCGCCGTCAGCGCGATACCCGCCACCGCCGTGGGAAGCGCGAAGGGGAGATCCACCAGGGCATCGACCACCCGGCGCCCCGGAAACGGATAGCGAACCAGCGCCCAGGCCGTCAGGAAGCCGAAGACACCGTTGACAAGCGCGGCGGCGAAAGCGGCGCCGAAACTGAGCCTGTATGAAGCCACGACACGCGGCGCCGTGGCGGTCTTCCAGAACTCCGCCCAACCCAGGTCCGCGGACTTTAAGAACGTCGCGGACAGCGGGACAAGTACGATGAGTCCCAGATAGAGCAGGGTGAATCCCATCGCGAGGCCAAAACCGGGGATGACCCGTCCGCATCTCACTCGTTTCCTCATGCCATATCCACCGCGCATCCCTGATACCGGCCCTTGCCAATGACTTACGGGACGTAGATCCGGTCGAATGTCCCACCATCGTCAAAGTGCTTCTTCTGGGCCGCTTGCCAGCCGCCGAAGTCGTCCACCGTAACCAGTTTCACCTGCGGGAACCGCCCTGCGTCCGCCGGCTCGGCGTGTCGAGGCTCCCGCGGCCGGTAGTAATGTTTCGCGACCAGGCGCTGCCCTGCCGGACTGTAGAGGTGGTTCAGGTAGGCCCTGGCCACTTCCAGATTGCCCTTCTTCTCGGCATTCGCGTCCACGACCGCCACGGGAGGCTCGGCCAGAATACTCAAGGATGGCAAGACGATCTCGAACTTGTCGGCGCCCAGTTCATCGATGGCCAGGAAGGCCTCGTTCTCCCACGACAGGAGGACGTCGCCGATACCGCGATGCACGAACGTGGTCGTCGAACCCCGCGCGCCGGAGTCCAGGACCGGCACGTTCCGGTACAGTCGAACGATGAAGTCATGCACCTTTGCTTCATCGCCGTCGAACTGGTGCGCGGCCCAAGCCCAGGCCGCGAGGTAGTTCCAGCGGGCGCCTCCGGAGGTCTTCGGGTTAGGGGTGATCACCGCAACATCCGGTTTCACCAGATCGCCCCAGTCCTTGATCGACTTCGGGTTGCCTTTGCGCACCAGAAAGACGATGGTCGACGTGTAGGGCGCACTGTTGTGCGGCAGCCGTTGCTGCCAGGTCGCGGGCAGTTTGCCCGTCTTCTCCGCGATCGCATCGATGTCGTATGCCAGCGCCAGCGTAACCACATCGGCCGCCAGACCATCGATCACCGCGCGCGCCTGCTTGCCCGCACCACCATGCGATTGCGTGACCGTGACCTTGTCGCCGGTCTTCTCCAACCAGTGGCGCGCAAACTCCGCGTTGAACTCTTTGTACAGCTCGCGCGTCGGGTCGTAGGAGACGTTCAAAAGCTCAATGTCCCGGGCCGGCATCCGGGCCGTGCCCCCCAGAATGACGGCCAGCGCCGCAACCATGATACCAGGCCCGCGGGTGCGGTTTGTTCTCATCGGCAACTCCCTCCGATGGAGTTTAGCAGGCCGCATGCCACATGGCTGCAATCACCGTAACTGTCTTTTGATCAACGTGATATGACACTTGACACACGGCATGCATCGCATATCCAGCATATCTCACCGTGATATGCGGTTGCCTAATTCGTTGGAACCGTGATATATGACGGCCATGGAGCATATCGGCGAACTCTTAGGGCGTATATGGCAAGAAGTGTCGCGCCATGTGGAGATGGTGGAAGCCGCGACGCAGATCGGCGTGGCGCTGGAGGGATACATGCCCCCGCTGTCGATCACGGTGTTGAGATTCCATGCGGACCGCGGGACGTTCGATGCCGCGGTGACGGTTGGCGATCGGGCGATGCAGACGACTGTCTCCGAACTATCCATCGCGGCGGCCGAGTTGGAGCATCTGACGGCCTGGGCGCGCGACGGCGGGGTGATTCGCCATCCCGACCCCGGCATCGAGCATGCGGTGCATGCATGCCTCGCCGCGATGGCCTCCCGGTTCGGTGCGCGCGGAGACGACACCTGGCTTGCCGGTCCCCTTGTCCACGAGGACGCTTTCGCGGGGATTCTGATTCTCTCGACGCGGCCACCGGACAGTTTCGCACCGGACCATAAGCGATTGGCTGAAGCCCTGCTCGTCCCCTTCTCCGTCGCGCTTCAGAACGACGGGCGTCTGCACGAACTGGAACTTCTGCGCAACGCCGCCGAGGCCGACAAGATCGCCGCGCTGCGCCGCCTGGGCCGGGATCGCGTGAGCGGTGACATCATCGGTTTCGACGGCGGGCTCAGGTCAGTCATCGAACGTGTCGAAAGGGTGGCTCCCACGGATTTGCCCGTGCTCATTCTGGGCGAGACCGGCACCGGCAAAGAGGTCATTGCCCGGCTGATTCATGAGCGGTCCGCGCGCGCCGGTGGCCCGTTCGTCCGGGTCAACAGCGGCGCCATACCGCCGGAACTCCTGGATGCGGAGCTGTTCGGGCATGAGAAGGGCTCATTCACCGGCGCCACGGCGGCACGCCGCGGGTGGTTCGAGCGGGCGGACGGCGGGACGCTGCTCTTGGACGAGATCGGCGAGCTTTCCAAGCCCGCGCAAGTGCGTCTGCTGCGCGTGCTTCAGGAGGGCGTCTTCGAACGTGTCGGCGGCGAGAAGCCCATCCATGTGAACGTGCGCGTCATCGCCGCGACGCACCGCGACCTTCCAGCCATGATTCAGGAGGGAGGGTTCCGCGAAGACCTCTGGTACCGCATCAGCGGCTTTCCTGTCGTGCTCCCGCCCTTACGGGAACGCCGGAAGGACATCCCCGACCTGGCGCGGCATTTCGCCCGGCGCGCCGCCCGACTGTTCGGTCTGATGCCGCAGTCGCCCACCGACGGGGACCTGGCGATTCTCGCGGCCTACAACTGGCCCGGCAACATTCGGGAACTGGCATCCGTCATCGACCGCGCGGCGATCCTGGGCGAAGGGCACACGCTGGATATCGGCAGGGCGCTCGGCACAACGCCCGGAGAATCCCGAGGCGCTTCCGGCCGGCGGGATCGGCCGGAGCCACGGTCCACCGACGCCGGTCCGGCCATCGCGATGGCGACGCTGGCGGATGCCATGCGCACACACATTCAGGCGGCACTGGCGGCCACCCGGGGGCAAATCGAGGGTCGCGCGGGCGCGGCGGCGATACTGGACATCAACCCTCACACGCTCCGCGCCCGCATGCGCAAACTCGGTATCACCCGGGCGGATTTCCGCACCACCACTTGAGCCCGCACCCCATCGTATTTTCTCACTCATTTTCCGCTGGCGTTGCCGTCCGGTTGGACCTAACATGAGGCTCGAAATCTGGTGTGAGGCGACGTCGCAACCCAATAACAGAGGGAGGGAAGAATGAAACGAGTAGTAGCAGCAGTAGTGGCCCTGATCATCGGAGCAATGGTTTTGTGTCCCGTGGACGCGCAGGCGCTCAACGAGACGCGTAAGCCGGGTGGCGTGCCGGCATTTCTTATCGGTTGCTGCTTCGGTCTGCGTGAAGGCACGCAGTGGAACGAGGGCGCGGACCTCCACTGGCGTGAGTGGTGCGTACTGATCCCGTACGCCGGTATCGTGTTCGCGATCTGGAACGGTATCGACTGCGCCAACGGAATGACCGCCCACGAGTTCGCCGAGCAGAACGGCGCCAACTGGTATTGATCCGTCGGACTCCGACAATGAGGATCACACAAGCGGCTTCGAGCATCACGCTCGGAGCCGCTTTCTTTTTGGGCGGCGCGTCCGCCGCCCCGTGCCCCCATCCTCCGGCGCCTGAGACGCCGCCGCCTCTGGCCGTGGCTTTGTTCGCGGAGGGCGACTGGCGGGCATGCCGCGCCGAGTGCCTCCGGCAACTGGCGGCCGGCGCCGCGATTCCCGCCACACGCCTGCTGGCCGCTACCTGCGCCGCGCGGCTCGGCGCCCCCGCCGCGACCGCGGCGCTCGCCGCGGTGCTCGCCGCCGGCGACACGCCGCCGGCCGTCGCCGCGATGGCCAGCCTCGAACTCGGCCGCGCGCACCTCGCCGCAGGCAACCCGGATGCCGCCATCGCGCCCTTCCGCGCCGCCTTCACGCAAACCGACGACCAGGGCGTGTCGCTGCGCGCCGGATTCCATCTCTATCAGCTTCTCGATCCGCGACCCGACGCCTTTTCCGACGAGGCAGCCCTGGCCCTGCAACTCGCGAGCTGCCGCCCGCTCTGGACGGCCCGTATCCGGGATGACTGTCGTATGCCTTCAAACGAGCGCCGCCGCCTGTTGACACGGCCGGCCGAATGGCTGATCGGCTTCTATCGACATCAGATCGGTCCGGCCATCGGGGACCGCTGCTCGCTGGTGCCGAGTTGCTCGCAGTATGCGATCCAGGCGCTGTCCCGCCATGGTCTCTCTGGCATTCCCATCATGGGCGATCGGTTCATCCGCGAACCGAGCGTGGTCGCCGCCCGGGAGAACCAGGTGCTGATTCACGGCAAGCGCTACTACCGCGACCCCTTGGAGGATCACGAATGGTGACCGCACGCCATGCCATCGGCGCCGCCTTGGCCGTTCTTGTTGTCGCGCTACGCCCGGCGCCGGCCGCCGACGCCGTCGCCTTGCGTCTGGCGGTCGACTTACTGCGCGAAGAGGCGCCGCGCCAGGCGGCGGTGGAGTTCCGCCGGGCGGCGCTTTCCGCGGACGATCGCGCGACCGCCGCGGCCTGCCACTGGGCGGCGGCCCACGCCTATCGGCGAGCCGGCGAGCGGGAGCGCGCGCACCAGATGCTCGATCTCGCCGAGGACGCCGCCGCCGGTCTGGACGCCGAATGCCTGCTGCTGCGGGCCGATCTGTCATTGGATGCCGGCAACGCGGACGAGGCGAAGTTCTACCTCAACGGCATCGCCGGGGACGCCGGGTCGGATGCCCTGCGGTCGTACGCGCGGTTCCGGGCGGCCCGTGCGAGCATCCTCGAAGACGCCCCCGATGCCGCGCGCGCGGCGCTGCCCCCCGCGGGCGACGCGGCCGACCGGGCGCGCCGCGCCATCGACGATTACCGGTCCGCCCCGCGCAAGCATCCGCGGCTGGGCGGCGTCCTCGGCATCGTCCCCGGTCTCGGCTACGCCTACAGCGGCGAATACGCCAACGCGCTGCGCTCGCTCATCCTCAACGGGCTCTTCATCTACGCCATGGTCGATACGGGCGAGAATGAGCAGTGGGGCGCTTTCGCCGCCGTGACGTTCTTCGAGATCACCTGGTTCACCGGCAGCATCTACGGCGGCTACGACGCCGCCCACCGTCACAACCGGCGCACGCGGCAGGACTGCCTCGACGCCATCGACCATGCCGCCCGGTGCGAGCCGAACCTTGCGGCCCTCCCGCTCGTCACGCTCCACTTCACCTTCTGACCGGCGACACGCTATTGGCCGGGCGTCAATTCGGAACGTAGACGGACGATGTCGAGCATCAGCAGGTCGTTGCGCGTGGCCTCGGCGATCTGCCCGGCGGCATCGACGCAGCGTCCCGCCTCCAGCGTCGCGCCCTGCGCCCCGAAACTGCGGGCCGCCCTGAGCAGCAGCAGCGCGCCATGACCCTCCCGCGTGTTCCGCGCGAAGACATGTCCGGCCGATTCGAGGCCCTCGGCCAGCGTGTAGAACATGCCGGCCGCGCGACATTCGGCGAGCAGTTCCTCAAGCGCCGCGGTTACGCCGTCGAGGTCGCCGCGTCCGCCGGCGATGCGCATTGCGGTGTCCGCAAGCGCGGCCCGCAGCTCGGGCCGGTCGGCCTTCCTCACACTGCGCCGCGCATCCTCCAACGCGCGCGCGGCGCCATCCGCGTCGCCGCCCGCCAGCCGCACATCCGCCACCAGCAGGTCGCGCTGGGCCGCCTGGGCGTCATCCAGGTGACGATCCAGCACCGTCGCCAGCGTCAGCAGACCGCCGCGCGCGGCGTCGATGTCCCCTTTCTTCAGGCTGACCATGGTCTCGATCAACATGGGGGCCACGGGCGGTTCGCCGGGGCCGTACGCCATGCGCGACTCGCGGCACAGGGCCAGCGCTTCGGCATGATCGCCGCGCGCCGCGGCCAGCACGGCCAGATTGGCGGCCGTGCGCGTCACCTCGGCATCGTCCGCGGCGGCACGGGCGGCACTGAGCTTTTCATCCAGGGACGCCACGAGATCGAGCTCGCGCGCGAGACCCGGCCCCGCCTGCTGTACGGCGAGCGCCTCCGAGTCGCTCGGCACGTACTTGCGCAGCAACCAGTGACGCTGCACGCCCTGGATCAGGCGCCGCGTTTCCCGAAGCGTGCGCACGGCCTCACCCTGGATGGCCGCGAGATCGCCCACCGCGCGGCGCACCTCGTTGGTCAACAATGTATCGGCGTGCCCGGCGATGGTGTCGACGCGCTCGACGATCCCCGGAACCTGATTGCTGAGAAGACTGTTGGCTTCAGCCACGGTGGTCGTCACCAGCGCCGTGATCCGCTCGACATGCGACACGACGCCCTTGATGTCGTTCTTCATCGACTCGTCGCTGATCGCCGCTCCGGCGATGCCTTCGCCTTCGTCGACGCTGGCCAGAATGTTCTTTACGTGAACGAGGATGGACTTCACTTCCTCGAGCATCGGCAGCACGACCTTCTCGACTTCCTCCAGCATCTTCTGGGCGGTTTCCATGAGTTCCTCGTCCTTGACGCACGCGATCGCGTCGCCGTCCTCGATCATCAGGCCCGTACCGCGCGTGACCTCCACGAAGGCATCCCCGGCCACGCCGAATTTCTTCTTCACCTTGGCCACCGAGTCCTTGGTCAGGAACGGCCGGAAACGCTCCTTGATCTTCAGGGTGGTCATCATGTGCCCTTCGGGCGTAGGCACGATCTTGCCGGTCTTGCCCGCGGCGGTGTTGCGGATCTGGACTTCCGCGCCTTCCTGCAGACCGAAGGAGCCTTCCGTCGTGAGGAACGCGATCTTCAGTTGGAAAGTGCCTTCGAACCAGCCCTGCGCGCGTCCCGCGAGGAAAATCGCGACCACGATCAGCACCACGGCCAGTACGACGAAGCTACCGACGATCTCGTTGACGTGTCGGAATTTGAACGCTCTACTCATGATTCCCTTCCCCTTCCCCGGCGAGTTTCTCGCCGGACAACCGGTAATGCCGCGCGCCGCCCGGCGCCTCGATGCCAATGTCCATCGGCGCATCGCCGATCCACAAGACGGCCGTACCGGCCGTGAGGGCCGGCTGCAGCAGCGCGGTCAACTTCGCCATCGCCCAACTCGGGGCGCCGCGCCCCGGATACGCCAGAATCACCATCGCCGGCCGCCCCACCAGCGCGCGAACCCATTCCCACAGACGCAGCTCGCGGGTGGCGACCGCGTCGGGGCGTTCCTGACGGACGCCGGTCAACCCGAGCGCCCCCGCCAGTCGGGTGGCCTGCTCCAGCAGTTGGGCATCGCTCTCTCCGGTGTGGTACTGCATCCGCAACAGGATGTTCTCGCACACCGTCAGACTGCTCACCCACAACGACGTCTCGAACACGGTGCCGGTCTCGCCCCGGGCCGCCGCCTGCGTGAAGGGATCCATATCCCGCCAGTCGCGCCCGCGGAAACGCACGCGCCCGCCGACGGGATCGAGCAAGCCAAGGGCAAGGTCGACAAAGGGCGCCATCGGCTGATCGGGGTCGACCGCGACATACGCCACGCCGCCCGCGGGCAGCGCGAACGTCACGCGCGACAGGCCACCGACACGCGGGCCGGCCGGAACCGTCACGTCATCGAATGTCAGTGCGGCTGTTGGATCGTCCATGCAGTTCCCCGCCATTAAAACGCCAGCACCGAAACCACCGCGAAGATGATCAGCAGCGCGGCGATCGAACGGACGACGGCCCGTGTCGCCGCCTGCGGCACCTCGGTTACGGCCCCGGAAATCGAGAGTCCTTCGATGCAGCAGATCGTTCCGGTCAGAATACCCGGCAGAATGGCCTTGGCCAGGAAATCGAACACATCCGCCCCGCGGATCGGACGCAGCACGCTCTCGAGGAACATCGTCGGCGTGCCGGCGCCGACCCCGAGCAGAAGACCGGCGAAATAGCCGGACACGAGCGAGGCGACGACGAAGAGGACGGTCAGGCACAGCGCCGAGACGGAGACGCCGAGAAGGCGCGGCATGACCAGATACACCATGGGCTCAAGCCCTTGCGCGTCCAGCAGGCGCACCTGGCCGTGGACGCGCATCGTCGCCAGCTCGGTGACGATCGCCGTGCCGCTGCGGCCGATGACGATGAAGTTGACCAGCACCGGCCCCGCCCCGCGGATGAGAACCGCGACCAGCAGCGGCCCGAGGACATCCGACTGGCCGAAGCGCGTCAGCCAGAGCTGCGCCTGACTGACCACCGACAGGCCGACCAGCAACCCGATAAAAAGGATCAACCCCACGGCATCGACGCCCGTAAAGAGAATCTGTTTGGCGACCAACACGCGCACGGGCCGCGACCAGGTCGCGGGCCGCATCGCCAATCGCAGGGCGCCGGCCGTCACGGCCGCGGTGTACCGCGTGCGGCTCCAACGCTCGATGGCTGCATCCCCGATGGCACCCAGAATGGACATGGCGACAATCAGCTCCCGTTCGGTCCGGCGCGGCGAAAGCCACGCATGTGATGGGCGGCCGTCAGCACACCGCTCTTCAGATAAACCGCGTCGTACCCCCATTGCGTCAGCAGAAACGCGGCCAGCGCGCTCTTGTAGGCCCGTACGCTGCAACAGATGTGCAGCGCGTCCCGCGTATGCGTGCTCAGTCGCCGACGCAGCCCGCGCAACGTCGTCGCGTGCGTCGCGGCGGGTGTCGCCTCCTCCGCGTCACGTCCGGCATCGCCTGACGAGGCGATCTCGACGAGGACGGCGCCGCCGCGCAACCGCGCGGTCGCCTCCGGCGCGCGCAGCCCCGACACCAGCCGCTCGGCCGCGAATTCGCCGAACCCGGTGCGCGACATGCGAAACACGACGCCGTCGGTGGTCATCCGCACGCCGGCATGGAAACCTCGCTCGCCGACCAGCGATTCCTCGCCGACCAGCGTCGGACGACTGATATCCCCGATCGCGCGCACCTCGCCGTTGACGTGCCGTTCCACGACGGCACGCCCCTGCATGACGATGGCGAATTCGCGCGCCCGCTCGCCTTCCACGACAATCGTCTCGCCGGTCTTGACCCGGCGCGGTTCCATGGCGGCGACAAGCTGCCTCAGCTTGCTCTCGGGCACGCCGAAGAAGAGGCTGGACTGCCGCGCCGCGCCAACCCCCATGCGGATATCCATCCCCGGCAGGTCAAGCGCCTCGACCATGCCGAGGGCCGCGTTGGCATGCGGACGTACCGCGTCGTGAAGTCGCTGAAACAAGGCCGTCATAGGTGGGCAAAGTCATGCCCGATTGTCGGTCGCAAGTCAAGTTCCGGAATAGGGCTTTACAGCGCCGGCACGAGATGGTAAGCCCATCCCGACCCTGTGGGCCAGACGGGAGTGGTACCGATGAGCCGGATGCGTATCGACGAGCGCGAGATCCGCGACGCGGATGTTTTCGAGATCATTCTGGATAACTTTCCCGATATCATCCATTCGATCGACGATCAGGGAAACATCGTCTTCACGAACCGAACGGCCGAACACCTGCTGGGTTATACCCATGACGAACTGCTCGGGATGAACATCCGGCAGCTCTATGCGCCGGAGATTCTCGATGCCGTCGAAGCCGGTTTCTCCGACCTCAAGCGCAAGGGCGACAAGAGCGTCGAAAGCCTGCTGATCACCAAGGACGGGCACCGCATCCCGGTCGAGATCCGGTCGTTCAGCATCTATGACGACGCCGGGAAGTTCGTACGCACTTTCTCGATCCTCCGCGACATCCGCAAGATCAAGGAATTGCAGGACAGTCTCGTCCACGCCGGGCGGCTGGCGGCGATCGGCGAACTGGCTTCCGGCGTCGCGCATGATATCAACAACCCGCTGACGATCATCACGCTGAGTAACGAAATGCTCGAACGACTACTCGACGCGGTCACCGCGACCATGCCCCCCGATACCGCCACGCGCGTGCGCCGCATGGTCGCCGATACGCGCCGCGCGGCCGAGTCGATCCAAAAGCTGTCCGGACACCTGCGCAATTTCTCGCGCGGCATGGAAGAGGCCCGCGAGGTCATCGACCTCGCCACCACGCTGAACGACGCGGTTTTCATCACCGGCAGCAAGATCAACAAGTCCGGCGTCGTGCTTGAAAACACGGTGCCCAAGGGGACCCATCTCGTCATGGGCAGTCCCAACCGGATGGAGCAGGTGTTCGTCAACTTGATCGCCAACGCCTGCGATGCGTTGGAGCAGCGGCCGAACGCGCGCATCCGGCTGGCGATCGAAGCCGATGCCATCGATGGCGTGCCCTGCTGGCGGTGCGATGTCACCGACAATGGCCCCGGCATCGACGACTGCCATGCGCCGGACATCTTCCACTCGTTCTTCACGACGAAGCCGAAGGGCAAAGGCACGGGACTCGGCCTGTCGATCGCGCGCGGCATCGCGACCGACCACAAGGGCGATATCCGCTTCACGTCACGCAAGGACGTGGGGACCACGTTTTCGGTCTACCTGCCCCAGGTGGCGGTATAGCCCGATACGGTACGGGCGGTGGACGGGCGGCTGTTGCGACGATGGCGGACCACAAGCGGGACCCTCTTCTCGTCCGCATCCTTCGGGTTCACGTCTTGAGGTTCCGGATATACTCGCCCCGCCACTCCGCCGCGGGCGGATGCTCCCGACAGGCGGCGGCAAGCGTCAGCAGGAAGCGGCTCGGTCCGTCGCCGCGTGCGCGCAGCACCGTCTCGAGGATGGCCATGCAGCCGTCCCAGTCGCGCGCATGGAAGCGGGCCAGCGCTTCTCCGTAACCGGCGACAACCGCGCGCATGCCGTCGTCCAACCCGCCGCGCTCGCCGAGAAGTTCGTAGATGCCGACGACGTCCGCCTTGCCGGCCACCAGAATCCGGCCGATCTCGCGCACATCGAAGGCGTCACCGACCGCCCGGTACGTGTCGGCGCCGATCAGGATCGAGGTGCCCAGTTCCTTGTTCACCGGTTCGAGCCGCGACGCGAAGTTGACGACATCGCCGATCACCGTGTACTGGAACTTGCGCTCGGAGCCCATGTTGCCCGCGGTGACCCTCCCGGAATTCACGCCCATCCGTACGGCCAGCCGGAAGCCGTATTCGGGTTCGAGCTTCGTGTTCAGCGACGCCACGATGGCCTGCTGCGCCAGCGCGCAGCGACACGCCCGCACCGCATGCCGCGGGTCGGGGAACGGCGCGCCCCATACCGCCATGACGCTGTCGCCAACGTACTTGTCGACGTATCCCTCGTGCGACAGGATGCAGTCGGTCACCGGCGTGAGGTACGCGTTGAGCAGCGCCGTCACACGTTCCGGTGGCAGGTGCTCACTCGCGGACGTAAACCCGGTGATATCGGAGAAGAAGACGGTTGCCTCCGCCAGTTCGCCCCGCAACGAGAAGCTGCCCGGGTTGCTTTCCAGGAAATCGAGCACCTTGGACGAGACCATCCGCGAGAACATGTGGCGCACCTTCCGGCGCGCCCGCCGCTCGCGGGAGAGCCGGTACGTCAGGACGCCGAACGAGGTCAGCGACAGGTAGACCGTCGGCGCCACGACCGGCAGGATCACCGCGTCGACATGCACGCCCGCATAGGCCGCGACCAGATAGGACGCCATCATCACCGGCGTCGCGATCGCCACGCCACCCGTGCGGAAGGCGAGGCACAGCGCCGTAAACACGGCCGCCAGCGACGCCAGCAGCACGGTCTGTCCGCGCGCCGGCAGCGGACGCAGGAAGCGCCCGTTCAGGATGTTGTTCATGGCGGTCATCTGCGCGTAGACGAGCGGGATGTTCGGCTCGAGCGGCGTTGCGCCCACGTCGTGTCCGGTCACGGTAACCCCCACCACGGCAATGCGCCCCAACGCCACGCCGGCAACCTCGGCCGCGGCCTGCCGCAACGCGTCGGTCGTCGTTTCCGCACGCGCCGGCGCGACCCGCGCAAAGCTCAACGCGGCGAAATCGTCGAATGTCGCCGTATAGTTCAGGTACATCCGGCCCGCGGCGTCGATGGGGATCTCGATCGACCGCCGCGGGGTGCGTATGACCAGCCGGCGGCCGAACTCGACCCTCAGGGTGTCCGGCGGCATCGGGAACCGCGTGACCCCCAAATGACAGAGCACCGAGAGCAGCGCAAACGACGGTATGAACCGTTCGACGCGCTCGGTCCCGCCGGGGCGCGTGTAGGCAAAGCCCAGCACCAGGGGCACGCGCCGCACCACGCCATCGTCGTCCCGCGCCACGTTCATGGCGCCGAGGTAACAGTAATCCAACAGGTCGGCGCCCGGCAGTCCCGCGTTGCGCGCGAAGGCATATCGCGCCCGCGCCGCGGCATCCGCGAAATGCACCGCCTCGTCCGGCAGAGCCAAATCCTCAAGATAGGAGATCGCCGCCGTGCCCGCGTCCTCCGCCGCCCGCAGCAGGCGCGGTTCCCACGACGGCACCGCCGCATCCTGGGGATCGGCGACTCCGCCGCGCAGGTGACAGCCCAGAACGACCGGGAACGCGCCGCCCGCCATGATCGACGCCAGGCGGTGCGCGAACAGCATATTGCCCTGCTCCACTTCGAGACGGCTCATGGCGCTCAGCAACGTGTCGGGAATGGCAGCCAACTCGCCCGACGCCAGCCGTGCGACCGCGTCGGCCAGCGCGGCGAGCACATTGCGGCTCTGACTTATGTTCGTCCGCGCGCCGTCGCCGTCGCCTTCCGAACCTTTGAAAATGATGTCGTACGCCAGGACCGACGGCTTCAGGCATCGCCGGAAGAAGCTGAGCTGATCGAAGAACGGCGTGCGCAAAAGCCACTGCCCCGTGCCGAACCGACCAAGCTGCGTCTCGGTTCGGGGGTCGATGGCCACCAGCAGAATCTCGCCCGTGTCGTTGGTTCTCGTCCCCGCCGTCGCGTGCGCGCGGAGGCGCATGCGCAGGTCGGCCGTCACCGCCTCCAGCCCGGCCAGCCGCCCCGCGACGCCCATGGCCAGCCCAAGCGCGGCAACGGAGATGCCCGCCACGACCACCGCCTCCAGCACGTCGGTCCGCTTCATCGTACGATCAACGACCTCCAACCGGCGCGACCGGCAGGTTGGGTTCGGCATCCACACGCAGGGCATCGGCGCCCCATAGCCCCTGGCCGTTGCCGGCGAGGCCGGCGATCATCGCCGCGTTGTCGCCGCAGAACCGGGCTTCGGCCAGCAACAGGCGGATGCCGGCCGACGCCGCATACGCCTGCAACCGTGCCCGGAGTCGGCTGTTCAGCGAGACGCCGCCACCCACCAGCAGCGTGCGGTGTCCCGCCATCGCCTTCTCCGTGCGGTCGAGCAGGACGTCCACGATCGCCTCCTGGTAGCTGGCGACCACGTCGGCAAGCCGCGCGGCGTCGCCGTCGGGGATCGGATGGGCCTTCAGGTGGTAGAGCAGCGCGGTCTTCAATCCGCTGAAACTGAAACAGAGGTCCGCCGCGAGGCCTTCCATGCGCGACCCCGCCCGGGGCGCACGCGCCCGGGGAAACGCCACGCTCGCCGGGTCGCCGGTCTTACCCAGGCGGTCCATCGCCGGGCCGCCGGGATAGCCCAGGTTCAGCAGGCTCGCGCCCTTGTCAAACGCTTCGCCGGCCGCGTCGTCGATCGTCTGTCCGAGCAGACAGGCCCGATCCGGACTCTCGACGCGCAGCAGGCACGTGTGCCCGCCCGACACCACCAGCGCAATGCAGGGGCAGACCTCCTCGATCGAAGGCGTCCCCGGCGTGAGAAACGGCGAGTACACGTGCGCCTGCAGGTGGTTGACCGCGCACAGCGGCTTGCGTACCGCCAACGCCAGCCCCTTGGCCATCGACAGGCCCACCAGCAACGAGCTTGCCAACCCGGGACCGTAGGTCACGGCGATCGCATCGATCTGCGCCCAGGTCATGTTCGCGCGGGCGATCGCCTCGGCGATCACCCCGGGCAGCACGCGCACATGACTGCGCGACGCGATCTCCGGCACGACGCCACCGTAGGGCCGATGCTGCTCGATCTGACTGGCGACAACGTTGGACAGAACGGTACGCCCGAGGCGCACGACCGCGGCCGAGGTTTCGTCACAAGACGTTTCGATACCCAGAACATTCATGGCAAATCCATGCGGGCAAGGCTACCGCGACAGACGGAAGATCTTGATCGCCTGGAGCAGGTCCACGGCCCGCTGGAGTTGATGGTCCACGGCGTCCGCGAACGCGGCCTTGTCGCTCTCGCCAAAGACGGCCGGGGTTTCGATGTGGGCGCGCCGGGTCTGCACGCGCCGCCAGTCGTCAGCCGTCACATAGACCGGAATATCGGGCTCGATACCGACGCCGTGAATCAGCCGGCCGCCCGGCGTATAGTAGTGCGCGGTCGTCAGCCGGATCGCGGTGGCATCCGACTTGCGGTTCTGGATGACGCTCTGCACCGAGCCCTTGCCAAACGATGTCTCGCCGATCAGCACGGCGCGGCGATGATCCTGCAGGGCGCCGGCAACGATCTCGGATGCGCTGGCCGATCCGCCGTTGATCAGCACGGCCATCGGCACGTCCAGATAGCGCGTGCGGCCAAGCGCCACACGCTCCTGAGCCGGCGTGCCCTCGCGGCCGCGGGTGGTCACGATCGTCGCATCGCGCGCGAGGAAAAGCTGCGCCACCTCCACCGCGGCGTTGAGCAGGCCGCCCGGGTTGCCGCGCAGGTCCAGCACCAGCGCATTCATGCCGGCTTCATCCAGTTTCCGCAGTTCCGCCACAAGCAGCTCGCTCGTCGGGTAGGCAAACTGCGTCACGCGCACGTAGGCAATGCCGTCCCGCAGGATACGGGCGCCCTTGACGCTGGAGACCTCGATTTCGTCGCGGACGACCTCCACATCCCGCGAATCCTTGCCGCCCTCGCTCAGCACCGTCAGCACCACGCGCGACCCCTTCGGACCGCGCAGTTTCTTCAGGGCATCCTTCAACGACAATCCGATCGTCCGCTCGCCGTCCACCGCCAGGATGCGGTCTCCCGACTGGAGGCCGGCGCGGAAACCGGGCGTATCCTCGATCGGCGCGATGATCGTCAGCATGCCGTCCTTCACGGCGATGTGGATGCCGATGCCGCCATAGCTTCCGCTCGTGTCGTCCCGCATGCCCTGGTATTCCTCGCGCTCCATGAAGGCGCTGTGCGGGTCGAGCGACTGCAGCAAGCCCTGAATGGCGCCGTGGACGAGTTCCTCATACGTGTGCGGCTCGCAGTAGTGCTGCTTCACCGTCAGCAGCACCTCGGCCAGCAACTCGAGCTGCGCGTAGGCGTCGTCCGCGTCGCGCGCGACCACGTCCTCGACGGCATGGGGCTCGACCAACTCATCCCCCGCCCGCGCGGACACGGGCGACAGGGGGACGGACAGGATAACCGCCGCCACGCAACGCAGGGCCGGCAACATCCGGCGGGAGGGCTGTTTCAGCGTCTTCATAGCCAGTGGTTCGTGTACCAGATCGCCGGACCGCACGCAATCACGAACACCCTCGACGCGCCGGTCAAACGGGCTTGTCGGACTTCCTCAACAGCGGATAGAAGAGGGTGCGGGGCAGCAGGAAGACGCCAATGTAGCCCAGGATGATGTTGACGCCGGTCTTGATGCCCTGCATCAGCGACCAGTCGACTCCGCGCACGTACAGCATATAGCAGGCAAACACCGTCCCCAGCACCAGCCAGGCATTGAGGATGCCCTTGACGTGCCGCGACGCCCACCGTCCCGCCGCATGCGTGTAGTTGAAGCAGACATCGAAGACCGCGTGTTCGAGCAGCGCGCCCTTCTCGCCGAACACCGGAACCACATGCACGGCCCCCGTCGCCCAGCGTCCGGCCATGAACTGCGAAAGTTCGGGGTACGCGGTCGCCATCTGCAACGGGAAGGCCAGGTAGCCGACGTATTTCAGAAAGGACAGCGGCGCCGCCACCATGTAGTCGCGGAAGTTCCGGTCGCGAATCATCCGGTAGACCACGTACAGGCCGCGGCACAGGGACCCCGGCGAAATCGGGATCACCTGGAACAAGACCAGAATCGCGCCGAATTTGGCCACGGCGGCCGGTCCGTCGCCGTCCGCAAGGTAGCTGCGGCATGCCACGATGGTCCCAATCGTGACCGAGACAACCTGTGTGACGGGCAACGTGGCCAGGTGCGCACCCACGCTCCGCAGGTACTGCGCGATGAACGGATCGTCCACCTGCCCCAGCATCGAGACGCGCTCCGCCTCGGTCAGCATGCCGTCGCGATACCCGTCTTCGATCTGGGCACGCAGCCAGGCCGCCCGAAACTCGCCATCGGTCAGGAACCGGCGCAAGTACCGGCAGCCGTCGGCGACCCGACGCCAGACGACGACGGGTTCGGCAACGAGCCGGTGCAGACCGCGCGGCAGCAGTCCCAGCGTCAGCCGCTCGAACCAGTACAGTGCCACATGATCCGCGATCCGTTGCGCGTGCCGTTCGCCGACCCGCCCCGACCGGTGCCAATCCAACGCGCACCGCGCCGCGTTCACACGGCCCGCATCCCGCAGGTACGCCAGAGAGGTCGCCAACCGGCGGACGTGGCAACGGTAAGCGGCATCGCCCCACACCCGACGGAGCAACCGCCCGGCCAGCGGAACCGCACCCAGCAGATAGAATCCGGCAAAAAGGCGACCGTCGGTCCCGAGGCGCGCGCGAAAGGCTTCATCGACAAGCCCCGCGCTGTGGTATCCCTCCGCCAGGCCGCGGCGAACGCAGGCCCGCAGGCCCGCATCCGAAAGCAGTCGCAACCCCTGGTGCGTCACATCGGGCATGGCCGCCCGATAGGCTCGGTCATAGCATTCGAGGGCCGCCGCGATCGCATCCGCTTCCGGTTCTCGCGCCTCGGCGAGCCAGGCCCGCAGACGGCCGAAGTCGCATCGGTCGAACTGCACCAGCGAGCCGCGCGCGAGTCCGCGGAAAATCAGCGGAACATCGCCCGGGCTCATCGGCAAATACGGCAGCAGGGCCAGTCCGGCCCGGAAGTCGACGGCGGTCAGCCCGTCGGACGGGTGCGGCCCGGCGCTGAAGCGACGCAACGCGTTGGGCTGGCTCTTGCAGGTCCACCACTCATACTGCCGGGCCAGCTCGCTGGCGCCCATCTCGTGCAGCATCGCGACAAGCCGGACCATGAACTGCCGCTTGGCCACATATTCGGGGCTGCCCGTCGCGGCGGCATCGATCATCCGCCATCGACGCCTCAGCCGCGGCCGCGCGTCGGCCTCCAGCCGCCAGGTCCGCCCCTCCACCCACTCGCGAATCTCACCGTACGCGCGCAGCTCGGCGTCGTAAAACGAGGCATACGTATCGGCGATGGCATCCGCGCGGCCGAAGACGCGCCGCGCCCCGACCCGCAGGAGCTTCGGCCAGAGCAGACCGGTACGGCACGCGGCTTCGTTGGTCTGCGCCGTGAACGAGCCCTGGAAGCCCAGCCAGTAAACGAAGTTGCGGAAGGCGACGGAGAACCGCGACGGAGGAATCAGGATCTTGACGGCATAGACACCGCCCTCGAGGAACCCGTAGTCCGTCGGCTGCCCCGCGGCGACCGATATGTGTTCGAGCCGACAGCGGTAGACCTGCCCGGCGAATCCGCCGCCGACGAACTTCTCGATCGTGAACCGCCCGTGCCCATCGGTTTCGGGCCATGCCGTACGGAACGTCAGGTCCAGCGTATCGCCCGCGTCATAGCGCGACGCGCGCCACACGACGGCGAGGGGGATGGACCGGATGCGCTCGATCAATCGGCTGCACAGGGCTCGCGAATATGGGGATTTCGACATGGCGACTACACTCCGCGGGGAACAACGTTACGGCGACTCGCCCTCGACACCGGCACGACGCTTGGCATCCGACCACCGGGACTCCTGCTCCCTGATAAACGTGTCGACCGTGTCCGAGGCGCCGGCCGGATCGGCCTCTTCCGCCGCCGGCGACGCCGGCCGCGGCGCGGTCCCCGCCGCGGGCGCGCCAAGGTTCATCGACGGCTCCTCGCCGCTGAAGCCGCGCGACGGTTTGCCGCTGGACGTCGACCACGTGATCGGCTCGCGTCCGGGCGTGCGAGGGCCGCCACGCACGGCTGCCTTGGGGTTGTCCTCGGCCAGCGAACTGCCCGACCACCCGCGCTTCCACATGCCCTGGATATTCAGCGAATCGCGGCGGCGCCGCGTCTCCCGCTCCACTTCTTCCGGCGTATCGAGCACATACGGCGTGATAAACACGATCGTCTCCGTGCGGCCTTTGTTGCGGCTGTCGGAGTTGAAGAGCCGGCCAAGCAGGGGTATGTCGCCCAGCAGCGGAATCTTGGTGCGCCGCCGACCGGTCTCATCACGCACCTGCCCGCCAAGGACGATCGTCTGCCCGCTCTTGACGGCGATGGAGGCTTCGACCGCCCGGTCGATCGAGATGCGCGTGCCCGCGAGCGAATCCGAGCTGGCGCCGGTGGCATCGCCCGGCTCGCTGATCTTCTGCTTGATCTCCATCATGACGACGTGGTTCTCGTTGATGTGCGGCTTGACGGTCAGTTCGAGCCCGATGTCTTCCTGCCGGTAACGGGCGGACGAACTCGACGAGTTGTCATAGAACGTGGTGCCCTCGAAGACATAGATCTTCTCGGTGGATGTCAGCTTCGCCTCGGTATTGTCGGTCGTCAACAGCACCGGCGTCGAAACCACGCGCGTGCGAACATCCGTCGAACTGGCCCGGATGATCGCGTTGATATTCAGGTCGAACATGGTGAAAAAGTAGCCCAACCCCGACGTGGCAAGGTCTTTGGGGTTATTCAGCCCGATCGCATCCACCGGCGTACCGCCCTGCGTCAGGGATCCGCCGCCGCCGCCGGCAAACGCCATGACCGGCGACCGGCGTCCCTGGCTGTCCTTGTCGTAGCCGACCAACGCCTTCTGGATCCAGTTCACCCCGGTGTCGAGCGTGTCGTCGAGCGTGACGTCAATGATGACGGCTTCGATCAGCACCTGCGACAGCATCATGTCCATGTCCTTGACGATATCCTTGATCGCCTGCATGTCGCCCCCGCTGGCCATGATGATCAGCGAATTCGTACGCTTGTCGGAAAGAATCTTGATGTTGTCCTTGGACAATTCGCCGACCTTGGACTTGCCGATCTCGGGCACGGCGGAGACCCGGCGCGCGGCCTCGGCGTACTCGCGCAACGCCACGCCGCGCGGCTCTTCTCCACCCCCGGCGACCGGCGTGGCCGCCTTGGCATCCTCATCCTTCGAGGCGGCGCCGATCAGGTCGTTGAGCATCTTGGCCACTTCCTCGGCATCGGCGAATTCCAACCGGAGCACTTCGACGGCGACATCGGGACTGGTCTCGACATCGAGCACGGTGATGATCTTCTCGAAGAACTTCATGTTCTCGGGCCGCGTGATGATGATCAGCAAATTCGTGCGCTCGTCCGCCACGATCTTCACCGCGCCGCGGATGATCCCGCGTTCGGCGTCGGCAACGAGGTCATCGAAGACCGACGGCGTCTCGATCTCCGTCGGCGCCGGCACGCGCGCACGGATCACGCCGGGGATCGCCGTCGGCGCGCGCACGGCGGTCGTGTCGACGCCGGGGCTGCCCGAAGACTTCGGACGCGGCACGGTCGATTGCTTCTTCTGCTCGGCCTGGCTGTCGGCAATGATCTCTTCCAGGCGCTTCTTGATGTCGGCGGCCTTGGCGAAACGGATCTGGATGACGTTCGGCTCCTCGCGGGCCTCGGCGGGTTGGTCGATATAGCGCAGGATCTGCAGGATCCGGTTGATGTTATCCGCGGTATCGGTGACGAGAATCGAGTTCGTCCGTTCGAACGGATTGACCTGCGCGAATTCGCTCCGGATCGGGTCGATGGCCTTGGTCGCCTCGACGATGTCGATGTGCTTGAGGACGATCATCTGGCTGACCAGTTCGCCGCTCGTGGCCTTCGCGAGCGTCGCGATCGCCGCCTCGCGAATCTCGACGCCGGTACGCAACGCCGTGTTGATCGGCACGACTTTGAGGAACTTCTCGCCTACGGGCACCAACCCGATCTGATGCATCGTCAGAACCGTCTCGATGGCCTGCAGGTACTCGGGCATGGTCAAATCGCCCTGACTGCGCAGGTTGATGGTCGGTTGCGGCAGTCCCGGCGACTTCAAGAGGGTGCGCCCCGTCTTTTCACTGTAATCCTCGAGTATGATCTCGAGCGAGACGCCATTGAACTTGAGTCCCGCGCGCGGCTCCCCCTCGATCTCCGCGCCGCGGGCGGCCGCGGGGGCGGGCGGGGCGGTCGCAACGGCCGGGGCACGCCCGGCACCCGGCGGCGGGGGAAGCGGCGGCGGATCGAACCCGGCGGCGCCTCGTAGAACATCCTGCGCATGCACGGCGACACCGGCCACGGCGACGGACAGAACAGCCATCCAGCACCGCATGCGCCGGCCCCACTCTCGCGACTGTCGTTTCATGCCGATACCCCTACTCCCGCGTGTAGGCACAGAACAGGTTCACCCGCCCCGTCAGGAGCGTCTTATCTTTCGGTTTGACCCGCAAATAACGCACATCCACCATAGCACCCTGACTCTGCAGATCAAAGAGGAAACGGACAAAGGCCTCGAGGGAGCCTTCGCATTCGCGAATCTCGATCGGCAACTCGTACGTATCCCCGATCCGGCGCTCTTCGCCTCCCTGGTGCTTCTGAATCCGCAACCCATGGCGACCGGCCACCGCCTCGATCAGGCCCATCCAATGCACGGTCATGTCGCGGTCCCGCGGGAAGCCTGGCACCATCTCCTTCACCGCGTCCAGTTTGGCCTGCCACGCATCGCGCTCGCCGACAAGCGCCCGGCTCTCGGCGATCGCCTCGCGCACCCGCTGCTGCTCGGCGCTCAATTCGCGCCACTCCGCCAGCCGCTCGCGCGCCAGCAGCGAGGTCACCCCGAAGAGCGCCACGGATGCCGTCGCCACGAGCAGAACGATCTCCCGCGGGTTTACGTTCACGAGCCACCTCCCGGCGACGCGAACTTGAGGTCGAAACCGAACCGGTATTTGCCGTCCCTGGTCAGACTGCGGGGGCCGGATACGACTTGCTTGAAGATCGGCGAACGACCGAGGCTCTCGTTGAACTGCAGAACGAGCTGGCTCGTATCGGCGACCCCCGAGATGTCGACGCTCTCGTCCTTGCGATAAGTGAACGTATCGAGATCGATGCCTTGCGGCTGCATGACGCCGATTTCCCGCAGACACTCCAGCGCGGAGTCGCGACGGTCCATGTAGCGTTGGATCATGGTCACCCGGCGGCGCATGGTGCGCACCTCGTTCGCCCGCTCCCGCCAGACCGCCTCCTCGGCGTCCAGTTGGGTCATCCGGTGACGCTGAAACGCCAGGAGGCCGAACCCGGTGCCGACCAGCAGCCCCCAGGTCGCCAGCACGACGCCCACGACCATCCACATGCGCCGCCGGAACAGCGCCGAGACTTCGACCCGCGTCCAGGCCGCGGGGGTCAAGTCGATCGCCGCGGCCCCACGCCCGCCGCGCCGGACAAGGCCTTCGGCCGGCGACGGCAACCCCGCGCGGTCGAGGCCGCGACACGGCACGCCGCACGCACGCCCCACCGCATCCGCCAGCGCCGGCACGACGCCGGGATCGGCCCACGCGCACGCCGATACGTCGGACGCGCGCCCCTGTTCGGCCTCCAGCGACAGCAGCAGGCGCACAGCCTCGCCGGCGATATCCGTGAGGTCATCCTTGCTCGCGAGATCGAACGGTCCCGCCGCATAGGTGAACGCCAACGGCATGCCGGCTTCATGCACGATCATCTGCACGCCCGCCGTGTCGGCCGCCAGCAATAACTCGCGGCCCCGCGGGGCCAGCGCTCCGGACTGCATAAGCCCGTTCCAGAGACCCAGCGTGGCCGCATCGACGCGCCCCGGCGCCCGCTCCCCCAGCGCCGTCCGCAACGCGTTCAACACGTCGAGCCGCGCGACGGCTATCAGGACACTGGCGCCGGAGGAGTCCCGGCGAACCACCTCGTGCGAGGCCACCGTCTGTTCGGCCGGGAACGGCGAAAGCTTGTCCACCTGCAGTTCCACCATGCCGCGCACTTCGCCCGGGTCGTCGGTCGGCAGCCGCACGACACGCAACAGCACGTCCCGGAAGGGCACCCCCAGGACCAACTCCGGCTTGAGCGCGGCGATGGCGCCGGCGGATGCGGCCGCATCGCCCACGTCGCCCGCCTGGCCCTCGCGCGGCGCCGGCTCGATCGTGCCGTCGGCTTCGTGTTCGAGCCCGGCCTTGCCGTGGCGGAACGTCGCCCACCGCATCGCGCCGTTATCGACGGATATACCCGTTATCGCTGTCTTTGCCATGCCGCTCTACTCGTTCTCGCGCCAACGCAGGATCCGCGGGGCCGCCCCGCCATCCTGCACGATGCCCCAGGACCGGCGAATCACGCCGTTGACATCCGCCGTCGACGTGACCCGAAAAATGGCGGATCGGGTCGTCACCTGCTTCCGGATCGCGGGATTCAACTCGGGGATGCGCGACATGAAATCGTCGACCGACTCGAACGAGGTGTCGCGTTCGCTTCCCGTCTCATCCGTATAGGCCCGCCGTTCCTCCATCACCAGGTCCGCCACTGTGTCGTCCACGTCAGGCAAGGTCATCAAGACCCGTCGCGAGGCTGCGTTCACGTTCACCTGCCCGTCGCCGTATGTCGTCAACATGTCGGCAATCCCGGAAACGGCGATCGCGTCTTCCTCGCGAAGCCCGCTCTCCATCGTACCCCCGGATAGTATGGTCTGCGTGAAACCCTTTACAAGAAGAAGTTCGCCGACGGTATCGAGCGGACCGTTGCGGGCCCGGTAGGGCTGGTCCCGCGTGGCGTAGTAGTCGTCCGTTTCGCCGCCGGCCGCGCGGGGCGCCTCGTCCTTGTCGGTCCAGTCGAAGAAGGAGTCGATCAGTTCGCTCCACAGCTCCTCCGGCACGCCGGCAACCTCCAGCACCCGCTCCCAGTCTTCTTCGTTGAGCTGGTTGACGTTGCGGCGCGCCGGCTCGGGAACGATCTCGACGGTCAGCGTGGCATCGCCAAGCGTCTCGTTCACCGTCACAGCCTGCCCGTCCGACAGTTGCTTCGCGACGTCGAACCAGCGGTCGGCCTTGTCCGCCTCCGACTTCTCCGTCCGTCCCTTGACTTTGCCGGCGCGGTCCATCAGCAGTTGCGCGATGTCGACGCCGGAACGCGCCAGGTAATCCGCGCGGCTGCGGTTGCGGTAGTACGCGGTGATGCGCGCCTCGATATGGGCCTCGAACGCCAGCGAGGCCACCAGGATCGACAGCAGCGCCACCGTCCAGAGCACCACGATCAGCGCCGACCCGCGTTCCTGCCTCACTTGCCCCATGACAGCGCTCCCACGGGTAGTTCCACAATACGCCTCACGCCAAGCGGCGCCTCGCCTTCGTCGATCGGTTCGAGGTAGAGGGTGATGTCGACGACCAGCGGCACGCGATTGGTCTCTTCCCACTGTTCGAGCCAGTCGATCTCGCCCTCGTCGTCGGCCTCGAACGCCGCACGGCAGTCGAACCCGACGACGCGTTTGGATAGGAACACCGGCTCGACCGCGTCCGGGTCGAAGTCGTCAGGCTGACCCATGATCTGCCAGGCGGCGATCGCGGCCACGGCGTCGCCGTCGTCATCCTCGGTCACAAAGAAACGCACCCGGTGCGGACTCTCGACATAACGGACGTCGTCGCCGACCAACGCTCCGCCGAGTTTGACCCAACTGATCTCGTCGCGCGCCGCGTCGCCGCTGCCGTTGTCGGTGAGATGAAACCCGTATTCGGCATTCACACCCTTGTCGGGGTAGTAGCAGGACCGCAGGGCAAGCACGAGTTGGTCCATCACGAAGTCGCCATGGTGCAGGTGATCGCTCAGCGCCAGCGCCCGCCGCCAGGCCGTGGTCGCTGCGTTGAACGTCATGAACGTCACCGTCGTCACCAGACCCAGAATCGCCACGGCCAGCAGGATCTCCAGCAACGTGAACCCCCGTCGCCGGTCCCCCACCCCGTGTGGGACGCGCGATCCGCGTCTAGTTTTTGCGGTAGTAGACATATCGCGCAACCTCTTCACGCATCTGCCGGCCGCGGTCGGACCACACGACGCGCGACCGCACGACAAGCAATCGGGCATCCTGATCGCTGTCCACATCCGGGTCCTCGACCTCACGGCTGAACGTGAACCCCTCGTAGTCCTCGTCGGAAACCGCGAAGTCCTCGGGCTCCATGTCTTTCGGACGCCCGAGAATGCTCAACGGATGCTCCTGCTCGGCTTGTCCCAGCACCCACTGCGCCCGATGGTAGTTGCCGACGACTTTCATCACGATCAGGCACCGCGACATCGCCGTCAGCAGCACAACCATCGACAGACTGAGGATCAACACCGCCAGCAGCACCTCCACCAGCGTCATGCCGGCGGCCGCGGAACCGTGAGTATCGGGTTTCGACATCTCTAATAATCTCCGGCGGTCTCCCCGCGCGCCGCGCCGTGACGACGGTTCGGACAGACAACCGCGCCCACGCCCGGCGATCGGGTACGCGGCCCGCGATTCGCAACGCCGGGATCATAGCCGCAACCGCCCCCGTCATCAAGGCGATGATCGGAGCCCCCTCCGGCGCCTCGCTCCCCCGGAAAAAGCCGGAGACCGCCTTCACCGCCCGCGCGGCAGACGCGTGAGTGCGCGTTTGCGCAACTCGAGACTGGACGTCACCAACCCCGCCGGTTCGCCGTCGCCGTCGAAGACGCCGATGACCACGCCCGCCAGGCGCATGCCCGACCACGGCGACGAAGTCGAGCGCGACGGCAAGGCAAACCGCGTGAGGGTGACCGCCATGGCGCCGCCTACCGCTCGCTGGTCTCGGCGGTGGCGAGCGCGTCGACCTCGATGGTGACACCCCACCCGCGGTCGTCGGAGAGACGGACACGATAGGGCGTGCACCGTCCGTTGACGCGGTAGACGACCTCCGGCGCGCCGGCCTCGATGCGCTCGCCATCCCGTTCGACGAAGGCGATCGCGACCTGTTCGAGCCGGCGCTCCAACGCATGTGCGGCGGGGCGGGCGGGGCCGGCCGGCGCCGCGGGACCATCCGCCTCCGGCATCCCGGCCGAAGGCGGCACGGCGTTCGTCTCGTCGTCCGCGGGCGCCGGGTGTCGCCGCGACTCGACACGGATCCGCGAACCCCCGATGTCGAACACGAGCGCCATGGGCTCCTGCGCCAACACCGCCATGCTGCGCGCGTAGCGTCCGGCCGATACGACGGTTTGCACGGCGCTGCGGCGCTGGTTGCCGCGAAGCGACCGGATGAAGTCCGGCACCGTCACCGCGCTGACCACGGCAATGATCGCCAGCACGAGCAGCAGCTCGATCAGCGTGAACGCCGCACGACAGGGCCTGTTCATCAGAAACTCGTCACGTCGTCGCCCGTACCGGGGGCGAGATCCTTGCCGGCCGAGGTTATCTTGTAGCCGTCATCGGACACCGTGTAGGTGAACGGCGTGCCCCAGGCATCCACCAGCGCCGCCTGCCCGCCCCGCACGTACGGACCGTTCCAGTTCGGCTCGCCCGAGGATGTCAGCAGATCGTTCATCGATGACGGATAACGCCCCGTGTCCACCTGGTACACGTCGATCTGCGTGCCGAGCGCCGCGATGCTCGCGCGCGTCGCTTGAATGCGGGCCTTGTCGCCGTGCTTGCCGAAGTTGCCGACAACCACCGCCGCCAGGATGCCGAGGATGGCCACCACCAGCAGCACTTCCACCAGCGTGAAACCGTTCGCTCCCGCCGCCTTCCGCCGTTGTTCCATCGTCATCGCTATTCCTCCTGCTTAGGACTTCACTTTACCATGAGCTCCCGACGCCATCAACCCGCGCCCGGCGCGGCTGCGCCCCCGCCCCCTACACGCCCATCCCGTTGGTCAGGCTGAAGACCGCCATCAGGATGCTGACGGCGACAAAACCGACCAACAGGGCGACGACCACGATCAACATGGGCTCCAGGGCCGTGGTGAAAATCTTCACGTTGCGGTCGAGGTCGTTCTCGTAGCGTCGGGCGATGTGCGTCAGCGCGCCGACCATGTCGCCGGTCTGTTCGCCGATGGAGAGCATGTCGATCATCAGCGGGGGAAACGCCTTGCCCGCCCCGAGCGGCCCGGAGATCGTCGTCCCGTCCGTCACGCGGTCGCGAGCGTTATGGATTTCGTTGCTGATCACGACATTGCCCACCGTCTGTTCGACGATCGCCAGTGCCCGCAGAATCGGAACGCCGTTCGCCAGCAGCGTCCCGAGCGTGCGGGCGAAGTTGGCATACACGGCGCAGGCCACGATGCCGCGAATGAGCGGCGTGCGCAGCAGGACCCGGTGCCACCAGAGGCGGCCCGCACGCGTCTTCACGAACCGGTTGGCCATCACACCGGCGAAAACGAGCCCGATGCCCACAAACAGGCCGTAATGCGAGACGAAGTCGCTCATGCCGATCAGCATCCGCGTCGGCAACGGCAGCATCTGCCCCATCTGATCGAAGATGTTCTTGAACTTCGGCACGACCTTGACCATCGAAAACACCAACGTGGCCGCGCCCAGCACCAGCACGATGACGGGGTAGACCAGGGCCATCGTGATCTTCTCCTTCAGTTCCTGCATGCGCTCGTAGTGGCCCACGATCCGCAGCAGCACCTCGTGCATGGCCCCGCTGGCTTCACCCGCGCGGATCATGTTCACGTAGAGGCTGGAAAAGGTCGCGGGGTGCAGGGTCAGCGCGTCGGACAGGCTGACGCCGCGCATGATGTCGTCGCGCAAGGCGGTGAGAATCGTATCGCCGCTCTTGCCGGCCGCGCGTCGCGCCAGACTGTTGAGCGCATTGCCGAGGGTCATGCCGGAAGCCAGCAGATCGCTGAGTTCGGTGGTGAACACGAGCACTTCGCGCATGCTCAGGCGCGGCGTCCGGCGCCAGGTGAAGCGCCGGCCGCTACGCCCCGTCCGCGCGGCCCGCCCCGCCGCGGCGGCGCGCTCCTCGACCGCCGCCGGCACCAGGCCCATGCGATCGAGGTCGAGCATGGCCGCGCGCCGGTCGCGGGCTTCGAGTTCGCCCTCGACCTTTTCGCCGTTGCGGCGCCGGGCACTATAGACAAATACCGGCATGACGTTTCCCGTCGCCCCTACGTCTCCTGTTCCTCGGTGGCACGCAGGATCTCGTCGATCGTCGTAACCCCGTCCGCAACCTTCTCCCAGCCGTCGTCGCGCAGCGTGCGCATGCCGTCGGCCACCGCGCGCCGCTTGATATCGGACGACGGCGACCGACTGGTCACCATCGACCGGATCGCCTCCGAAATCGGCATCACTTCGAAGATGCCGCACCGACCGGACATGCCGGTCATGCGGCAGGCCTCGCACTTGCCGGGCGCGAAAATGGTCGCGCCCGTGGCCGACACCGGAAAACCGATTTCCTTGAGCACGGCGGCCTCGGGCGCGATCGGCCGGCGACACTGGCGGCAGAGCCGCCGCACCAGGCGCTGCGCGACGACCGCCTCGACCGCCGACGCCACGAGGTACGGCTCCACGCCCATGTCGAGCAGTCGCGTGAAGGCGCCGGCCGCGTCGTTCGTGTGCAGCGTGCTGAACACGAGGTGACCGGTGAGGGATGCCTGGATGGCAATCTCGGCGGTCTCGAAGTCGCGAATCTCGCCGACCATGATGATGTCCGGGTCCTGCCGCAGAAAAGTGCGCAGCGCACGGGCGAAGGTCAATCCGATCTCGGGCCGGACAAGCACCTGGTTGACGCCCGGAATTTCGTACTCGATCGGATTCTCGGCCGTCATGATCCGCACGTCCGTCGAATTCAGTTCCATCAGGTAGCCGAACAGCGAGGTCGACTTGCCGGACCCGGTCGGACCGGTGACCAGGACAATGCCGTTCGGGCGATGGATGATCTTGCGGATCGCTTCGGCGTCGGTCCGGTTCATGCCGGACTCCTCCATGCCGATGGCGTGGCCCGAGCTCTGCAGCAGGCGCAGGCTGATGCTCTCGCCGTAGACGGTCGGCATTGTCGAGACGCGGATATCGAGGTCCTGCCCCTGCACGCGCAGCCCGATGCGACCATCCATGGGCAGGCGCTTCTCGGCGATGTCCATGTTGGCCATGACCTTGAGGCGGGAGATGATCGCGGCCTGAAACCGATTCAGTTGCGCCGGCACCGGCACCGGGTGCAAGACGCCATCGACGCGGTACCGGATGCGGAGTTGTTCCTCCATCGGCTCGACATGGATGTCGGTCGCGCCCTGCTGATGAGCTTCCCAGACGATCTGGTTGACAAACTTGACGATCGAGGCTTCCTGATCGACTTCGCTGAGGTCGAACTTCCCGATCTGCTCCTCCGCGGAGACGACAAACCGGTCGTCCTGCATCATGCGGTCCACGGTTTCCGCGCCGACGCCGTAGAAGGCCTTGGTGGCCTTCGCGATATCCTCGGAAGGACTGAGCACCAGCCGGACACGGCGGTTGGCGGCCGCGCGCAGGGCATCCACCAACTCGGCGTCGAACGGGTTGCTGGTGGCCACTTCCAACACACCGTCGCCGAGTTTCACCGGTATCACCCGATACTGGAAAACGGCCTTGGTCGGCAACGCCGCCAGCGTCTCGGCGGGTATCGGCTCGCCGCCCAGCCGCGTAAAGCGCAGGCCCAGCACGTTGGCCAGCGCTTCGACAAAGACGTCTTCGCGCGCCAGGCCCCGTTCGATCACGACCGCGGTGATGCTGGTATCGTTGGCACGGGAGGCATCGATTACCGCCTGTATGTCCTCGGGCGATAGGACTCCCGTCTTCTCAAGCAACCCGCTCAGGTATGAGGCATCCGCCATGACGCAAGTACGATAGCCGTTCCCGCCCTCCTCTGCAAAGCGATAACGCAGCCCGCCGATGCAGGCACTCACCGCCACTCGTGCTTCGGATATCGTCCGCGCAGATCGCGTCTGACGACGGCATAGCCTTCGCGCCAGAAACTGCCCAGATCCTCGGTGATCTGCACGGGGCGCTGGTTCGGTGCCAGGATATGCACCGGCAACCGCACGCGGCCTCCGCAGATCGTGGGTGCCTCGTCGGTATCGTACAGGTCCTGAATCCGCACGGCCACGTAAGGTCCCTGCGCGGGACGGTCGTAATGGACGCGCGTGCGCCGCCCATTGCCCAGCGTCACCTGCTCGGGAGCGTATGCGGCGACGGACTGTACCTGTTCGCGCCCCAGCCAGGCGTGCAGCACCGGCCAGACCGGCTGGGTCTTGAGGTCGCGAGCGCCACGCGCGCCATGGCAGATCTGCTCGATCGCGCCCGTGAGCCCGGCGTCGCGCATCGGCGCGATCCCCAGCTCGGGACAGGCGGCCGCCACGACGTTGACACGCGCCAGCCACTGCTCCACTTTCGCGTCCCAGAGCTTGAGCGACAGCCGCCCCGCCACAACCTCCGCGGCCAGGATCGCGGCGGCCTCGTCATCCGTCACGTCCGTGACGCGCGCGCCGCCGATCGTCAGATCGCGGAAGAACACGCGCACCTCGGCCCGCACCCGTTTGTTGACGCCGTCGTACAGGGCGACGCGGCGCTCCCCGACCGCGGCTTCGTCCACCTCCGACAACCACGCCGGTTCGATGGCCGTCACCAGCGACACCTGCACATCCACCTCGCCGCGACCGCGCGACAACTCGGCGATCTCGCACGCCACCAACAGGCGATGGCCGTGCGCCACCAGGCTCTCCTCCGCCACGGACCCGCGCCGGCCGTGCACGACATCGCAGCGCGCCGCCCCCGCCGCGACCCGGAATGCCACCTGGTCGGGGAACCCGGTCAGCAGGCATCGGTACAGATCCTCGGGCGAGGGGTCCCGCTCGCGATCGCTCAGGCCCTGCTCGCGCGCCATCCCGAGCAACTGGCCGCGTAACCGATCCACCGCGCGCGCCGTCTGCGCATGTACGCCGATGCGGTCGCACGCGTCCCGATCGAACCGCGCCGCGCGCGCCGCTTCCCACGCGCGGAGCAGGATGAGCACATCCGAATCGTCGCGTCCGGCCACGAGGTCAAGCCGCCGGTCCCGCACGCCGGCGTCCCGCGTCCGCGACAGGACGCCGCGTTCCTGCAGTAGCGCCGCGACCGTCACGGCCGTCGGCACGCACCCATGCCGCTCGCCCGCGACAAGCATGCGCGACAAGCGCGGATGCAGCGGAAAGGCCGCCAGACGCCGCCCCAGCGCCGTCAGCGCGCCCGCGGCATCGAGCGCGCCCAGATCGGTCAGCAACCGCGCTGACTTTTCGAGCGCGCCCGGCAACGGCGCCTCGATCCAGGGGAACGCCGACACATCCTCCACGCCGTACTGCTTGAGCTGCAGCAGCGTCTCAGCCAGGTCGACCCGATGGATTTCCGGCGCCTCGAAAGCGTCGCGCCGCGCGTGCTCGCGCTCGCTCCACAGGCGCAGACAGACCCCCGGCGCGAGGCGTCCGGCGCGGCCCGCGCGCTGCTCGGCCGAGGCGCGGCTGATCGGTTCGACAATCAGCGTATTGATCCCGCGGCGCGGATCGAACCGCGCCTTGCGGGCCAGGCCGCCGTCCACGACCAGCGTGATCCCCTCGATCGTCAGCGACGTCTCGGCCACGTTGGTCGCCACGACCACCTTGCGCCGCGCGGACGGGGCCATCGCGCGGTCCTGCTCGTCGCTGCCGAGTTCCCCATAGAGCGGCAGCAGGTCCATCCCGCGCAAGGCCTTCTCGCGTCCCAGCGCGTCGAGCGTGCGGCGGATTTCGTAGGCGCCGGGCATGAACACGAGCGCGTCGCCGTCCGCGTGCTCGCGCATCAGGCGCGCCACCGCGGCCGCCGCCGCGTCCCACACGGGCGGCGGCTCCGTCCGGGCCGCGCCGTCCTGGTACGCGATCGCAACCGGATAGACGCGCCCCTCGGCCGTCACCACCGGACAGCCGCCGAGGTAATCGCGCACCCGCGCCACGTCGAGCGTGGCCGACATGACGACCAGCTTCAGGTCGGGCCGCGATGCTTCCTGCAGCCGGCGCGCCAGCGCCAGCATCAGATCCCCGTACAGATGCCGCTCGTGGAATTCGTCGAAGACGATGGCACCCACGTCGCGCAGCTCGGGATCGCCCAGCAACTCGCGCAGGATGATCCCGTCGGTCTCGTACTTGATCCGCGTATCCCGCCCGGACTGGCACTCGAACCGCACCTGGTAACCGACCTCCGCGCCGACGGGGACGCGACGCTCCCACGCGACGCGACGCGCCAGCATGCGCGCCGCGATCCGCCGCGGCTGCAGCACCACGACGCGACCCGCCCCCGCCACCCCCCGGTCGACAAGCAGTTGCGGCACCTGCGTGCTCTTCCCCGACCCCGTCGGCGCCTGCACGACCACCCGGTTGCCCGCGCGCAGGACCGCCGTCAGTTTGTCGGCCGCCGTGTATATTGGAAGGTCAGGCATCGCGCCGATACTGCACCGGACCCGCGCCCCCGTCAATGGGTGCCGGTCATTCTCCCCCTTTTTCGGCACTCGCCAGACGGTGGATTCCCCATCCCCCGTCCCACCCGCCTTTCTTCGTCGCCAAACCGCGCTCACGCGGCCCGGCCCGTCTCCCCCTTGCTTTGGCTTGGGTGCTAGATGACCCCTGGCGTCCGCTTCAGGCGCTCGGCATGCCCTTGTTCGGCGCGGGCGAGCGTGGTGAATGTGTGCTTGAGCGACGGCAGCGGCGTCAACCGCGCCAACTCGAAGTAGAATCGCGCCGTCGCTTCCTCGTGCGCCACGGCGTGCGCAAGGGCCGGATCGGCGCTCGCGGCGACGTCATGCTTCAACTCCGGTTCGCCGGGCAGCAGCTCGGGCGAAACCGCCGTCAGCACGACCTCCGCGTGCTCGGCCGTGGTTTCGCGGAGCATCCGCAGGTGCTCGCGCTCTTCCGCCGCAAGCGTCAGAAGCATCGCCCGTCCCGCCGGTGTCGCCGCCTTTGCGGCCAGCGCCAGGTAATCGTCGGCCGAGGCCTGTTCGAAGTCCGCGGCGATCCGCAGAACCGCGCGCGCCAACATGCCGGGACGCGCCACCGCCGCCGGCATGGCTTCCGCAGGCTCCGGCGCCGGCCGCCTCAGGGTGTCATAGAGGATAAGTCCGCCGAACAGAATGAACAGCGTGCCGGCCGCCATCTTGATGACATGCTCGGGGATGAACTTCGTCAGGACGTGTCCAAACAACACGGCCACCAGCGTCGACACGACCAACGCCGCCGACGCGGCGAAGAATACGGTCCATTTCGCGCCATCGGAACTTGCCGTCCGGGCCATCGCCGCCAATTGCGTCTTATCCCCCAACTCCGCCAGGAAGATCAGGAGAAACGTACTGAAAAAAAGTTTCGCGTCCATGTAGGCGACCTCCACGTAACGCCGTCTTGCATACCGCTTTGCGCGAAGCCGCGCAAGCCCGCTTTCGCCCGATCCAACCGTTTCCACTTCTCTCATGCGCCCGACTCTGATCTAATGCCGGGCGTGAAAACCATCCTCGTCACGGGCGCCTCGGGCCTGCTGGGCCGCGCGATCGTGCGCATGTGCGGCGACATTCCGGGATGGCGCGTCCGCGGCACGGCTTTCCGCCGCGCCGGCGCCGCGCTGGATCGGCTGGACCTGCGCGACCGCGCGGCGATGCGCGCCTACGTCGACGATCTGCGGCCGGATGTGATCGTCCACAGCGCCGCGGAACGGCGACCGGACGTCAGCGAGAAGGATCCGGCCGCCACCATGGACCTGAACGTCGGCGTCACGCGCGACCTGACCCGTCTCGCCGCGCAGTCCGGCGCCTGGCTCATCTACGTCTCGACCGACTACGTGTTCGATGGAACGACCCCCCCGTACCGGCCCGGCGATGCCACGCACCCGCTGAACGCCTACGGTCGCGGCAAGCGCGACGGCGAACTCGCCGCCCGCGAGGCGATGCCGGAGGCGTGCATCCTGCGCATCCCCATTCTCTACGGGGACGCGGAATGGCTCGGCGAATCGGCCGTCACCGGCGTGGCGGAATCGATGCTGGCCGGCGCGGCGCCGATCGTGTGCGACGCATGGGCCATTCGCTATCCCACGCTGGTCGACGACATCGGCGTCGTCTGCCGCGGACTCATCGAACACCGTGCGCGCAATCCCCGTTTCGGCGGCACCGTCCATTGGTCCGGCGACGAACCCATGACCAAGTACGACATGGCCGTCGCCATGGCCCCCCACCTCGGCTACGATCCAGCCCATCTGACGGCGAATCCGCATCCCGGAACCGGCGCACCCCGGCCGCGCGATGCGCACCTGGATTGCAGCCTTCTGGAATCGCTCGATATCGGCCGGCGCACATCCTTCGCCCAGGCCATTCCCGCGATCCTGCGCCGCCATATCCCGGCGCCCGCCGCCCAGCCGTAAGACCGTCCACTTCCCTTGACTATTGGACATTCCGTGTTGGCTGTTGGGTGTTGATCCGATCCGAGCCCGGCGCGCCATCCCCCCCCATTACCACCGAACCGGCTCCGCACACCCTTGCCGCATAACGGTCTTAAACCCATCCACCGGGCTCATCCACCGGGGCACGTTTCGGAGAAACGTGCCTACTCCCAGTACGCCCGGATCTCCGAGACGGGCGTCCCCTCTCCTCCGCCCCACGCGTCAACCCCCGCGACCCGCTCCGCGACAGGTGACAGCAATGCCCAACAGCCAACGCTCAAGTCCAATGTCCAACGATGGAGAACACGGTGAACGAGAACGGCCTGCCTGTGCGTGCCGCACGCAGACAGGCGACGAGAGCGGACCACGATTGGGAATCCCTGCTCGTCCACCGTTCTCGTCGCCGCTATCGTCCACCGATCCCCTCCCCGCTCGCCTCTTCTCCCCTTCTCTCCCCGCGGCAAAGTCGAACGCTTGACGAGCTACTAGAGCTGATCTAGTATAGTCACTCGTCTGCTACCGAACGGAGGAAGAGGCGTACCGAAAGGCGTGGCAACGGCATGTTGAACGAACTGGGTTGGGTGTGGCGCGAGGCTCGGCGAAGGCCCGGACGCACGGGGTGGATGGCGGTCGGCTACGCTGTGTCCGTTGCGGTGGCAGCGGCGGGGTTCGCGCTGTTCGGCGAGACGCGGCGGGAAACGGACGCAGCCTTGCGGGTTACCGGCGCGCATTTTCTGGGTTTCATCCTGACCGATGGCTCGTCTTCGGACGATCCCCGGCCTCATGATCCGGTCCGCGAGGGTTTGGAGGCCTACGGGCACCCAACCGCGCTGCTGTCGCGGTCCGATATCGACGCGATCCGACGACTCCCGCTGGTCCGGCGGGCCGCGCCATGGCTGAGTTTCCGCATGCAATGGCCGGCGGACCGCAACCGCACGGTGCTGGTGGGCGGTTTCGATCCGGCGGATATGGAAACCGTTCGCATGGCCGGGTGTTCCGCCACGGAAATCGTGGCGGGGCGCGGGATGAAGCCGGGCGATGCCGGAGGCGTGCTGATCGAACAAACCTTCGCGGAAACGGCCGGCCTGTCCGTCGGCCATGACATTGAGTTGGCGGGACGGACGTTCGCCGTTCTGGGCATGTTGAGTCCGGGCACCCGGCCGGCCAAGGCCGATCTCTACTTGGCCCTCCCCGACGCCGTGGCGGTGATCGAGTCCCGCCTGACGGGTCCCCTGGACGGGCGAGTGAACGGCGTATTGGTGGATGGGCGCGACGCGCGCAGACAGAGCGGTTTGATCGCGAATGTACAAGCCCTGCTGGGACCCCATGCGGCCACGGGCGGCTACGGATGTTTCGGGCCGGCGGGCGCGGCAATGGGCCTCGGCGGACAGGGCATGGCCTTGCTCGCGTTGCTCCTGGCCGCAGGCGTCGCCGTCTCGGTGGCTCGAACGCAGTATGCGCTGTTGCTGGAGCGGCGCCGCGAGATCGGGATAGTGAAGGCGATCGGCTGGAGCGATCGGCAGGTTGGACGGCACGCCCTTTGGGAAGCCGCAATCCCTTCAGCGCTGGGGGGCATCGCCGGCGCGGCGGTGGCCGGACTGACAGCTGGCGCGGGCGGGCCGGCAGCCGCCGTACCGGCCGCGCTGGCGCTGGTGGGCGGAGTGGCCGGGGGTGCCGCCCTGTATGCCGCGCGGAGCATGGCGCGGATATCCCCTGCCGACGTTCTACGTAAACGATAAGGAGGCACGCTCGATGTCCGGCATTCGGTTTCTGGATTCCTGGTCGTACGCATGGCGGACCATGTCGCGACGCCGGGGGCGCGCCGTGGCGATCGGTTTGGGATACGCGATTATTGTAGTCACGGCGGCAGCGGTCGTGGCGGCGGCGCGCGCCACGCGCGACGGGGTGGTGCGCACACTGTGGGATATTGGTGCGCATACGATGGCTTTCCTCCCGCGATGCGCAGGTGAGGCGTGTCCCGCCCTGGCGTTGGACCCCGCGCGCGAGGGTTTCGAGGCCAATGGCGCGCCGTCCCGCGTGTTTTCGGAGGATGTGGTCGAGCGGTTGCGCGCGTCGCCCCATGTCGCCGACGCTTCGCCGTACCTGCTTTTTGGCATGCGCGCCTCGCGTGGCGAGGGACGTTGGCTGGTGGGCGGATTCGATGTGTCGCGCCCAAAGGCTTTTGCGGCGACCGTCGCGGCGCCGTCTCAAGTGACCGATGGCCGGTTTCTGATGCCCGAAGACCGCGGCGCGGTCATGCTCGACCGGGAGTTCGCCCGAACGCATCGCTTACGTGTGGGCGATACCCTCTCACTGGGGACGACGACCACAACCGTGGTCGGCATTGTCAATCCTCCTATCCGGCCCGGCAAGGCGCACATCTACATGGCGGTCGAGGACGCGCGAGCGACGATTGCCCCGCGCCTGGCGGCGCCGCTCGGCGACGCCGTCAACGCGGTACTCGTGGAAAGCCGGAGCGCATTCGCGCACAGGGGCGCACTCGCGGATATTCGGCGAGCGCTGGGCGACGAAGCCCGGTTCACGTCCTTTGGATGCGGCGTCCCGGGAAGCCGCGCCATGCAGGTTCACCGGAGACTCGCGGGAGCCACGACGCTGCTGCTCGCGATCGGCATGAGCCTGCTGGTCGTGCGCGCGCAAGCGGCCGCCGTCCATGAACGACGATTCGAGATCGCCGTGTTGAGGACCATCGGGTGGAGTGCTCGCGCCGTCCGCGCCCCGCTGGCGATCGAATCGGTGCTGCTGGCGACGACCGGGAGTCTGGCGGGCGCGGCCGTCGCGGCGGCGATCGTTGGGTTGATGCCTCGGTTCACGACTGCGGCGGCCGGCGCGCGCCTCGATGCGTTCGCGGTGTTGCTCGGTCTGGCATGGGCCACGGGCCTCGGTCTGCTGACTGCCATGGCTGGGGTTGCAACGGCGGTGCGCGCGTCACCAGCGCACCTGTTGCGGAGACCCTGACACGTCGGCGAAGCGAATGAGGAACGGGAAACCGAAGGGAGTAAGACAATGCCTGCAAGGCCGCGGCTAGAAGGCCGCAATTTGTACAAGAGTTTCACCGTGCGGGAACGCACGATCGAGGTGCTCGACGGAGTCACACTGGCCGTCGCCGCCGGCGAGACGCTGGTGATCAAAGGGCGCAGCGGACAAGGCAAGTCCGTTCTCCTCTGGCTGTTGAGCGGGATCGATTTGCCGACGATGGGGGATGTGACGTTCGAGGGGGTTCCCTACCGGCGGATGAAAGGCGATGACCTCGCGGCCCTGCGACGGGAGCGCATCGGCTTGCTGTTCCAGGACTTCAACCTCATTCCCGCGTGGACGGCGCGGGAGAATGTGGAGGCGGCCCTGGTCGGCGGACCGGACTCGCCCGCCGCGCGCCGCGTCAAGGCCGACGCCTTGCTCGACCGGCTGGGTTTGAGCGACCGGCTGGACAACTTGCCGTCCGAACTCAGCATCGGGCAGCAACAGCGTGTGGCTTTGGCCCGCGCGTTGGTCAACGAACCGGTCTTGCTCATTGCCGACGAGCCCACGGGCAATGTCGATCCGCAGACGGCCGATGAGTTGTGCGACCTGCTGTTTCGCTACGTGCGCGAAAAGAATGCCAGCCTGATCGTGGCCACGCACGGACACTTTCCCGGCGAGACGCGAGCCGATCGTTGCCTGCGCCTTCAGGATGGCCGTCTGCACGATGGGCCACGGTAAACGAAGGAGCGATGCGAGCCATGACGTTCGATGACTGCGCCTGTTCGGGGAAGACGCTCATGCGGTTGCTGCGGCCGGCGGTGTTGCGGGTCCTGACCGATGGGCCGTCGCATGGGTACATGATTGCGCAACGGCTGGGCGAGTTGGTCATGTTCCGCAACCAACCCGCCGATGCGACGGGGCTCTATCGGGTGCTGAAAGACATGGAGAAGGAGGGGCTGCTGACTTCCGAGTGGGCTACGGGGGAAAGCGGTCCGGCGCGTCGGCGCTACCAGGTGACGGCGCGCGGGCGGAAGTGCCTTGAGCAGTGGAAGGCATCCGTAACCGACTACGGCATCGCCATAGCGGACATGCTGGCATGGATGGGCAAGAAGACATGATTCACAAGCTAATCCATGGTGTGTCCCTTATCGCCATGAACTCGGCACCCGTCACGGCGTCTTGTCCTCACAACAGATGCCGCGGAATATAGCGGAATGTCAGGCGATTGCGAGACTGTTGAGGCGGGAAAACGACTCTGCGCTAAAATACGATTGGCGCGAAGACGTCGCTGCCGACGAGCTTCGCGCGTCCGGCGAGGAAGGCCAGCTCGATGAGGAAGTGCACCTCGACGAGCGTGCCGCCGGCCCGACGGATGAGCGAGACGGCCGCCGCCGCGGTGCCGCCGGTGGCCAGCAGGTCGTCGATCAGCACCACCCGCTCGCCGGAAGCGAACGCGTCACGGTGAATCGCGATGGTATTGGTTCCATACTCCAGCGCATAGGATTCCTCGAACGTCGCGTAGGGCAGTTTGCCGGCCTTGCGTACGGGTACGAACCCGAGGCCGAGACGCTCGGCCAACGCCGCGCCGAAGATGAAGCCGCGGGCATCGATGCCGGCCACCTTCGTCACGCGCTTGCCCGCCAGTCGGTCGGCGAACAGATCGATCGCCATGCGAAACAGCGCCGGGTTACCCAGCACCGGCGTGATGTCTTTGAACAGGATCCCCGGCTTCGGAAAGTCCGGCACGTCGCGGATCGCGGCCCTCAATGTTTCGACACTCATGACAACCCTCCTGCTTGTGCCGCATGTCATGCCATGTCGCCACGCCCCTGTCAACCACGCCCTGGACCGCATTGGTGTCGCGTGTGAGCAGAGGCACTCCAGCAGCTTCTGCGTGACCGCCGATGAAGAAGTCAGGGAGAGGCGAGACCTTGGTTCCGCGGCGGGCTTTATACCGGCCGAACGCCTTGGTTGCTCGAAAGAGGCCTTGCCTGGGGATCTCTTGGTAGGTGAGGCCGAATTTCCTGACCACATCATCCACGAATTCGGTGGAGGGGCTGCCGAAACAAAGCTCAGCGTAGACGACGGGGTTGATGATCAGTCCGGAGTCGCTGTGGTTCTCGAGCTGCGCAATCGACCACTCGGCCCAACTTGGATCATCCGTAAGCACGTCGATGAGAACACTTGTCAAACCCCCAACGCCACGGCGTCATGGTGGCAGGGCAGTTGTTGACAAGACGTGCGTATGGGAATATGGTTCCCCGTATGAAGACGACCGTGGACCTGCCCGAGTCCTTGCTGATGGACGCCAAGAAGCGTGCGCTGGATGAGCACAAACCGCTGCGCGCGCTCATTGAGGATGGCCTGCGTCTGAGGCTGGCCGCTGGGCCGTCGCCGACGCGGCGACGCATCCGATGGGTGGTGGCCGAAGGCGGGGTTCCGGAGGAAGTCCGGGACCGTACGGCCATGCATGACTGGCTGCTGGACGAATCATGATCTGCATCGACACCAACATCCTGATCTACGCACACCGCGCAGGGGCTGCCGAACACGCGGCGGCACGGAAGGCCATCGAGTCAGCGGCATCCTGCGGGCAAGACTGGGGTTTCGCCCTGACCACGGCGACCGAGTTCTGGGCGCAAGTCACGCATCCCTGCAATCCAGGCGGTGCATCGACGGCGACGCAGGCGAGGGACTTCCTGAACAGTCTCGCAACAACCGGAGGCGCGCGCGTCTTCTTGCCCGGAACGCGATTCCTCGCCGATCTCACGGAACTTGCCAAGACCCTCCATGTCTCCGGTCCCCGCATCTTCGACGTCCAGATCGCGTTGACGGCCTTGCAGGCTGGCGCGACGCGGATCTGGACACATGACGCGAACTTCGTGCGCGTCCCTGGGTTGCGGATCGAGGATCCGCTGAACTGACGCCGGTACGGGGCCGCATGGTGGCGTGACAGCCCGCCGAGAACCGCGTCAGCCCGTAAGCGGCGAAGGGGCGGACGCCATCAACTCCGCCAGTCTCGTCAGGCCGGACGGACATGCCTGTACGTAAACGCACGCCGAGTCGCCTGCATTGGCCAACGGGAGTACATCAAGAACAAGCGATCCGCTGGGCGCAAAAAGGACCTGGCCGACATCGAGGCTCTCGGCGAAGACTGATTCGCCAAACCCGCGCATGCGCCGCGCCGTCATGCGCGTACTCCCAGTAGGCACGTCTCTCCGAGACGCGCCCATCCTAATTGTTAGATGTTAAGACGTGACCCCTCTGGCCCTTGGGTCGGGCTTCGGCGCGAACGCGTCGCCGCGGGCTTCGAGCCGCGCGCGGGTCATGCGCTCGCGGATACCGCCCTCTTTCAGAAACTCCGCCTCCGCCCCCGCTCAACGCTGCCAAACATTTCAGATTGCGGCCGTATGTGCAAGGCAAGACGCTCCGGGCACGGAGATGCCGCTTGGCGGGCCCCCACTTTCGGCTTGCGGGAACAAAGGCCGCGGTTTATCTTCCTTCCACACGTGACGCATGGTGGCGTGTACCTAACGAAAAGGTTGCAGACAGATGGCCGAACCGACAATCAAGAAGACGCTCAAGGTCAAGACAGTCCGCACGGTGCTCCCGCCGGACGCCGCGGGCGGAGCTGAGACGGCGACGGACGAAGCGGCGTCCCAGGCGACCGGCGAAGCAACATCGCCCGTGACCGCGCAGGCGGCGTTCGTGGCCCCCAAGCGGCCCTCCTATACGGTGTTCGCCATCCTGGCGTTGATCGCCACGGTGGCATTCATCGTGCTGGTTGCCTTGCAGTGGATGGAGTGGACCTACTACAGCCCGGCCTTTCCGAAGCCGATGCAGGCCGGCCCTGTAGGCTCGTAGTCGCGTCGGCGACGATGACAACCGCCACCGCCCCACTGCCCTGCATCTGCGACCTGCTTCCCGAGGAACTGGAGGCGTTCTGTGAACAACTCCCCTGCCCTCGCTTCCGCGCCACGCAGGTGCTCGACTGGGTCTACCGTCGCTTCGTAACGGATTGGCGGAACATGTCGAATCTGCCGAACCCGCTGCGCGCGGCGTTCGCGCAAGCGTTCGCACCCATCTCCGAAACGCCCGTGACAACCCATACCGACGAAACGGGCACGGTGAAATATCTCCTGAGTCTGTACGACGGCGAAACCGTCGAGTGCGTCTGGATACCCCACCGGGACCGCTGCACGCTGTGCGTCTCCTGCCAGGTCGGCTGCCGCTTCTCCTGCGCCTTCTGCGCCAGCGGCAAGGGCGGCTTCGCGCGCGACCTGAGCGCCGGTGAAATCGTGGCGCAGGTCCTCGTCGCGGCCCGTCTGCAGGGCGCCGCGCCGAATAACATCGTATTCATGGGGATGGGCGAACCGTTCGACAACTACGACCACGTCCTGAAGGCCGCCCGCCTGATCAACCATCCGAAGGCTCTGGCCATCGGCGCGCGGCGCATCACCATCAGCACCTGCGGCCTGGTGCCCGGCATCCAACGCCTCGCCACCGAAGGACTCCAGTTCGAACTGTCGGTCTCGCTGCACGCGCCCAACGACGCCCTGCGTCGGCGTCTGATGCCCGTGAACCAACTCCACCCGCTGGAATCGCTCATGGACGCCTGCCGCGCCTACACCGCGACCACCAACCGCATCGTCACCTTCGAGTACACGCTTGTCGACGGCGTGAACGACAACGAGCGCGCGGCCCTCGAACTCATCGACCTGCTGCGCGGCATGCGCTGCCGCGTCAACCTGATCCCGCTCAGTCCGGTGGACGGATACGCGGGCAAGGCGCCGCCCGGCGATCGGGCGGAACGCTTCGCCACCGTGCTGGCGGAAGCCGGTATCAACTCCACCCTGCGTTTTTCACGAGGCCGCGGCGTCAATGCCGCATGCGGCCAACTACGACGGAGCCACGCATGACCAGCCCCGACACACGGAATCCTCGCGCCATCGCCGCCCACGCCATCGAACAGTGGCTCCGCACCTCCGATTTTCCCGACCGCCTGATCCCGGGCGCCTGCCCCGAACGCGCCACCGTCGTGGAAATCGTGATGGGCGCCGTCCGGCGCAAACGCGCCCTCGAATGGCTGATCGCCCACTGCACGGAACGCGCGCCGACGCCCGAACTCGCCGCATTTCTGATGGTCGGAGCCTACCAGATCTTTTTCATGACGGGCGTGCCGCCGCACGCCGCGGTCAACGAGACCGTCACGGCCGCGAAACCCATCGCCGGCCGCAAACGCATCGGTTTCGTCAACGCGGTCCTGCGCAACATGGTCCGCCAGCGCGACCCGCTGACGCGCGACCTGGCCCTCCAACCCCTGTCGGTCCGGGAGTCCCACCCGGACGCCCTGATCCAGCGCTGGAGCCTGCAGTTCGGACTGACGCGCACCGAGGCGCTCGCCATCTGGAACAACCAGCCGCCGCCGGTGGCGATCGTCGTCAACACGTTGAAGACGACACCGTCCGCGCTCCAGACCTTGTGGGCCGGGGCCGGCATCGACACCGCCGCCACGCCGACCCCATGGCCCGAAGGCTACCTGCTCGTGCCGCGGGGCCGCCGGGTCGATGAACTGCCCGGCTTCGACGACGGGCTTTTCCTGGTACAGGATCCGGCCACGGATGCCGCGATCCGGCTCCTCGCGCCTCACCCCGGCCAGCTCATCCTCGATGCCTGCGCGGCGCCGGGCGGCAAGACGCTCCGCATCGCGGCCGCCATCGGCGATGACGGCCGTATCATCGCCATGGAACCGCACGCCGACCGGCTGCATGCGCTCCGCGACAACATCGGGCGTCTGCAAACCACGAGCATCGGCGTCGTTCACGGCAACGCCACGGACGCCGCCGCCCTCACGCACCTCGCCGGCGCAACCGGGTTCGACCGCATCCTGCTCGATGTGCCCTGCTCGAACACCGGCGTGCTCCGCCGGCGCCCGGATGCACGGTGGCGCTTCTCGAGCGACCGTCTGGCCCGCCTCTGCCGTCTGCAACGCGAACTTCTGGACAGCGCCGTACCCCACCTGCGTCCCGGCGGACGCCTCGTCTACAGCACCTGCAGCCTCGAACAGGAGGAGAACCAGCACCAGATCGACCGGTTTCTGGGCGACCACCCGGACTTCCACAAGCTCAAGGATATCCTCATCTTCCCGCCCGAAGCCGAATCGGACGGCGCCTACGCCTGCGCGATCTCGCGCGATCCCAAATAGATCCGCCAGACGGACGCCGCAGGATCGATGCCGGGCGCCAAAAAAACTTCTCGGCACGCGCCGCGTTTACCATTAGCATTCGGTTGTTTCTCTGGTTGTGCCCTTGCCAGGCGGGTTTGAGACGGGAGCAAGCACGGTGAAAATTGTCTGTGACCGCAACATGCCGCTCGCGGCGGAAGCGTTTTCCACGCTCGGCGACGTGACGATTCTCGACGGTCGCGCCATGACGGCCGACGACGTGCGTGACGCGGACATCCTGGCCATCCGTTCCACGACCGTCGTGAATCGCGCCCTGCTCGAAGGCAGCCGTGTCCGTTTCGTGGGCACGGCCACCATCGGAACCGACCACATCGACCGCGCCTGGGTCGAATCGGCCGGCATCCATTGGTGCTATGCGCCGGGCTGCAACGCCAACAGCGTCTCCGAGTACCTGACCGCCGCCCTCCTTTGTCTGGTCGAGCGTCACGGACTGCGCCTGGAGGGGCGCACGATCGGCGTCATCGGTGTCGGCAACGTGGGCAGGCGCGTCGCCGCCAAGGCGGAAGCCCTCGGTATGCGCGTGCTCCGGAACGACCCCCCGCGCGAACGTGCGGAGTCGCCGACGAACGCCTATACGCCGCTACGCACCCTTCTGGCCGAGGCCGACTACGTGACGCTGCATGTGCCGCTGACCGGCGCCGGCCCGGATGCCACGCGCCGCATGGTCGACGCCGGTTTTCTGTCGGCGATGAAACCGGGCGCCGTTTTCGTCAATGCCGCCCGCGGCGGCGTCATGGTCACAGCCGACCTGCTTGCCGCACTCGGCGACGGCCGCGTGTCGCATGCGGTCATCGACACCTGGGAGGGTGAACCGAACTTCTCGCCGGATCTGTTGGCGCGAGCCGATCTCGCAACTCCGCACATCGCGGGTCATTCGTTCGAAGGCAAGGTGCAGGGCACGGTCATGGTCTACGAAGCCGCCTGCCGCTTTCTGGCCGTGTCGCCGTCCTGGACGGCGGCCGAGCACCTGCCGCCGCCACTCGTGCCCGACATCCGCATCCGTGCCGCCGCACGCAACGACGAACCGGCGCTCCGCGAAGTCGTACGGCAGGTCTACGATATCGAGGCCGACGATGCGCGCCTGCGCGCCGCCTGCGCGGATCGGCCGTCGCATTTCGACCGGCTCCGCAAGCAGTACCCCATGCGCCGCGAGTTCCCGTACACGCGGGTCCATGTCGAGGGCGATGGGCCAACGCTTGCGCGCAAACTGTCGGGACTCGGCTTCGCATGCCCGCCCAACGAACCGCCGCCCGGCGCCGGCCGCGGCAACCAAGGGAAGTCGGACCCATGAGACTACCGAACACCCTCGTTGCGCTCACGCTCGTCGGCCTGCTCGCGTCCGCCCTACGGGCCGCGGAGCCGCTGACCATCGTTTGCGAGCCCTATCCGCCCTTCGAGTACGAAGACGACGACGGCCGGCCGGCCGGCTTCGACGTCGAGATCGTCGGCCGCATCATGCGCACGCTCGACATCCCCTACCAGATCAAGTTCTATCCGTTCGCCCGCGCCTGGATGATGGTCACCAAGGGCGCCGCGGATGCCGTCCTCAGCGTTTCCTATCAGCCGGAACGGGAAGCCGCCCTGCACTTCACACCCGGTCAGCGCGAGTTTCTGTCCGCCGGAACCATCGCGCCCGACTACCTCTGGATCACGCACTATGTCTTCTTCATCAACCGGCGTTTCGACGCGTCGCTCCGATTCGCGTCGCTCGAACAGGTGAAGGACGACGGATACCGGGTCGGTCTGATCCGGGAATACAGCTACACCGCCGACTTCCGCGCGTGGGCCGACACCGTCAAGACCGCCGTCTACACGACGCCCGCGGACGGGCTGCGGGCGCTGGCCGCGGGTGAGATCGATGTGCTGCCGATCGATCGCTGCGTCGGCCTTGCACTGCTCGACAAGCTCGACCTGCGCGCGACGCTCACCTATCTGCCGCGCGAGATCTTCGCGAAACCCTACCTCTGCGCTTTCGCGAAGGCCTCGTCGTACCCGGACTTGACCGGCATCGCCGCGCGTTTCCATGCCGAATTATCCCGGTTGCACGAGTCGGGCGAATACGCCTCGCTCTGGGCGGCCACCATGCCGCCGCTCGTGCGCAATCCTCCCCGCCCACTCATCTTCGTCTGCGAGGAATGGCACCCGTTCGAGTACCTGGACGACGGCAAGCCCAGCGGGATCGACGTGGAGGTCACCGATCTGATCATGCGCAAACTCGGCCTGCCGTACGAATTCCGCTTCTATCCCTGGAGCCGCGCCTGGATGATGGTCACGAAGGGCGCCGCCGACGCCGTGCTGTCGGTCTCCTACAAGGAATCGCGCGAGGGCGACCTCTTCTTCACCACCGAACAGCGCGAATTCGCCGCCAGCGGCGCCTTGCCGCCGGACTACCTCTGGATGTCCAAGTATGTCTTCTTTGTGAAGACGCGGGACGCCACGAAACTGCGTTTCGAATCCCTCGCGCAGCTCAAGACCGACGGGTTCCGGATCGGAACCAACAGGGATTACTCCTATTGCCCCGAGTTTCTGGAGGCGGGCCTTCCGGGTGCGACCTACAACAACATCGACGATGCAATCCGCGGCCTGGTCAACGACGAAATCGACCTGTACCCGATGGACCTCACGGCCGGTCAGGCGACGCTGAAGCGTCTCGGGCTCGCCGACAGTGTGGCCTGGCTCCCGAAGCCGCTCCTGCGGAAACCCTATCTGGCGCCATTCGTCAGGTTGTCGAATTACCCGGATCTCGAGCGTCTCATGCACGCGTACTATGCCGAACTCAGGACGCTGAAGCAGACGGGCGCCTACGATCGAATCCGCGCCCGCTACACCGACGCGGAACGTCTTGAGGAACCGGTGAAGGGGGAAGACCATGGGGCGACGCCGTAGCCGCAGCATCGCACAGGATCTGACCGTCTGGATCAGCACGTCGCTTGTCGCCGTCGCCCTGCTCGTATCCGGTGCCGCCTTTCTTGCGAGCCGGACCCTGCGCGCGCGGGAACTGCAGGACCACATCGACACATCCGTTCGGCACCTCGCCGACTCCCTGGCCATCCCCGTCTGGAACCTCGATCGCGCCTCCATCGGCCGTTACTTCGACGCCTACCCGCCCGACGTGTCCCTCGTCGAGGTGTGCATATCCACGCAATTCGGGGACGCGCTTTACCGCAGACGGTTCATGCCGGACGTAAACGTCATGACCGCGGGCGCGGACGTCATCTGCCGTGGCGAATCGGTCGGTCGGGTGGATGCCTCGTTCAGTCGCCGGCGGCTGCAAATGGGGCTCGGTGGTCTCGCCCGCATCAGCCTGCTCGGCGTGATACTCGGCATCTGCGCCACCATCCTGCCGGTCAGCTACCTGCTCAACATCCGCCTCGGCGGCGCGCTACGCGATGTCGTGCGGCAGCTCCGCGAGATCGCCGGCGGCAGTTTTCAGGGCCGCCTGCGCGGACACAGCTACGAGGAAATCGACCTGATCAACCGCGAGGTCAATCTCATGGTCGACCAGATCTCGATCCGGACGGAGCAGCTCCAGCGGGAAATCCGCGACCGGCGCACGGCGCAGGAGGATCTCCAGACGGTCCATGCCCATCTCGAACAACTCGTGGACGAACGCACCGCCGCGTTGCGCGCGACCGGCGAGCAACTCCGGCGCGAGAGCGCCGAGCGGCGACGCATCCAGTCGGAGATGCTGCAGGCCGTCACCGGCGAGCAGCAACGCATCGGACAGGACCTGCACGATACGATCTGCCAGGAACTGGCCGGCATCGCCTTCATGTGCAGTTCCATCGAACGCGCCCTCCGGGCGCAGGACAGCTCCAGTTCCCGACAGATCGGCGAGATCGCCGAACTCATCCGCCGCGCCGTCGCATCGACGCACCGCATCGCCAAGGGACTCAGTCCGGTCGACATGTCCGAGAACGGACTCGCCAACGCCTTCGAGGAACTGGCGGCCGAGACGGCGCGCGTCTACCGCATCGCCTGCGAATTCAGCTGCGGCGGCGAAGCGCATGTGTGGAACAGCGCCGTCGCCCTGCACCTGTACTACATCGCCCGCGAAGCCATCCACAACGCGATCCGCCACGGGCACGCCACGGACATCTCCCTCCGCCTCGCGCTCGGCGACCACTGCGGCGCCCTCGTCGTCACCGACAACGGTATCGGCTTCGATACCGCGATGGCAACCGGCGCCGGCATGGGCCTGCGCAGCATGCGCTACCGCACGGAGGAAATCGGCGGTGCTTTCGACATTGTCAGCCAACCCGGCCAAGGCACCGCCGTCAGCGTGACCTTCGCCAACACCCCCGCCCTCCCCGACGCCGCGTCGGCGCCTCAGAACGGCTGACCGGTATTGTTCATCACGCTCTGCCACAGCGCGCCGCACGGATCGATACGCTTGCGCTCGCCCACGGCGCACGGGATCGGCACGTTGACGAAATAGCCGTTCCTGAGGCCGACGACCATCGCCGTCCGCCCGGCCATGGCCGCATGCACCGCGTTTTCCGCGAGCTGGAAGCAGAAAACCGAGTCGTCGGCGCTGGCCGCCGTGCTGCGAATGGTGTACGAGGGATCGACATACTTCATGACCGCCGTCATGCCCCGCGCCGCGAGACGCCGCGGCAGTTCGGACTTCAGGTACAACCCGATGTCACCCAGCACGCGGTTGCCCGACTTGTCCAGACCGTCGGTCGCCACCAGATCCTGTCCGGCCCCTTCGGCCACGACGATCACCGCATGCGACTTGCGCGCGAGTCGGTCCTCCAGCCATGCGCATACCCGATCCATGGTGAACGGCACCTCCGGCACCAGCACGAGATTCACATCGCTCGACGCAAGCGCCGCGTAGGCGGCGATGAAGCCCGATTCGCGGCCCATCAGCTTGACCAGACCGATGCCGTTGCGCGCGCCCTTGGCCTCGTGATGGATGGCCGTGATCGGGTCGCGGCTCCGCGCGACCGCCGTTTCGAAGCCGAACGTCCGCTCGGTGCAGGCAATATCGTTGTCGATGGTCTTGGGCACGCCCACGACGGCCAGTTCGAGCCCGCGCGCCACCGCCGCGCGCGCGATGTCCAGTGCCCCGCGCTGCGTGCCGTCACCGCCAATGGCAAACAGTATGTTGATGCCCTGGTCGGCCAGGAAACGGACCTGCGCATCCACGTTCTGGGGACCGCGGGACGACCCCAGCAACGTGCCGCCGTTGTAGTGGATATCCGCCACCACCTCGGGCGTCAGGACCATCGGAGCGTGGCCGTACGCCGGATCGAGCCCCTCATAGCCGTAACGCAAGCCGCGAATGTCGCGCACGCCGTAGCGATACCAGAGCACCATGGTCAGCGCGCGAATGACGTCGTTCAGGCCCGGACACAACCCGCCGCAGGTCACGATGGCCGCGCACGTCGTCGCCGGATCGAAATAGATCCGCCGGCGCGGCCCCGACATCTCCAGCGACCGCGGCGCCTTGCCTCCGCAGGTCACACACCCCGAAACGGTCGGATCCAGCAGCACGGCATCGCCGCTCACCGCGAACACGGCATCGATCGGCGAATCCACGCGGCATGCACCCAACACATCCACCTTGAATTCATCCATTGTCACTCCTCCCGATCGCCAGCATCCGCGTTCACCATCGCAAACCCACCGTCCCTTGGCAAGCGAGGTGTGAGCGATAAGGGACATGAGCGATAAGGGACATGTCACTCATTGACTTGCTCTCTCTCTTACTCCACCGGCTTACTCGCTCCCTTCCCCTGGAGGGCGAACCTGCGGTGAGCCGTTTCCGAGCCCAGCGCGCAAGCACCCCACCATTGCCACCGAACGGCTTCGCACAGCGTCGCCACACACCGAAACCCATTCTTGAGCGGCACCGTTCCACACAACGCTCATCCACCGGGCTCATCCACCAGGGCACGTTTCGGCGAAACGTGCCCACTCCCGGTACGCCCGGATCTCCGAGACGGGTGGCCCCTCTCCTCCGTTCCCAACGCTCAACCACCGGGGGCGTCTCGCCGCGGTCGCGTCCCGACGGCGTCACTCCGCGCCGAAAAGTCCGTCGGCATGCCAGATATGCGCGTAGGCATCGAGCGGCGCGCGCAGCACCGTACTGCGCTGCACGTAGGCGGCCGGCGCGTAGACGATCGGGAAGATGCCGCCCGCCGGATGTCCCATCAGGCGATAGACCGGCGCCGCCGTCAACAGGTACACGCCGAACGCCAGCATCGCCCCACCCACCCGCCACGTCACACGGCGCGCCAGCAGATGCCGCCGGGCCAGACGCAGCATGGCCTCGATATCCGGATGGTCGCCACGCAGCCCGTCCAGCAACTCCCGCGCATTCCGTTCGGTGTACTCCCATTGACCCCGCCGCACGGCCTGGCGCAAGCGCTCGCGGTCCCGCTCCAGCGTCATCGCGCCAAGCGACCGGGCGATGTCATCGAAGCCCGACTCGGGCGACAGTCGGTTGTACTCGTCGATGTACTCGCGCACCTGTTCGTAGTTGCGCTCGTTGATCTCACGCTCCACGGCGTCGGTCAGCGCCACGCGCCGGCGCAGCGCCGAACCGGCCTCCTGACCGAGCTCGTTGACCCGCTCGACAAGCTTGCGCCCGTTCATGCCCATCGGGTTGAACGCGGCAATCTGCTTCTCTTTCTGCAAAATGTAGCTGAAATCCCGCGCCTCGCGATGGCGCTGTAGCTCATGCAGCAGATCGGTCGCCTGTTCATAGGCTTTGGCATCGGCGCCGCACACGCCGCAATACTGGATGCCGAAGCGCAGTTCGGAACCGCATTCCTTGCAGGCGGTCCCCCCGTCCCAACCGCACGATCCACAGTAGCGGATGACCACCGGGTTGACGGTCTCGCACCACTTGCAGCGCCACGTCGGCCGGGCAAACGAAAGCTTGGACTGCTCCGGCGACTTAACCAGCGCCAGAGCCGTCAGAAACGCACCGACGGTCTCCCATCGGCTGTCGCGATCGGTCTCCAGCGCCTTGACGATAGGCATCCGCAGCACCTCGGGCACGTCGTTCTGGCGGAAATACCGCGGGTTCTTGCCCGTGATGCAGAAGTACAGCAGGGCGCCCAACCCGTAGACATCCACCCGCTCGTCGGTGAGGCTGGCATCCGCTTCCTGTTCGGGAGCGCCATACCCGAGCGACAGCATCTTCTCGCCCGGCATGGTCAACGGCCTGGCCGACGGCTCCGACACGCGCGCCAGTCCGAAGTCCACGACCTTGGGTTCGCCGCAGGCGTCGAGCAGCACGTTCGAGGGCTTCAGATCGCGGTGGATCACCGCGCATCCGTGGGCGTAACCGATGGCCCGGCCGATCTTGATGACCACGTCGAGTGCCGCATCCAGCGGCAACGGGCCCTCCCGATGTACGCGATCGGCCAGCGAGAACGGTTCGGCCGGCCGATTTTCCATGCTCGGCGGTTTGGGCCCGGGCACGTACTCCATGACGATGAACGGTCCCTGCTGATCCTCGCCCAGCGCGTACAGGTGCACGATGTGGATGTGATTGAGCGACGCGATCGCGCGCGCCTCGCGCAGGAAGCGGTCCCGCAGCGGCTCGCTCGCAAGGCTGGCGACGTTCAGCCGTTTGACCGCCACGAACCGCCCCAACTTCCGGTCGCGTGCGAGGTAGACGACCCCCATGCCACCGCTGCCGATCTTGTCGATGATCTCGTACTCGGCATCGAGCGGGGTGGCGTTCGGTCGGAATACCGTCGAATCCTCCGACCGGACGAACGGCTTGCCCGTCGGCAGCTTCATCCGCACGGTCTGCGGCACGGTCTCCACCGGCGCGACATAGGATTCGGCGTCAGGTCCGCTACCGGCCGGCGGGGCGACAGAGTCTGTGGATTCGGCGCTGTTCATTGCGTATGAGGCGACTATACCAACCAACCCAACCGCCGCGACAGGAAAAAGCAAGCGTGCCCGCTACGCACCATCCTCTTCATCCCCAAAATCGTATGCGTCACCGTCGTCAGCCTCGTCGTCAGCCCCGTCGTCATCCCCGTCGCCTTCGCCCGCCCCGGCCTCGGATTCCAGCCGCGCGAATTTCGGGTTGTTGCCGGCGATCACGATGGTCACCTCGCCCTTCACCTTGGCGTCGACGAACGACGCGACGAGTGCGGACAGGTAGCCGCGCGAAACCCGCTCGAACTTCTTCGTGAGCTCGATACAGACGGCGGCTTCACGGTCGCCCAGCACCTCCAGCGCCGCCGTCAGCGACTTCCCGACCCGCATGGGCGACTCGAAGTAGACCAGTGTGTGCGCGCCGTCGCGCTCCTCCGCGAAGAAGCGACGCAGGCCGCCGCTCTTCTTCGGCGGGAACCCCTTGAACACGTAGCTCGCCGTCGATAGCCCGGAGGACAGCAGCGCCACGGGAATCGCCGACGGCCCCGGAACCACCTGGACCGGAATGCCCTGCCGCGTGGCCAGTCGGATCAGCCGGTAGCCGGGATCGCTGATACCGGGATAGCCGCCGTCGGTGCACAGGGCCACGGTCGTTCCCGCCGCGAGCTCGCCCGCAAGCTGCTCGCTTTGCCGATGCTCGTTCTGTTCGCGGTACGACACGATGGCCCGCGGTCGCGGAATCTCGAAATGGGACAGCAACTGCCATGTGCGGCGCGTGTCCTCGCAGGCGATGACGTCCGCCTCGCGCAGGACGCGCAGCGCGCGCGCGCTGATGTCCTCGAGGTTGCCGATCGGCGTCGCTACAACATAGAGCATACCGCATCCTCCGCCAGCCGACGCGCGAGCGCCTCGCGCAGCGCGGGCAGCCCCTCGCCGGACCGGGCCGAAATCGCGATCCCGTCCGGATACGCGGCCAGCATCGCCTCCAGCGTCTCGCGCGCGGGGTGCAGATCGCACTTGTTCGCGACAAGCAGTTGCGGCACGCCCGCCGCGCCGATCTCGGCCAGCGTCTGCTGCACGACGCCGATGTGATCCATGACATGCGCATGCGACGCGTCGGCCACGATCAGCAACAGGTCGGCTTCGCGCGCTTCCTCGAGCGTCGACTTGAACGAAGCCACCAGACCGTGCGGCAGATGCCGGATGAAGCCCACCGTATCCGAAAGCAGCACCTGACGGTTGTCGGCCAGGTGCACCAGCCGCGTCTTGGTGTCCAACGTGGCGAACAACCGGTCGTCCACATACGCATCGGCCCCCGTCAACGCGTTCAGCAACGTGGATTTGCCGGCATTCGTGTAGCCGACGAGGCTCACGAGACGCCAGGGCCGCCGCTGCCGCGTGCGCTCGCGCCGCGACTGGATCTGTTCCAGTTTGTGCTTCAGATCCCGCATCCGCCGACGCATCGGTTCGTTACGCAACTTCAGCGGGCTTTCGCCGGGACCGCGCATGCCGATGCCGCCATGGAAGCGCTGCTGTTTGGCCGAGGTGGGGATGCGCTTCACCAGGTACTCCAGTTGCGCCAGTTCCACCTGCGCCTGCGACTCCGCGGAACTGGCGCGGCGGGCGAAGATCTGGAGAATCAATTCGGTGCGGTCGATGACCTTGATGCCCAGCGCCAGGTCCAGATTGTTGACCTGCACGGCGCTCAGCTCGTTGTCGAAGATCACGAGATTGGCGGAGGCCTCCCGGCAGGCAAGCTGAATGTCCGCCAGCTTCCCCTCGCCCACCATCAGACCGCCCGTCGGATGCTCGCGCCTCTGGGTCACCGATCCGACGACCACCGCGCCGGCCGTGTCCGCCAGACGTTCCAGTTCCTCCAGCGAGTCCGCGGCCAGTTCGCGCGTCTGCCGTCCCGTCACGACCTGAACGAGCAGCGCACGCTCCTGCTGTTCATCCCGCAGATTGGCCAATGCCGTCTTCACGAGCGCCTCCTTCGTTTAGCCAACGCACCGGTTTCCGGGATTCCTTCACGCGCGAAGACTACCACTCGCGCGAACCAAAGAGAAGCCCTTGCATTCCGGCGCCGGCAACGGTAAACACTGCCTTGGCGCGTACCGGGCGCGGAAGGTCCGCAACACCGGAGCATGCCGCGGTTGGAGGAACACCATGTCGCATAAAACACTGCGCGAAGCCGTATGGGAGGCGAACCGCGAACTCGGACGCTCCGGTCTCGTCAAGCTCACCTGGGGCAATGTCAGCGGCATGGACCGGGACGCGGGTGTTTTCGCCATCAAGCCGAGCGGCGTCGCCTACGAGGCGCTCAAACCGGAACATATGGTCGTGCTCGACCTGAATGGCGTCGTCGTCGAAGGCACGCTGAACCCCTCGTCGGACACGCCGACGCATCGCGCGCTGTATCGCGCCTTTCTCTCGATCGGCGGCATCACGCACACGCACAGTCCCCACGCCACGAGTTTCGCGCAGGCCTGCCGCGAGATACCCTGCCTGGGCACGACGCACGCCGACCATTTCCACGGGAGCGTACCGGTGGCGCGCGCGTTGACCCCCGCGGAAGTCGATGACGACTACGAGGGAAACACGGGCGCGGTCATCGTCGCGTGCTTCGCCGACCGTGACCCGCTCGCCATGCCGGCCGTCCTCGCCGCCCACCACGGGCCGTTCACGTGGGGACGCGATTCTCTCGATTCGGTCCGCAACGGGATCGCGCTGGAAACCGTGGCGCAGATGGCGCTGCTGACCGGGCAACTCGCCGAGATGCGCCCGATCCCCCCCTACCTCCTCGCCAAGCACCATGCGCGCAAACACGGCCCAGGCGCCACGTACGGGCAGCGGTGAAGGCGCCTACCAGGAAACCTATTACCGCTCCTTGATTGCGCGCAGCACATCGTAGCCGCGCCGTTTGATGCATTCGCCGTTGCCGAAAGATGCCTGCAGCAGCGCCAGCAGGCGGACGCCCGTCTTTGCCACCAGATACGCCCGACCTCCGGCGCACAGGGACGACCGCGCCGTGCGGATGAACAGTTCGGCAATCTTGTAGTCGCTGAAATACGGCGGGTTGCCGACGGTCAGCGTGAACGCCGCGGGGCGATCGATACCCTCGGCGCCGAGCACGACCTCATGGCGCTCGATCCCGTTCCGCCGGCAGTTCGCCGCCGTCACATGCGTCGCCCGCGCATTGGCGTCGACGAACACCGTATGGGCGACCGGGCAGTTCCGGGCCAACGAAATCCCGACCACGCCGCTGCCGCACCCGATGTCAAGCACACGGTCGCCTTCGCAGGCTTCGGCCACCTCCGCCAGCGCCTGTGCGCCGTCGTCAACCTTGCGGTGCGCAAACACACCGGGCAGCGTCGTCAGGTAAACGGGTTCCTTCGCGTGCATGGTCATCACCACCTCGGCCGCATGCGCCCGCGGCTCGGTCGGCCGCGCATCGCGTGTCGCGACGATCAGGACATCGTCGCGCGACTGCACGGTAACGGTGTACTTGCCGAACAACCGCTTCAACTGGTTCCGAAGCCAGGGCGCGGGCGTGTCGACCGCGAGCAACAGACGACCGCCCACCGTCAATGCGGCGTGTGCGACGTCCAGGAATTCGGCCAGCAACTCGCCGACCAGACCGCCGTCGGTCGCCTGGATGAGAACCACGTCGCACCGCAAGGCCGGATCCAGGAACGCGCTGCACACGGTGTCCACGCCCCGCCGCCCGGCCACGGGCTCCACCGACGGAACGTCGCTCGGGGCGGCGGCGCCCGCGTAAGGCACATCCCGCGCCGCCCCCGCCCACCCATTGCGCGCCAGATTGCGGCGCACGCGGTCCATGTGATAGAGGTCGATGCCATGGAAGATGACGGGGCATTCGGGCCAACGCGCCGCGGCCAGCATGGCGCAGACGCCCGTACGGTTGCCCAGAACGAGCACGCCCACCCGTGGCGTCAAACGCGGGAGCGATTCGATCAAGAGACGCTCGCCGACACTCAGCCCCGACCGGGAGACCACCGTGCAGGCGCCATCCAGAACCCGTTCCGGCTCACCATTCCGGTCATGTTCACCGATACAAATTCGCATGCCGTCATCAATACCACGCCGACCCGCCCCACCGCAATCGTTGGGTGTTCGGCGTTCCTTGATCGCTGTTGGATGTTCTGACTTCTGACTCCAGAGTTGATGTTGCCGGCCGATCGCGGCATGCTGTCGCGCCATGTTCGAGGCTCTGACCCTTCGTGGCTTGACGCTGAAACCGGCGCGCTTCTGCGCGCCGCTGGCCGAACTGACCCACAGCGCCTTCCGCCGTCTGCTGGCCGACTTCGGGGGGTGCGGGGCTCATTTCACGGAGATGCTGTCGGGCCGCAAGCTGCTGAAGGAGGATTTCGAGAAGTCGCCATTCTGTCGGCGCAATGCCTCGGAAAGCCGTCTCTTCTATCAGCTCATGCTGCGCCCGGACGATCCCATTGGCGAGATCGTCGCGCGGGTCGCCGCCGTCAGCCCTGACGGAATCGACCTGAACTTGGCCTGCTACGCGCCCGTCATCCGACGCCTCGATGCGGGCGGTCGCCTGTTCGAAAATGTGGACGAGCTCTCGCGCGTCGTGAAAACCGTGCGCGATTGCTGGCCGGGGCCGCTCACGGTGAAGATCCGGCTGGGCAGTTCGGCGCCCGGCACCGAGGCGCGTTTCGTGGAGCGGGTGCGGGTGATCGAGGATTGCGGTGTCGACGCCATCATCCTGCACACGCGGTACCTCGAGAACCGACTGCGGGGCGATGCGCGGCATGGGTTGCTGCCCTGGGCGGCCGCTCAGACACGACTGCCGGTGATCGCCAATGGCGACATCGCCGGACCGGCCTCCGTGCAGGCGGCCGGCACGGCATTCCAGTCCGTCGCCGGGATCATGGTGGGGCGCATGGCCGTGGCGAAACCGTGGCTGTTCGCGGCATGGGACAGACCGGTGACGGTTGACTATGCCGAGGTGTGGCGGCGTCTGCTCGGGTACATTGCCGAGGACTTCGCGCCCGATGTGGCCTTGCGCCGCGTCCGCCTGTTCACGCGCTACTTCGCACGGAACTTCCATTTCGGCCATTCCCTGGACAAGGCCATGCAAGGGGCGCGGACGCTGGACGCGATGCGGGAGCGGGCCGAAGCGTTTTTCGCGGCGCCTCAGGCCGTCTTCGCGACACCGAGCTTCGCGGGGCTGTGATCACGCACGGGCGTGGCTTTTCCGCCCGCCCGCGCGCATAACTGCTTGACGCGGCGGGTGCGGCGTCTATCGTGTGCCCGCTCGAAACACGCGCTCAAGGAGAACTCTGACCATGGCCGGCGAATATGTCTTCTCACTCGAACATCTCAGCAAGCGTCACGGAACACGGACCATCCTCGAAGACGTCACGCTCGCGTTCTTCTTCGGCGCCAAGATCGGCGTCATCGGCGGCAACGGCGCCGGCAAGTCCAGCCTGTTGCGGGTCATGGGCGGTCTCGATACCGAGTACACCGGAACCGTATACCGCGCGCCGCGCGCCCGCATCGGCTATCTGCCCCAGGAACCGCGCCTGGACCCCGCCCGCACCGTGGGCGAAATCGTCACCGAAGGCGTCGCCCACAAGCAGGCCATGCTCGACCGCTACGACGAGATCTGCGATCTCCTCGGCACCGACCTGTCCGACGACGAGAGCGAGAAGCTGAATAACGAACTCGGCAACCTTCAGGAGACGATCGACGCCAAAGGCCTCTGGGAACTCGATCACCAGGTCGAGATGGCCATGGACGCCATGCGCCTGCCTCCCGCCACGACCTCCGTGAGCGTGCTATCCGGCGGCGAGCAGCGCCGCGTGGCGATCTGCCGAATCCTGCTGCAGGAACCCGATGTGCTGCTGCTCGACGAACCGACCAACCACCTCGATGCCGATTCGGTCGCCTGGCTCGAGGAGTACCTTCGGAGGTTCACCGGAACCCTGGTGGTCGTCACGCACGACCGCTATTTCCTCTCCAACGTCACGGAATGGATTCTGGAACTCGATGCCGGTCGCGCGTACCCGTACAAGGGCAACTACGAGGCCTGGCTGGAGCAGAAACAGGCCAGCGCGGCGCAGCGCGAGAAGCTGAGCGAGTCGCGCCGACGACTGCTCGATCAGGAACTCCAGTGGGTACGCATGAACGCTTCGGCCCGCATGACCAAGAGCAAGGCCCGTCTGCGCCGTTACGAGGAGCTGGCCTCTCAGACGTTCGATACGCGTGAGGACAACCTCACGATCCAGATTCCCGTCGGACGCCGCCTCGGCAACAAGGTCATCGAAGCACGCGACCTGTCCAAGGGCTACGACGATACGCTGCTGATGGAGCACGTCAACTTCTCCCTGCCCCCCGGCGGTATCGTTGGCGTGATCGGCGGCAATGGCGCCGGCAAGACAACGCTCTTCCGCATGATCATCGGGCGCGAGCAACCGACGGACGGTTCGATCGAGATCGGCGAGTCGGTCGACCTTTCGTACGTCGACCAACTGCGCGACTCGCTCGACGGCACGCACACGGTTTACGAGGAAATCACCGGCGGCCAGGAAATGGTCGAAGTCGGCGGACGCACCATGAACGGCCGGGCCTACTGCGCGCGGTTCAACCTGAAGGGCGCCGATCAGCAACGCCTGGTCGGAACGCTCTCCGGCGGCGAGCGCAACCGCGTGCATCTGGCCAAACTGCTCAAGCGCGGCGGCAACGTCCTGCTGCTCGACGAACCCACCAACGACCTCGATGTCGCCACGCTGCGGTCACTGGAGGAGGGCTTGATGAACTTCGGCGGATGCGCCGTGGTCATCAGTCATGACCGGTGGTTCCTCGACCGCGTCGCCACCCATATCCTCGCCTTTGAGGGCGAGAGCGAGGTCGCCTGGTTCGAAGGCAATTACCAAGCCTACGCGGACTGGCGCAAGAGCATGCGCGGCGCCGGCGCCGGCCAACCCCACCGACTCCATTTCCGCCATTTCGCGCATTAGCCCCGCCCGCAGGTGGGACACTTCAATAGACTTGCATACTCCCGTATGCACCTATACGATTCCTGCGTACTTGAGTATTCGCACAGGAGTCGTACCCCATGGCGGACAAAATAAACAGCGATCAGATCGCCAGCCCCACGCTGATCATTCCCGCGACTGCGTCTCATGACCGGCTCCTGGTCCAGAAATGCAAGCTGCTGTCCGTCAGCGGGCCGTTGAAGGGGCGTGAGTTCATGGTGGCCAAGGACACGTTTACCATCGGGACCGGCCTGCACAACGACCTCGTGCTGGAAGACTCGACGATCTCGCGCCGCCACTGCGAAATCCAACTTGAGGAGAGCGGCTACTCGATACGCGACCTCGGCAGCACCAATGGCACGGTCGTGCAAGGCGTACGCGTGCGCGAAGCCTTTCTCGATGAAGGCACCGAATTCCAACTCGGCAGCACCCGGCTCATTTTCTGTCCCACGCGCGAGACGATCGAATACAAGCTCAGTGACAGCGACCATTTCGGTCGCATGCTCGGCACCAGCGTCGCCATGCGCCGCGTATTCTACCTCGCCTCGCGCTATGCGCCGACGGATTCGACGGTACTGATCGAAGGCGAGACCGGAACGGGGAAGGAAGTGCTCGCCGAGGAACTGCATCGTCAAAGCCATCGAGCGAGCAAGCCGTTCGTCGTCATCGATTGCGCCACGCTCGCCCCCGAGTTGATCGCGAGCGAGCTCTTCGGTCACGCCAAGGGCGCCTTCACGGGGGCCATCACCGACCGTGCCGGCGCCTTCGAGTACGCCCACGGCGGCACGGTGTTGCTCGATGAGATCGGCGACCTGCCCGCCGAGTTGCAGCCGAAGCTGCTGCGGGTTCTGGAGCGGCGCGAGATCAAACGTGTCGGCAGCAACGACCTGCGCAACATCGACGTCCGGATCGTCGCGGCGACCAACAAGAAGATCGAGAACGAAGTCAATGCGGGCAAGTTCCGCGAGGACCTGTTCTTCCGCCTCTCCGTCGTGCGGATGCAGATACCGCCCTTGCGCAAGCGCCCCGACGATATCGCCATCCTGCTCCAGAAGTTCCTGCGCGATTTCCTGGGCACGGAGGCGCTCGACCAGGTCAACGACTTCGGCCGCGTCGTGCGCGCCTTCCGGGGTCACAACTGGCCCGGTAACGTGCGCGAACTGCGCAATCTCGTGGAACTGGCCGCCCACAGCGAACACCGCCCCATCGACCTGACCGCGTTCCTCTTCCGCGGCGGCGCCCTGGAACCCCGCTGGGAAGCCGTCACGCGCTTCGCCGCCGACCGCCCGTTCAAGGTGGTGAAGAACGAGCTGATCCGCGAATTCGAGGCGCACTACCTCAACGACCTCATCAAGCGGCACGCGGGGAACGTCTCGCAGGCGGCCCGCCATGCCGGCATCGAGCGAGCCTACCTTCAGCGCCTCGTGCGCAAGTACGGCATGAAGTAGCGACCGCGGGGCCCCCGCCGCACCGAAAACCCTACCGCACCCGCGGCAGTCCCTTCAGCGAGGCCAGCGAGCGCTGCAAGTGCTCCTCGGGCATGGCGTAGTCGGACAGCTTGCCGTCGAAATAAGCCTGATAGCCGGACAAATCCATCAGCCCGTGGCCCGACCAGTTCATGAGAATGACCCGTTCCTTGCCCTCTTCCTTGGCGCGCTTCGCTTCGCGAATCGTCTGCGCGATCGCATGCGACGTCTCGGGCGCGGGGATGTAGCCTTCGGTTCTCGCCCACATCACGGCCGATTCGTAGCATTCGAGTTGGTTCATTGCCGTGGCTTCGATCAGGCCCTCCCGCAACGCATGACTGACCATCGGCGCCATGCCGTGATACCGCAGGCCACCCGCATGGATCGCCTCGGGTACGAAGGTGTGTCCAAGGCTGTACATCGGCAACAACGGCGTCATCATCGCCACGTCGCCCGAATCGTACACATAGGGGGCGCGTGTCAGTGTCGGACAGGCCGCCGGCTCGGTCGCCACGATACGCACCGACTTGCCGTGGATCTTGTCGCACACGAACGGGAACGCGATGCCGGCGAAATTCGACCCGCCGCCGGCGCATCCGATGATCACGTCGGGATAGGCGCCGATCTTCTCGAATTGCTTCTTCGCCTCGAGCCCGATGATGGTCTGGTGGAGCATGACGTGATTGAGCACGCTGCCGAGCGCGTACCGGGTATCGCTCCGCTGCACGGCCTGTTCGAGCGCCTCGCTGATGGCAATGCCCAGACTGCCCGGCGTGTTCGGATCCTCCGCCAGGATCTTCCTGCCGATCACGGTCTCGGTACTCGGACTGGCCACGCATTGCGCGCCCCATGTCTGCATCATGATCTTACGGAAGGGCTTCTGATCGAAACTGATGCGCACCATGAAGACCTTGCATTCGAGTCCCATCAACTGACAGCAGAACGCCAGCGAACTGCCCCACTGCCCCGCGCCCGTCTCCGTCGTCAGCCGTTTGATGCCGAACTCCCGGTTGTAGTAGGCCTGCGCGATGGCCGTATTCGGTTTATGGCTGCCGGGCGGCGAAATGCCTTCGTTCTTGTAATAGATGCGCGCCGGCGTCTTCAGAAGCTGCTCCAAGCGCCGCGCCCGGTAGAGCGGCGTCGGCCGCCACAGCTTCAGAACGCCAAGCACTTCCTCGGGAATATCGACCCAGCGATCCGTGCACATTTCCTGCTCGATCAGGTTCATCGGAAACACGGGCGCCAGAGCCTCGGGGCCGATCGGCTTGCCGGCCAAGTCCACCGGCGGCGGCATCGGCTTGGCAAAGTCGGCATTCAGGTTGTACCACTGACGCGGCATCTCGTCTTCGGTCAAAATGACTTTGATCAGCTCACTCATCCGCCCATTCCTTTCAGCTAGGTTCCGGCAGCCAAAACACGCGGCATCTTTGCAGACACGAACCCCCACGTCAACCTCTTGGTCCCGCGTTGCAGCACAACATTGCCCGTGCGGATCGCCCGCCACCACGGTGGATAACCCCGAAGCGGAGACACGACTCCGGTGCGCCTTCACCGCATGAGCGGCAGGAACAGCAAATCGAGTTTCGTGTCGGCGCCCCGGCGTTCGTAGCGGAAGAGGCGCCAGAGGAAGGATACTTTGCGGAACCCGTCGGCCTTCGCGTCGTAGGTGATCGCGGGGAAGATGTCGACGCTGACATCGCCGTCGACGCGCTCGTAGTGCCACAGCCGCCACAGGATCCGCGCGCGGGTATACTCGGCCGTGCCGCCGTCCGCCGGGGGACGCACGCGTTTCTGGTAATCGTAGAGGAACAGCAGGACCGATCCGCGGGTGTCCGCGACACCGGCCTCCATCTGCGCCGTCGCATGATAGCCCCACAACGGGAAGACGCCGAATTTGCGCTCCCGGTAGCGTCGCACGGCTCCCGGAATACCGGCCTTGCGCGCCTCGTGGTCGGGACATACCCGCAGCATGTCACCCGACCAGAAACACGGGAAGATCCAGTAGCGCCAACCGAACTCGCCGACTTCCGATCCGCCTGCGGTCGCATCGCCGATCGGCGGGTGACGACGGTAGTTGAACAGGGGAAACAGATCGCGGCACGCCTCCTTGCCGCGGCGCCAGTAGGATCCCCACAGCACGGTCCCCGAAACATGCCCGGTTGCCTTGTGCCGTTTGCGCGACCAGAACGGAAACAGCCAACCGCCGGCGTTGTCACCCGTGTAGAAACCCGCGAGCGGCGTCAGCGGGTAGAGATGCCCATCCGGTCCGGTCTTGCGCCCGTACAGCAGCGTGTAGAGAAAGGCATCCTCCTCAAACGCATACAGCGGGAAGCAGTGTCCGCTCGCCGGCGCGCCCCGCCCCCATCGGGCATGAAACAGCCCGAGGGCGGCGTAGAGGTCGCGCGTCGTACCGTCACGGGCGTAGAGCGACAGCAGCGGCGGGAGGACCGTCACCGTCCGATCGCCGTCACGCATGCGTCCATACAGCAGCGAAACGAAGAGCTCGTCCTCGCGGTCGGCGTAGAACAGCGGAAATACATGACTGCTGCCGGGGCGCTCGCCCCAACTGAAATGCGCCAACGGCCCGACCAGCCACAGGTCCGACCGGTCCGGCGCCGCCGTGTGCCAGGACAGCGCCAGCGGCGCCATGGTCGTCCGGCGCTCGCCGCGCGTCAGGCGCGCCACCAGCGGCGTGATCACCGTGCCCGACCGGGTGTTGCGGTAGTACAGCGGCAACAGGTGCTCACGCCGGCCGTCCTCACCCCACGCGATATGCAGCAGCGGCGCCAGCGCCCAGACGCTCGACTCCGTCGCGTCATGCCGCCCACCCGCCGCCAGCGGCAGGAACAGCCAATCCGTCGAATCCGCGTCCTTTCTGTACCCGCCCAGCGGCGTGGCCAGCAACCGGTCATCCGCGCCGGACCGCTTGTAGACGAACGGGAATACGCCCTGCCAGGCATCGCCGTCCGCCGACCGGCCGCGCGCATACAGCGGCGTCACGAAAGCCGAGGAGTTCGTGTCCCACATGCGGAAGAACAGCGGCGCCGCCATCTGCCATCCGCTGCCGTCCTCGCGAGAGTCGTGACTCCAGAGCAGCGAATAGAACCGGGATCGCTCCGACGTGCGTTCGCGGTAGTAGAACGGGAAGACATGGTGGCGGGCGCCCGCTTCGTCCCAGGCGACGTGCGCCATCGGCCCAAGACCCCAGAACGTCCCGTCGTCGTCGCTGTAGCGTCCACCCGACAACAACGGGGCAACCATCCACGTCGTGTCGTCGCCGGACCGCTTGTAGCCGCCCAGCAGCGTCGCCAGCAACCGTTCGTCGCCGTCACGCCGCGCATACCACAGCGGCAACGCCAGTTGCCAGGCCGTGTCGTCGGCCGTTGTTTCGCCGGAGCCATACAACAGCGAAAAAAACCGCCGGCGTGTCGCATCGTGGTCGCGGTAGTAGACCGGCAACACGCAGTCTCCGCCCTCGTCCCCCGTGCCGTTTTCCCACTGATGCCCGAGCGGCCACAGCGCGAAGCGATAGCGGTCGCCGTGGCGGGCATACTGTCCATACAGCGGCCAGAGGCGCCACCCGCGGGCGTGCCGCATATCCTTGATGTGGAAGAACGGCCACGCGAGGTGCGTGCTGTACCCGCCATCGCTGCACCGGCGATGCGACCACAACGGGAACAGCGCGCTGTACCCGCCATCCGCGCCGAACGGGTCGTCCAGATGCCAGAACAGCGGGAATGCACAACCATAGTCGTCGCCCCAGAAGAACGGAAAGAAGCGGTAATCCTGGCCGATCGGATCGAACCGCCCCAACGGCCACAACGCGTTGTAGACGCGACGATCGGTATCGAGCCCGTAGACCGACCATAGCGGACGCACGGCGAAATGGTCGTCCGTATGCTCGATGAACGGCCACAGCACGGAAAGCGCCGGTTCGCGGTAGTACAAGAGGGGCCAGATGTTGACACGGTCTTCGGCCGGACCGCGCCGCACGCTGTACTCGCCCGTGTAAAAGGGCGTGCCCTTCATCTCGGTAGAGGCACAGCCCTGAACCAACGCGAGCCCGACCCCCAGCGCCAGCATCGCCGCCAGCCGTGAGCACCACCCGTGCAGCAGCCCAACCGAGGGCGCCTCGCGGATGGCGAACGCACCCGTGGCAAGCCGTCGCGTGGCCATGGCACAAACCAGGTTCGAGTCCGTGCGATTCATTTCAGACCGCTTTCGTTATGCGCCTCGATCGCCTGCCGGTTCCGCGGCCACCCGACCGAGTTCCGGACGGAGTTCCACATGCGCGCGCGCCAGCGCCTTGAACGCCTTCAGGTCGCGTTTCCCGCTGCCAAGCATGGGGATCGCATCGATCGGGGCGTAGTTGTCGCGCTTCGGTTTCCAGAGGTTGGGCAGGTCGCACCGCCGCATCAGCTCATACAACCGATCCGCCGGGCCGGCGTCGGGCGTGAAAAGAACCACAAGTTGCTCACCCTTCTTCTCGTCCGGCGCCGCCGTCACGGCGACCACCGCTTCGGCCGTGTTCAGCGCGCCGAGCAGGGCCTCCTCGATCGCGATGTGCGGCACCATCTCGCCGCCGATCTTGCTGTAGCGCGACAGCCGGTCGTGCAGGAAGACAAACCCGTCGCCATCGATCTCGGCGATATCGCCGGTGTCGTACCAGCCGTCGCGCAACACGTCCGCCGTCTTCTCCGGATTGTCAAGATAGCCCAGCATGACGTTGGGCCCGTGGACTTCCAGCACGCCCTGTGCGCCATCCGGCAGCACGGCGCCGCCGTCCGGGTCGCGCACGCGCATGGCCACGCCCGGCACGGGATGTCCCACGCTGCCTTGCTTCACGCCGACCTGTCGGACGCCGGCGATCGTCACGTCGGGCAGGCTGATCGCCGCCACGGGCGAAAGCTCCGTCGCGCCATAGCCCTCGTAGGGACGCACGCCGAAGCGTTGCTCGAACGCATCCGCCACACGCGCCGCCAGCTTCTCGGCGCCCGTGACCACCGCGCGCAGGGTCGCGAAATCGCCCGCGCCGGCGCGCCGCAGGTACGCCAGCAGGAACGTGGGCGTGGACACAAGCGTCGTCAACGCATGCGCGCGGCACATCGCGCCGATCGCCGCGCCGTCCAGCGGGTTCGGGTGGTAGTGCGCCGAAAACCCGCACACCAGCGGGCCCCAGAGCGTCACCGTGAACCCGAAGGAATGAAAGAACGGCAGCACCGCGCACATCCGATCCTGCGGTTCGAACTTGAACACGGTGCGCACGGCCTCGATGTTCGAGATCAGGTTGTGGTGACTGAGCATCACGCCCTTGGGTTCGGCCGTGCTCCCGGAGGAAAAGACAATCGTCGCGACCGCGTCGGGACCGATCGGACAGTCCCGCTCGCGCAACAGCGCGACGGGCAGGACGAGCGCCTTGAGCAGCGCCGCGACCTTGCGGACGGGCGTGATCGAGCGCGCCAGGTCCTCGATATAGATCGCTCCCTCCGGCGCGTCGAAGCCGTCCAGGCGTTCGAGAAAGGCCCGCGACGTCACGACGGTCCGGATGCCGCATTGGCGCATGGCCGAAGCCCTGGACTCGGCCGATGCCGTATAGTTCAGGTTCACGGGCGTCTTGCCGAGCAGCGTGACGGCCACGTTGACAAGCGCGCCGGCGACCGTGGTCGGCATCGCCAGCCCGATGCGGCGCTGGCCGCGCGCGATCGGCCGCAACCGGTCGGCCAGGGCGATCGCGCCGGTCAGCGTGCCGCCGAAGGTAAGCGACCGGCCGGTCGTATCGCCGACCGCATGCCGGAACCAGTAGCGGCGCGCCCGCGCCACGAAGCGGTGGTTCAGCGTGCGGCGGCGCGTCTTCTCGTCGTTGACCGCCTGGGCGGAGAGGCAGCGCACCCGCAGGCGGACCTCCCCCGAGGTGGACGTCGACGGCATCGGCGCGCCGAAGTACAGGCGGACCGGGTACGGAATACGCCGCGGGAGGGCGGCCAGAAGCTTCCCCTTGTAGTAGCTGAAGATGCTGCCCCAGGCGCCGTGGATGTAAACCGGAACGATCGGATGCGCGCTCTTCCTGAGGATGCGTTCGAGCCCGGGACGGAAGCCGTGCATGTTGCCGTTACGCGTAATGGCGCCCTCGGCGAAGATACACACGAGGAAGCCGTCGTCGAGGGCTTGGCGCGCTTCGTGCAGCGACTGGCTCACCTGCCGCGGCGGATCGCTCGCCGACACGGGGATCACGCGCATCAATCGAAACAGCGGTTGGATCCAGCGGATGCGGTAGATATCGCGCGCCATCAGGAACCGCACGCGGCGCTGCTGCGTCGCCGCGATCAGCAGCGCATCCATCCAGGTCACATGGTTCGCCACCAGCAGCGCGCCGCCGGAGGTCGGCACATGGTCCGCGCCGTGCGTGCGGATGCGGTAAAACAGACGGGTAAGCACGAGGACCAGGAACCGCGTCAGGAAGTCCGGCAGGACCCACAGCGTGATGGCCGCCAGCACGGCGGTCAGCACCCCGACCACGACGAAGCATTGCCCCGGCGTGAACGCAAAAACCGCGTTGAGCAGGTAGATTGTGCCCGCCGACACGGCCACGCCGAGAAAGCTCATGAAGTTGGAGCAGGCCAGAATCTCGCCGCGGCGGTCCACCGGCGAACGGTACTGAATGAACGCGCTCAATGGCACGATGTACAGCCCCGACGACAGGCCGATCAGGAACATCAGCGCGAGAACGGCCGGCCAGGTCGGCGGCGCCATATTCATGCCCACGCAGCAAAGCGTCAGCCCGAGCGCGCCGATGGGCACGACGCCGAACTCGATGTTGCGCCCGGAGAGCCTCCCCGCCAGCAGGGCGCCGAGGCCGATCCCCAGCGCGGCCATCGGAAACAGATAGCCGCTCTCCAGCACGGTGATGCCCATGATCCGTTCGCCGTAGAGCAGCGTGTTCTGCTGGATGAAGGCGCCGAGAAACAGGAAGTAGGCCGAGCCGACGACGGCCAGAAACAGGTAGCCGTCCCCGCGCAGGCTGGACAGCGTCCTGAACGTATCGGCGACGAACCAGGGCGTGAAGCGCTGCCGCGTCCCCGCCGCCGGCGTCACCGCGATGCGCAGGCTCGTCGCCAGGCCCGCCGCCGCGATCGCCACGCACACGCCGGCCAGGCCCGCATAGTGGCCCGGCGCCAGGTCCCGGAGGAAATAGGGCGGCAGGAACGCGCCGATGATAATGGCCAGGTAGGTAAGGCACACCAGCGAACTGTTGGCCTTCGAGAGACGCGCCTCGCCGACCAACTCCGGAATGATGCCGTACTTCGAAGGGCCGAACACCGCGCTCTGGGTGCACATGGCAAACAGGAGGACATACAGCAGGACGGGCGATTGCAGCAGAACGGCCGCCAGCGCGGCCGTCATGATGACCAGTTCCATCGCCTTGGAGACCACAACGATGTGCCGTTTGCTGAACCGGTCCGCCAGAATCCCCGCCGCGTGGGAAAAGAGCAGGAACGGCAGCACGAAGATCGCCGAAGCCAGCGCTACCGTCGTCGTGCTGTCATGCCCGAGGAACTCGACGAGGAAGAAGATCAGCAGGAACTTGAAGACGTTGTCGTTAAGCGCACCCAGAAACTGCGTGGCGTTCAGCCAGGCGAACGACGAAACACCGCGCGATTTCTCATTATCCATCGGTTGCCGTTCCCCGGAATCGCCAATCGCCCCATCGCACGCGTCACGGCGCCCCCCGCGGGTGCGCACACCGCGGCAACGGTAGTTCGCACCGGCATCGCCGGTCAATCGAAAAGGCCGGGACCGCGCGAAGACGCATCCACCGGGGGCACGCTTCGATAAACGTGCCTACTCCCAGTACGCCCGAATCTCCGAGACGGGCGTCCCCTCTCATCCACCGGGCTCATCCACCGGGGGCACGTTTCGGAGAAACGTGCCTACTCCCCGGAAAACGAACGGTGTTGAAGGTTGAGAGATTCGCGGCGGTGGGCCGCCCTCGGCAATGGCACGAGGATGAGCGTGGAGCGGT
>CAYYJS010000013.1:74674-75822 GCA_964472315.1 uncultured Victivallales bacterium | reverse complement strand
GTTCAAAGAGTGGAGCGGGAGATGGGGATCGAACCCACGACGTTCAGCTTGGGAAGCTGACATTCTACCACTGAATTACTCCCGCATGTGGCATTCAGGCACGCGTAAATCTAGCACAAGAGGGCGGGGATGCCAGCGAAAACTTGTGCATGCGGCGGGTTGGGCGCAGATGCGCTCGCGTGTCGGGCGTTCACTTGTCCGGCGGCGCCGATGGCCTGACGGGGGTGGCGCGGATGGCGATGACGGCACCGGCGACAAGCAGAATCCCGGCAAGGTAAAAGCTTCCGTCCGGCACTTCGTCGAGAAGGACGTAGGCCATGAGTCCGGCAAAGATGAACTGGCCAAGGGTGCCGATGGCGACGACCTGCGACCGCATGTGTTTCATGGCGTATAGCAACGCCGAATGCCCAAGCACGGTGGGAATCGCCCCCAACGCCAGGATCAGCAGCAGCTCGCGCGGCGGGTACGTCTGGATCGGGTTTGTGAATGCCGTCGATACGATCAGGCAGAATACGCCGGCCACGGCGTAGAGCGGCACGATGAACAGCCAGATGCCCGGCGTCGTCCGGCTGCGGCGCCCGATGGCAAGGTACCCCGCGAAGAAGAACATCGAAATCAGGCACAGGACATCGCCCGTGAACGTCTCGGGGCCGATCCGGTAGTCGGCCGCGCCCAGGAAGCCGATGCCGCCCATCGCCATGAGCGTGCCGAGGATCTCGCCGCGCGTGGTTCCCTCGCGTACGAGAAACGGCATCACCACCGGAACCAGGTTGACGATCAGCGACGCATTGGCCGCGCCGGTCATTCGCGCGCCGATGATCCAGGTGATGAAATGGATGCCGAGAAGCACGCCCGGCAGCAGCGTCCGCGACAGGGGCAACCGGCGCCAGCTAATGCCATGCACCCGCATGTCGCGCAGGAACAGCGGCGCCAGCAGCAGCACGGCGACAAGCAGCCGGTACGACGCCAGCAGCACGGGGTGCAGACCGCTCATCTTGATGAAGATGACCGCCGTCGAACAGGCGTAGACGCCCGCGACAAGAATGAACAGATGGTAGAGTGTCATGTCGTCGCTCCTGCGAAGAAGGCACTGAACGTACGCGGTTCGGCGTCGCCAGTCGAGCCGAAGCGCGCCGCGCCAAGCGCGG
>CAYYJS010000013.1:0-74574 GCA_964472315.1 uncultured Victivallales bacterium | reverse complement strand
CCGGCCGTCGGCCGGGGGCACGTCTCGGAGATACGTGCCTACTGTTTCGGGCCACTCCCGTATGGGCAGAGTGTATGTGCGAATCTCCGAGGCGCACGCCGCGCTGAGCGCGGCCGGCCGTCGGCCGGGGGCACGTCTCGGAGATACGTGCCTACTGTTTCGGGCCACCGGCGTTGCGGTCTTGCGGGGCTTCGCGGGTTTGGCTAACGTAGCGCGCATGAGTGACCAGCTCAAATTGGACCGTGTGCGCTCGGTGCTGATCCGATTGGAGGAGACTATCCTTTTCAGTCTCATCGAGCGCGCCCAGTACCCGGTCAATGCCGCGATCTACGAGCCCGGCCGGTTCGGCGCGGCACTGGAGGGCGAAAGCCTGGTCGGCTACATGCTGCGCGAGTGCGAACGGAGCCACGCGAAGGTGCGCCGCTATACGAGCCCCGACGAGCACCCGTTCTACGAGGCGCTGCCGGCGCCCATCCTCCCGGCCCTGTGTTTCACGGACAATCCGCTGCACGCGAACACCGTCAACATCAACGCCGTCATCCGCCGGCGGTACGAGGACCATATGGTGCCGTTCCTGTGCGCGCCGGGCGACGATGCGCAGTACGGGTCGAGCGCGGTGTGCGATGTGAACTGTCTGCAGAACCTCTCCAAACGCATCCACTACGGCAAGTTCGTCGCGGAAAGCAAGTACCGGGCGGCGCCGGAGCGCTTCCGTGCGATGATCGAGGCAGGGGACGATGCCGCCCTCTACCAGGCCGTCACCGACGCCGCCGTCGAACAGGCCGTCCTCGACCGCGTGGCACGCAAGGCCGATACCTACACGCGCGAGCTGGCGGGCCTGTCCGGCACGCCCGCCCCCGAGCCCGATCGCATCGCGGACATCTACCGCACGTGGATCATTCCGCTCAACAAGCGGGTCCAGACGGCGTATCTGTTGCAGCGCTGACGCGTCAGCGGCTCATGTTCTCGATGGCCTCGATACGGCGCTGCATGGCCTTCGAGTCCATCCGACCGCCGCGGATCGCATCGGCCGCCGCCGCCGCCAGGATCACCACCATGGCCGCCACGATGGCGCTGGAGACGAACATTACGGCCGCGCCCGAGTACGTCGCATGCAGGACCAGCATCTGCACCGGCACGGCGACCGCCGCGACCGCCACGATCGGCAGGACGATCAGGAGCGCCAGTCGGATCGTGTCCGACGGAAAATGCGGGTACAGGTACAGGATGACGGCCGCCGCCGCCGCCAATCCGACCGTCACACCCACCACGGTGCAGACGAGCCGTCGCAGAAGTCCCCGATTGGTCACGCCGGCCGCCTTGCCCATCCAGTCCATCTTGCCCAGAAGCACGAGCGCACCCACCGTCGCCAGCGCCCAGAACTCTTGCGGAGACGGCGGGTTCCCCAACAACAAATGCGCCACTCTCACCACCGCATCGATCCATTCGTGCATCGCCTGTTCCTCCTTCCAATGTCATTCATTTCAGCCCGGCCGGGGACACTCCCGCGGACGGGTCGCCGGGGGTTGGCCCTCCCGGCGCGCGGTCCATCCGTCTGCGTAGACGCATCATCTGTTCGCGGCGAAGAAAGCGCACCACATCCGGCGGCACTTGACGGGGAACGCGTCGAACCGCGGCCCCGGCGTAGCCGACCAGCATGGCGAACGCGTTCAGCAGGTAGGGGCGCTGGTTGAGCCGTTGCAGACACCGGGCGAGCATGAACAGGGGGTGGTAGCCGTTGACGTAGTTCTGGCGGCCGACGCGGACCAGCGCCTTCAGGAAGCCCTGGGTCTCGGTGCCGGTGGGTCGGTGATGCCGCACTTCCAGTTCGGGGAAGGTCCGGACATGCCACCCGTGCATGCGCGCCATCACTTCCGCGATGGCGTCGATCCCGCCGCCGGCGAGCCGGCGATAGCCGCCGATCGCCTCGAAACAGCCGCGTCGGAACATCTGGATCGGCCCGCGCACGCTCCACGCGACGCTGATCTGGCGCCGGACGAACGCGCCTCGATAGAAGTCCACCACGCCGCCGCCGGCGATCCCGAGTCCGGGGTCGGCCTCGAAGCGCGGCAGGAGCCGCTCGTAGTAGTCCGGCGGAAACGACACATCCGCGTCGAGGATGCCGACAAGGTCGAACGCGAGCCCCCGCACCCGCGCGTAGGCGTCGTTGATGGCCAGCGCTTTGGAGCCGAAGTTGCGGACGTCGCCGACGCTGCCGGCCCGCACCAGCTCGATGTATGGCTGTTTGGCCGCGCGCGCGGCCACGAGCGCGTCGGTGCCGTCGGTCGAGCCGTCGCTGACGATCAGCCATTTCACGGGGCGAACCGTCTGCGCCGCGACCGCATCCAGCGTCAACGGCAGGTAGGCGGCCTCGTTGCGGGCCGCGGTGAGCAGCACATACTCAAGCATGTCGCCTCTCCGTCAGCTCATCCACGAGCGCCAGCAGCCCGGCGCGTTCGATCGGCCAGGTGTGCGCCTGATACACACGGTAGCCCGCCGCGACGATACGCGCCCGACGGGCGTCATCGCGCCGGACATCGAGCACGGCGCGCGCGAGGTCGGCGGGGTCGTCGGGCTCGAAGAAATAGATCGAGTCATCGGTGAAGTAGTCCAGCACCCCGCGGGTGCGCGGGGCGATCACGGGCCGGCGACGGCAGATGAACTCGAAGATCCGCGTCGGGAAGTTGATCTCGGTGAACGCGCTCCGGTGGTTCGGGACGAGCCCGACGTCGACGCTGTCGATGGTGGCGGCGATCCGTTCGAGCGAAACCTTGCCGCGGAATCGCACGGTATCCGCGAGGCCGAGTTCGGTGGCCAGCGCTTTCGCCGCCGGCAGGAATTCGCCGTCGTTGTAGACCTCCAGAACCGCCTCGGGCAGGGCGCGGCGCACGATGGGCAACGCACGGATGGCGGTATCGAGGCCATAGCGCTCGACGACGGTGCCGTGATACATCAGCACGTAAGCGCCCGCGCGCGCGGCGCCGGCCGGCATGGCGGCCGGCGTGGCCTCGAAGACGCTGTCCTGCGGCGCGTTCATGACGATGCGGATCTTGTCGGGCGGACATCCGCGGGCGACAAACACGTCGAGGAAGGCCTGGTTGGTGGTGATCACGGCATGCGCGAAACGGATGCTCCAGCGCTCGAGGTGGAGGAGCAGCCGGATCAACCGGTGCGTCGCGGGTTTGCCGAACTTGGCCATGAAGACCTCCGGCATGGGGTCGTGAAGGTCGAGGATGACACGGGCGCCCGCGAGCCGCGGGACAAGCGCGGCGAAGACCAGAAACTCGGGCATGTTGTGGACATGCACAAGGTGGTATCGCCGCGCGAGGTGCAGCCGGGTCACCCGTAGGAAGGCCCGCAGGAAGAAGTAGACGTAGTTCCAGAGGTAGCGCGCCTTGCCGCCGCGTTTGTGTCGCAGGTTGATGCGGCTGACGCCGACGCCGCGTACGGTCTCGGCGGCCGGCTGTTCCGGCAGGCGCAGGCAGATCACGTCCACGGCGTGCCCGGCGGCGACCAGGGCCTCGGCCTCGCGGCGGACGCGGGGGTCGGCCGGGTAGTCGGAGTAGACGATCATCGCGATACGGTGCATGTCAGACACGATCTCCCTGTGGCGCCGACGCGCCCGCCGCGGCGGCCGGCGGCGACGCGATCGCGGCGAGCGCCACGAACCACAACAGATGAATCGCACGGCAGAAGCTGCTTTCGGTCACGTTGATGGCCAGCGACGCGGCGATCAACACGAGGCGTGCGCGTCCGTAGCCGTAGTCGGTCCGGAGCATCGCCAGCGACTGCGCCACGCCGGTGACGACGGCCAGCGCCAGCACCCCCAGCCCGAGCATCCCCAACTCCGCGTAAACGTCCAGATATCCGCAGTGCGCCTGGTTCGGCCGCCAGAGGTAACGATGCCAGATATCGGCCCCGACGCCGACGTCGCCGACCCAGAAGCTGCCGAATCCGTGACCGGTCACGGGGCGGCGGGCGGCCACGGCCGCCACGTCGCGCCAGAGGTCGGTGCGGCCCGTCAGGGTGGCGTCGCGGCCCATGGCCGCGATCGCCATCGGAACGAGCGGCTTTCGAACGACCAGTTCCTCGGTCAGTTTGGCGCCGGAGACCGCCAGCACGACAAGGAGCGTGACGATGGCGCCCGTGTAGCCGATCGATGCGTAGGCCGCCAGGGAGAGCAGCATGAGCACGCCGACGCCATACGCGGCAACGAGCAGACTGGTCGCGCTGTGGCTGACATAGAGCGCGACGAGGGACAGGCCCGCGAGGGCGAGGCTCCAGGCGCGCCCGTCGCGGGGCTCGCGATCGGATGCCCCGAGCATGCCGAAGATGAGACCGATGGCCGCGGCCTGGCCGAAGTTGTTCTTCGAAAAACAGATGCCGACATTCATCGGTGTGCCGTCATAGCCGTATCCCACGCCGAGACCGGGCGCCAGATATACATACAGCAGCGACAGCGGCAGGACAAACCAGCAGAAACGCCGCAGCAGGAACTTCAGCGACTGGTAGGGGTCGGCATCGGTCAGGAGCACCGCCAGCACGCCCAGCAGACCGATTGCCTTGATGAAGCGCTTCGTGGAAACCCAGGGCACGCTCGACCACAGAATGCTGGCCGCCATCAGCGCGAACAGGAGCAGCGGCGCGGCGTTGCGCGCCAGCAGGCTGGACCAGCGTACGCGCCGCCGCGCGACGATGGCGATGGATGCGCCCATCAGGACGAGCAGAATGTTGCGTTCGAGCGGCGAGCCGGCGGCAAAGTCGTCGGGCGAACCGTCCACGCCGGCGGCCTGCAGCAGGCGCAGGTTGCGCGTACCCGAGAACAACAGGAAGACGAACGGAACCCACAGGGCGTGAGCGCGGTATCCGATGTGTCTCAGGAAGCTCATGGACCGTCGGCCGGCACGTCGGCTTCCACGGCTTCCGCGGCGGCCGCGACCGCCGCGGCGGAAGCCTTCCCGATGCCGCAGCTTTCGAGCATATCCCGCAGTACCACGAACGGCGTCAGGATCACGATCCTCGCGTCCATCCAGGCCGAGAGCTGCCGCGCGTACTGGATGTCGAGTTTGGCCATCGTGCGGAACGAGAGTCTGTTCTTGCCGCTGACCTGCCAGAGCCCCGTGATGCCGGGCACGGAGTCGAAGCGCCCCTGATGCCAGCGCAGATAGGCCTCCACTTCGTAGGGAATGGGCGGGCGGGGACCGACGACGCTCATCTCGCCCCGGAGCACGTTGATGAACTGCGGCAACTCGTCGATGCTCGTCGCGCGGAGCAGTCGACCGACCGGCGTCACATTCGACTGGATGCCCGTGATGGACTTGCTCATCGGCTCGTCCGCCGCGCCGTCCTCGCCGCGGATCAGGCGCGTGACGTACGCGCGGTGGCCGGACGAGGCATCCCGGTGGGTGTACATCGACCGGAACTTCAGACATTGGAAAGTCTTGCCGAGGTAGCCGACCCGTTCCTGGCGGAACAGGATGGGCCCCCTGGACGTCAGCCGCACCGCCAGCGCGGCCAGCGCCAGGATCGGCGACGTCACGGCGAGCACGAACAGCGAAAAGACGATGTCCGCCACCCGCTTCCAGGTCGGAATGCCCACATCGGCGGGCGGACGCAGCTCGCGTTGTCCGCGCGTCCCGTATTCCACCATGATCTGCGTGGGCAGAAAGGCGCTGTTGAGCATGCAGGTGCGTTCGGTGCAGGCGCACATTTCGCCCATCGAACCGCGGGCCGTGCTCGGGTAGGTCTCGACGGTGAAATGCGGCGGACCGCCGCCCTCGCGGGCCACGAACGCGCAGATGGCGTTGCCGAGGCTCAGCGCGGCGCAGAGCTGGCAGGAGTCGAGAATCACGGCGACGTGCGTGGCATCGAACCAGCCCACGCGGTCGGTGGCGCGCACCCGGGTCTGGAGCGCCTTGACCAGGCGTACGGCGAGGCGATCGTCGGCGCGCGGATTCTCGACATCGAACACCATCAGCGAGAAGACGTGGTCGGTCCGGTCGATTTTGGCGCGTTCGCGGCGTAGCTCGCGCCGGAATTCGCGTTCCGTGGCGACGCCGTACAGCGTGGCCGTCTCACGTTCGGTTTCGTGACTGGTGTGCATCCGCACGGGGGGCTGCGCGGTCGCGGTCATGGCGCCACCTCCGCCTTTCCGGCGGCGGCGGACGTGCGCGCCGTGCGGCCGGGCACGCTGACATCCGAAGCGAGGTCGGACGGCAGGGCGCCGGGGTACACATGGATGTCGAACGACACCGACACCCCATCGGCGGCCATATGTTCGGACACATGCGTACCGAACCGATGCGCCGCGGCTTCGGGGCACTCGAACAACACGGCCCCGAGCCGGGTCGGCTCCTCGATCCACCCGGCGGAGTCGGTGGCGCGCACACGCTCCCATACGACATCCACAAGCCGGCCGACGGCCTTCTGACTCGTCTCGGTCATCCGCAGATCGACGAGCGCGAACTGGTGTCCGTTCCGGTCGGACCGGGCGCATTCCCGCCGCAGCAGCTCGCGAAAGCCCGCGGGGCCGAGCGTGGCCTCGCGCGGCGTCTCGTCAGCGATGCGGAAACTGGAGGTGGCACGACTCGAAAACCAGATTTTCATCTCATTGCCCTGTCCTGCCGGGTTTACAGCCGGTCATAAATGGCGCGCGGAATATGGTAACGCCGCTTGTTCAGGACGACGCCGACGATACGGCCGCCGTACTTCTCCACGCGTGCGCGCAGGTTGTCCGCAACCTGCCACCGCGTACGTTCGGATTCGATCACGAGCACGCAGGCATCGGCGGCCCGGCTCAACAACAACGAATCCACGCTCTCGGCGGGCGATGGCGCATCGACGACGATCAGGTCGTAACGGCTCCGCACCGCCGCCAGCGCGGCATCGAAAGCATCGGAATCGAGAAACGGGCCGCCGCCGCCGGGCTGCGTGGACAGTACGGCCACATCGAGCGGCGGCGCGCCGGGAACGGTCGCGATGACCGACGCCAGCGGTGCGCCGTCGCCGGCCGCCTGCACCCATCCGGCGTTGACGGACACCCCCAACGCGGCCGGCTGAACGGGCGCGCGGTTGGCATCCAGCAGCAGGACGCGCCGGCCGAGATGTCCGGTCGCCACGCGTGCGAATTCGCGCACGATCCCGGATGCGCCGCACCCCGCGTGCGCGGCCAGGAACACGACCATGTCCGCCTTGTCCCGTGAGCCGACCGTACAGACGCTCTGAAACAGCGCCATCATCCGATCGGTAATCGGCGACACGGGGATCGTGTCATCCGTCGTCTCGCGCACGCTCTGTCCGGTTATCGACACTGATCGAACTCCCCGATGGATATGGATGCCAGCACCGGAAGGTGCAATCGGCCTTCGACGTCCCGTTCGCTCTTCATCGTATCGTCCAGAAACTCGCGCAGCAGGGCCAGGCCGATGCCGCCCGCGAGTCCGAACACGAAACCCAACGCCAGGTTCAGCGACCGGTTCGGCTTGATCGGCATCATCGGATGCGTCGCGGGCTGAACGACGACGACGTTGGAGATGCGGTCGGAATCGAGCGCCGCGGATGTTTTGGCGCGCTGCAGGCTGTCCCAGCATTGGCGGTACTCGTCCCAGGCGAAGGTCAGATCGCTCTGCAGGCGCTGGAGCTGGCCGTCGGCTTCGGTCAGGGCGGTCAGCGTCGCCTTGCGCTCTTCGAGTTGCGGCACGAACAGCGCGCGCCGGGCCACCAGCGTCCGCAGCTCGACCCAGGACTCGTCAAGGTTCGCCCGCTGCGACTGCAACGCCGTGTCGATTCCGGTCGTGACTTCGGTACGCGTATCCGTTTCGCGTTGCAGGGCGGCTTCGGTCTGCCGGATACCGTCCCGGATCGGGCTCAGGAACTGGCCGCGCATGGTCGAACCCTCGGGGTACTTCGCCAGGACATCGGCTTCCCGGATGCGCAAGTCGATCAGTCGTTCCTTGATGGCGTCCGCGGCATAGTTCGTACGGCCGGTGATGCGGTTGACTTCGGTTGTCGGTTCGCGTCCCTCCAGCGCCTTTTCCATGGCGACGATCCGCGCGCGCGTGGCCTCCATCTGAACCAGTGTGCCGTCCAACGACCGCTGGAGCCCGTCGATCTGGCTGATCAACACATCTTTCTGGCGGATGATGTCCATCACCCCATGCACGCGCTTGAACTCCGCGAGGCGGTCTTCCTGCCCGCGGATGTCCGCCAGCAGCGAGTTGGCCTTCTCCTGGAAGAATTTCAGCGATGCCTGCGCCTGGTGCACTTCGATGTGACGTTCCTGAAACGCGGTGACGAGCGCGTCAAGCACATCGTGCGCGAGCAGGGCGTTGGCGCACCGGAAGGCGAGGAAGATGTTGTTGCTGCGCTTCTCGATCCCGACGGACAGCCCCTCCATGACCAGGCGGACGGCGCGCAGCCGGCGCGCGTCGCCGGGGTCTTCCACGACGGCCGGCTTGAGCGGCTTCGACGGATCGAGGATGTGGTCCACGCCCAGCGTCGCCACGGCGCGCTCGGCCACGTAACGGCTTTCGAGGATGATGATCTCGGAGTTGATGTCCGACTCGCGGTCCTGGGTCATGCGCACCGTCGGCCCGAGCACGGCCGGATCGACGGCGACATTCTCGCGTCCGATGCGGATCATGATCTTGGCCTCGGACTCGTACACGGCGTCCATCGTGACCGTGACGAACGCGACGAGCCCGAACACGGTCAGGAAGCTGTAGACGATGAGCCGCTGGTGGCGGAAGATGACGGTCAGCGCGTCACGCATCGAGGCGCGCCGCGCGGGGCCGCCGGTTCCGTTATCCATCCACTCAGTAGCCATAGCCCACCGTCGCATCCCCCACCGGCACCAGCACGCGCAGGCGTGTCAGCGGGATCATTTCTTCGATATGCTGATCGATCCATTGGTTCATCCGCGAGACCCGGGTGCGGGTCACGTACACGACATCGAGCGGCGCGAGCAGCACGGGATCGGCCAGCTCGCCTTTGAGCAGGTTGCGCAGGTCGAGCTTTGCGACATGGCGTTTGCCGTTCGCGTGGCGGATCAGCACCACATTGGCCGGCTTCGCGCTCGTGTTGACGAATCCCCCCGCGGCGATAATCGCCTCCAACACCCCCATCGTGCCGGAGATCGGAACGATGCCCGGTTCCCGTACCTCGCCGCCGACGAAAACGTGCTGATCGGCCAGTTCGCGCACGATGACGGTCAGGTTCGGACCGGTGACCTGCTTCTCGTAAAGCGCGGTCAGTCGGGCGTCGAGTTGGGCGGGCGTCAGGCCGGCCACGTCGACATCGTCGACCATCGGCAACGAAATCCGGCCATCGGGCCGCACACGCGTCTGCTCGCTGAGTTCGACATGGTGGACGAAGCGGACGGCGATCAGGTCGCCCGCCCCGAGCCGCACCTCCGGCGGCGGCAGCGCGACCGGAAACGCCGGCGGCGGCGGCGAGGCGCACGATGCCAACAACGCACAGCCGATGACCCCCACGGCAATTCTCATACACCCTTTCATTCCCGCCGGTCCGTTATCTGCATGACAGGCGGGCAAACAACATGCTACAAAGCCGTCGACGCTTGCGATAGCCTTTTTTTTCCGGCACGTGGCTCCGCGGCGGCTAACGAAACGGCACGATACCGATGACGACCGAAGCAGATACCCCGGCCGACGGCGGCGACTTGGTCGGACGCACGGCGATCGCCTTCATCGATCAAGCTCTCAAGTCGGCCGCCGGATTCCTCGTGGCCGTGGTGCTGATCAAGTTCACCAGCAAACAGGAATACGGATACTACGCGATCGCATTTCCCGTCTCGTTGTTCCTCATCGCCCTCCAGAACGCGGTGGTCACCACGCCGATGACGGTCCTGCTGGCCGCGAAGAACGGACCGGACAAACGCCGCTATGTCCGCGCCCTGTGCTGGGGGCAGTTGGCGGGCATCGTCCCGGTTGCCACCGTCGCCCTGCTCGTTGTCACGGTGGCCGGCGCGCTGGGGCTCGACATGGCTCGCGTCGGTATCGTGGCGGCGCTGTGCGCCTCCAGCGCGGGCGTCCTGCTGCTCCAGTTTCTGCGCGCCTACGATTTCGCGGAGGAGCGGCCGAGCGCGGTGCTCCGGGCGGATCTCGTGCAGCTCGGGGTTTTCGCGGCGCTGCTGGTCCTGGCCGTCCAAACCGGCGCCGCATCGTCCGCGACGACGTTCCTGTTCAGCGGCCTTTCGTGCATGGCCGCCTTCATGCTGCTGCGGCGGCGGGACCTCGACCCGGTCTGGGAAACCGCCGACCTGCGCGCCGCCTACGCGGAGAACTGGCAGCACGGGCGGTGGGCGCTGCTCGGCGTCGTCGCCGTGCATATCCAGACCTACAGCTCGACCTACATGCTGGGCGCCATGGCGGGAAGTCTGGCGGTGGCCGACCTGTCGGCGGCCCGCCTGCTGCTCATGCCGTTCATGCTGATCCGGCAGGGCTGGGCGCAGGTTTCGGTGCCGCACGGCGCGCGCCTGCGCCAGGATGGCCGCATGCGGGTCTACGTCCGGGGCCTGATCGGCGCCTGCGTCACCGGTCCGGCCATGATCGTCGCCTACGCCGCGGTGCTTTGCCATCTGGCGCCGCTTCTCGAACGCATCCTCTTCACGGACAAGTTCGACCGCGCCTTCGATCTGGTCCCGCTCTGGGCGGCCGTCGCCGCGGCGCAGTTCATCCGCATGAACGCCAGCTTCGGATTGCAGGTATTGACGCAATTCCGGCTCCTGGCCATGGTCAACACGGCGATGATGGTCGTGACTGTCATCGCCGGGTACGTGCTGATCCGTCTCACCGGCATCCCGGGCGCCCTGACGGCCATGCTGCTCGGTGAAGGCGCGATGGCCGTTCTGCTCTGGGCGGCCCTGATTTATCACACCTACATCAACCCGCCGCCGGAGGATGCGCGCGCATGACCCGCTGTTCCGTGTGCATCGCGGCCTATCGCCGTCCGGAGGGACTGACGGCCCTGCTGGACAGTCTCGAAGCCCAGACGCTCCCGCCGGATACGACGGTCGAGATCATCGTGGTGGATAACGATCCGGATGGTTCGGCGGGGGCCGTCTGCCGCGCCCGTCGTCCCCCGCCGGGCCTCGCGCTGCGGGCGCTCGCCCAGCCCGAAAAGAACATCAGCCTGACGCGCAACGTGGCCGTCGGCGCCGCGACCGGCGACTGGCTTCTCTTCATCGACGACGACGAGACGGCCATGCCGCACTGGATCGCCGCACACCTCGCGGCGGTGCGGCAATTCGGCGCGGACGGCTCTTTCGGCCGTATCGTCTCGGAGTTCCCCGTCGGAACGGCCGCCTGGATCCGCACGCTTTACCTTTTCACGCGCCCGCTGCCGGAATGCGGCGAGGAGGCCATCGCCACACCCACGAGCAACTGCTGCATCCGCGCGGCGTTGTTGAAAGCCATGCCGGACCCGTTCCCCGCGCGCTACGGCACGACCGGCGGCGAGGACTCCTACCTCTTCAAGCGCCTGCGACGCGACGGCGCCCGCTGGATCAGCGCGCCGGAGGCCTGCGTGGTCGAACGGATCCCGCCGGCCCGCACGCGTCTGTGCTGGATTCTGCGCCGCGCCTACCGTGGGGGTAACACGTTCACGCGCGTCACCCTCGATCTCGCCGACAACCGCGGCCGCACGCGCGCCGCCGTCGCGCTCGGCGGGCGCGCCGCCGGCTTCCTGGCGGCGAGCGCGCTGCTGACCGTTCTCTGCCTGCCGGTGCCGCGCTACGCCGGCTACTGGCTCACCAAGGTCGCCGCCAATCTCGGCCACCTTGCCGCCGTGCGCGGCCGCTACCACCACGAATACCGTTGAAGAGGAGGATCGGACGCGATGCTGGAGAAGACGGATCTCGACAAGTCGTTGCCTCGCAAGGCGTACAAGGCGGCCTTCGAGCCGCTGCAGTTCGAGCTGGCCGCGCTGCAACGCCAGGCCTTCGAGGCCGGCGTGCCGGTGGTCATTGTCTTCGAAGGCTGGGAAGCCGCCGGCAAGGGCACCTGCATCAACCGGTTGGTCGAGCCTCTCGATCCGCGCGGATTCCGTGTCCATGCGATCGCCGCGCCGAGCGAAGACGAGCGTCTGCGCCCCTTTCTCTGGCGTTTTGCCACGCGCCTGCCGCGCAAGGGTCGCCTGGCGATCTTCGACTGCTCCTGGTACGGCCGCGTCCTGCGCGACCAGGCGGACGGACTGGACCGTCGTCGCGACTGCGAGGCGATCCTGCAGTTCGAACGGCAGTTGACCGACGACGGCGTGGCACTCGTGAAGTTCTGGCTGCATATCTCGAAAAAGGAGCAGGCCCGGCGGTTCAAGAAGATCGCGGCGGACAAGGCCCTCGCCTGGAAACTCGGCCCGGCGGAACGCCGCGAGAATCGCCGTTACGGGGAGCGCCTGCGGACGGTCGACGAGGTGATCGAGCTGACCTCCACCGCGCAGGCGCCGTGGACGGTCGTGGAAGCCACGGACGAGCGGTACGCGCGCATGAAGGTGCTGGAGACGGTGGACGCCGTCCTGCGCCAGGCCATCGCGCGGACGCGGGCGGGCGGGGCGGCCGCCCGGCGGCCGATGAAACCGGAGCGTCGCCGGGTCACGCGCGAGGAGTCGCCGCTGGACCGCGTGGACCTGGGCCAGCGTCTGACCCGACAGGCCTACACGCGGGAGCGCGACCGCCTTCAGCGGCGATTGTGCCGGATCGAGCACGAGATGTACGCGCGGCGCGTACCGGCGGCCATCGTGTACGAGGGCTGGGACGCCGCCGGCAAGGGCGGCAATATCAAGCGGCTGACGCGGGAACTGGATCCGCGCGGGTACGAGGTGCTGCCTTTCGCGGCCCCCACGCGGGAAGAACTCGACCATCACTACCTCTGGCGCTTCTGGAAGGAAGTTCCCAAGGCCGGTCACCTGACGATCTTCGACCGGTCCTGGTACGGACGCGTCCTCGTCGAGCGCGTGGAGGGGTTCTGCACCGAAGCCGAATGGCGCCGCGCCTACGACGAGATCAACGAGTTCGAGCGGTCGCTGGCCGATGCCGGCACGGTGATCGTGAAGTTCTGGATCCACATCGACAAGCACGAGCAACTGCGCCGGTTCCACGAACGCGAAACCGTCGTGCACAAGCAGTGGAAACTGACCGACGAGGATTGGCGCAACCGCAAGAAGTGGCCGCTCTACCACCAGGCCGTCGACGAAATGATCCGGCGCACCAGCACCGCCGTCGCGCCCTGGACCGTCATCGCCGGCAACGACAAGTACGTCGCGCGCGTCCAGGCCCTGCGCACGGTGGTCGCCGCCATCGAGGCCGCCTTCGACGCCTGACGCCCTGGCCGACGGCTCGCGAAACACCCGGCCATTGCCACCACAAAAAAAACGCATCGCGGGTGTTGACATGGCGCGGGCGGCTGCTGTAATGTTCGCCGTTCTATTTTGACGGAAGGAATGTTTCGATGAAGAGTTTTCTACCGAAAGACCCCGGCGACCAGCGCGATTGGCTCGTCGTCGATGCGGCCGACCGGCCGTTGGGGCGTCTCGCCGTAAAGATCGCCGACGCGCTGCGCGGCAAGAACACGCCCCAGTTTTCGCCCCAGGTGGATACCGGAGCCTTTGTGGTCGTCGTGAACGCCGACAAGGTCAAGCTGACCGGCCGCAAGGAAGATCAGAAGTTCTATCACCAGTTCTCCGGGTACCGTAGCGGCCTCAAATCGATCCCCGCGAGCGCCATGCGCAAGGATCATCCGGATCGTATGATCAAGCTGGCGGTACGTGGTATGTTGCCGAAAAACAACCTTTGCCGGCGGATGGCGACGCGGCTGAAGGTCTATGCCGGGCAGGAACACCCGCATGCGGCGCAACAGCCGCGCGTCGTGGACTGGCAGTAACAGGGAGTCGAGCGGTGGCCGAGAAAGCAGCAGAATACAACGCGACGGGACGGAGGAAGACCTCCGTGGCACGAGTACATTTGGTGCCCGGATCGGGCAAGTGGAAGATCAACCGGCGCGAGCTCGCGGAGTATTTTCCGAGCGAGGCGTTGTTGGGTTACATTGCCCAGCCGCTGAGTCTGACACACACACAAGAGAAGTTCGATATCACGGCCAGCGTTTCGGGTGGCGGGATTTCCGGCCAGGCCGGTGCGCTGCGCCATGCGTTGGCAAGAGCGTTGACGGTGGCCGATGCGTCGTTGCGCGAAGTGCTGAAGAACAGCGGTTGCCTGACGCGCGATCCCCGTATGCGCGAACGCAAGAAGCCCGGTCAGCCGGGCGCCCGCAAGCGCTTCCAGTTCTCGAAACGCTAATCACGCGGTTTCGGCGTTGCACGACAACAACTTGGCATTGTCTGAGGGCATGTCACCGTCCGCGTGACATGCCCTTTTTTGCTATCCGAAGACATACGATATGCCACTGAAATTGATCAAGAAGCTGGGCAATAAACTGCTGGGACGTGGCGGGAATCCGGCCGATGGGCTCGGCCGTGCGCCCGTTACCCCGCCGGCGAAGACCGGCGATGGCGCCCGTAAGCGGCGTCCGCACCACCCCTCGCCCCCCCCCGTCCATGTGCCACCGGCCCATGGGTTGAAGAGCGCGGCCGGCGCCGCCGAGACCTGGCGTCCGGGCGCTTCCCGGCTGGCCAAGCCGCAGGCGGAGGCGACACTTCCCGTCGCCGAGCCCGAAGCGCCGCGCACGCCAGCGCGTCCGGCACGTCCGGCACGTCCGGCACGCCCGAGCGTGCCCGATGGCCTTGCGGCCGGTGCCGCGGATGCCGGGGATGTGGCGAAACGGCGGCGGCGACGGCGGCGACGCCCGCGGGGGCGTGCGGCGGCGGGCGATTCGGCGCCGGTGGCCACGGATGTCGAAGATGTCCCCGCACCCGATGCGGAGGCAACGACCGGGGTATCGGCCGAGACCGCTGCGGATGCGATGCCGGAGCTGCCGGCCGAGACCGCGCCGGTGGCGCGACCGGAACCGGCCGATGCCGGCACGCCGTGGTCGCCGGACCAGTTCGTCGTGCCGCCGAAGGAGGGCTTCACGCGCTTCCACGATCTGGGCCTGCCTGACGCCATGATGCATGCCATCGCCGATCTGAACTTCCAGTATTGCACGCCGGTGCAAGCCGGCGTGCTGCCCCATGCGCGCACCGGCAAGAACGTGACCGGCCGCGCCCAGACCGGTACCGGCAAGACGGCCGCGTTCCTGATCTCGATCTTCGCGCAGTGCCTCGCCCGCCCGAAGCCGGACCGTAAGCCGGGCACGCCGCGCGCGCTGGTGCTGGCGCCGACGCGCGAACTGGTCGTGCAGATCGCGCACGACGCGGAGTTGCTGGGCAAGTACCTGCCGCTGCGGTCCCTGGCGATCTATGGCGGCATGGACTTTTCGAAGCAGGAGCAGGCGCTTCGCGTCGGGACGGTCGATCTGATCGCGGCCACGCCGGGGCGGCTGCTGGATTTCAAACAGCGCAGGACGCTCGACCTGGGCGAAGTGGAATGGCTTGTCATCGACGAGGCCGACCGGATGTTGGACATGGGCTTCATCCCCGATGTGCGCCGGATCATCGGCGCCACGCCGCCGAAGGACCGCCGGCAGACGATGCTGTTCAGCGCCACCCTGACTGACGACGTCAAGCGTCTCGCCGAGCAATGGATGCCCGCCCCCGAGGTCGTGGACATCGAACCGACGCAGGTGGCGGTGGATACCGTCCAGCAGCTCGTCTACATCGTTTCGAGTCGCGAGAAGCTGACCGTGCTGTACAACCTGGTCATGCACGTCTCGAACCGCAAGCTGCTCGTCTTCGCCAACCGTCGCGATCATACGGAGCGCATCGCCGACGCGTTGACGCGTCTGGGCGTGCACTGCGAACTGCTCTCCGGCGCGGTGAACCAGCGGAAGCGCATGCGCGTGCTGGAGGATTTCAAGGCGGGGCGCGTCAACGTGCTCGTGGCCACCGATGTGGCGGGCCGCGGTCTGCATGTGGACGATATCGACTGCGTGGTGAACTACGATCTGCCGTACGAACCCGATGACTACGTTCACCGTATCGGTCGCACCGGCCGCGCCGGCGCGCTTGGCAAGGCGGTATCCTTCGCCTGCGAGGACGAGTCGTTCATCATCCCGGACATCGAGAAATACATCGGCGAAACCATGATGTGCCGGATGCCGGAAGAAGAACTGATGAAGCCGTTGCCGCCCATGACCCGGCCGGCGCCGGTGCGGGACGAGGCCGACCGCGCGCCGCGACAGGGATCATCGCGTGGACCCCGTGGCGGCGGCGGCGGACGCAGCGGCGGACGCAGTGGCGGACGCGGCGGCGCGTCATCGGGGCGCGGCGGGCGGAGCCGGACGCGCGGTTGACGCAGGGCGCACCGGACGAACGCGGCGGCGGCCAACGATTCAGCGACCATCGGAACGCGGAGCGAAGGACTATGCACAGGATGATCGAGGGTGGTGTGACGACCCCGCTGGGATACCAGGCCTGCGGGATCGAAGCGGGCATCAAGGCGAACAAGCTCGATATGGCGCTGCTCGTCTCGACCACGCCGGCCGCGGTGGCCGGCACGTTCACGCGTAACAAGGTTCATGCCGCGCCGGTCAAGCTCTGCCGCGCGCATCTGGCCGGCGGCACGGCACGGGCGATCATCGTCAACAGCGGTTGCGCCAACGCCTGTACCGGTCCCGCCGGCATGGCCGCCGCGGAGCGCACCGCCGTCACCACAGCCCGGCTGCTGAAGGTTCCGGTCGGGCACGTCTTCGTCTGTTCCACCGGCACGATCGGGAAACCCCTGCCCATCGACAAGATCGAAAAAGGCGCCGCCCTGGCCGCCGCCGCGCTTTCCCCGACCGGCGGCCCCGATGCCGCGCGGGCCATCATGACCACCGATACCGTTCCGAAGCAGGCCGCGGCCGAGCTGACCATCGGCGGCCGTGTCGTCCGGATCGGCGGCATGGCCAAGGGCGCCGGGATGATCGAGCCGAACATGGCCACCATGCTCGCGTTCCTGACGACCGACGCCGCGGTCGCGCAGCCGGCGCTCCAGCGCTGTCTGTCCGCCGCCGTCGCGCTGAGTTTCAACCGGATTTCGGTGGATGGCGACCAGAGCACCAACGACACGGTCCTGCTGATGGCCAACGGCGCCGCCGGCAACCCGGCGCTCGACGAGGCGCACCCCGAGTGGCCGGCCTTCCAGGCCGCGGTCACGGAGGTCGCCCGCACCCTGGCGCTGAAGATCGTCAAGGATGGCGAAGGCGCCACGAAACTCGTGACCGTGACGGTCGACGGCGCGGCCGACGATGCCGATGCCGATCGCGTGGCCCGTGCCATCGCCAACTCCCTGCTCGTCAAGACCGCCTGGTTCGGCGGCGACCCCAACTGGGGCCGCGTCATCGCCGCCGTCGGCTACTCCGGCGCGCGGATCGACGAGAACCGCGTGGATATCGATTTCGACGACGTGGCCGCCGTGCGCAACGGGTGCCCGGCCGCCGACTTCTCGCTCGCGGCGGTCGAGGCCGTTTACGCGAAACCCGAATTCACGGTGCGGATCGGCCTGCATGTCGGCAACGGCCAGGCGACGGTGTACACGTGCGATTGCAGCTACGAGTATGTCCGGATCAACGCGGAGTATATGACCTGAGGTGGTAGTCCCCATGGATACGATCATCGGCAAGGCGGCGGTGCTGATCGAAGCGCTGCCCTACATTCAGAGCTTCCGCGGCGAGATCGTCGTCGTCAAATTCGGCGGCAGCGCGATGGAAGACGCCGCGCACGTGGACAGCGTGCTGGCGGACATCGCCTTCATGGCGACCGTCGGCATGCGTTGCGTCGTCGTGCACGGCGGCGGCAAGGCCATCTCGCGCGGCATGGTCGAACAGGGCATCGAGTCCCGTTTCGTGCGCGGCCTGCGCGTGACGTGCGCGAAGTCGATCGAGGTGGTCGAACGCGTCATCAAGGGCGAGATCAACCCCCAGATCGTGCGCGGCCTGACGCGCAAGGGCGTCAAGGCGCGCAGCCTGCACGGCGACGAAATCCTGCGGGTGACCCGCAAGACGGAAACCGATCCCGTCACGGGCGAACGGCTGGACTGGGGCTTTGTCGGCGAGCCGGATGCCGTCGACGCCGCGCCGATCCGGGCGTTCCTGGCGGAAGGCGTGATCCCGGTCATCACGCCGCTGGGCGTCGGGGCGGACCATCACGTGCACAACGTCAACGCGGACGTGGCGGCGGCGGCCGTCGCCAAGGCGCTCCAGGCGCGCAAGCTGGTTTTTCTGTCGGACGTGCCCGGCTTGCTGCGGGACCCCAAGGATCCGGCGTCGGTGATCCCGACGCTCCGGCTGGGCGAGGTGGAACGGCTGATCGAGGAAGGTGTGATCTCCGGCGGCATGCTGCCGAAGATCGCGAGTTGTGTGGAGGCGCTGCGCGCGGGTGTGCGCAAGGTACATATGATCGACGGGCGGATGCGGCATTCGCTCCTGCTGGAGATCTTCACGGACAAGGGTGTTGGAACGGAGATGTTGAGCGATGAGTAAGACAGAGGCGATTGCGGAGAAGTATGCGAAGTTTGTGATGCCGACCTACGCGCCGAAGCTGGCGCTGGTCAAGGGCAAGGGCACCAAGGTCTGGGACGCCGACGGCAAGGTCTATCTCGACTTCGCGGCCGGCATTTCGGTCGTCAACGTCGGTCACTGCAACCCCATCGTGACCGATGCGATCCGGCGGCAGTCGGAACAGCTCGTGCACGTCTCGAACCTGTACTACACGGAGAACCAGGCGCTGTTGGCCGAGAAGCTCGTCGGCCACTTCGTGCCGGGCGCCAAGTGCTTCTTCGCCAACTCCGGCGCCGAGGCCAACGAGGGTCTGATCAAGCTGGCGCGTCTGTGGGGGCACGATCAGGGCCGCCACGAGGTGATCAGCATGAAGCAGTCCTTCCATGGACGCACGCTGGCCACGGCCGCGGCCACGGGCCAGGAGAAGATTAAGAAGGGTTTCGAGCCGATGCCCGAAGGGTTCGTGCATGCCGAGTTCAACAACGTCGACTCGGTCAAGGCGTGCATCGGGCCGAAGACGGTGGCGATCCTTGTCGAAGCCTTGCAGGGCGAGGGCGGCATCGTGCCGGCCACGCCGGAGTTCATGAGCGGCGTGAAGGCGCTGTGCCAGGAGCATAACCTGTTGCTGCTGTGCGACGAAGTGCAGTGCGGCCTCGGCCGGACCGGCTACTGGTTCGGCTGGCAGGCGTACGACGTGGTGCCGGACGCGTTCTCGCTGGCCAAATCGCTCGGCAACGGCTACCCCATCGGCGCCGTCGTCGCGGGGCCGAAACTGGCCGACGTGTTCCAGCCCGGCAAGCACGCCAGCACGTTCGGCGGCACCCCGCTGGCCTGCGCCGCGGCGATCGCCACGTTGTCCGTGATCGAACGCAGCAACCTCGTCGGCCGCTCCAAGATGAAGGGCAACGACTTCGCGGTCGGCCTGCGGAAGTTGGTCGGGAAGTACGAACACGTCACGGATGTGCGCGGCCGCGGCTTGATGCTCGGCCTCGTGCTGGACCAGGATGCCAAGGTCCTGACGGACCGTCTAGCCGAGGAAGGACTCCTCTGCATTCCGACCGCCGGCAACGTCGTCCGCTTCCTGCCGCCCTTGAGCGTCAGCGACGACGAGATCGCCGAAGCGCTCGAAATCATCGGCGACTGCGTGGCGGCATGGCACGGCGTCGGCGAAGCCGCGGCGGCGCCCGAGGCGGCGGAACCGGTTGTGCAGGAGTAGCGCCATGACGCTGGATCGACTCAGGAACGAGAAGCTTGGCATCTGCGTGTCCGGCGGGCTGGACAGCAAGACCGTCACGAAGAAGTTCGTCGACCTCGGCATCGATGTCGTCTGCTTCACGGCGGACCTCGCCCAACCGGACGAGGCGGATATCGGCGGCGTGGTTGAGAAGATGCGCCCCTGCGGCGCCGAGACCGTCGTCGTCGACCTGAAGAAGCCCATGGCCGAGGCCTGCTTCGCCATGATCAAGGCGCAGGCGATGTACGACGGCGGTTACTGGAACTCCACGGGCATCGCGCGGGCGGTGACCGTCCAGGGCCTGATTCCGGAGATGCGGAAACGCGGGTGCACGGTGCTCGTGCACGGCGCGACGGGTCGCGGCAACGACCAGATGCGGTTCGAGCGCTACACCAACGTCCTTGCGCCCGACATGAAAGTCTACGCGCCGTGGCGCGATGCGGCGCTGCTGAAGGAGTTCCCCGGGCGACTCGAGATGGTGCAGTACCTGCGCCGTCACGGCATCGAGGCGTTCCCCGGCGGCAAGAAGCGCTACTCGACCGACGCCAACCTGGCCGGGTTGAGTCACGAGGCCGAGGATCTGGAAAGCCTGTCGACGCCCTGCACGATCGTGGAGCCGACCATGGGCGTCTGGCCGCAGGCCGCGCCCGAGGCGGGCGAGACCGTCAGCGTGACGTTCGTGAAGGGCCGGGCCACCGCGATCGACGGCCGCAAGGTCACGCCGCTGAAAGCCATGTTGCTGGCGAACACGATCGGCGGCCGGAACGGCATCGGTTTCAAGAACGCGCTCGAGAACCGGATCATCGGCACCAAGAGCCGCGGCGTGTACGAATCGCCGGGCATGGAGCTGCTGGCCCAGTGCCTGGCGACCGTGTACCAGGCCACGATGGACCGCCGCGCCGCCAAGTTGTTCACACACCTGTCGAAGCTGGTGGCCGATCAGGTGTATGACGGCCGGTACTTCGATCCGGTCACGGTGGCCGCCATGGCCGCCATCGATGTCTTCGCCGCGCATGCCTCCGGAACGGTCACCGTCGGGCTCTACAAGGGCAACGTTCAGTTCCGCGGGCTCGCCGATTGTCCGGCGTCGATCTACAACGAAGCCGATTCGTCCATGGAAGCCAGCGCGGGACTCAACCCGATCAGTTCGCAGGGCTTTGCCGAAATCCAGAGCGTCGAAGCCCGTGCGCTGGCCCTTGCCGGCCAGATCAGGGCGTGACGTGACACGCGCCGCCATTGTCGCGACACCGGTTCCCGTCGTCCTGACCATCGCGGGTTCGGATAGCGGCGGCGGCGCCGGCATTCAGGCCGACCTGAAGACGTTTGCCGCGCTCGGCTGCTTCGGCACGTCCGCCATCACGTGCGTCACGGCGCAGAACCCCGACGCGGTGCGCGGGATCGAGGCGTTGAGCCCCGAGATCGTACAACGGCAGATCGACGCCGTGTGCGACGGCTTCCCCGTGGTTGCCGTCAAGACCGGCATGCTCTATTCGGCGGAGCTGGTCGCGCGGGTGGCGGCCGTCCTCGGGGCGCGCCGCCTGCCGGCGCTGGTGGTCGACCCCGTGATGATCGCGACGTCGGGCGGGCGGCTGCTCAAGGATGACGCCGTCGCGGCCCTGCGGTCGGACCTGTTGCCGCTGGCGACCGTCACGACGCCCAACATCCCGGAAGCGGAGACGCTCACGGGCATGGCCATCGCATCGGTCGAGCAGATGGAAGCCGCGGCGCGGGCCGTCTACGATCGTTTCGGCTGCGCCTGCGTGGTCAAAGGCGGCCATCTGGACTCCGCGCGCGGCGCGGCGCTCGTCGACGTTCTCTACGATGGCGCCGTCTGCCACCGGTTCGCGCAGACGCGTCTCCCCGCCGTCGAGACGCATGGTACCGGCTGCACGTTTGCCGCGGCCTGCGCCGCCGGCCTGGCGCACGGCCGAACGCTGCCGGACGCCGTCAAGGCGGCCCAGGCCTTCGTCGCGCACGCGCTGGCCGCGCCGTTCCGCGCCGGGAAGCATACACCGCTGGGCATACGGCCCGCCGCGGGGTAGCCGTGCGGGCCGAACGGCGCCGTCGCCTCAGTCCTGTTTCTTGAACAGGCGCTTGATGCCGCTCAACCAGCCTTTCGCCGGCGCATCGGCTGTCGTCGGTTGCGTTCCGTCATCGGCGTTGACCCTTGCGGGGGGCGGCGGCGCGACGCGTCCGTGGTCGTTGTCGTCCGGATGCGGCCCTTCCAGCAGGGATTGGACACAACGCGTCACCTCCTCCGCCTCGTCGTCGATCTCGTCCGTGTCCTCATCGTCCTCGTCCGAGTCGAACCAGTCCCCGTCCATCTCGGGCCCGGCGATCGTAAAGTTGTAGCCGTCCTTGCCGCATGCCGCTTCCAGCGTGCGGGTGACGTGGGCGATGAAGGCCGGCGAATCGTACGGTCCCGACATGAAGTGCGGCTTGCCGTCGACGCCGAAAACGAAGGCATCGGTACAGGTGGACGCATCGATCGCGTCGATGACGACGTAAGCGTCCTTGAAATGGCCGCTCGGTTCGAAGCCCAGTCCGCGCGCGTAGCCGACGGCCGCGTCCAGAAGTTTACGGGCGTAAGCCGGATCGACGGGCGACGCGCCGAAATCGACCAGCTTGCGACGCAAACCAACATACCCGAAAGGATCACCGACCTGCAGGAACGCGTCCTTAACACCCATGCACCGCACATCGATCATGAAAATGCCTATGGCCAACTGCCCGTTCGGCAGGCTCCGGCTCACGACAAGATGTCCGATGCCTACGGCAAACAGGTTGTCGGTCAGCAGGACTTCGTGGAGCGGCGCGGCACGCATCGTGCCGCGGCCGACCGCGAGCGTCGGCCGCGATCCCGCCTGTGCTTTCTTGCGCTGCTTGCGGCGCGCATCGACCCGTTGCCGGCTGCGCGCGCGATGTTGTTGGATATTCCGACGGTTTTTCTTGGCCATTCGTTTCGATGCCTCCTCTACGCGTGCGGAGTCTTGCAGAACCCCGCGCCGGAATCCAGCGCGAACGCCACTCATTTTCCGGCTGGTTGTCGCGCGGCCATGCCGTACAATGCCGCCATTTCGGGAACGATCGTCACGATAGGAAGGATGTCTACGTCGAAAAGCCCATGACGCTGACCATCGTCGAGAGGCGCGCCATCTGTCGTGCGGCCGCCGCCACCGGCCGCATCTGCCAGACGGGGACGCAGCAACGATCCAGCCGCGAGTTCATCGGCGACGACGAGGCGAACGCCATGCGCGCCCGCCCGATGCGCGCCCCGTGGACACTGTCCTCCCCAGCGATTCATTGACAGCCGTTCGCCCCTTGCGCTAAAGTTTCCGCATGCAATGGACATGGACATGCCTGTCGGCGATTGTCGTGGCCGGTCTGATCGTCGGCTGCGAGACCGAAAAGCCTTCCCAAATCTATCTGACCATCACGCCGCGCGAGGCGACCATCAGCAAAGGCCAGTCCATCGAGTTCGCGGCATCCGGCTGGAACGAGTACGCCTGGCGCCTTTCGGACGCGAGCCTCGGTTACCTCAGCCAGAACGTCGGCGAACGCACGATCTACACGAGCCTGCGGGCCGGGGCGGCGTCCCAGGTGCTGACCGTCAGCATCGTCGCGCAAACCGTCACCAGCACCGGCACGAATACCACGACCACGACCGCAACCACGACCACGGTCGCTTCGGCCGACGCCTACATCACCCACCAGTAGGCCCATGCCGCCGCTCGTCATCACCAGTCCGGCCAACCTCCGCATCAAAGAGGTCGTCAAGCTCCGGCAGCGTTCGCATCGCGACAGCCAGGGGTTGATGATCATCGAAGGCTACCGCGAGATCCGGCACGCCCTGAACAACCGGCACGCCGTCACGGAACTGTTCTGTTGTCGGGAGCTGTTCCAGGGCGAGAACAACGAGGCCCTGATTCAGCGGGCCGTCGATCAGGGCGCCACGATCGTCGACTGTGTCCGGTCCGTCTTCGACAAGATCGCGTACCGTGACCGTCCGGACGGGTTGCTCGCCATCGGCCCCCAGGTGCGGCGCGGGCTTGATGAACTCGCGGACATCGACAACCCGTTCGTGGTTGTCGCCGAGTCCATCGAGAAGCCCGGCAACCTCGGCACGATCCTGCGTTCCGCCGATGCCGCCGGTGTCGACGCCGTCATCGTGTGCGACCGCTGTACGGACGTCAACAACCCCAACGTCGTCCGCGCCAGCGTCGGCACGATCTTCACGCTGCCGGTCATCGAGACGGCCACCGATGTCGCCCTCGACTGGCTCAAGGCCCGCCAGGTGCGAATCGTGGCGACCACGCCGCACAGCGATGTCCTGTACAGCGACGTCGACCTCACGCGCGGTATCGCCATCGTCGTCGGTGCCGAACAATACGGACTGACGGATCGCTGGCTGGCGGCCGCCGACATCCGCGTCCGCATTCCCATGCGCGGCCAGGCCGACTCCCTCAACGTCGCCTCCGCCACGACCATCCTGCTTTACGAGGCCGTCCGGCAGCGTGCGGCACGACACCCAAGCCCCCCTTGACGGAGTTCGCGTGGGACGCCGGCGCTTCGCGATACCAGTCCATGTCGTGCAGCAGCAGGTTGCCGCGCTTGTACTGTGCGAACCGCGGGCCACAGCATGTGCCACATGTCTTGGCTGACCCGTTGATGGAGGTGTGCGACCGCGTTCCGGTACCAGGCCATGCGCAGTCCCAGCACGGTCATGCAGAACGGCTCGCCGTTGTCCATCGGGGTGACGCGACCGAGCCCGAGCAACTCCGGTTCGGAAAGACCCGACTGCTCGCGCAGCGGCCCCAGCGTTTCCAATGCCAGGGCGGGTTCGAAGCGGTCGAAGTGGAAGACGGGAGTGTCCCCCGCGTGGGCCGGGACACTCCCGTGCTTTCCGCATATTGGACCGCGCGGGCCCGTTCCCTGTTGTCGACTAGACCCGGATGACGCTGTTCACGGTACCCAGGTCGTTCACCACATGCACGTCCGACGCGGGGTCGGCCACCCATTGGCCATCGACGACGAACTTATACTGATGTTCGCCGGGCGCGAGCTCGATCTTGCGTTTGAACTCGCTGCCGCGTCTCGTCATACGCGTCGCCGTCGGGTCCCAGTTGTTGAAATCGCCGGCCACGAATACGTCCTTCGCCTGCGGCGCCGCGGCGAAGACGAACGTCATGGCCGGGCGCTGTTCCCGCGGGGCTGTTTCGGCCTTGCGCGGCGAGGGTTGAGCAGATACCCCCTCCCGCGGCGCGACCATCTGCATCGGTGTCCGGTTACCCATCGCCTCGTTGCCGTTCGACTTGATCATCTCCGTTTCCTCCTCCTGCGTTGTTCCTGTCTCTGCGTTACGCGACCACACGGGCGCGGCCGATGCCGTTCAGCCGTCTCCCTAAGCCGCAAAACCCTCCTGGCTGACCCGCCTTGCGTAGGACGGTGTCAGACTAGGCGAGTCGGGGGGACGGAGAAATCGGGGAGCCCCTCAAAGTCGCATGGGCAAACCCCTACCGCGACGGGCGCGGCGCATGCGGCACGAGGTCCCGGTTCGACACGCCGCGCGGCGGGTTGACTTGACGGCGGCGCGCGAGTATCCTGAGTTTGATCGGTCAAACTTACGAATGCGACGGGTATCGGCATGGCGAACGAACAGCTTTCCGCGGCGTTGCAGGATTACCTCGAGGCGATCCTGGCGCTGACGCACGAGACGGGCGAGGCGCGGGCGGGCGACATCGCCGCGCGGCTGGGCGTGCACAAGTCCACCGTTACCGCGGCGTTGCGGGCGCTGTCGGACAAGGGGCTGATCCACTATGCCCCCTATGAGGCGGTGTCGCTGACGGGCGGCGGGTCATCCATCGCCCGCGAGGTCTCGCGCAGCCATGAAATCCTGCGGGGTTTTCTGCAGGATGTCCTGCTCGTGGAGCCGGGACTGGCCGAAACCAACGCCTGCCGCATGGAACATGTCATGGACCGTTGCGTGCTGGACAGGCTGCTGGCGCTGGCCGACTACATGCAGCAGGCCGGTGCGGCCGACCGGAGTCCGCGGGATGACTTTGCCGCCCGCATGGAAGGGGAGCATTTGACTTGTCACGCGGGGGGCAGTGTGGTAGTTCCGCCCGCGTGTTTTCAGGTCCAGACAGAATGACGGTGCTTGCGCCGGCCAAGATCAACCTCGTCCTCGAGGTGTGCGGCAAGCGTGCCGACGGCTATCATGACATCCGGAGCATCATCCTGCCGGTGAGTCTGTACGACCGCATCGAGATTGCGCGAACGGACACACCCGCGATCGAGACGCGGATTTTGCCGACCGGCAGCATCGACGAGCGTCGCCTCGGCCTGGCCGGCGCCGATGACAACCTGGCGACGCGGGCGGCGCGGTTGCTGCAGGCGCGCACCGGGAGCCGTCTCGGGGCGACCATGGGCATCGAGAAGCACATCCCGCCCGGCGGGGGCCTGGGCGGCGGCAGTTCGGATGCCGCGGCGGTGCTGCGGGCGCTCAACGACTTGTGGGGCGTCGGACTGGATGTTGCCGCGCTGGCGGACCTGGGCGCCGAAATCGGGTGCGACGTGCCCGCGCAGGTCCATGACCGGCTTGTCGGTGTGGCCGGCCGCGGCGAGCGCGTCACGCCGTTGATGTTCGATCCGGATGCCGCCGGGGCGGAGCCCTGGTGGCTGGTCTTGCTCAATCCCGGCTTCCCCGTTCCGACGCGTGACGTCTACGCGTGTTACACGCCGCCCTTGACTTCCCCGGGCGCAATCTATACAAGGATGATTTCCGCCGTTCAGGAAAGGAGTCTTTCCGGCCTGGCGGGGGCGTTGTTCAACGACCTCCAGGCGACGGTGGTGCGGAAGTATCCGCTGATCGAGATGCTGCTCGAAGGTCTCATGGAACATGGGGCCTTGGGGAGCTTGCTATCGGGCAGCGGCGGTTCCGTTTTCGGGCTGGCCCGGGATGAAGGACATGCCCGGGAGATGCTGACGGCTGTCCGGGCGGCTTTCGGCGCCGGCCTCTGGGGCCGGGCGGTGCGGATGTTGCCCGATGGTGTAATGGCAGCACACGGCCCTTTGGAGGCTAGAGTCTAGGTTCGAGTCCTAGTCGGGCAACCAGGTTGAGCGAGGAGCGGAAACAGGTGTACGCGGGAATGCACGCGAACGATCTGAAGATATTCACCGGCACCGCGAACGCGCCGTTGGCGGAGCGTATCGCCGAGTACGCCAACGTTCCGCTGGGTGCGGTGGTCATCAGCCGTTTTCCGGATGGCGAGACGCTTGTGAAGGTGACCGAGAACATCCGCGGCAGCGACGTTTTCATCGTTCAGCCGATCTGCAACCCCCCGAACGAGCACCTGATGGAACTGCTGATCATGATCGACGCCATGAAGCGCGCGTCGGCGGGGCGCATCACCGCGGTCATCCCTTACTACGGGTATGCGCGGCAGGACCGGAAGGACCAGCCGCGGGTGCCGATCACGGCGAAACTCGTGGCCAATCTGCTGGTGGCGGCCGGCGTGAACCGGCTGTTGACGGTGGATCTACACGCGCAGCAGATTCAGGGTTTCTTCGATATTCCGGTCGATCATCTGTATGCGTTCCCGATCATTGCCAAGTACCTCGATGCGCTCGAACTGAAGAATCCCGTGATTGTGGCGCCGGACACCGGCGGTGTGAAGGCGGCGTACGCGTATGCCCGCCAGATGCGGTGCGACCTGGCGGTTGTGGCCAAGCAGCGCATGGGACCATCCGAGGTGGAGGCCTTCACGCTGGTCGGTAATGTTGACGGGCGTACGGCGGTCATGGTGGACGACATGACGACCACGGCGGGCACGCTCTGTTCCGCGGCCAAACTGTTGGCCAAGCATGGCGCCGGCGACATCTATGCCGCCGTCACGCACGCGACGGTCACCGAGAAAGCCATCGTCCGATTGAAGGCGTCGCCGATCAAGGAATTGATCGTGACGGATACGGTTCCGGTCGGGGTCGACCTGGATGGATACCCGGTCACCGTGTTGTCCGTGTCCGAGATGCTCGGGGAAGCGATCGTACGCATTCACGAAGGGCGTTCGATTACGACATTGTTCAGAGTGTAAGGAAGGAAGACCATGGCCAAAGAAACAAAAGTAAACGTCCAAACACGTACCACGAACGGTTCCAGCAACGCCCGGCGTCTGCGCCTGACCGGCAAGATTCCGGCGATCGTCTACAACCGGCAGCGGGAGACGCTGCCGGTCCAACTGGACGCGCATGAGTTCGGCATGTTGCTGCAGCGTCACGGCGAGAACATGATTCTCCGTCTGATGGTCGAGGGGAATGGCGAGAAGACCGTTCTCATGAAGGACGTCCAGCATGCGCCGGTCTCGGGTGCGCTGCTGCACGTGGACTTCATGGAAATTTCGATGACCGAGCTGCTCGAGGCGCCCGTACGGATCGAGCTTGTCGGCGAGAGCGCCGGCGTCAAGCTCGGCGGCATTCTGGAGCAATTGTTGAACGCGATCCAGGTGCGCTGTCTGCCGATGGACCTGCCCGAAGTGGTTGCGGTCGATATTTCGGATATGGTCATGGGCGCTCATCTGGTCGTGGGCGACATCAAACTCCCGGAAGGAGTCGTGGCGACGACGCCGGCCGATGCGCTGGTCGCTTCGGTGATGGCGCCACGCACGCTTGAGGAAGCGGCGCCGGCCGCCGTCGAGGGTGCGCCCGCGCCCGAACTCGTGAGCAAGAAGAAGGCGGGCGAGGAAGCCGAAGCGGAAGCCTAGAACATTCGATATTGTGAAGATCATCGCAGGCCTCGGCAATCCCGGCGGCGCATACGCGGGAACCCCGCACAACGTCGGGTTTGACGCGCTGGATGTGCTGGCAAAGCGTTGGGGCTGCACGTTTCGCCGTGGGCTGCGATTCGCGGCGCACACGGCCAAAGTGGATTATCGAGACGAACGGCTCCTGTTGGTCAAACCGCAGACGTACATGAACCGGAGCGGGGCGGCCATCGGGGCGATATTGCGTTACAACAAGGCGGCGCCGGACGACCTGATCGTCGTTCTGGACGATGCCGATCTGGAATTGGGACGGCTGCGCGTGCGTCCCGGCGGCGGCACGGGCGGGCACAAAGGGTTGGCCTCCGTGGTCGAGCATGTGGGGACCGGGCAATTTGTCCGCATCCGCATCGGGATCGGGCGTCGGGGCGCGGGAGAGAACCTTGTTGGCCATGTGTTGCGTCCCTTTGCTGAAGAGGCGCGACGGGTGGTGGATGAGATGACGGCGCGTGCCGCGGATGCGGTGTGTTGCGTGCTGGATTCGGGTGTAGCTGACGCCATGAACCAGTTCAACGCGGTGCGCGCGGAGGAGCCGGACCGCGGTTAGCGGGCGGCAACGTGCAGGCCGACGGGTATACCGGTATCCGTTGGCGGGCGCGGAACAAGACATGAATGCGTTCATTCCGTGAGGGAGAAGAACATTGAGAACATATGAAGGGTTGTTCATCTTCGAGGACTCGTTGAGAGACGAGGCCCTCGAAGGCATCCTGGACCGCGTGCGGGGAGAAATCACGCGTCTGGGTGGCGAAATCGTGGCGACCGTGCCGATGGGCCGCAAGACGTTTGCGCGGCCGATGCGGAAGCGGGAGACGGGACAGTATTTCCGCATCGTATTCGATCTCGCGCCGGAGCGGATTGCCGCCCTGCGCGCGCGCTACCGGATCACCGAAGAGGTGTTTCGCGTGCTGATCACGATGGGTGACAGGGATGCCATCAACGTGGCCGTGCGGCCGATGGAAGGACGGAACGATGGCGAGTCTCAATAAGGTTCTGCTGATCGGCAACCTGACGCGCGATCCGGAAATCCGGTACACGCCGTCGGGCTCCGCCGTCGGAGACCTGCGGCTCGCGGTGAGTCGCAAGTATCGCACGCAGGATGGCCAGGACCATGAAGAAACCTGCTTCGTGACCGTCACGGTGTGGGGACGTTCGGCCGAAACCTGCGGTGAATACCTGCGCAAGGGTTCGCCCCTTCTGGTGGAGGGGCGCCTGAAGTACGAGGAATGGGAGAAGGACGGGCAGAAGTCCAACCGGTTGAGTGTCGTGGCGGAACGGACCCAGTTTCTGGGCAGTCCGCGCGGCGCGCTTCAGGACGGTCCCTCGGGGCCGGCCGCGGCGCGTCCGCAGCCCCCGTCCGCCGCGCGCGGATCGGCGCCGACTCCGCCGCCCCAGTCCCAGACTCAGACCCAGGCTCAGACTCAGACCCCGCCGCCCGCCGCCGCGCCGAACGAACTCGAAGCCGATGACGATAACCTGCCGTTTTAGGCAATGGCTGACACAGCGATAAGACAAGAGGACAACTATGGCACCCGCAAGAAAAAGCTACGCACGCACGCCGCGTCGGGACCGCACCGTGACCCGCCGCAAACGCTCGCGCCATCTCGATGGCGTCAACGATATCGACTCCCGCGATTACGAACTGCTGCGCAAGTTCGTCACCGAATACGGCAAGATCATTCCCGCCCGTCTGACGGGAGCGACACCCAAACAACAGCGGCAGATCAAGCGCGCCGTTCGTCGGGCCCGCAACATGGGTCTGCTGGCCTAACCGTCCGGAAAGGATATCCACCATGGCAACCGAAGTCTTCCTGATGGTTGATGTGCCGGATCTCGGATCCGAGGGCGATGTGGTGACCGTCGCGGACGGGTTCGCCCGTAACTACCTGCTGCCGAAGAAACTCGCCGCGCCGGTGACGGAAGCGACGCGCCGTCGGTTCGCGAAGGCCAAAGTAGAGCGTGAAGCCGCACGGGCCGCCGTGCTGGCCGATGCGAAGAAGCGCGCCGCGCGACTCGAAGGCGTGTCCTGTACGATCGCCGTCAAGACGGTCGAGGACGGCAAACTCTACGGTTCGGTCGGTGTCGGCGACATCGAAACGGCCCTCAAGCAGCAGGGCGTGGAGATCGACCGCCAAGCGCTCGTGCTCGAGACGCCGTTCAAGGAGCTGGGCGTGTTCGATGTGCCGGTCAGGCTCCATGCCGACGTCCAGGCGAGCGTGAAGGTCTGGATCGTCGAGGAGTGACCCCATAATGGTCAAAGACGCCGGCACTCCGCCGCACGCGAGGGCGATGGACCGTGTTCCGCCCGCTTCGGATGCGGCCGAAAAAGGGGTGCTGGGGTCTATCCTGCTGGATGCGCAACGGGTGCTCGATCTGGCCATCGAAAGCCAGATCGCACCCGACGCGTTTTACCAGCCCGCCCATGTCGTCATCTACGAAGGCATGCTGGCGCTGCAACAGGCCGGCCGCGCCATCGATGTGCTGACCCTTGGCGATCATCTGGCCGCCGCGGGCCGTCTCGATGGCGTCGGCGGGCTGACGTATCTCGAACAGCTTGTCGACGCCACGCCGACGCCGGCGCATGCCGGCTACTACATCGATATCGTCCGCCAGAAGCATCTTCTGCGTTGCATCATCAACACGGCGCGCGATACCGAATCCGCCTGTTATGACGAGCAGCAGAGCGCCGACAAACTGCTCAGCGACGTCGAGCAACGCTTCCTCGATATCACCGAACACCAGCACGGGGCGGTGACGATCTGGGCCGATGCGGTCAAGGAAGTGATGGAACACATCGAGAAGGTGTTCCAGTCGAAACACGGCATCGGCGACGCCATTTCGTCGGGGTTCCGGAACTTGGACGAGAAGCTGAACGGACTGCGTCCCAGCGAAATGGTCGTCCTGGCCGCCCGCCCGTCGATGGGCAAGACATCGCTGGCCATGAACATCGCCGAACATGTCGCCCTCGGCAAAGGCGATTCCGATCACAAGCCCCATGCCGTCGGCATCTTCAGCTTGGAGATGTCCTATGAATCGCTGGTCATGCGCATGCTTTGCTGCCGGGCGCAAGTATCGGGCTTCCGGCTGTCGGGCGGCTATGTCTCCACGGATGTCCATCGGCGGCTGATGACCGCCGCGGACGATCTCAGCCGCGCACGCATCTACATCGACGACACCGGCGGCCTGGATGTGCTCGAGCTGCGCGCCCGCGCCCGGCGCATGAAGAAGAAGTACGAGATTTCGCTGATCGTGATCGATTATCTGCAGTTACTCAACTGTCGGGAATACGCGCGCCAGGGGCGTCAGCTTGAAACGTCGGCCATCTCCGCCAACATCAAGGCGATGGCCAAGGAACTCAAGCTGCCGGTGATCGTGCTCAGTCAGCTCAGTCGTGCGCCGGATCAGCGCACGGGCGGCGCCGAGGGCAAACCGAAGCTCTCCGATCTACGCGATTCCGGGGCTATCGAACAGGATGCCGACGTGGTTCTCATGCTGCGTCGTCCCTGCCGCTACCCGGGCAGTGAAGGCTGCGACGACGAGACGCTGGCGGTCGTCGACGTCGTCAAACACCGCAATGGACCTACCGGTGAAGTGCAGTTGAATTTCGAGGATACCTATACCCGGTTCACCGACCGCGCGCGCGGCGTCGACGGATTCGCGACGGAACCGGGGGCGGAAGTGGAGGAGTAGCCGTGCGGCGAAAGCAGATGACAGCGTTCCTGATGGCGGCACTGGTTGCCGGTGTACTGTGTGGCACGGTCGTGGCCGCGCCGGTCGTGCGCGAGATGGCCGTCGAGACTCTGGGGCCGGCACGCATTGACCAGACCTTCGTTCTCAATCACGTCGCGTCGCGCGTCGGGGAGGAACTGAACACGGCTCGCGTGTCCAACGACGTCAAGGCCCTGCTGCGCACCGGCCGTTTCACCTCGGTCGACGCGGCGCTGGAACAGCAGGCCGACGGCGTCCGCCTCGTGTTCGCCGTCCGCCCGAAACACCGGCTCGCCGCCGATCCCGACATCCGCGGCAACGATCACTTGAGCCGGCGCAAGATCCGCAAGTTGCTGAACCTCCGGTCCGGCGACCTGGTGGATGACCAGGTCATGGGGATGCGGACGCGGGCGCTGATCGACGAGTACCGCGATGATCGCTATGCCGATGCGGCGTGCGCGTGGACGTTCGATACCGTTGACGAGGTCGAGGGCCTGGTGACGGTTACGCTGACGATCGACGAAGGACCGAAGCGGTACATCCGGAAGATCAGGGTCGAGGGCAACGACGCCGTGTCGAGCGGCACGCTACGCACCGCCCTGCACCGGCCGGCACCGTGGAACGTCTTCCGCTGGGTGTGGCCGAAACGATACGCGCAGAGTGAACTTTCCGGCGTCGAGGCCGAGGTCAAGGCCGTCTACATGGACCTCGGCTATCTGGAAGCTACCGCCACGGCACGGACCGAGGCCACCCCGTCCGGGCGGCAGGTCGCCGTCGTCCAAGTCGTCGAGGGGCCTCAATACAGGATCGGCGCCGTCGATGTCACCGGTATCACGCTGTTCCCCGAACCGGATGTGCGCACCCTCGTGCGGCTCAAGCCCGGCGCCGTCGCGGCGCACCGCGACATTGCCGCGACGGCCGCCGCGCTTTCCGGCTACTACGGGGACCGCGGCTATCTCGACAGCGATGCCCGGCCTGTGCTGACGCCGGACCCGTCGACGCGAATCGTCGACATCACATACGCCATCGAGGAAGGCCAGTTGGTGAGTTTGCGCCATATTCTCGTCCGCGGCAACACGCGGACGCGCGACAAGGTTGTCCGGCGCGAGTTGCTCATCTACCCGGGCGAAACCTACAACCAGAGCCGTGTCGAACGCAGCCAGCGCCGCCTCCAGAACCTGGGCTTCTTCGAGACGGTGCGTGCCATTCCCGTGCCGACCGACGATATGAGCGAACGCGATCTCGTGTTCGAGGTCGAGGAGAAGCGGACCGGGCAGTTCATGGTGGGCGCGGGTTTTTCGAGCATCGACAAGATGATCGGTTTCGTCGAGCTGTCCCAGGGCAATTTCGACCTCATGGGCTGGCCGTCATTTACCGGCGGCGGTCAGAAGCTCCGCCTGCGCGCGCAGTTCGGTTCGACCCGCCAGGACTATGAGATCTCGTTCACCGAGCCCTGGTTCATGGACCGCCGCCTGTCGCTGGGCTTCGATATCTACCACCGCGAACGCGACTACCACGATTATGACGAGGAGCGTACCGGCGTGGCCGTCACGTTGGGCAAGGCCCTGCCGGGCGCCAACCGGATCAGTCTGCGGTACCAGATCGAACAGTCGCTCATCAACGACATCGCCGACACCAACGTGTACTACGAGTTGGATTCGTTCGACTTCGAGACCCGCACGGGCACGCCGTACTTCTTTCAGAGCGAGGAGGACCGCATCACCAGTTCGCTGACGTTGACGCTGGCGCACGACACGCGCGACAACCCGTTCGTGCCCACGCGCGGCAACCGTCTCGCGGGCAACTATACGGTGACCGGCGGCCCGATGGGCTGCGACACCGATATGTACGAGGTTGGCCTGCGGACGGCCCATTACCTGCCGTTGTGGTTCGGCCACGTGATCAGTCTGCGCACCCAGTTCCAGGTGATCGAGGCGTTCGGCGATACGGACATCGTGCCGCTGACCGATCGGCTGTTTCTCGGCGGCGGCCGGACGCTGCGCGGGTGGGACTACCGCGACGTGGGACCGAAGGTGATCCGTCCCATCGGCGAAACCGACGTCTACCGGCACCGGCCGCGCGGTGGCCAGTCGCTGGCGGTGGGCTCGGCGGAGTACACCATTCCGATCGTCACCGGGATTCGCCTCGCGACGTTCTACGATATCGGCAATGCCTGGCTCGAACCATACGACATGGATCTGACCGATATGGCCAGCTCCTACGGCATCGGGATTCGCCTCGACATGCCCGGCTTTCCCATCCGCATCGACCGGGCCTGGGCGATCGAAGCCGATGACGACTATACCGACAAGGACCCCTGGGTCATCTGGATCGGGTACGACTACTGACACTACGCCGGCACCGAACTCCAAGGAGAAGCTGACATGGCCCGCGAACTCGCATTCGTTCTGATCAACCCGCACACCCTGGCCAAGTCGCGCACCGGCGGCGTCATTGGCCGTTACGTGGCCCGCACGGACCTGAACCTTGTCGCCGTCCGGATGTTCAATCCGCCGCGGGAACTCGCCGACCGTTACGCCGACCAGGTGCGCACCGCGCCCGACGGGGATGTGCGCCTCAACCGGTTGATCGGCGATTACATCGCGGCGGAATACGGGCCGAATCCGCTCACCGGGCAGCCGCATCGGGTCATGATGTTGCTCTTCGAGGGCGAGGATGCGGTCGCGAAGATCTGGCAGGTGACCGGCGGCGCCACGCTGCGACGCGACAGCGGCGAAACCGTCCGTGAAACCTACGGCGAGTACATCGAGGACGAAGCCGGCAACGTGCGTTACTTCGAGCCGGCGGTTCTGGTCGGGCCGACGCGTGCGCGGACCCACCGCACCCTGCGCCTCTGGGCCGAATACACCGACCGGCATGGCGGGATTGTCGAATCGTCCTCGCCGTATCCCGGTGGCGACGTGCAGAGCACGCTGGTCATGCTCAAGCCCGACAATTTCCGTTTCCCGAGTCTGCGGCCGGGCAGCATCATCGACGTGCTCTCCGCGGCCGGGTTGCGCATCGTCGGCGCCAAGAAGTTCCGGATGACCGTCGATCAGGCGCTGGAATTCTATGGCCCCGTGCGCGAGGTGCTCGCGAAGAAGTTCGCCGATATCGGCGCCAGACGCGCCGCCGACGCGCTGACGCGCGAATTCGGCTTCCCGGTGCAGCCCGATGACACGCGCGGGCTGTGCGAACAACTGGGCGCGCGGTTCGCCGAAGGTCAGTTCGAGAGCATCGTGCAGTTCATGACGGGGCACCGTCCGTCCGACGTGTTGCCGCGGGATGCCGCGACCGCCGGCCACGAGGAATGTCTGGCGCTCGTGTACAAAGGAGTGGACGCCGTCGCCAAGATTCGCGACATTCTCGGGGCCACCGACCCGAGCAAGGCGCGCCCGGGCTCGGTACGCCGGGAATTCGGCAGCAGCATCATGGTCAATGCCGCGCATGCGTCGGATTCGCCGGACAACGCCCAGCGCGAAATGGGCATTGTGCGTGTCGAGGAAGATACGCTGAAGCCATGGATCGAACAGTATTGCGGATAGTCCTGCCGCCGGCCCTTCGGTTGGACGCCGGTATGGCATGGTATGACATAACGTGAACCAACGGGTCCCCGCCGGAACCGCAAGAGAGGCGCCGCCATGAACCCCCGTATCGCCGCGATTCCCCCATCGGTCACCCTGTCCGTCGCCAGCATGGCCAAAGCCCTGGCCGCGAAGGGCGAGAAGGTCTGCAGTTTTGCCGCCGGCGAGCCGGATTTCGACACCCCCGAGGTCATCAAGCAGGCGGCGATCGCCGCCCTCGCGCGCGGCGAGACCAAGTATACCCCCGTCGACGGCCTGCCGGCGCTTCGCAAGGCCATCGCGGCCAAACTGAAGACCGAGAACGGCCTCGACTACGCGCCCGAGCAGATCTCGGTGGGCAACGGCGCCAAGCAGTCGCTGTTCAACATCTTCATGGCGATCTGCGATACCGGCGACGAGGTCATCATCCCCGCGCCATACTGGCTGAGTTACCCGGAAATGGTGAATATCGCCGGCGGTGTACCCGTTTGCGTGCCGACCGATGAAGCCAACGACTACAAGATCACGCCGGAAGCGTTGACCGCGGCCATCACGCCGCGCACCCGCGCGATCGTCATCAACTCGCCGTCGAACCCCATCGGCAACGTGTACACGGGCGACGAGCTTCGCGCGCTCGCCGCGGTCGCCGTCGAGAAGGACGTGCTGGTGGTGGCGGACGAGATCTACGAAAAGATGATCTACGACGACGTGAAGCATGTCAGTATCGGTAGTTTCAACCGCGACATCCTTGCCCGCACGATCACCGTCAACGGCTTCAGCAAGGCCTTCTCGATGACCGGTTGGCGGCTGGGTTACTTCGCCGCGCCGCAGCCGATTCTCGACGCCGCGAGCACGTTGCAGAGCCACAGCACGTCCGGGCCGAACACTTTCGCCCAGTTTGGCGCGCTCGCGGCCCTGCAGTCGGCCGGCCCCGAGGTCGCGAAGATGGTGGCGGCCTTTGCGGAACGGCGCGACCTGATTTACGGGCTGTTGCGGGAGATCGATGGGATCACGTGCGTACGGCCACGGGGCGCGTTCTACGTGCTACCGAACATCTCGGCCTTCGGACTCGACTCGGTGACGTTCGCCGAACGGCTGCTCGCGAAGGAGAAGGTGGCCGTCGTGCCCGGCGCGGCGTTTGGCGCCGACCAGACCGTGCGACTCTCCTACGCCTGCAGCCGGCAGAACATCGAGGAAGGCTGCGCGCGCATCAAGCGGTTCGTCGAAGGTCTCTAATGGCATAAGACGGTTTGATTGGATGCGGTGGACGGCCGATACGCTTCGTCAGGCGCTGGAGAGAAATGCCATCGTCTTCCACAGGGGCTCCATCCGTGGCGACTGGCCCAGGCTCCGCGCTCCGCGGTCTGCCCCACGCGGTTGAGAAACTGCCCGATCCGGTTGGATCAACAGGAGTTCCATCGATTCTCGTGTGCCGGAGGGTGGCCCATCCGATCGCGGCACTCAGAAATGAGTGGCGGCGACCAGGTAGACACGTCGGGCGTCGCGCCCGATATGGCCCGATTGCGGGCTGTCCATATTGAACGTCGGCGGCGGGACGTCGTCCTCCAGCAGATTCTTGCCGATGAGCTTGAGCCGGAAGTTCGGGTTGACGCGGTAACCGATCGCGGCGTCGACCAGCGAACGCGACTCGTCGTAGATCGGATGCTGCACCCCCGTTTCATTGTCGATCCCGCCCGGTGTGGCCACGTAGTACACGTCGCACACCAGTCGGTCCGACAGGAACTCGGCCCTGACGTTCAGTTTGAGTTGCTGGTTCGGGTAACGGACGACATCGCGGTTGTCGATCTCGATCAGTCCGTATCCGGCGTTGACATGGAGGTCGTCGGTCAACGCGTACGCGATGACGGCCTCGCCGCCGTAGATGTACTCCTTGCCGTCGATGTTGGCATAGCTGCCGACCCAACCCACGGTGTCGACCACGTAGTCCCACCCCTCGGGGTCCACATAGCCGTCCTCGCGCTGGAACCAGATCCACGTCAGGCGATCCCGGTAGGTGTTATGAAACAGGTTAAGGTACAGGTTCAAACGCTGTTCCGGGAACTTGCGGATGTAGTTCAGTTCGACGCTGTCCAGCGTCTCGGGCGTGAAGTCCGGCAGTCGGTCGAATCCGCCCTCGGCCAGCACGGTTCCAAACAGGTCATGCCAGGCGTACATGGCCGGTTCGGGGAAGCGGAAGCCCCGCTGGTAGGATGCCTTGACGGTGTCGTTCGGCGTCAGTTCGTAGACGAGGCCGATGCGCGGCGACCATTCGTGAAGGTCCTCCGGCGTGAACGACGGCGGGGTGACCCCCGCCACCGAGTTATGCGTCCGGTACGTGCCCTGGTAGATCCGGTCGTATCGCAGGCCGGCGTAGGCCGTCAGTCGCGCGGTCAGCGTGATCCAGTCTTCGATGAACAGCCCCATCGACGTGTATTCGCCCGTGGCGTCGTTGCCGGGACCGATCAAGTCGTCTTTGCGGAAAAACTGCTCCAGGCTGTTCATCTCGCGGCGGGCCACGGCGCTGCCGAAAGCGATGCGGTTACGCTCCAGGCGCTCGGTCCGGTAGATCAGTTTGCCCTCGATGCCGAACTCGTCGCCGCCGCTCTTGTCGCCGAGGGCAAACGCGGGCAGCGTGTTGGCCGACCATTCGTAGTACTCGTCGAACATCTCGCCGGCGAGGATGTACTCCAGGGAATCCGTTTCGCCCAGTTCCTGCAGGTACTTGGTCTGCATCAGGAGGTATTGGCTGTGCAGGTATCCTTGCTCGTTGAACGAGAACATGTCCTGGTTGGATTCGCCGAAAATAAGATGGGTCTTCAGATTGCCATGGTTCCAGTAGGTGGCCAGCCGGTAGTTGTCGCCGACGAAGCGGAACGGGCGCGCGGTGCGGATCATCCCCTTGGTATCGAAATTGCCGAGTTCCGTGGCCCACGCCTGATTCGCCGCGGACATCTCGTAGCCCCACTCGTCATCCGGCTCGAAGCCGTCGGCGGTGAACCAGGCGAGGTGAATGTAGACGTCGCGGCCGGGGCCATAGTCGAAGCCGTAGCCGGTCTCCAGTTTCCGCAAATCATCCTCGAACCCGTACTCGACGTCCGCCCAAAGTCCGGCGTCGTCGGTGCCGTTGCGCGGGGTGATGTTGATGAAGCCGTCGAACGCGCCGCTGCCGTGCACGATGGCGCTGGGGCCCGTGATGACCTCCAGTTTGCGGATATCGCCCAGGATGGGTGTCGAGAGGCTCTCGAGCATCCCGAAGTGGACGCGATGGTTGACATTGTGTCCATCGATCAGCAGCAGCGTGCGCCACGAGTTCTCGCTGGTGATGCCGCGACCGCCGATCTGCAGACCCTCGCGCGGACTGCCGCCCGTGGCGAAGGTCGGGCACTTGAGCTCGATCAGGTCCCCCAGTGTCCGGATCGGCGCGACCGCGAGTTCTTCGGCCGTGAACGTCTGCGAGTAGCCGGGGTTCTTCTCCGTGTCGACTTCGAAGAAACTGGCCGCCGACAGTACGTTGATCCGCATGAGGTCCTCGAGCGGCATGTCGAACAGGCCACCCGCGGCTGCGTCACCGCCGGCCTGTGCTCCGACGCGCGCGGGCGCCGCCAGCGCGAGGCACATCAGGAGCGCACGGGCGCAACCGCATGCGGCGGGACCGGGATGCCGCGGGTCATCCCATGCGGCATGGCCGCGGGTGAGCGCGTGCGATTGCGAAAACGTCGTGGCCCGCGTGATCCTGCTCATGTCGCCCCCTCTCGCATTAGGTGCGCTCGCCCCGGCGCACGATACACCCCAGATCGGCGCGATTCTACGCGTGTTGCAAAGCCGGGGCAAGGGGATACTGCAAGCAGCGTCGCAGGGGGGCGCATCTCGATTCTGTCGGTCTCACGGGGATCGGCTGACGAGAGCGGACGACGGGAGCGACGATCGGGATGGGAACCCTCCTTTCGGAGGGTCCCACACACACCACTGATAGGCGTCAAGGGACAGGCTGCTCTATGCGCGCTGAGTCTGCCCTGCTTGAGGATGTGCGCCAGCGTGGAGCGTTTGACCGGACGATGGGCTGGAACTGGGGGCATCGGGGCAGCCCTTGAGTTGGTATACTTTGTTCCTGCTCTCAGTGGACAGTCGTTGGTCCAAGGCGGCGAGACGGCGGGCCAGTTTCTTGTCGGCTTGTTGCGCCTCGATCAGTTTACGCAATTGGTGGCTGACGGCCGCCCCGCTTCCCATGTTGAGCGCCGCGGCCGCGGTGCGCTGCGTAAGCCCCGCGTGACGACATAGGCAGCGAGCCGCCACGGCGCGCAGGAGGCTGTCGCGGCGGCGCACCTGAAGGTCGCTGACCTGTATGCCGAAGTTCTCCGCCACAAGCTGGAGTACCCGTTCCGCACTCAGGGGCGTGGACGTGCGACGCAACGAAACGTCCTCGGGATGCGCGTGCCGATTCAAGAGCTTTCCGTACTGTTCATTGACCCAGTCTCGAAACGCCTCGCCTCCCATGCAGCGCGGGTATTCCCGCAACACCTCCAGGAACTCCTCATCGTTTTCCGCCAACCCGCTTTCTGCAAAGTCCCGGTAGCGCCTGGGACGCACACGCTCCTTGCCGCCCATCTCCGCAAGCATCGGCCCATATTCGACGAAGTCCAACCGTTTGCGCCGTCCGATATAGCTCGGATAGCTGCTCCACGTATGCCGTACTGAGCGACTGCATGAAGCGTGAGCAATTCGCCCGCGGCGTTTCGAAGACAAGGTGAAAAATGGTTTGTCATGCACACGAACAGTGGCAAGGAGGGGACGGGAGAGGGGTGTGTCGGGGATCGCTCGACACACCCGCCGTTCCGTACTATCGTGCCAGTCGCCGGATCGGTCGTGTCGGCCGTGAGGCGCCTGAGGGTGGATACGCAACCGGGACAATGCCAATGGTCGCCAGTGATGCCGCCGATATCGAGACCGCGTCCGATGACTATGCCCGGCGGTTTTCGGGCGCCATCGGCGCCTGGATGCTGCGGCGGCAGGCCCGTATCGTTCTCGCCGCGCTCGACGCACACCAGGGCGTCGAGGTGCTGGATGTCGGCGGCGGGCATGCCCAGCTTGCGCGCCCGCTGGCCGAAGCCGGGTTCCGGGTGACGGTCCACGGCAGCGACGCGGTTTGCGGCGCGCGCATTCGCGATCTGGTTGACCGGGGCGCCTGCACGTTCGTCCGCGCCTCCATGTTCGACCTGCCCTTTGCGGACGCCTCCGTCGACACGGTGCTCTGCTTTCGTCTGCTCACGCACTGTGACGCATGGCCGAAGCTGATCGGCGAGCTCTGTCGTGTCGCGCGGCGCTCCATCATCGTCGACTACCCCACCAGCCGCAGTCTCAATGCGGCGGTCTCGGGCGGCCTTTTCTCGTTCAAGAAGAAGCTCGAAGGCAACACCCGCGCGTGGCGGCTCTTCAGCCGCCGCGAACTGACCGATGTCTTCGCCCGACACGGGTTCGTCCGCATGCGCGAGCGGAAGCAGTTCTTTCTGCCCATGGTACTGCACCGCGTGCTGCGCCGGCCGGCCCTGTCCGCGGCTCTGGAGGCCGTGTGCGGAGCGCTCGGACTCACCCGACTGTGGGGTTCGCCGGTGATCATGGAACTGCGCCGCGACGGGTAAGGGATTGCATCCCGCGCCGAAAAGGCATACGGTTTGACCTCGCCTTTCGGGCAGACACGAAACCTCGGGAACCGATTGCATGTGCGGCATTTGCGGATTCACATGGCGCGACGAAGCGCTCGTTGCGAAGATGAACGGCGTCATGGCCCATCGCGGTCCGGATCAGGACGGCACATATGCGGCGGAGGGCATCTCGCTCGGGCATCGCCGCCTCAGTATCATCGACCTCAGCGATCACGGTCGCCAGCCGATGACGAACGAGGACGGCGCCGTGCGGCTGGTCTTTAACGGCGAGATCTACAATTACCAGGATCTGAAGCCCGAGCTCGAACGGCGGGGGCACCGGTTCGCCAGCCATACGGACAGCGAGGTCATCGTCCACGCCTACGAGGAGTACGGGGTCGACTGCGTCGACAAGCTGCGCGGCATGTTCGCCTTCGCCATCTGGGACGCCGGCCGGCAACAGCTCTTCATCGCGCGCGACCGCATCGGTATCAAGCCGCTCTACTACAGTCTCCACGGCGGCCGCCTCATCTTCGCCTCCGAGATCAAGGCCATCCTCGAAAATCCCGATGTCCCGCGCGAGTTGAACCATCAGGCGCTGTACGACTACCTCGGCTTCGAGTTCGTGCCCGCGCCGGAGACCATGTTCCGCGGCATCCTGAAACTCCCGGCCGGACATCACCTGATCCATCGACGCGGCGATACCCGCGTCACACGCTACTGGGATTTGAGCCTCAAGCCGAACGCCGAGCATCTCCATTACGGCGAGGCGGTCGAGCGGCAGCGCGAACTGCTGGACCACGCCGTCAAGAGTCACCTCATGAGCGACGTGCCCCTCGGCGTCTTCCTCTCGGGCGGGCTCGACTCCAGCGCGCTGGTGGCCATGATGCGCCGCCACATTCCGGGCCGCCTCCGCACGTTCACCATCGGCTACGCGGACAAGACATTCAGCGAACTGGACTATGCCCAGCAGGTGGCCGACGTGTTCCAAACCGACCACCAGGTGCTGATGATCGACAGCAACCTCAAGCCGGACTACGTCGAGCGCGCTCTCTGGCATCTCGACGAGCCGATGACGGACCTGTCGTCGGTGCCGCTGTTCCTGGTCTGCGAGCAGGCCCGGAAGCACGTCACGGTCTGCCTCAGCGGCGAAGGCGGCGACGAGAGCTACGCCGGCTACGACCGCTTCAAGGCCAGTCGGCTCAACCGCTGGTTCAGCGTCATTCCCGGCCCGCTGCGCAGGCACGTCATCGCGCGTCTGGCCGCCTGCCTGCCCGATCGGCCCCAGAAGAAGGGCGCCATCAACATGTTCAAGCGCTTCATCGAAGGTTCGAACCTCCCGCCCGAGGGGCATCATCTGCGCTGGCAGTACTTCGGCAACGCGCGGCAGGATGCCGCGCTGTTCAACGACGACTTCAAGGGCAAGGCGGTGTTCGACGCCTTTCGCCTCATCCGCCCCTATCTGGACCGATGCGACGCCACCGACATCGTCAACCGCGAGATCTACCTGGATATGCGGTTCATGATGGCGGACAGCGTCCTGATGAAGGTCGACAAGATGAGCATGGCCAGCTCGCTCGAGGTGCGCGTGCCGCTGCTCGACCACGTCCTCGTGGAGTTCATCGCCTCGCTGCCCGGCGACTGGAAGCTGAAGGGGTTCCGGACGAAGCACGTCTTCCGCTCGGCCCTGGAAGGCATCCTGCCGGACAACATCGTCAACCGCGGCAAGCAGGGCTACAGCCTGCCCGTCAAACAGTTGCTGCGCGGCCGGCTCAAGGATTACATGATCGACCTCTTCGATCAGTCGCCGATCATCCAGCGCAACCTCGATGTGAAGACGCTCAAACGCCTGGTCGATGAGCATCTCGCCATGAAACACAATCACAACCATGTGCTGTGGGCCCTGCTGAACACGGCCATCTGGCAGCGCAAGTTCAACGTCAATTGCTGACGGACGGCGACGGACAAGGAGGATCGATCCGATGAGAGTATTGGTTACCGGAGGCACGGGGTTCACAGGCAAGGCGCTTGTCCGACGGCTGCTCGATGCGGGACACGCCGTCACCGCGCTCGATTACAAGGAAGGCCTGAAGACCCAGGAACTGCGCGACTGGGGCGCGACCGTCGTGATCGGTTCGGTCACGGACAAGCCGGTGGTCGAGTCCGCCATGCGCGGCGTGGACGTGGTGCAGCACATGGCGGCCGCCTTCCGCGAGCTCGATGTCCCCGAATCGCATTATGACGATGTCAACGTCGGCGGCACCCGCATCGTGCTCGAAGCGGCGAAGCAGGCCGGCGTGAAGCGCTTCATCTACACCAGCACCTGCGGCGTGCACGGGAATGTGGACAACCCGCCGGGCGGCGAGGATGCGCCGATCCAGCCGGCCGACTATTATCAGCACACGAAGTACCTGGCGGAACCGATCGTGCTCGAGTACAACGGTCCGCGCATGGCCTGCGTGATCCTGCGTCCCGCCGCGATCTACGGACCGGGGGACCCGGAGCGCTTCTTCATGATCTTCAAACGCGTCGCCTCCGGGCGCTTCCCCATGTTCGGCAACGGCCGGACGCTGTACCATCCGCTCTACATCGACAACCTGGTCGATGCCTTGGTGCTGGCCATGCAGCCGGGTCGGGGCGACGGGCAGGCCTATCTCATCGCCGACGAGGAATACGTCGGCATCGAGGACCTCGTGCGCCGGGTCGGCAAAGCCCTGGGCGTCGACGTGAAGATTCCGCATTTCCCGGTGCTGCCGCTGGTCATCGCCGGACACGTCTGCGAGACGCTCTGCAAACCGTTCCACGTGACGCCGCCCATCTTCCCGCGCCGGGTCGACTGGTATCGCCAGAACCGCGCGTTCAAGATCGACAAGGCCCGCCGCGATCTCGGCTACCAGCCGCGCGTGGGTCTTGACGAGGGGTTGCAGCGGACGGCCGCGTGGTACATCGCGGAAGGCTACCTGCCGGCTCGCACCGGTTCCGCGGACGCGCGCCGGCGCTGACGGACCCCCGCCATGCCTTCACCGCTCGCACATCTCGGCGCCGCCTACGTGGTCCATCGCCTGGCGCTCCGCAAGGTCGAACCGGTCGGCGCCTGGGAGCGCTGGATGCACGCGGGGGTCGCGCTGGGTTTCTCGTTCGCGCAGGACCTCGACGCCGTGGCCGGGGTGGTTCTGCGCGACATGGGCGCCTATCACAACCAGTTCACGCACAGCCTGCTGTTCGTCGCCGGCGTAACGGCGGCGACGGCGCTGGCCTGCGGCGTGTTCCAGGTCCGTCGGGCGCGACATTACGTCGGCCTGGCGGCGGTGGCCCTGAGCCTGCATGCGGCGATGGACTTCTTCACGTGCGGACGCGGCCTCATGCTGTTCTGGCCCTGGACGGAACGGCGATTCCATGCGCCGTTCGACATCTTCATCGGCCTGCAATGGGGGCTGGGCCTCTTCAGTTGGTGGCACCTGGTCTCCGCGCTGAACGAGTTGCTGATCCTCGCGCCGATCCTCGTCCTCGTGCATCTGTACCTGCGCACGAAGCGTCGGGCCGCCGACACCCCGTCGTCGTGTTGAGGGGGTGCGGGTGCGGCGGGCGCGCCGCGGCGCGTCACCGCGCGCCGAAGGTCGCCCGCAGCAGCGGTTCGTTCTCGCCGATCCAGCGCCACAGCTTGTCGAGACCCTCTTGCGGCGACACGCGCGGCGCCCAACCGAAGTCGCGTCGCGCCTTCCGGATATCGCTGATGTAGATCGGCTGGTCGCCGGGACGCCATTCGCCCCAGCGCACCACCGGTTCTCCGCCGTTGAGCCGCGCCAAAATGGGACCGAACTCGCGCCAGATCGACAGCGTGAAGGCCGGCCCGCCGCCGATGTTGTAGACCTGTCCGGCGGTCGTGGCGATCTGCGTGGCGGCGCTCTCGTAGGCCGCCACGAGGTCGTCGATGAACAGGACGTCGCGCACCTGCTTCCCGTTGCCGTAGATCGTCAGCGGGCGGTCGAACCGCGTGGCCAGGCAGAAATGGGCGACCCAGCCCTGGTCCTCGACGCCGAATTGCCGCGTGCCGTAGATGCAGGACTGACGGAAGACCACGGTCCGCAGACCGTAGATGCGCGCGTAGTCGCGGACGTACTGGTCTCCGCACCCTTTCGAGCAGCCATACGGACTGTGGAAGTCCAGCGGTTCGCGCTCGTCGATGCCGTCGGGGCGGTCGGTCAGCGCGTACCGCGCTTCGGTCTCCTCCACGGGCCGGTCCTCAAGGCCGCCGTAGACCTTGTTGGTCGAGGCGTAGAGCATCACGGCCGCGGGCGCCTGCCGGCGCACGGCTTCGAGCACATTCAGCGTGCCCAGCGCGTTGATCTCGAAATCCTCGCGGGGCGCGACGACGGACGTGGTCACCGCGACCTGTCCGGCCAGGTGATAGACGCGCCCGGCGTCGGCCGACACCGCGCGGACGACGGCCTCGGCGTCGCGGACGTCGCCGCGGACGAACGTCAACCGGTCACCGCCCGGCTGCCGCCGCAACCATGCCAGGTTATGATCCGTCCCGGCGCGCGACAGATTGTCGAACACCGTTACCCGATCGCCCGCGGCCAGATGGTGGTTGGCCACGGCGCAACCGATGAATCCGGCGCCGCCGGTGATGACTATTTCCGCCACGTTGCGCTCCTCTCCCGTACGATCACATCGGCCCCAGCGCTTCCGCCACCTCGCGCTTCACGTCGCGCGCCCGCACGTCCGCCAGCCGCCGTCGCTGGGACGCCATCACTTCCGCCCGCAGCGCGCCGTCGCCGCACACCCGGTGCAGCAGCACCGCCAGCTCCGCCGGTTTGAGGTTGTCGAACATCACGCCGGCGTCGCCCATGGCCTCCGGCATGCCGCCCGCGCGGCGCGCCACGACGGGGATGTCGCGCGCCATGGCCTCGACGAGCGGCAGGCAGTACCCTTCGTGACGGCTCGCCATCACGAAGACATCCGCGCAGTCGTAGAGGGTCGCCCGCCCCGTGTAGATGTATCCGGTAAAGCAGACGTTCGGCAATCGCAATCGCTGGGACAGCAGGCGGAGCATGGCGTAATAGCGGGGACAGCTCTGTTCCGAACCGACCACGATCAACCGGCTCCGGCGGTTGATGCGGTGGTAGTACCAGGCGTAAGCCAGGATCAGTTCCTCGATGCATTTGTTCGGCGCGAGGCGGCCGACAAACAACCAGTTGGTCAGGTCGTCGCCGAATTGCCGCCGGATCAGGGGGTCTTCGCCGGTCTCGAATTCGTCGGCGCGGAACACGAGATGAAGCACCTTGGAAGCGCGCACGCCGAAGGGCGTCAGTTCGCCGGCGTTGTAGGCCGAATCCGACCAGAACTCGTCGGCGACCGCGGCCATGTCCGCGAGCCCCGCGCGCGCCTGTCGCAGTTCGGCCGCCACATTGTCGTCGTACCCGTCGAAGAATTCGGCCGGCGTGATGTTGTGATACTTCACAATACGCCGCCCGCGCACGGCCGCGAACGCCGTGTTCACCGGCGAACCGGTGGAATAGTGGAGGATGGCGCCTTCGCCGGCGGCCGGGTCGTACTCGCGTAGCGGCCGACAGTCCCCGACCGCATCCGGGGCGATATGGCCTTCCGGAACGAAGGTATCCGACGCATAGCCGAGCTCGCGCAGGACGTCCCGCAACATGCGGACTTCCTGCGAGATGGCGTCGCCCCGCGCGTAGCCGGCCACCAACTGGTCGATGCGGCGCGTCATGGCCGGGGCGGCTCCCCGCCCCGACGATCCGCCTCAATCGCCGCCAGACGCCGGCGCAGCGCTTCGGTTTCGCGTCGGCGCAGCCGCGCCTCCAGTTCGAGGGCATGCACAAACTGACAGTTGATGGCGTTCTGATTGAAGGCGATGAAGTCGCTCGGGTAGCGCATCAGCCGCCAGAGAATCCGCCGGAGTACGCGCATGACGCGGCTCGCCGGGCCCGCCGCCGGCGGCGTCTCGCAACCGTCCATATCCACCTGGGTCCGACGGGTCAACACGGCGATCTGACGGTCGAGAAACTCGGCCTCGTTGGCGGCGGCGCCGAGTCTGAGGATCTCGGATTCGCCTTCCAGCAGACCGGCCAGACCGGCGTCGTGCAAGGCTTCGGCCGCCGCCGCGATGTCGCGGCCCAGATCGGCGCCGCGGTCCTTGCCGGCCACGGTGACGATTCTTGTCGGGGCGCGTTCCGTCGATGGCATGTGTCTTGACCCGTCCGCTCTCCGGCGTCCCCGCCGGTTCAGAACAACGTGTAGATGAAGGGCGCGGCGCCCTGTCCGCTCGCGATCAGCAGGGCCAGCAGCAGCAGCACCAATACCACCGGGATGATCCACCAGGCCTTGTTGTGCCAGGCAAATCCGGCGAATTCTCCCAGCAGCCGGCCGACATGTTTCAGGAATCTCATCGCATCCCCTTCTTGTCCGTGCGCCCTTCAGTCGAGGGCATACTCGTTGCGCCAATCCTTGCTTTCCTTCCACGCGGGCTGCCGGCGTTTGTCCAGCAGGTAGGAGCCCAGCACGAGGTAGTCCATCTCAGTCCGCATGAAACAGCGGTAGGCATCCGCCGGCGTGCAGACGATCGGTTCGCCGCGAACGTTGAACGACGTGTTGATGACGATGCCGCAGCCGGTCCGCGCCTCGAAAGCTTTGATCAGATCGTAGTAGCGCGGGTTGGTGTCGCGGTTGACTGTCTGCACGCGCGCCGAATAGTCGACATGGGTGATGGCCGGCACATCCGAGCGCGGCACGTTCACCCATTCCCGCAGGGGCAAGTCGCGCCCGGCATCGTTCCGGAGCAGGCGCGACGCGCGTACGGGGGCGACGAGCAGCATATAGGGCGACGGCCGGTCCAGTTCGAAGAAGTCGCCGACGCGCTCTTCGAGGCACGATGGCGCGAACGGACGGAAGGACTCGCGGTACTTGATCTTGAGGTTCATCACCGACTGCATCTCGGTCGAGCGCGCATCGCCGATGATCGAGCGGTTGCCCAGCGCGCGCGGTCCGAACTCCATGCGGCCGTGAAACAGCCCGACGACGTTCTGCTCGGCGACGATCCCGGCCACGCGTGTCGGCCAGGCCGCGGCATCGAGGAACTCCGCGGGATACCCGTTGGCCTGGAGGTAGGCGCCGATCTCGTCGTCCTCGAAGGCCGGACCGAGGTAGGCGCCGCGCATCCGATCCTTGCCGTCGACGGTGCGAGCGTTGCCCTGAACCGCATGCCAGACGTGCAGCGCCGCGCCGAGCGCGCCGCCGGCGTCGCCGGCCGCCGGCTGGATCCAGATATCGTCGAACACCCCGGCCGCCAGCAGTTTCCCGTTCGCCACGCAGTTGAGCGCGACGCCGCCGGCCATGCACAGGTTCCGCTCGCCGGTCAGCGCCTTGGCCGTGCGTGCCATAGCCGCGACGATCTCCTCGGTCACCACCTGAATCGAACGCGCCAGATCCATTTCGCGCCGGGTGATGGCCGACTCCGGCGAGCGGGCGGGGCCGTCGAACAACGCCGCGAACCGCTGGTTGGTCATCGTCAGCCCGTCGAGATACCCGAAGTAGTCCAGGTTCAGCCGGAACGAGCCATCGTCACGCAGGTCGACGAGGTTGTCCTTGATCGCGCCGACGTACTTTGGCTCGCCGTAGGGCGCCAGACCCATCAGCTTGTACTCGCCCGAGTTGACCCGGAAACCGGTGAAGTAGGTAAAGGCCGAGTACAGCAACCCCAGCGAATGCGGGAAACGGAGTTCCTTGAGAAGTTGAAGCGAGTTCGCCCGTCCGTGGCCGATGGTGCTGGTCGCCCATTCGCCGACGCCGTCAACCGTCAGAATGGCCGCGGACTCGAACGGCGACGGGTAGAAGGCGCTGGCCGCGTGCGATTCATGGTGCTGCGCGAACAGGATCTCGCCCGGTTCGCCCAGCCCCGCGCGGTCGAGCGCGGACTCGATCTCGTACGGAATCCAGAGCTTCTCCCGCAGCCAGAGCGGCATCGCCATCATGTAGGACCGCAGTCCTTTCGGCGCCACGGAGAAGTACGTCTTCAGGATGCGCTCGAACTTGGTGATCGGCTTGTCGTAGAAGACGACCGTGTCGACGCCACCCTTGGTCACCCCGCCCTCGGCCAGACAGTAGCGGATGGCGTGAATCGGGAACCCGAAATCGTGTTTCTTGCGCGTGAAGCGCTCCTCCTGGGCCGCGGCGACAATCCTGCCGTCCTGCACGAGCGCGGCCGCCGAGTCATGGTAGAAGGCGCTGATGCCGAGGATGTTCATGGGTTAGTATTGATTCCGGTAGCGGACGGCGCCGACGGGGGCGGGCGCGTCATCCCAATAGGACGCCCGGTCGGGTTCGCGGCCGCGGCGCAGGGGATCCCGCGCGCGCAGCGTCAAGACGAGGCGTCCGAAGCACATGACGAGGATGAAGAACGGCACCAGCAGCACCCAGCTCAAGGCGACACCCACCCATCGGCCGAATACGTGCAGGCCGGCGTCCAACCGGGCGAATGCCGGCGGCAGGGCGACCCCGAGTAACCCGACCGCGCCGCCCACGCCGGCGATTACAACGCCCAGGTGGCGGGTCGCGGCGAAGACCGACAGGATGCAGCCGATCGTCACGGCCACCGCGCCGCGCACCGCGGCCTGACGGCGCAGGGCGGCGTTTGCGACATGGACCGCCGACGGCGTGCCGGCGGCCAGCGGCCACGGCCACACCACCGCCGACACAGGGGTTTGCGTGAATTCGGACATCGTCATACGTAAGCCCCTTAGTACCAGCATCGCCGCGGTCTTGTCAACCTAGCCGACGGTGATCACGTACTCCCGGCCGTCCTTCGTGAAATGCCCGTGGTTTGTCGGCAACACATCCTCCTTCCGGCATCCCGGCGTCAACGTCCCAGAACCAGTGTGGCGAGTGTGAGATAGGAAGCGATGGTCCACACGTCTACCGTTGCCAACGTCACGGGTCCGGCCGCGATTTTCAAGTCGAGTTTCAGCACGTGCAGCAGACTCGGCACGCTCACGCCGACAAAGCACGCCCCGGCCACCGCGGCGACGATGCCGCCGCCCACGACCGCCGCCACCGCCGGGTCGCCCTTCCACAGCAGGACGAAACTCGCCACCACCGCCGCGCAGGCCGCGCCGAGCAGCAGCGTGCCGAGCATTTCCTTGCGCAGAATCGTCCGATACCAGCGCCACCCCGGCCGCTCGCCGCGCAGGCGGTACACCATGATCGTCATGGTCTGAACGCTGACGCTCTCGCCGAGCCCCAGAAGCAAGGTCAGGAAGAGCGCCAGAACCAGACTCCTGGCCAGCGTCAACTCGAACGCGCCGGCTACCACCGCGCAGAGCAACCCGCTGACGATCGTCGCCACCATCCAGGGGAAGCGCGCGCGGAAAGCCTTCCACGGCGTCGCGTCGCGGACCTGGGACAACCGAACGCCGAGCGTCTCGAAAAAGGCGTCCATCTCCTCGCGCTCGTGCACGTTGAACATCTCGTCGGTCAGCAACGCCACGTCGACGACCCCCAGCACGCGCCGCGCGCCATCCACCACGGGGAGCGCCAGGAAGCGGTGCATGACGAACAACTCGCACGCGTCCATCACCGTGAAACTGTCCGGGATGGCCACCACCTTGCCGCGCATGCACTGGCCGATCCGGGTCTCCAGCGGCAGCGTCAGCAGGCACCGGATCGGCAACACCCCGACCAGACGCTTCTCGTCATCGACGACGTAGAAGTAGATCGGGTTGTCGCCCGGACCGTACCGCCGGATCTCGTCGAGCGCCTGGCGGATCGTGAGGTCCCGGTCGAGCGCGACATAGTCGGTGCGGACATGTCGGATGATCGAATCGTCGAGGTGCGCCTTCGTCAGCATGGGTCTCCAGACGCTTCCGACTGACGGAAGCTCCCGCACGGTTTCCGCGGTCGAATCAGGATTATGGAGGGTCGACGCGTGAACGCAAGAGCTGAATCGCCATCGCGAACGATGGCGCCGATTCAGCCGTCGATCGCCATGATGGCGCGTGGCGGACACAGCCGTTGACTGCGGCGGAACACCTCCGCGGCATCCGCCGGCACGGTTTCGCTCCGGTATTCCGCATCCCAAACGGATGCTGCCGATTCGCATTCTTGCGTCACGCCCCGCATTCCCGTATGGTTGCCCGAATCGATTACATCCAGCGGAGGACGAAACTGTGCAGCTCATCATGTTGAAGGCGAAGCTCCATCATGCGCGCGTCACCGAATGCGCGTTGGAGTATGAAGGCAGTCTGACGATCGACCGGGCGCTCATGGACAAAGTCGGCATCCTGCCGTATGAGAAGATTCTGGTCGCGAACATGGCCAACGGCGAACGCTTCGAGACCTATGCCATTCCGGACGCGCCGGGGTCCGGCACGATCTGCCTCAACGGCGCCACGGCCCACAAGGGCGCCGTCGGCGACCGTCTGATCGTCTTCTCGTTCGTCCTCCTGTCGCCCGAGGAAGTCGCGACGCACAAACCCTGCGTCATCGTGCTCGACGCCGCGAACCGCCCGATCTGACGGTCGGCGCCAATGCGTGTCGGCTGTCGGCCCTTCTCTTACCCCATTACGTTGAGAGTGTCCTCCGCACCAAAGTTACGAGGACATAAAACAACACGGACGTAAGCGTTGCGGATGCGGGAAGCATCCACCAAGAAAGCAAGCGAGCGGACTGGACCCTCAGTCCGGAAGAGAGAGATGAAGCCAAAGACCAAAACGATGGGCAGGAGGACGAACAGCGAGACAAGCAGTTGACCGGGGTGGTCGGGCAGGAAGAACTTTGCAACGCGGGCTGCCGGCCCAGAGCCTCGACTTCCCGGACATCGGCGTCGTGAAGCGCGACGCTTTCCCGCTCGCCCTGCAAGCCACGAGCAGCGCCGGACTGCCGGTGCGCTTCACCGTCGAATACGGGCCGGCCGCGATCCGCGACGGCAACCGACTGGCGCTCGCCGAGACCCCGGCGCGGGCGACCTTCCCGCTGCGGATCGCGGTCACGGCCTGCCAGTTCGGCAGCCACATCGAACCGCATGTACAGGAGGCCGTGCCCGTACGCCGCATCCTGACGGTCGAGTAGGCGTCCGACGGCCGTTCATCCCGCCTGAAGCCCCAACCGTTCGAACTGTTCGCGCGGGGCCTCGGCGGCCTTGATCTCGCGTACGAGCAGGTCGATCATCCGCGCCTCCACGGAACGGATTCCATTGACCCTAGAAAGACATGACCCTATGGCTTGTTGAGCGTGTTGTCCACGTCCATGATCAGGCGGTAACCTCCCGTCGTCATGTCAATCGAATAGCCCGACATCATCGCCGTCAAATCCCGGACGGCGAAACGTCACGCTATCCGGCAGGTCAATCTGAATTCGGCGACGTATCCGATTAAGCATCGCCAGCATGGAGAGGATGCTATCTTCCTTCGCGGGCAGGATGTCGCGCAATTTCAACCAGGCGGCGATCGAGCGCTCAACACCAATCAAGGCGACCTTCCCGGAGCCGCTGGCATCCGAACAACGCGATTCGGCGATGATCGCCGCATACTCGCCCGCCCCTTCGGCACGCTCCATAATCCCGCGGACGGCCCGCCCCAGTTTGGCGGGGATCAAGGTGTGATACCAGGCCACAACGTCGATCATCTCCCCAATTTCGCGTGCTTGTTCTTCAACATCGTCCTCGACGAACGGATTGGTCGCGTCTTCGAGCAGACTGCGGGCAACGACTTTCAAATCACCATCAGCCGTCTTGAGCCATTCATGCACCTTCATCATGTAATCGTGCGACAGAATGGCAAGCGGATGACGCCTTGCTTCCTCGCGGCTCTTCGTTTCCTGCTCCAGCCATGCGTCATCCGGGGCGTCATCAGGGCCAAATTCATCAGCCGGAGGCTCCAAGGCAGAAGGTTCGGGTTTCCCGAAGACTGAGATCTCTCGAAGCCGCTCCGCCAGGGCATCCCAGAACGTTGCATTCGTTGCATCGGCATCCGGTGGCGATGCCTCGTCACCGGATCGGGCTTGCCCCCTCTCCGCGCGGTCGGAAACGTAATTACGGCACCGCCGGGTAAAGGCGCAGCGTTCGCACCAATAGTCGCAGTAATTATAGATCCCGACGATGTAGCGTTCCGCTGCCATCTCCACTCTCCTGTACCGTTGTTCTCAGTCTCTTCCGGCAGTCGTGTTCCCCTCGTCTTCCGGGATGTGCTCCAGGTCATCGAGATCTTTGTGTCGAGCCGAGGCACGCTTGTTCATGCGGAGATGCGTGCGGGAAATCAGGTCCACGCTTTGGCCGTCGATCTCCGTTGTGACACGGTCCGCATAGCAATCGGAGCCCCACGGCGTACCCGCCGATCAGAAGGTACTGGACCTCAGCCTCGCTCAGCAACTTCAAGAACTCTCTGAAGTCGTCGGGACGTACTTGCTCGTCCATAGGCCACCTGCCGGTCAACACGTACGGCGCGCAGTCGCTCGATCGGCGTCTTGTCGCGCCAGTACGCCCGATCGGACGATTCGGCGCTCCCGTGGAGATCCACCACCACCAGCTTTTCACGGTCCAGCTTCATCGCACTGAAAATGTACCAGAAGGTGTGGAACGCGCCAAGACGAATAGGGCGCCAATGTATTTCGTATCAAACTAAAGGCAATGGCGGGGCAATGTCACACGCCAAGCTTTTCCCATCCTCGGAGGCATGACTGATTCTTTTGGAAGATGAGGGGGCTTCGAGTGCTGCTGCGGGGGAGGCGAGGCACGCGGAGAACGCCGAATGGGTGGTGTTCTGGCGCGCCCCCGTGTCCCTTCGGTAAGCGTGTGTGGCCGTGTTTCTTCGGTGCACGGCAGCCAGGTTCCAGGGCATCCAGGCGGCGGGATCGTCGCGAACGCGGCGGATGTGACGGCGGAGCGTGGTGAGGTAGTCGAAGGGATTGCCACGAACGGCACGCGAAGTTTCCTGGCCATGACGCCACGAGAAATAGCCCATGACGCCGGACAGCGTTAACCACTTTATCAATACTCAAGGGATGACTCCGATGTCCCGCCAACATCGCCCCAAGGGTTGACCCCATTGCCCACTGTAAGGGCCCTGTAATTTGCCGCATTTCTGAGTTGATATCGTCAGAAAAAGCGGACACATTATCTGACGTAATGGCTAGGCCCAAGACACACGACAGTACGGCGGACCGCATCCGCTGGCGGGTCGAAAAGACTGGCCCCGATACGGTGTTCCATGCGGGGCGTTTTCTCGACTTGGATACGCGCACAGCGGTTGACAAGGCGTTGTCCCGCCTGGTGGCGTCCGGCTTCCTGCGGCGACTCGCCCGGGGGCTGTACTACCAGCCCAAGACACACCCCGTCCTGGGAGATATTCTGCCACCCGTGGAGGCCGTAGCCAAAGCGCTGGCTGACCGCGATCACGTAAAGCTTCAACCGTTTGGCGGCTATGCGGCCAACCTCTTGCGTCTTTCTGAGCAGGTCCCGGCCCGCGTGGTCTTCCTGACCGACGGAAAACCACGCAAGCTGCGCTACGGGAACCAGACCATCGAACTGCGCCAGGCCTCGCCACGCATGATGGCCGCCTCCGGCAGGATGACTGGTCTCGTCATCGCGGCGCTGCGCTATGTCGGCAAAGCAAACATCACGCCCGACAGGGTGGCGCACCTGCACAAGCTGCTTTCTCTTGATGATCGCCGCCAGTTGCTTGCCGACATCACGCTCGCCCCGGCCTGGATGCACTCCTACTTCAGGGCGATCGGCCGGGAGGAGGGCACCCCGTGAAATCCTTTGCCTTACTCCCGTCCGAAGAGCGCGCCCTCTACTGGCGGAACCATGCCAACCGTACCGGCGTGCCGGAGTTTATCGTCGAGAAGGACTTCTGGGTCTGCTGGTTGCTCGGCCACATTTTCGCCACGCCCCAGCTCGGAGCGGAATGCGTTTTCAAGGGCGGCACGTCACTCTCAAAGGTCTTTGGCGCCATCGACCGCTTTTCCGAGGACATCGACCTCGGACTCACGCCCGCCTCGCTCGGTTGGAAGGAAGCCGACCTGGACGACGCCCCCTCCAATTCGCAACGCCTGAAGCGCAACAAGGAACTCCAGGCCGATTGCGCTGGCGCGGTGAACGCCCGCTTCACGCCCGAGTTGGAAGCCGTCGTCACCTCCGCCCTGGGCACCCATCCCGAAACAGGCCACTGGTTGAGCTTCGAGCTCGACGCTGTATCTCAATCTCCGGTGATCCTGTTTCCCTATCCGCGAGCGGTCGCGCCCGGCTCCTACATTCCGCCCCTCGTCAAGATGGAGTTCGGATCGCTGACGGACCAGCGTCCCACCGGCACACATGTGATCACGCCCTTTGTCGCCGAGCTGGCGCCCGATGCGTTTGACGACTTCCATGCCGAGGTCGTGGCCCTTGAAATCGAGCGCACGTTCTGGGAAAAGGCCACCATCCTGCATGCCGAATACCACCGGCCGGCCAACCAGCCGCTCCGCGATCGGTTCGCCCGCCACTACGCCGACTTCGCCGCGCTCTGGAGACACCCCGGTGGTCGCGCCGCCGCCGACTCCCTCGATCTGCTGGAACGCGTCCGCATTCACAAGAGCCGCTTCTTCGCCTCAAGCTGGGCCCACTTCGAAACAGCCGTTCCCGGTACACTGCGCCTCGTGCCCCCCGCCGCCCGTCTCCCCGAGCTGCGCCGCGACTACGCCGCCATGGAACCCATGTTCCTGTCGCCGCCACCCGACTTTGATGCCATCATCGCCACGTTGCTCGAGGCGGAACTCGCCATCAACAGAAAGTAGCCCCTTTCCCTCAACAAACCTTGTGCGTCAGCCGTGTCGCTCAACGCTTTTTGAGCGACATTCATGTCGCACAATCCCGTTTGTGCGTCACCGGTGTCGCACAAACTCTGCCGCACGTCATGGGTGTCGTGCGAACACCAACGCCGGGCTCTGTCACTTGGCTGAAAACTCCTTGCGCTGCGTAATGGCTACCAAGCGTCTGAAAGCCAGAACGGCCGGCCTGCTGCCGGCTTCTCTCTCCTGGATTCCGAGAATCCTCCTGTTCAGGAGGGCCTCCATGATCTGTTCAGCGCTGCGCCGCTGAATACCCGTGCGTTCGACAAAGTCAGTGATGGTCAAAATCGGTTTGTCGAATAAGGCCGTCAAGGGACAGGCCATGTGGGGAGTCCACCGTCTGGCGACGGAGGCTACGGGGAGGGGACATGCACCCCGGCCCATCGCGCTCAGATGGCCTGGCCCTTGGCTCCCTATGTTGTGGACGGCGGAACCTATGATCCGTCGCTGTCCCACATCTCGCGGTAGGTGTGGACGTAATCGACGGTGGCGGTGGGATCGAGGGTGTAGTAGTAGCGGCAGAGGCGTTTGAAGAGCTGGGTCATGGCGTCATCGAAGCCGAAATCGAGGATGCCATCGAGCAGGCGTTCGATCCGTCGGGTGTCGCGGGTGCGCGTGGCAATCAGCGCATCCACCTCGGGGCTGTATTCGGCGTGAGCCTGACGCGCCAAGCCCTGCATCTGGTCGACCAGGGCGCTCACGTTATCGAGCAGGTTGGCGCTCATTTCACTGTTTGCCCGATCCATCGTCACTCGCACTCCCATCGGGTATGCTCCCTCATCTGGCGGGCTGTGGACAGCATTTCCGTCTCTGAAACGAGTTGCTCGATGTTGTCCCCGGACACGAACACCAGGGCTTTTTCGAACAGGTCGAGCATGACCTGTCGCTCCCTTGCCGGAAAGAGCCCGCATACCATGGGACGGACCTTGCCGAGCACAAACTGGCCGGCATCGAAGTCGGGTGGCAGGGAAGGAAATGTCAGCCCCTTTGTCCGCTGGCGCACGGCGTCGGCCAGGGCGGCCCGCAGCGCAGCATCCCCCGCATGGACCCGCTCAAAAACGTGGCGTCCGGGCCAAACCCTATGCGCCGCATCATGCTCGCCCGTGACGAGAAAACGCCGTATCTCATCTCTACGCGCTGGTTGCATTTTCGCTTCGTGTGTTCTTCATGTGGAGCTTTCGATTCCTGGCCGAACAAGGATGCTACATCCGGATCTCGCAGATCGGGATCTCCCATCTGTCCGCTTTGAGCCGGTCTTGGTATTCGCTCTCTTTGCAGTCGGTGCGCTGTCGAATAACGTTGCAGATGACTTGAACGTCACGAATCGTGTCGAGACGATCCTTCCACGTATCAGCGGCCTTGGCAGAGAACCGAGCAAGCATCTGCCCGTCCGCGTTCAGCAACGCGGGCCGCGCGCCGTTACGGGACACTGCCAGTTTGTCGCCGGGCTGAAGCCCCGCCAGCGCAGTGTGTACGGGGTGGCCGGCGGGCTGCTGGCCGGCGAAGTCCAGGAAGATATCTTCCATGCCGAGCAGGACATAATCCGATGCATCGTGGTCGCGTCCGGCTGGGCCGGCAGACTCGCGGCGGTAGGTGAAACACGGCCCGGTGAGTTCGTCGGCAAAGGGATTGCGGCGGTCCATCCTGTTGAAAACAGCTAAGGTGTGGCGGGCACGGGTCATGCCGACGTAAAGAACACGGCGTTCCTCCTCAATGTCCGCCCCTCGCGCGCCCGACCAATCGCCGCAGAGCAGGACATGCTCGTATTCCGTGCCTTTGGCCGCATGGACTGTGTTCAGGACTACGCCGCAGCCGAACTGTTCGTCGCGCCGTCGCTGGGCCAGCGCCTCGTAAAGCCCCTCGAGAGCGGTGGCGACAGGAAGTCTTTCGTCCAGTGTCTCGTCGGCCCACGCATGCAGGCAGTCCTGGATGAGCACCCGCCAGGGATTTGCTGGCGGTGAGTCGTCCGAAAGCCCAAACCGAACAAGCAGGTCCGAAGCCGTGGTGGATTCGCCGCGAATAGAGGCCAGTTCGGACAGGACGTTCCATACCTCACGGATGCGGCTCAGCGGAGGTATCTTGCCGCGGTCCAGCGGCCACGAAACGGGAATGCCATCGGCTTCCGCTGCGGCGCGCACCAGGGCAAGGTCTCGCCGTGTGCGCGAGAGGACGGCGATGTCCTCCCAGCGGGTTGCGCCCAAGGCGCGCAGCCGCTTGATCTCGCGCACGACGGCTGACGCCTGCACCGAAGCGTCCCCGACCTCGACGAGCGTGACGCGGCCGCGCGTAAGGGCGTCCTTCTGGCCGAACACCCCGCCCGGCGGGAGTAAGCCACGTCCCTGGTCGATTCGGATCTCCTTGTCCACCTTCATGCGGTCATGATTGCGCCCGATCAAGCGGTTGGCCGCCTCAATGATATGGCGCGTGGAACGGTAGTTCTCGATCAGGAAGGCAACATCCGCCTCGTAGTCCGTCTTGAAGCGACGGATGAATTCCACGTTGGCGCCCCGAAAACCGTAGATGCTCTGGTCGTCGTCGCCGACAGCCAGAATGGACAGTTTGCGCTCCCCGTCCTTGAGGGTACGGCCGGCTATGGCGCTGATCATCTCGTACTGGGGCTCATCGATGTCCTGGTACTCGTCCACGAGAATGTGCTCAAAGCCGGCCAACAGGCGGTCACGAACGTCGTCCGGCTCGACACCCGGCACTCCGGACTCTCCACGCAGGACGCGTACAGCGTCGGATATGAGCTGGTCGAAATCGGGCGTGGTCCCGTTCCTGTCCTCCAGTCCGCGGCAGGACAGGCCGAGGATGCGAAGGGCCAGGCCGTGGTAGGTCTGAATCGTAACCCCGATGGCGTCCTTGCCAACCAAAGCGGCCAGGCGTCGGCGCAACTCCAGGACGGCCTTGTGGTTGAAGCAGCAGACCAAGACGGCCCGGGGACGTACGCGCTTAACGCGCAACAGGTACGCACACCGGTGCACGACGGTTCGGGTCTTCCCTGAGCCTGGTCCGGCCAGGATCAGGATGTTTTTCTGAGTCGGCTGGGTCACAATGCGGATCTGATCGCGGTTTCCCAGGCTGTCTACGATCGCGCGGTAGGACCGCGCCGTCGTGGCTCTCTCCAGCAGTTCCCCGCTGTCACTGAAGAACCGTCGGATGAACGACTCCTTGTCCATCGTGAAGTATGCGACGACCAACTCGAGAGCTGCGCGGATCTTCTGCAGTCCGTAACGGGCGTACTCGTTCATCACATGCACCTGAAACACACGCTCACGGTAGTGGTGCTGCAGCGCGTCGTAGTGTTCTGCCGTATACCGTTGGCGGTCACCTTCGGGCAGAACGCGGACGGTCATGGCAGAGCGGAATATCGCCAGCCCCTTTTGAAGGATGATGACGCTCTGCTCATGTAGAAACATCAACCCGCGCTCGATGGCCGCCTGCATGTCACGAATATCGGAGCGAAGGGTCAGGTCACTCTCCAACGCCGACCGGAGCGTCTCGAACGCGAACTCAACCAAGAGGTCGCCCTTAGGCGGTGTATTCGGCGGGACTGTGTCCAAGAGGGCTTCCAGGATCTTGGTTGCCACTCTCCTCCTCACTTCGGCCAGCGCCTCAGCTTGTCGCCATTCCCTTCGAACCCTGACGCGGTAGGCGTCACGCCCCACGTAGCGGCAGTCAATGCTGCCCGTTTGGCCCGCGAACCCTCGACCATCCTCGCTCAGGCTCCGCAGGAGCTGTCGCAGCATTTCCGGCGAGCAGTCAACCCCTCGCGACAACAGTTCGTCGTTCACGAGACGGAGGTTGAGCGAGAGCCACCCCTCCGGATCTGGCTCTTCCTCGGACAGCAGCTTGAGGAACTCGCGATCCACGCCGAGCACGCGGTCCAGTCTGATCCCAGAATGATCCGCGACCTTATACCGCACGTACGCTGTCAGCAGCGTATCCTTCTTGAGCACGCCCACACCCATCATCGCGTCGAGGACTTTCAGCACCTTCGCGCTCAGATACTCCTGGCTGCGCCCTTCCCGTACCAGCCGCTCCGGCGCACCGGAACGGGCTTCCTCCAAGTAGGACTGGAACTCGGGCAACAGGGCAATCTCGTCGACGGATAGCGTATCCATCTCGGAGGCGTTCATCATCTCGCGTATGATCGCTAACCACAGGCCGCCCTCCCGTTCGGACAAGTTGAGCCTCGCCAACTGCGCCCGGGCCTCGTCGATACTCTTGACGAGCAGTCGGGCCTGCACGACGTTGGTCCGGTTCTCGTTCCGTTCGACAAATCCTGCACGCTCCAGCCATGAGACGGCGGCCCGCACCTTGGTGTCCGCTGAATTGTCTTGGGGACCAAATTCAGTATCGACGTCTTCATCGCGCAGCAACTCACCGGTTGTGATGACGACTTCATCGGTTTTCCGCGACCGGGCGGCCTTGCGGAGACCGCGAAGGATCTGGGCGATATCGCGGCGGCTCAGCTCGGAGTGAGCACCCATGCGAAATTGTTGCTCGCAATCCTCTTCGTCGTATAGGAGCACGCAGTCGGCGGGATTCCGGTCTCGCCCGGCCCGTCCGGCTTCCTGCAGGTAGTTCTCCAGCGATCCCGGCGTGTCGCCGTGGATGACGAGCCTGACGTCATCCTTGTCGATACCCATCCCGAAAGCGTTGGTCGCACAGATGACCTGGATTTCGCCAGCCAGGAAGTCATTCTGGATGCGCTTCTTGTCGGTCGCCAGCAGTCCGGCATGAAAACATGCCGCGGACCAGCCCTTAGTAACGAGGAATTCCGCCGTTTCCTCCGCAGCCTTTCGCGTAGCACGGAATACGACTGCGCTTCCAGGGCCGCCGGGCCGCAGTCGGGCACTCAGAAGATCATGCATCCGCGGCAACTTCGCATGCGCACCCACAGTCTGTACCTCGAAATGCAGGTTGTCGCGCTCGACGCCGCCTTCATAGCGAATCAGTTCCGTGCCGGTCTCGCGGCGGAAGAACTCGACGATTTCGTCGATGACATCCCGCTTCGCAGTTGCCGTGAAGCAGGCGATTGCCGGCAGGGCGCCTGCCTGCTCTTTCGCCAATTCGCGGATGAACCGGCCTACGTACAGGTAGTCAGGACGAAAGTCGTGTCCCCATTTGGACAGACAGTGCGCCTCATCCAGAACCCAGCAGCCGATCTCTCGCTGAAGCACGGCATTCCTGAACGACTTCCCGCGCAGTTGTTCTGGCGAAACGTAAAGGAGCGCAATGCTCCCGGTTCGCACGCCGCGCAGGACCTCCCCTCGTTCGGGTGAAGTCAGCAACCCGTAAAGCGCCGCTGCGTTGTGCATGTGGGTCCGGCGCACAAGGCCATCGACCTGATCCTTCATGAGCGCCTGCAGGGGAGACACGACGATGGTGAGCTGCCCTCTGCGTAAGTTGCGCACCAGGGCGGGAAGCTGGAAGCAGAGTGATTTCCCTCCGCCGGTGGGCATGATGGCCAGCACGGACTCATTTCGCATGCCCGCCAAGACAATGCCGCGCTGAAGACTCTGGCCGTTTGCATCCGGCGGAGTGGGGCGGAAGCTGTCGAATCCGAAAAAACGTGACAGTTGGGCCTCGGGATCGTGAGTCGCACGGCAGTACGTGCACTCGGGACTGTCACACGGGACATCGCGCAGTCGCGAAAGGATCGGGCTCACCAGCGGGTTGTGCAGACGTACCCAGGGCGGCAGTACGGAATCGGCGCCGGCGACGCGCAGCCACGACAGCACATACGCCAGTGCCCAACGCGATTGCGCGGAGCCAAAGTCGGTTTCCGCCAGGTATGCCGCGCCGGTTCGACAGGCCAGATCCCCTAGGACTGACGTGAGCAACGGGCGCCCTTGCTGTGTCGTGACCGAGTCGCCTCCACCGGCTGCGCCAAACACCAACTGCATACCCACAGACAGAAGGTTGTCGGTGCCGCCTTCTGCGCACAGCAGAAACTGCAGGCAACGGAACACATCGGGAGCCGCTTCGGCCCTTCCGCGCAGCGACTGCACCTCATCCGCGAGCAAGACGCCGGAAAGCCGTGCGTCCGCGACGGGATCGTTCACAGAGTCCGAGACTAGTTTGTAGTCCTTGACCAGGTGATGATATGGGTTCTCCGGGAAGCAGATCGGCGACAGGAACAGCGTATCGATTACCGGCAGCCTCAGAAGCGAAAGCGAAGCGCTGTGCTCCCTGAGGACTTCCAAGTCATGAAGCACAACATTATGGCCGACCACGCAAGATGCTCCCCGACACAGACCATCCAGCTCAGCCAGCGCAGCCTTCTGGTCAAAGCGGCCCGTACGCAGGAAAGTCCGATTGCCACGGACGGCACCGATTTTGAGAATCCCCCCAGACTGGTTGGTCTCCAGATCCAGCCGGACGCAGTCTGAAATGGGATCTGTGGCTGTATCACTCATTCAATGAAGGCCGACCAGCAAGGTTTCCCGCACATTTCCGTCCACCATGTGGGGAGTCCACCGCCTGGCGACGGAGGCTACGGGGAGGGGACATGCACCCCGGCCCATCGCGCTCAGATGGCCTGGCCCTTGGCTCCCTCAAATGTCATCGCCAGCTCTGACAGCCCGCGTTTGGTTCACGAGTCTGTCGCCCCCCTCTTCCAGCGCCAGGCAAGCTATCCGGCCCGGGCGAATGCGACCACCTCAGCCTTATCGCGCTCGTTGAGCGTCTCGGCGTGAAGGGCTTCAAGATCACGACGCACGCTTTCCGCTGCCTCTCGCTTGCGGCCACTTCCGGGCTGGCGCACGACAAACAGAATCCGCTTGGGGAAGTCCCCCATGCCACGGAGGCGCTCGATACGGCGTTGCCATTTGTCGCCATATTCAATGATCCGGGTTGAATCATGTTTGTCGAGGTCGAGGGGTTTGATCGCCTTGACCGCAGCGTCGTCCACCTCGTGAACGAACGGCAGCGTCACATGGTATAGTTCATCGCCGAAACGCTGCTCGTGGTACAGGTCGATCAAGTGTTCCGCCTTGAACACAGTCGCAAGCCGGCGAGTCATGACTGTCTCCTGGTACTCCTCACGCTGCGCGAATTGGCGCTCCACGTAGTATGCGAACAGCTCCTGCAGCTTCTGCTTCGGGTCCATGGTGAGCACCGTTCCGATGGCGCTGAACCGAAAGACGCTTTCACGCGGCTTCACCAGTTTCCGGAATATATCGACGCATTCCCGCTGGCTGAAGTTGAAGCTTCGCTGATCCGGCGTCGCTTGCCCGTCGAATGCAGCCTTCACACGCGCCACTTCGCGCACGAAAGCCTTCCGACCATCCAAGAGTGTATCAACATCGAGTTCAGGAAAGAATCCCGTGATGCGCTCCCGACGCCGAGTGTCGATCTTGAAGTCGAAGATGCCCGTTTGCGGGCACGCCATGACAATGCCGATATTGACGAATTCATCCGTCTCGGGGTATGGCAGAAATCTCACAACCGCAAAATTGCAGGCGTAGTTGCTCTTCATTTTGTCACCATGCCAAACAGGCTATTCGCTCCAGCAAATCGTGCCAGCACAGCGTGCAGCCTTGCCAGCGAGAACTCAGGGAGCAGCGAAGCCACATCAACCCATTCATCCGGCAACTCTCCCCAGTACTCGTCCAGCCGCAACTGAGTATCCTTCAGCAACGGCTCCAATGCAAGGGCGAACCCGGCATCCCATGCATCGAGATCATTGCGGAACACGTGCTGCGCCTTCCATGAAGCGACATTGAAAGCCGTGTCGAATGCGAGATTGTGATCGATCACGAACACCGAGTTCTCGCCGGCAACCCAGAGGACATTGACGTTGCCACCTCGCTCGCCAAGAATTCGGTCTTCGTTCTGTACCAGCCAGTCGAAAACCAGCGTCTTTCGGCGTACGGCTTCGGCCACATCGCCGACCTGCGAGAATGCCAGATCGTTCGTTCCTTCGACATGCTCCCCTTCTTTGACGCACTTCGCGTATCGCCGGGCCGCCGCGTTGGGCAGGGACATGTGCAACTCCGCCGCACGCCGGAGAAGGACGGTGAGCGCTCCCATGGCGCCGAGGACGAATGTGCCGTCAGCGCGGGCGGCGTCCGGGAACGAACGGCGCAGCTCCGCCATGGCAAGGCCGTTGTTGAACAGGCATGACCAGGCTCCCGCCGGGGTGCTCGCCTCGATCGTGGCTTCGCCGTCATGCCGGGATGACCCCAGGATGACGCCATGCTCACCGTTGCGCAGCACGCACTCCCACCCGTGGTCACGCCCCGCTTTCGCAATCGATGCCCGTTCAAGTGCGTTCATGGTGTGAGGTATCCGTGTAGCGGCATCGAGCGGGCCTATATGGGACAGTCCTCCGAGAAGAACTCCTTGTAACGCCGGCGAAGTTCGTTCAAAGGCCAAGGCAGGTCCTGCTCTGCGTGCCAATACTCGACTACTTGGCGGACGATGTTGAAATCGATGCGCCCATGATCGACCATGTGCTTCAAGAGCGCCAACGTCGACCAGCACTCGATGCCGAATATTCCGGCCAGCCTCTGCATGCCCCTGTCATCCGTGACGACAGGAAATCCACGCGCGTGGCCAACAGCAAGCGCCTGGATGTCCTCGCGAGCAAGATTCAGGCCCTCGCTATCGGCCTGCCTCGCCAGATAGGAGAACGCGATATCGACCAGTCGTGCGCCCGCACCACTCACCGTATAGCGGTTCTTCTCGCGATCGCTGACATATTCTCTGCCGCTGAACCAGTTGAATCTGCTTCGGAGGCGGGCACTGCGAAGGTATTCCTGATCGAGCTCCTTCAGGACAAGAAGCGAATACGACGGCGGTGGGCCATACCGCGGTTTGAGCAAAGGCCGAATGGACTGAGCGAGGCGGAAATAGGCGTTGCTGTCGAGCAAGATGACCTTCGGCCCACCGCTCATCTTGCGAGCTCCGCCGCAAGGGCTTTTGCGTCGGCTAACGGCAGGTCAAGAACGCTGTGGATGAAATGCTCCGCTCCGTCCTCGTTGCGGCAATAGGCAGCCAGTGATTCAAAAAACTGGCTATCGAAGGTTCGCCGCCCAATGGCCGCATAGTCTGCTGGCGATGGCGGATTCTCCGTGAACAGCGTTTCGGTTACCGTTTCGTACTCCTTGGAGACGTTCCTCGCGGCACCCATGAAAGACGCCTCGGCTCCCAACTCCAGGGGGGCCAGGCCTCGGGCTGCCTCGTAGGCCTTGATCGCGTACCGGATTGTGACTGGTGAAATACGGCGCTCTCTTGCGGTGCTCTTGACAGCATTGATGCGCTGGCCGACATTCGTTCGGCGTGCCAGTTGAGTGCGTAGTTCCGCGGCAACGGCCTCCGGGTACAGGAGTGCCTGCGCAAACATGTCGGCGAAATCCTCGCCCTCTTCCCCGCTTAGCTTCGGGGCAAGTGCGTGGCCGAGTTCGTGCGCCATCCAGAATTTGAAGTCGATCGCATTGCTGTCCAGGTTGAGGTAGATCCATGTGATCCCGCAATCAGGAAGGTGAATGTTGAGTGCGTTGCCATGGTACTGTCGCTCCCCCCATAGTACAGGGACAATGATGGCATGGAGCCGACCGAATTTCTGAATAAGTTGGGCGTATTCGATCATGTCAGCGTCTTTTATGCCCATTTCGTGTCGTGTTTCAGCCGCCGCTTTCTGGACATAGTCGTAGTCGCACCGAGGATCTCTAAGGACGGGAGGCGCCGCCAAGCCCTGTTCCGGTAGGTGCCGCACCAGACGTCTCAAGAGTTCCCCGGTATCTCGGGCCTTGTCGAGATGACGGTCTCGGGTGATGCGCCCACCCTTACGCCGGAATGACACAATGGGGACGGCCGATTTGACTTCCGGTATCGTCAATTCGTCGAACGAAAGTCCGAGCAGCATGCCTAACCGGAGCAGTTTGTCCGGCTTTGGCGTGGACTTCCCGTTGAGCCACTTCGAGACTGCTTCCCGGCTGACGCCGAGTTCTCTGGCGAGATCAGCCGCACTCAGGCCGACACGTGGCAACGTGTCAGTGATAGCTGGAAGATTGAGAGACTTGATCATACGCACCCACACCCGTTTCGCGGGAGTGATCCCGCTTCTGTCATTGATGTTGGTATGTTAGCGAACCGAAGCGACAGTTGTCAACTGTTGTCAACTACCTAGCGCGGGGGGGACGGGCCCCGGCGTTGCATTCACCCCAGCGGGATGCAGGGCGGCACGACCATTTCCATCGCCAGCCCCTCCGAATCCCTCTCCCGCTTTGTTGGGATCGCCCTGGACTCTTCCGCCGCCGCCGTCAGGTACATGGCCGCCGCGTCCAAGACGTCGTCATTTTCCATATGCCCGCGGCGACACTCCTTCGATGCCTTCTTGAACAGGTCGTCAATGCTCGACCATCTCTCACGCAGTACTGCCAATCTTTCCCCAACGCCCTCGGCAATCGATTTCTTGTGCTCCATGGGTCTACTACCTGCAAAGGCATAAAAGGAGACCTCAGGATGCCCCTCCCTGATGGTTTGTCGTGCCTCCGTGTCCGACAGCAACAAACGATCGACCTCGGCGATCTTGCTGCAGATTCCCAAGCACTGCCTGCTAATGCTCTTGCCCATGATCCGCTTGTTCGCGGCCTTGGCTTCGTCCTCGGAAGAGGCGTGTACGGCCTGCCTGCATGGCACCGGGAAGACGCTGGAGTGCCGAGGCCTTCTCAGGAGCTTCCTCGCCACCAGATCGCAAGTTCGGGGGCTATCGGAGGGCAGCCCGATCGGGATATCGACAACGATGAGGTCGGCGTAGGCGAGCTCCTGCCAAAGGGATGCGAAGTCTGAAAACACGCCGAACGTCCAGTTCTCGGCGCCGTCGCCCCAGACTGCGAACCAGCCAGCCTTGCAGCCGTCGACGCCGGCGACAATACGGACTCCCAGCCTCTCAGACGCCAGCCTCAGCCTCGCTGACCGCAGATTGCCAGACCCGGGGATGGCAGACAGGATTGCCTGACAGTACGGGGTGGTCAGAGGAGTAATGATTCCTTGGTCGATGTTATCTGCAAGATACTGAATGCCGTCCCGCCGTCTGCGGTATTCCTCTTCAGTCAGGCTCGCGCGAGCTTTGTCGGCCAACAGGCGTCCCTTGTCTTCGATGGAAATTCTGTTGTCGAGGATCTCCGGCATATTGGCCCGGAGTGTCGTGTACAGGACGTTGCCAACCCCCAACCCCTTGCGGCTGTCAATTACGACACCGTCCCGTTTCTTCCTCTGCCGGGCATCGTCGTAAGTCACGGTCGCATCGCCCACCATGTTGATCTCCCGCCTGTAGAGCATGTCGAGGGCCTGCTGCTCCGTCACGTGCTCCTTGAGGACAAACACCTTGGCTTTGACTGGGGAGCCGTAGCCCTCGGGTACCTCGACGACTGTTGGAGCCCAGGTTCGACGTTTGCTGCTTCGGGCGTACTCGACCGGGAAGGGCGTATCCCTATCAACGACTCTGTCGACGGCGTCGGCGATCTCCCGCCCGGGCACGGAAACGATCGACCCGTAGGCCATGAGTGCAATTGTCTCGACAGCACGGCCTTCGTTGTCCTGCGCTCGGGAAGTTCGGCGTCAAAGATGCTGTGCCACCGTGTGCTTCGCTTCGCTCATTCCGTCTTCTCACGCAAGTGGGTTGATTCATCATCCGGCGCGTGATGCGCGTTGCGAAACCTTTGACACTCAGGCGGCGTAAAGCCGACCTTGGTCAGGCGGCTTCGCAGTGTATCGTGCCATCCGTGTTTCTGGATCCAGGCCTCGATTGCGGGGGCCTGGCCGCCTCCATGACCGCTTACTGTCCCCATAGACAATCAATATCCTCAGAGTCCATGTGGAGTGGAACCCCCATGACGCCGGACAGCGTCAACCACTTCATCAATACTCGATTCTGCTGACCCCGATGCCCCCCGATGCCCCCGCAATATCCTGCTCATCAACGCCTTGCATCACCACCGTTCGCAACCCATAGGCGAAACCATGCCCTGATGGCCCTTGACGCCCGTGGATCCCCCGGCACGCCCCGCGCCCGCTCACGTGGCCTGTCCCTTCTTTCCACGACGACGTTGGGGCCAGACAAGGGACATGCCCCGGCGGCGCACTTCCCTTCTTGCAGATGGCGGCTGAGAACATTACAGGCGCATGCCCTGCACATAGGGCCGAAGCGCCCGATCCAGGCGAATCATCGCATCGACCATGGTCGCATGCGTCTCACTCCACGTTTCCGGCGCCGATCTCCAACCGCCCGGGATCACTTTGCAGATTCGGCAGGCACGGCTGTCTCGCAGATCCTGCCAGTCCAACGGACCGCCAAAGACCGCTTCCGCGACCGTCTGCTCCTTCTTAAGCGCGCCAAACGCACGCTCATTCTCCCCCTCGCACCCCTTGCCCAGGTCAATGTAGAGTTCAACCTGCGATTCGTACTCACGGACACTGTAGTTGAGGCCGAACCCCCTACGGCCAATGCCTCCGCCGATCCAGTTGAACTTGCCCGGTTTTCGGGTGGCGTGAAGGTCTGTCTTCGTCGCCGCATAGCCGAGAAGCCCGGTCCAGAACTGGTATCGCAGTCGCTGCCGTTCCGCGGTCGCTTCATCCGGAATATCTGCCCCGCCATCGCCTTCTTCAGCCTCGGCCACCTGTTCGATTTCGGAGGTGAGCGCTTCGATAATATCGGACAGCTCCTCGATGAACCAGGCGTGCTGAATTTCCCAGTCGTTCCGGTCCGAAAAGTCCACGTCGTCCTCGCAGACCGCGAAACTGCTCCTGACGGGCCAATCCCAGACAAGCTCGCCCTCGATTCTGTCGTCAATCTCCTTCGCGATCTCGTGCAGCCGCCCGTAGATGCGCCGCCCGAGCCGACCCTCGAAACGGACATAGACAACCACCTTCCGCTCCCGTCGGAATTGCCACAGGCTGACGGAAACGCCCTTCTCCTTATCCAGCGGGATGACCAGTTCGGCTGAATTCGAGGGCGCGGGTGGCGTGCCCAGCCGTTCGGGCCATTGTTTCAGGAGTGCCCCCCAGTATTCGAGATTCCGCTTGCGAGCTGGAGATGCCTGCTGCCCCGTCAAATCATCCTGGCTCGCGGAATAGGGAATGCCAGAATCCGGTCGCGGCCAGATCCGGCACAACTGGGCGGCCAGGGCGGTAGTCCGATTCCGGATGGACTCCGAATCCCATGTGGTCAGGTCGCGGAAGCGCTGGTTCAATCCGACATGACTATCGCGGTAAACCTCCTGCTTGTTCCGGAAAGCCATCTTGCCAAGCTCTGGGTTGTAGCCCGTCAGCGTCAGGTTGCCAAGTGCATGCAAGTACCGTTCGTGGAGATCATCCCAGCTTTCGCCCAACGCCGTCTTCCACGCCTTTCCCGCCTCGTCATCCGTGACGGTTTGCGGCATTACGTGTTCGATGGTGAGGGACTCCAGCGGCACCTGTTCCTTATGCTGGGATGCAAGCTCCAATGCCTCCAGCACCATACGGGCCTTGCGGGGTTCGCGTTTATAGATCTGGAACTCTCCCAAGGCATGCGTGAAGGCCGTATCATCGGGCCAGCCCCGTTCCATCCAGTAGCGTCGCAGGTTCGAAACAGGAGTGTCGCCGGCCACGGCGATGGCCTCAATGAACCACCGGCCGTATGCACGGGTGGAGTCACCGTAGACAGTGCGCCGCAGGACGAACGACACCAGATCGCACAGGCACGTCGAAAGATCCTGCTCGCTCAGTTGACTGCGGCTATGGCGGTCCAGTAGGTGCATCACGAAAGCCTGGGCTGTCCCGATGTCCATCATCGAAACCTCGGAGAGGCGACGACTGATCACGGGAGACGCACACGTCTCCGGCCTGCGAATCTGCACTGCCAGCGGGGCGTAGTGTTGGAGTTCCTCCGCCTGCTGCCTGGCGTTGAGGCCGCGGTCTTTCTGCTGCTGCTTGAAGCCGACGAACGTGCTCTTCTCACGCGAATAGCGCCCATCCCGCATCAGGTATTCGCGGTAGAAGTCAGTCATCACCGCCGGGCGGTCATCGCCCCACGACATGAAGTGCCACTCCAGCGGCTGCCAGTACGAGCGGTCGAAGGCATCCTGCTCGGCAACGGGAATCTGCATGAAGACATGGTTGCGGATGAGATCGGACTCGGCCAACGGCAGCCCCGTGGCATTCAGGCTCTCGAAGATCTCGTAGGGGTTCTCCCCGTCGATCGTAATGACGACGAGCGACAGCCGCCGCGTTATCGTGTCGAACAGGTTCTGGAGCTCGGCGCGCGGATTCCGCCGCGCGCGGTGTAAAAACTGGCGACGGAAGAACCGCCAGGCGTGAACAAGCCTCAGATGGCCGAACGGAGCCAGGTTGCTATTTTCGATGATCGCCTTCAGCGCGTCCCGATCCCCGATCCTGGGCAGCACTTTGAATCGCTCAAGGTCCTGTTTGCGTTTGTGGACCAGGTAGTCCTCGGTGATCTCCTCGGCGAGTTCAGTCAGGCCGCGGTCGCGTGCCACGTCGCGGATAGCCGCCAGGGCAACCGTCAGCGTCGTCAGCCGCTGCTGTCCGTCGATCAACTGGTACGCCGGCAGGCATCCGGGCACGCTCTTACCGATCGTGCAGACCAGCGGTCCCAGAAAATGAACCTGGCGCTCAGGGTCGTCGGCCAGCGCGATCACGTCGTCGTTCAGTCGCTGCCAGTGCGCCTTGTGCCAGGAGTACGACCGCTGGAAAAGTGGCACCATGTACTGCGCCGCTTCGTGCAGAATCTCGCTTACTGTTCTTGCTCTCGCGTCCATATCGCTACTCGGTTCCTCTCTCGACTACTAAGTCTCTTCCTGCTCGGATCTTCACGTAATCCCCGATCGACAAATCGCCTCCGTACCACAGATTCGGCCTCCGGGAAGATCCCTTCGCGAGAACGGCCGCCCGTGCTGCCGCAAGAGACAGGCCCCGGCGTTGCATTCACCCCAGCGGGATGCAGGGCGGCACGAAGTCCAGTTCCGCCATAGACACCCCGGCCGCCGCCGTCTCCTTCGCCAGGTCCCGCCGCTCGGCGATCATCAGCCCTGGGTATGAGTAGCAGCCTACGCATTACGTGTTGCCCGGCGGGTCATGGCAAACCCGCCCGTTCCACCCGTCATTGTGCCAGGCCAACCGAGCTGTGACATGAATTCCCATCAACCCTCCGCGTGACTCCCAGACACCCCCAGATTGCCGGCGACGCGTTTCTGCGCCAGCGACTCAATCGCTTCCCACAACGGGTCCCAGTTTCGGTTCTCGCTCCACACGTAGGGTCGCTGGAAAAGCGGTGCATCGAGCCGCTCGGTGCTGTCGAATATCCGGCTGAGCATCAGTTTGTTGACGTCCATTGGGCTCTCATCCTTTCAGCATCGGATTCGGCCGGTTAGCTGGCGATTTTGTTGTGTCATGGTTCAGATCTTTTCGAGGAGATCGAGTGTACGCTTGGCAAGTCGCCGGTATTCAGTGTCTGAAAGGGCATGCGTTGGGTCGTGGCTTGTTGCGGCATGGAGACCCTCTTGTGATCGGCTGTTGAGATACGTCAGTTCCGCATCGACTTCCTGGCCGAGCAAGCCATCTGCCCGCAGCCGATTGTGCATTGCTGTCAAGTCACGCTCGCCCCTATGAAGTCGGACGAGGTACTTGGCCGCCAGCGCGAATTCGAGAACGCAGCGGACCAGGCGAGGGAGGTTGTCGCGGGCGGGTGGTACGCCAGTCTCGGCGAAGCTGACAAGAGCTCGGACGTTCTTCTCATGGGGCTGTTGCTGCAGATCCTTAACGTCCAGTGGTTCGATCCGGACACCCTGCGCCGCGTCTGCGGCAAGCCGCAGAAACCTGCCGTCAAACGATGGCTGCTCAAATAGCCGGACGACAAAATCGGTCCTGTGCGTGAGCACGATCACTTGCCGGCACTTCTCCGACAGACGGGCGAGAATATTGGCTGTCTCCTCTCTGCGCCCGTCATCGAAACTCGACAGAGGATCGTCGAGAATGACAATGGCGTTGGAAAGGTCGTCCCTCCGTCGCAGGTCCGCGAGGAAAAACGCAAAGGCAAGGGCGCTTTTCTCTCCTTCGCTCAGGGTGTTCTTGAAGCACGGATCGTTGCTTTGCCGTTTGGACGCCGAAACTGCGCAACCATCCACGCCGAACGAAATATCCGCAAGAACCTGGTTGCTCTGCTTCGTTGAGCGGGGCTCAAGGCCGCTTACAGTAAGCCGGAGATCGAAACCACTTAGGAAGTGGTTTACTCCGTTCTGGAATTCCGCATAGGTTTCGCGACAGTAGGCTTCCAGAACCTTTTCCGCCGACTCTCTCTCTTTCTCCCTTGCAGTCAGAAGAGCTTCCGCTTCCCGAAATCGCTTTCGCCAGATGTCCGCGGGCGGGCTCAATCCCTCAACGATTGCTCGGCGGCGAGCCAACTCACGTTCCGTATCTTCAGCATTGCTTTGCTTCAACTTCTGACGGAATTCCGCGATCCGTGCTCCGATTTGCTCGCACGCTTGCACACATCGTTCCGTCTCTGCCCTGACACGCCGAAGCAGACCCTCCAGATCGTCGAGATGAGCCAAATCCGGTTTCGCATCCAGCGATAGCGTCTTCTTCTCCAACTCCTCGCGCGCCTTGGCGTGATGAGCAACCGCCGTCGCCGCCGCTTCTTCGATGAAAGCACCCACGTCCGGCAGCGGTGGTAGGTCTGATATCAGCCCGACCCATTTTTCACGCAGGGTTGCAGCGTTCGCTGCCGTCGCCATCCATGCCTGCAGGTCCTTCGCCGGGGACCATTCCGCGAACCTCTTTACCCGCTCAGTGACATTGTCCTTCAGTTCCGCGAACGATTTGTCGAAGCACTTCTCATAGTCGTCGAGAAGACGCACGACCGGCTTCGTATTCTGACCGCAGAATGGGCACTGACCGTCAGGAGGGCGCAACCTATGGCCGATGTTGAGGAAGGATTCGGCTTCCCGATCTGCCCTGAGCACCGTCTGTATGCGCTGTTTCACCCGCTCTTTTGCATCGGCATGCACAACCGCCACGCTGGCGGTTGCCACCCTTCTCAAGGCGGCGAAATCCCCGAGCCGCAGCGGTTGCAGCGAGGGCACCGCCAAAGTCGCGACAGCGGCGACATCCTTCAACGCTTTCAACCGTCCCGCGTACTCATTTGTGCGTGCTTCGGCGTCGGTGCGTGTGAGTGATCGAGGCAGGTCAAGATAGTCTTGCCGCCCTGTGGTCGTTTGAAGGTTGCCCAGGTCCTTCTGAAGTGCCTGAAAGTCGCGACGGACCTCCTTTTCGGCCTGCTTACATCGCTCAAGGGTATCGTTGAGCGCCTTGCCGGTTGTCCCGATGACAATGCGATGGATCGACTTCAAATGGTCTGGCGTAACCTCGCTGGCGAAGACGTTGTCTTCGATGAATGCATGGTCGAACACTGCGAATGGATACTCCGCATCCTGGCGCCCATACCAAGATCCGTTCTGGAAGCGGCGCGCCCTGCCGTCGAGTTCGATGATGGCAAAAGGTGTCGCTCCCCCTGAGAGTGTCGTGCGTGAACCGATCAGAACAGGATCATCGAAGCCATACGCCTTCAAAACGGCAGCAAGGGTGGTCTTCCCCGTCGCGTTCGGAGCGTACACAACCGTATGACGGGCAAAAGAGCACTCATGCCCCTTGTCGGGACGCACGTTCTTCAGCGATCCGACGCCGCGAATCTCGAGAATGCGAGTGATCATGCCGTGCTACTCCCAGCGCAAATGAGCGAGCTATCGAGCTGCTGGAGCAGGCTAAGGGCGTCGGCGACTTCCCTTTCGTAGAGAGGAGGATTGCCGCCGTGGGCTGCCGGGTTCAAGACACGTTCGGTACAGGCCAGTATGTCATCGATGAGCTTAACGCGCTTGAGCTGCTTGAGATGGTCATCAGTAAACAGGAGGCGCAGGCGCTTGCGCTGGCACTTGAGTTTTCCCCTGGTCGCGGTATCCAGCGCGGGGTTGTTGTCCAAATCGGTGTCATCGGCGGGGAGCAGCAGGGCGTGGTGCCCGTCCGGGGTGATGCGCAGAACCTTCTCGTACAGGCCCACGGGCAATTCGCTCAACACCTTGTTCCTGGCCGCACGGAGGTCCTCGCGCAGGCCGGTGAAGTCCTTGGTTGGGTCCACGATGTTGTCTCTATTGAGAAACCGCGCCACTGTGTCCTGAGCGCGGACTGAGAAGATGATGGAGGGTGGGCGGATTTGAATCAAGATAGTTG
>CAYYJS010000012.1:0-77026 GCA_964472315.1 uncultured Victivallales bacterium | reverse complement strand
GCCACCGCCAGAGTCCGGCCTGTGGGCCTTGAGATTGCCTTCGCAGCGCAACGGGGAAGGTTCCGGCGCTGACCGGGCTCAGGAATCTCACGCGCACTTGGATCATGGTGTCCGTGTCGTGCAGGCGTCGATCCGCGGGATGCATGTATGCCACGTCTTCTGGATACTGCCAGATGTCGACATGCGTGGCGATGGGAACGGTTTCATTGGGTGGCCACTGATTGAACACCCAGTTGGTCGTGGGGGGCAGAAAGACGGGGCTGCGCAGTTCGGTAATCATGGAATCGGAAACCGAACTGGAGCCCGTGACGGTGTGGTGCGTTGAAGTGATGGCATTGTCCAGGTCTCTCCAACCGACCAGGGGGTCCACGTTCAGAGAATCCTGCCCCTGAACCGACAGGACGAAGAACAGCACCGTGACGGCAACTGGGAACATCATTTTCATGGACGAACTCCCTGGCGTGACTTGGACTCCTTTGTCGCTCTTGTCTTGGCTCTGGCCTGTGCGTCCGCAAAGAGGCCTTCGGCTGTCCGGGCGTACGCGGCCGCATCCGGTCGAAATACCAGGGGGATGTGCGGCGGTTGACGATGGCGGCGGGGGCGATGGCACTGGGGCGCATGTTGCCGAAGAGGTCTGCCGAAGCGATCTCCTTCTACTGCTTCACCGGCGGCATGACCGGCTCTGCTCCTCCGGTCGGGCCGGGCGGAGACGGCCGCCAGCGGGACCGCCACTCGTTGCAGGCGGCCGGATCGAGCACCAGGGGCGCCACCAGCGGCAGCGACTTGAGCGGTGCTTCCTCCAATTCGCGGTGGTGGCGGGAGAGCAGCAGCGCCAGCGCCTGACGCTCGGGGACGTCACGGGTGCGCGAAAGCAGTCGCTCGGTCTGCGCCAGGTCCTGACGGCCGAAAAGCCCGGACTCGATCTTCGCGGATGCATCGCGCAGGAACGTATCCGACGGGGCGGCGGAGACCGGCGAGACACTTGCGGCAAGGAGCAGCAGACAGAGCGGACCGCGGCGGGACGGCGATTGCCGGTTGATGAATGTCATTCCCGATTCCCGCACCATGCTCTCCGCCTCCCCGCCGTTGTTCGCGCCACCGTTCCTGCCATTGTTCCCACCGTCGCGCCATCGTCCACATTGAGACGAACGGCACATTGCCGAATGTGTGCGGATGACGCAAGCGCATTTTTCACGTGGCGCACGATTTCTCGAGTTGTCGTCGCGTGGGGTGGGGGAGGCAAGGGGCGCGCACAAGCCTTCCACCGGGTCGCCCGGTGACGGCATCATGCACCATGCGGTGGAGACCGGCCGACGCGAGTGGCGACGAGAGCGGGTCACGATTGGGAATCCCTGCTCGTCCACCGTTCTCGTCGCCGCGCTCGTCCACCGATCCCCTCCCCGCTCGTAGTCCACGCTTCAGGGCGTGTCTCCCGCGCGCAGACTCATCCACCGGGGCACGTTTCGGAGAAACGTGCCTACTCCCAGTACGCCCGGATCTCCGAGACGGGCGTCCCCTCTCCCCCGTCCCAACGTTCAACCACCGTGGGCGTCAAGGACCGGACCACCAGGGCGGAATTCCGCACAAAGGGCGCCCAACCGGAAATTCCACCCCCTCGCCACTTCAAGGTCATGTCCCGGCCATCGATACCGCACCAACGGCCGGTAACACCGGAAATCGCAGGAATCCGGCCAGTTCCGGGCACTCCCCCCTTCAAAATCCGACTCGTTCCCTGCCCCACGCGTCAACCGCCGCGATCCTCGCGCGCAGACGGCCAGTCCCTTCTCTCGCCCGCGCATCCATCGCTCACGCCAACCCGCACCCTATTCCCGCACACGCCATCGCACACTAATAAATGGTGTGCATCCTTGGTTCTTTGGCCAGACGCAGTTTCATGGACAGATATTGATATCCACCTCGTCAGACTCTTTCGCTTCATCGGGAAGAGAAGGGGGAGGCGGAAGACCAAGTGCTTGATTGACAAGTGCTTGCTTCCACCTTACAGACGAAGAGACCTCGGCGAGCACATGTTGTCCTTCCTGCCCTTCGGACTCCTTCAATATGCGGATGGCATCTGCTACATCACGCACGTCCATATCGGGATCATCAATACGATCATCCCGCAATACGGTAGCCGCGATTTCCGATCTCAGGTGTCGATGCTGTTCTATGGGCTTCCCGATTGCCGCAAATCGCATCGCGGCAGGTCTGGCCTGATCGGACGCCAGGGCCAGAAGGAGTTTCTCGCCGTCAATGCCGTCTTCTTCCCGGTATCGCCCATTCGTCCACCACCATTCCCACAAAAGATGCAGCGATTCGCGCTGCATATAGGGAGGATCTTCGCCGGACGCGTGCAAGATGTAGTCAAGCATCGCCATTCGCGTCGCCGCATTGCGCTGCCGCCCTGCCCGCACTTCTTTGTCCGTGAATCTCAAAACTGGCTCATATTTCCCACATATGATGATGCCATTGGTGCGTGTCCCAACCCGCTCATTAACAAAACGCGATTCCGGACCGGCGCGACAGAACAAGTTGAGTTTTCCTGAGAGAAATGCGGGTCTCCAAGAAGACTGTTGCGGGGATTGCAGTGATGCTCGTACGGACGCAAGCAGTTCCGCACAGTCCCCGAAGACATCTGGAAACTCTGCGCGCGCGCGCGCAATAAGAGGAGCCAGACTTTGTGGGTCGGCGACCTCCACACGTGGCGTTACATCGGGCATCTGCGCGACCTTCGCGCCGGACGTGACGCTTGGGGTCGATGACATCGTCGGGAAGTGACCAGCGGAAACGGGTTCATTTGGCAGGGAACCTGGAGGCTGGGAATGAAGCCAACGAACAATACCCAACACAGCGAAAGCAACGCCTGCTAATGCAAGTGCACACCAACAAGTGCGCTTCATGGCGCAACCCTTCCTGCAATTGTGGCGCAATGGACTTCACCTCCCTGGGAGTGTGGCCCCGTGGTGTCGACCACATAGACCTCTCCCAGCACATACCCGCTGTCAGCAAGCCTCATTTCGAGTTCATCGGCAAAAGGCTCAAAAAATGGATCGGGCAATATCAACCGCCGAACGCCGGAGGTATTCTTGACTACCAGCATGTTCACAAGGTTCGGAAGCACAGCCCTTGCGCGAGGTTCCGCGAGATACCAATCATTGACGCTAAATGCGACAGGCACCCTGATGAACTGGCTTTCAGGAATTCCAAGCCCTGCCGAGAGAGACGCGCGCACGGCGGAAAGGCGTGTCTGAACAAGCGCAACCTTGGCGGTATTGGCTGCGTAGGAGGCAAGAATGCTTGCGCGAGTCGTGTACCCGCCACCCGTTTCCTTGTCGGGGTTGTCTTCCAGCAGTTCAATCGCCAGGTCCAAATCTGCAACAAGCACAGCGAACCCCGAATCGGATGGGATGATGGCGAAAACCTCATCGGCATGGCCAACAATGAGCCAGTCGGCAGGTAACGTAATGAGGCTATTGGAGACAGATTGGACCGCTTGGTTCAGAAGGAACGCTTCCGTGGGCACGAGGTTCGTCGAACCTATGATGATGCTGCCATACGGGTGTGCGGGTGTGGGTGGAGCAGCCTCTAAACTGCCGCCATGCATGCCCCCGAAGTAGAAGTAGCACGTATTTGAACTCACCATGTTCTTGAATGCTGGATCTCCGCGATCCATGACGGTCGTTGGAGTTCCCGTTGCCATGCCTGGGGGAAGACGCGTGTATCCGATCTCGCCTCTGTCCTGGATGAAGACCGCACTGCCGATCGCTTCGACTTCAACTACGCCATCCAGGGCGTTCGTGAGTTCCTCGTATAGAAGTGGCCATTCTCCGGGGCCAGAACCAGCACCGGAATACACCTTTGTCGTCACGTCGCAATTCGATAGAACAAAGAAGGGTGCAATCAATACGCGGATCTCGTCCGAACAGAGTTCGGTCGTGCCTTGTTTCAATGTCATCCGGACGAGGACTTCCGCACCGTACTTCCTGCCTTCAAGGCCAATCTCCGCCGTTCCTGTGCCGCCGAGTTTGTCAGCCAGTGTAGGTGTGCTTGTCGAAGTGAAGTTGAACGCACTGTATCCGAGTTCCCCTGTTTGGCGCGTCATGTAAGCAATTGCGTCCGCTGAGTACTCTTCTGTATCTGGATCAAGCACCTCTACGAGAACACTCATATCCGACGGGATGGAGTCTGCAGGAATGCCCAGTTTGGCCAATTTGAGTGCGTACACATCGGCCAAATCTGAGGCCCCGTTGATTCGATAGTTCAGCGGAGACCCACTCTTGTCGCCATCTGGTTCGCCATCATTGTCGTCATCATCGCTATTTGCGATGATGACCATGCCTTTCAGCCCATCGAAGGATACGACATCGGCTTCGTTGGCATGATCCGCGGGATTTCCATCCCGGTTGTAGTCGCCGTTGATGTCAACAAGCGGAACGTGGACATGGCACGTCTCCTGCACCTCGCCAGGTTCCAGCATGCCGTCGAGGTTCATGTCGTAGCCGACCTGGACGGTATGGGCGCCGGGGTCGAGGCGGATGCCCCGCGTCCTGCTATCGTTGTACCAGACGCCGTGGGCGGACCGCCAGTCGAGTGTGTTGAGCGTCGCGTTCGTCGGCTCCGCGCCAGGCCCGATAACGCGGACGCGTATGCCGTCGGTCCAGTAGAACGGCCAGACGCCGCAATACGGCAGACCACTCGGACTCTGGCCGGGGCTCATCCGCAGGCGACATGCGTTTGTGTCGGCGGGCATGCCGATCCAAAGCGTGTTGGTCTGACCGAAGTAAACATCAACGTAGTTGGGACTGCTCCCAGGCCCCCAGAAGTTGACGCTCGTCACCTCCGGGTAGTAGCAATATAGCGTATCCTTTGACAGCGTCGGTTCCGCCGGATTCGTCAGGCGAAAATGGAGGTTCGTTCCACGGGCCGACACGTCGGAAGCGATACGGTACACGTGGGCAGTCGCCGCAGCCGGCACGATAATCGGCGAGTCCAACGACGCGGCCGAGACGCCGTCGATCGTGAATCCGGGCGTCCGGGTATGGTAGAGGCTCTGCGCGGATAGGGCGCCGGACTTCCAGAACGGACGGATCAGGAGTCGAGTGGACGTCGGGCCGGTGTCGCCGAGCGCGAGCGCCTTGATCTCGCTATGCCGCACCTGGTTCGTCCCCGCCGGGTAAACGAGAATTCGCTGCGATGTCGGCGGCGTGGCATTCGAAGACGTGGGCTGGAAGTCCCATTCGTACTCGGTCACGTTGTCGTAGGCGTCCCCGTCGGCATTCTCGGTTCCGGTCGCGGAATCGAGTGGATCCCAGCCCTTGGCGATTTCGTACCCGTCATCGATGCCGTCGCCGTCCGTATCCACGACCCGGGGATTCGTCCCGTAACTTACCACCTCGGCATAGTCGCTCAACCCATCCCCGTCCGAGTCTTGCGCGCCTGAGCATGCCGGCGCGGCGTAGGTATCGTTTGTCACGATCTCCGCGCCGTCTTCGAGCCCGTCGTCATCGCTGTCCTTGTTCAAGGGGTCGACGTATCCGAAGTAGGTGTAGATCTCGGTGGTCGCCGTATCATTAAAAAAAAAAGTGTCGGCGCTGCCGGGGCTTGTGCCGAGTTCGACTTCCAAGGCGTCAGGAATGCCGTCGCCGTCGGAATCGCCGCTGAGCGGGTCGAGCCCGTAGGCCATCAGCTCAAGCCAGTCGCTCAGCCCATCGCCGTCGCTGTCGGCATCCGATGGATCGGTCCCGAACAGGCGCAGCTCGCGGGCGTCGGAAAGGCCGTCGTCGTCCGTGTCGAGCTCGGCGTCGCCGGCGGTCAGGAACAGCCGCGGCAGCGCAACGGGCGGCCACGGGATCGGATCGGTCGTATGCGCCAGCACCCCCTCCAGCCACCAGCCGTTGAGCGGCACACTCAGGTTGGTCGAGGCGAAGACATCCAGAGACGCGACGCCGGCCGGGGCGTGCAGCAGAAGGGTCGGCGTCGAAGGCCCGGTGACGAAGGCGATCGCGTTGCTGTACAGCGTCCACGCGCCCGGCGGATTCGTGCTCCCGCCTCCCTCGACCAGGTCGGCAAGCTGGCTGATGTACGCGGGAATGGCGCCGGTCGGCATCAGCATGAAACTCAGCCGTTGGCGGCCCGGATCGCGGTCGGCGTACCAGTTCGTCAAGGCGGTCCCGGTCAGCCAGCCGGGCGGCTCGCCATAGGCGCCTTCGATCCATGCCTCCGGGTAGCCGACCAAGCTGACGACGCTGGTATGCGCCGGCACGCCGTCGGCGTCGCGGTAGATCCGAAGTCTCGTGCTATCGCCTTCCTCGCTCACCTCGCCAGGATACGCCACAACCGCGCCGTTTGTCACGGGCGCAAAGCCCGCCGGAAAGGTGTTGGTGAAGTCGGGCGTGAAGCCGACCAGTCCCAGCCAGTTGCCGAAGGTATACGGCCCCGGCGGCACGAGCGTGGCGGCGGTACGGTTGGTGTAGGCGACATCGACCAAGGCTTCCAGATCGGCAAGAGTGTCGACGACGGCCGGCTCATCGGCCCGCAGCCCGACCGCCAACAGCGCCGCCATCCCGGCTAAAAGCCCCCCCCTGAGTGTCATTCCCGCCAATCCCCGCACCATGCTCTCCGCCTCCCCGCCATTGTTCCCGTCATCGTTCCCGTCATTGTTCCCACCGTCGCATCACCGTCTGCATTGAGACGAACGGCACATTGCCTAATGCTTGCAACGGGCGCAAGCGTTTCTTTTCACGCGGCGCACGATTTCTCGAGTTGCCGTCGTGTGAGGCTTCCGGGAGATGCCGCCGACAAGACTTCACTGGCCAATGTCCAATGTCCAAGTGGCGACGAGCGCGGACCACGATCAAAAACCCCTCTCATCGTCCACCCCTCTCGTCGCCCGCTCTCGTCCACCGATCCCCTCCCCCGTTCGTAGTCCACGCTTCAGCGTGTCTCCCGCGCGTAGACTCATCCACCGGGCAGCCTGAAGGCTGAACTTCAAACAATGTTGGACATTCCTTGTTGGCTGTTGGGTGTTCCGCCGGGGACATGTGCCCAATGTCCAATGACCATTCCTGCTCGTAGCTCCGGGGCACGTTTCGGAGAAACGTGCCTACTCCCAGTACGCCCGGATCTCCGAGACGGGCGTCCCCTCTCCATCGTGCCGCGGTGGCGCGTCGATGCTCACCCCCAGCGCAGGGCCGTCAGACGTGAGAATCGTCCCCTTGCCGGACACCGCCGCTTGCGGCATACTTCGTCCCGTGCGCGGCTCCGCCCGCGAACGGAAGGCCCATGCAAGACCTGGACGATAGACTGGACGCCGTCATCATCGGCGGGGATGTGCCGACCGAGTTTCTCGGCCGCGACGTCCGCGAGAAGACGCGCCTGACCATCGATGGATACGCCGCTTCGTTGCGCTTCCTCCGCGCCTATTTCGAGCACGGCGAACAAGCGGATGCCGCACAGGCCGCGCTCGCGGCGCAAGGCGTCCCATTCGTGTCGCTCAACGGCCCCTATCTCGCGCAGTTTCTGACCGAACGCGGTCTGCGCGTGGCCTGCGTGCCCCTGCTCTCCCCCGGCCGGGATCGTCTAACCTCGCTGCTCGCGCGCCACCCGCGCGCCGTCGTCCTGTCGTCGACGTTCCTGCCGTTCGCGAGCCACCTCGATGCTATGGCCGCGGCGATCCGCCGGCAATGCCCGGACGCATGCCTCGTCTGCGGCGGCATCCAGGTGTGGAAATCCTACCGCCACCGCGAATTGCTCGACCGCGGCATCATCACCCCGGACCTCCGCGACGCGGTCGGCGAACACAACTATTTCATCGACGAGGCCCGCCCGTCGCCGATCGACCTGCTCATCGTCAGCCCATCCGGCGAGGAGACGCTCGCCCGCGTGCTGACCCGCCTGCGCGACGGACAGGATGCCTCCGGGTTGCCCAACGTCGCCTGCCGCCGGGAGGGCCGGTGGCATATCGCCGGCCTCGAACCCGAGCCCCTCCACGAGGTGCGCGTCGACTGGCGCCATGCGGATGTCGCCATCCCGCCCGGCACCTACGTTCCGGTCCAGGCCGGCCAGGGCTGCGGGTTCCGCTGCGAGTTCTGCGATTTCCGCGGACTCCGCCCGGTCGCCCTGCGCGACGTCGCCTCGATCGTCGACGAAATCCGCACCATTCCCGAAGAGGACGGCATCCGCCGCGTCTACTTCACCGACGACAACCTTTTCGCGAACGGCAAGCGCGCCGAAGCCATCTGCCGGGCGCTCATCGCCTCGCGTCTGCGCCTCCGCTGGCGCGGCATGTTCCGCGTCGGCATCGTCACCGAGGCCATCGCCGAACTCATGGCGCGCGCCGGATGCCTCGAGGTTCTGCTCGGCATCGAATCCGGCGACGCGGCGATGCTCGAACGCATGGGCAAACATACGACGCCGGACGAGATTCTCGACGGCATCGCCATCCTGGCGCGGCACGGCATCTCCACCAAGAGCACGTTTATCGTGGGTTACCCCGGCGAGACCGAGCAGAGCATCGCGAACACGGTCGACCTGCTGAACGCCTACCCGCGCACGGGCGAGGCCGTGCACCGCTACATGTTCTTCCGTTTCGGCGTGCTGCCGCTGTCCGGCGTCGCTTCGCCCGAGTCCCGCGCGCGCTACAACCTGCGGGGCTATGGCTATCGCTGGACACATGCCACCATGTCGTCCGACGAGGCCGTCGCGCACATGGCCACGCTGCACCGGCGCATCCGCCCGGACCTGAGCCCAAGCTATGTGCTGGAGGTTCCGGAACTCGCCGGCCTGACACCGGAAGCCCTGCGTCGCATCTTCATCGCGCGCAACCTCCTCGCGCTGCACGCCGCCGGCGAGGCCGACGCCGTCGACACCGGCGAGCAGTGGCGCGCCCTGCGCGCCTGCTTTCCGGGTTGACGCTGCGCCGTGCGCCTGCGAGATTCGACGCTTCAGGAAACACCATGATCACATGCGCGCTTGAACAATCGACCGAATGCGGTTCGGCGGCCATCTTCCGCGACGAACAGGTGGCGGCCCAATGCGGCTGGCAGGCCGAAGGCCGGCACAGCCGGCAGATCTTCGGCGCCATCGGCAGGTTGTTCGAATCGGCCCGCCTGCGCCCGGCCGATATCGACCTGTATATCGTCGGACTGGGACCGGGGTCTTACACGGGACTCCGCATCGGGATCGGCTTCGTGCACGGTCTCGCCATGCCGGCCGAACGCCCGCTCTTCGGATTGACCAGCGCCGCGGCCGTCGCGGCCGCGGCCGCCGAAACCCGTACCGATGCGACGCACGTGCAGGTCGTCGGCGACGCCCGGCGCGGGCGCCTCTGGTACGGCACCTTCCGTGTCGCCGGCGGCATCGTGCGGCAGGAAGGCGACTTCGGGCTGGCGCCGGTCGATGACGTCGCCACAGCCCTGCTGCCCGACGCCATCGTCGCCACCGCCGAATGGAGCCGACTGGAACATGTGCTGCCCGGGTGCGTACCCGAACCCCGCCATCTGATCGAACGACCGGTATGCCCCACGGCGGCGACGCTCGGCCTCGTCGCGCTGGAATGGGATGCCGCCGGCATCGCGTCGGCTCCTCTCGAACCCATCTATCTCCATCCGCCCGTCTTCGTCGCCCCGCGCTTCCCGGCATAGAACGATGGCCGCATGCCGTTCGCCGCGGCTGCCGGGGTTATTCTTCCACCGGGCGCAACTCGATCGTCTTCCCGTCATAGCGGATGCCGCGGCCACCCACTCTCGCACGCAGGAGCCCATCGGCCTGCTCCACCGCGACAGGCGGCGCGGCGCCCTTCTGCAGGGTCATCGCCACCAGGAACAACTCCCCGCCGGCGACGTCGATGACGGTGCGGTCGAAGGTCGCCGCGCCGTGATGCACGCGATAGTAGGCCTCGTGGCCGTGCGACACCTCGCGCGTCGCGATGACCGCCCCGGCGGGTGCAAGCACAGTGGCGTGCAGGGTCGCGCCGTTCGTCGCCGTCAGAGTAAAGGTGTTGCCGGCCACAATGACCGGGACGCTCCGATCCGTGACCATCTGCCATACGGCGGACTTCGGCGCGCCCGTGACCGTGTCCGCCACGACATACAAGGCCGGCGCGCCCGACACGCCGGAGTAGTCCACGGCAAACGACCGCGTGCCGCGGACGCCCCAATCGTACGCGATGGGCTTGCCCCGGCACATGCCGGGCGCCATGGCGACCGGTTTCGCACCGCGAGGGTCCGGCTTCATGCCCAGGTAGACGCGATCCATGTTGAAACTCAACACGCCCGATCCGTCTTCGCGCGCTTCGAAGCGCGTCACCGGGGCATCCCACGATGCCAGAGGCATGCCGGGGAACGGCTTGTTGAAGTCGCCGCCCACGGTGTTGTCCTGGTCGCCGCCCACGCCGTTGCCGCGCCCGCGCACGGCCCAGTCGACACCGAGACCCGAAATCCGGAAATCGCCGGAATCGTATCCCGCCCAGCTTCCGCCCGCCGCGTTGTGGTTGAGAAACACGGTCGCGCAGATATCGTCACCGTCCCGCCAGCGGTTGCGAAAGACGTACCCGCCCAGTTGGCTGTCCACCGCCACGCGCGGCAGCGCTTCCGACGGATTCTGTTCGGCCATGTCGGCCGGGTGATTCACGAACAGGAACGCGGCGGACATGGGGTCGAGAAAATCCACCGGTTGATAGGGGCTCTTGAGCATCCCGGCGTCGGCCAGCGCCTGCGTGCGGTCCCACGCCCATAGCACCGCGCGCTTGAACTCGTCCGGAACCAGGGCAAACCCGCGCGCGTAGTTGTCCACGCCCAACGGCGCGCCGCCGGTGCTGTAGCCGAGAAAGGCGGCGTGGTCCGCGCGAAAGATGGTCCGCGCCACGTATCCGGGCAGGATCATGCCCGGGTTCGGCCCGCCAATCAGCGGCTTGCCCGTCGCGTTGCGGTAGCAGTGGGCGAACGGCAGAAGCGCGCGCAGGGAATGCTGCGTGTAGGCTTCGCCTTCCATGTTGAACCCCAGGTTGCCGATGTCCCACCGCAGGTAGTTGCCCGCGACCATCCGCGCCATGCCCAGCCAGTAGGCGGCCATCGGGTTGGCGCAGCCTCCCCGAACGGCCGCGTCGGACCAGAACCGCCGCAGCGCGCATTCGTCGGCGTGCTCCGCATGCAGGACGGCCAGCTTCGATTTCGCGTCTTCTTCGCCGATCCGGTCGAGCCAGAACCTGTACATGATCTTGTGGGCGCGCCGGTTGTCTCCGGGCTCCACGGCGAGCAACACCGGATATCTGCCGGGTTTGAGGCGGACGATGTCCCCGTCCTTCGCCGCCTGGTCCGCAATCAGAACCCGGTAGTCGGTAATCCGTCCGGTGGTGCATTTCACCGCGAACGCACCCGCCGACCGGACGTTCAGCACGCAGTAGAAATAGAGCATCCGGGTCGTCCCGCCGGCCAGGCCCTTCACGTCATACGGCCATGGGATCGGACCGTTCTTGTCGGAATGAATCCGAAACGCGCTCTTGCCCTCGTTGTGCACCGGTCTGATCTGACCCTGCCATCGGATCGTCGCTTTCGACGCGATCTCCATGCCGCCGTGCGGGCGGTAGGGCGGTTGGCCGAGCGGATCGAGCAGATCCTGCCCGATCCTGCCGAACAACGGGCCGCCGGTCAGCCAGGATGTCAGCTCGCCGCCGTCGAATTCGACGAGCGGGACATCGGCGCCGAGGTCGCCCGCCCCCAGATCGGCGGGCGGTTTCAACTCCTTGATGCCGGGCGCCGCGGGTTCGGGAAGCCCGCCAGGGGCCACTTCGAGCGCGAGCAAGGCCGCCATGCCGGCGCCCGAGCGGTAGATCGCGCTCCAGTTGCTCGAGTCGCGTCCGTTCGCGGGCGCACGGTACAGGTATTCGGCGCGCCGCGCAAAGAGGTCGAGCATCGCCTTGCGGAACGGCTCGTCGCAGGCGTCGTACACAAGATCGAACGCGATCGCCGCCTCGACGGCCGTGCTTCCCGCGTCGTGCACGGGCACGTACGGATAGTGGACCTCCGTGCGCACCCATTTTCCGGAACTGTAGTCCGTCTCGAGCAACTCCACGGCCTTTTCGGCATACCCCTTCTCGCCGGTCAGCACGTAGAGCAGGCCCTGTCCCACGGCCATGCGGGTCAACGAAAGCGGATCCTCGGCCGCAAGCCGCGCCATCATCGCCTCTCCGAACGGGGTCCGCGCCCTGGCTTGCAACGCCGGGATGTCGGTCCGGCGAATCAGCAAACGCGGGTGCTCGCCGGGGGCGGGAGGCGTCACGTCCGTCGCCCCGCGCATAACGTGGACGCTCCCGGTCACGGCGCCGCTTCCGGCCGCTCCCCATGCCGTTCCCTTCCAGACGCCGCCGACCGCGCCCTCGCGCACGGAAAACTCCAGCGTCAGGTCTGCCGGAGGAATGGCGCGTGGCTCGCGCCCGCGACCGAAGAGCAGCTCGATGCGCAGGCGTATCTTCCCATCCCTCGCGCCGTCGCTCTCCACGATCCGGCCGAAATGATTGGCCATGTCGTCATGGACGCGGGCATGCCCCCACACGACGGGTTCCCACCGGCCGCCGACGGTCTCGGCAATCAGCGTCAGCCCCGCCGCCGGGTCCGGCATCGCGCCGTCGAGTTCGAACAGATACTCCTCGTGGGCCGGCGCCCCGGACGCGGGCATCGCGACAACGAAGCCCGCGCCCAGCCACAGCGTCGGCAGCCACAACCGGGCGAAATGCCGCCATCTCGTTCGTATTCTCATCGTCGCTACTCCTCGATCGCCAGTCTCGTACCGTCGACACGCTGGGTCTGGTTACCCACCGTCACCCTCGCCTTTTAACGTCCGCCGACCTCGCCCAGGTCGAGATTCCCGTCACGCACCGAGACCGTGCGTCCGCCAATCGTGACGCTTCCGTCCGCAAGCCCGCATTCCGGCGGCTGCCCGTGCTGAACGGTCATGACGACGAAGAAGCGCTCGCCGCCGCGGACTTCCACGAGCTTCCGGGTGTAACTCATCTGGGCATGCCCGCCGTGGTAGTTGATCTCGTGCCTGAAGCCGCGTTCGACCGTTGCGATCGTCGCCCCGACGGGCGCGACGACGGTCGCGCGCAAAGTGGCGCCGTTCGGCGCCGCGATCGTGAACCCGCCTTCGCCGACGGTCACTGCATGCTCGACGGGTGTGACCAGTTGCCAGGTGTTCGTGCCCGCCGTCCCGCCGATACGGTCGGCCACGGCAATCAGGGCCGGCGCGCCGCACAGGCCCGAGTAGTCCACGGCGATGGCGCGTGAGCCCCGGATGCCCGTATCATAGCCCGTCCTTGCGCCGGGCCGGACGGGCGTGGCCCTGGCTTGACCCTCGTGGCGGGGCTCGCCCGCGGTGTAGATGTCGTTCAGATCTATGCCGATCACGCCCGACCCGTCGGTCCTGGGCTCGAAGAACGTGAGCGCCGCCTCGCCGCCGCCCTCGTGCGGATCGGAGGGGAAGAGCACCGTCTGGCCGTAGCGCGTGCCGGGAAAACTCCTGTCCCGCCAGGAGCCCCCGTGTCCCCAACCCATGCCGCGCACCGTCCAGTCCACGCCGAGACCCTGGATGCGGAGATCGGCGGTCTCGAGCGACCCCCACCCCCCGCCCGCGCAATTCGAGTCGAGATACACCGTGACCACGCAATCGTCCGCGTCCTGCCAGCGGTTGCGGAACACGTAGCCGCCCTTGCGCGGCTCGACCATGACGTTCGCGAGCCTCTTCGATGGGTGTTCCTCCTCGCTGTCGAGCGGGTAGTTGACGAAGCGGAAGGCGGCGGAAAGAGGATCGAGCCTGTCCACCAGTTTTTCGGGCGCCTCAAGCCTGCCGGCATCGGCCAGAGCCTGTGTGCGGTTCCATGCCCACAAGACCGTACCGCGGTCCTCCGCCGGCACGAGCGAGAATCCGCGCGCATAGGTGTCCACGCCGGGCGGCCCGCCGCCGGGGCCGAAGGCGGTCATGCGCGCGGAGTCGGCGCCGAAGATCGTGCGCGCCGTGTACATGCGCAGCACGTGGCGCAGGCCGGAGTCCGGAAGGATGTCCTTCCCCGTGACGTTGCGGTAGCAATGGGCAAACGGGAACACGAGGCGGAACGAGTGCCGGGTGTAGGCCTCGCCCTCGGTGTTCCAGCCCATGTCGCCCAGCGCGCCCGCGGTCCAGTTGGCAATCTTCCGCCGCGCCACACCCAGCCAGCGCGCGGCGTAGGGGTCGGTTTGCCAGTCCTCTGCGTCCGCCTCCCATCGCGCGCGGCGCGCCCGCAGCCAGCTCCCGGCCTCATCCTCCGTCACGACGTGCAGCCGCACGTGATAGCCGATCCTCGTCCAGGTGTTCACGTGCGCCATGCGCGCGCTGCCGAGGACGGGGTAGCGGCCGCGTTCGAGACGCACGATGTCGCCGTCGCGGCATCGATGGCCGGCGATGTCAACGGCTGCGTCCAGCAGTTTCCAGTCGCCGATGTCCACCCGGTAGCATCCCGGCCGGTCGTTCTCGATCACGGCGTACAGGTACGAGGTGGTCAGGCCGGCCTGTTTCGTGGCCGCCGCGAAGTCCACCGCCCCCTCGGCCGCAATGTGTCCATAGCGTTTCGCGTGCGCCTCCGACACCAGGAACTTCGCATCGAGCGGCGCGAATATCCGCTCCTCGATCTCGCCGGCGGGGTCCGGCTCCGCGGCGTAGTCCGCGCAAACCCGCCACGCGACCTTCGTTCCGTGTTCGGGCCGGGCGCGCGCCGCGCCGCCGATCGACGCCAGCGCGTCCAGCCCCCTGCCCGCGTGGAACGGGCCGGCCCACAGCCACGTCGACCACAGCCGGCCGGTCTCCAGGTTCACGACCGGCACGTCCCGCCCGACGACCAGGTCGGCCGGCGGGCTCAGCGTGGGCAGCACGGGTTCGGGGGGTTTGATGTACGGCTCGGCCGGCTCGCCGCTCAGGTAGAGCGCCACCATCCCCACGCCACTGTTGTACATGGCGCTCCAGTTGCTGCCGTCGTTGAGGTTGTACAGCGGGCAATCCGCGCCGCGATAGAACCAGGGCGCCTGCTCGCGAAGCAGCGCGCGCATCGGCGCGTGGAAATCCTCGCCGCAGGTCTCGTGGATCAGGTCGTAGGCGATCAGCGCCTCGGTCGCCTTGGCGGCCGGGTCATGCACCTGGCCGATCTCGAACCACTTGCCCGTGTCGATGTCCGAGCGGATGAGTTCCCGCGCCCGCTTGGCGTGCTCCGGGTCGCCGGTCAACGCGTAGAGCAGCGCGCGGCCCACCGCCCTGTTCGACGCGGACGGATCGTCCGCGGCAAGCCGATCGAGCATCGCGCGGCCCCAGTCCGTGCGCGCCTTCTCGCGCAGCGCATCCAGCTCCGAACGGCGCAGGAGCAGCCGCGGGTGCTCGCCCGCGGCGGGTGGCGCGAACCCGGGCGCCGCCGGCCGGAATACGCCGGTCGCCTCGCCCCCGCCTGTCTGGCCGCGCAGCTCGCATTCCCAGGCGCCCCGCCAGACGCCGTTGGTGGCGCGCAGCGACATGCGGTACTCGACCAACGCCTCCCCGCCCGCCCACGGGTCCGGTTCGATACGCATGCGCGCGGTCAGCCGCAGCGCCTCGCCATCGGCGACGGACTCGCGCAGCCGCCCGTAGTGGTCGCCGCGATTGTACGTGCGCGAGTCGCCGATCGCCATCGGCCGCCACCCGGAGTCGTCGTGCTCGAAGCACAGACGCAGCGTGTGCCTGACTTCGGGCTTCCCGGCGTGCCACAGCGCGTCGCGCAGTTCGACGACCAAATCGCCCCTTCCCCGTATCGCTTCCCCCGCACGAACCCACGCCGCAGCCGGCGGCACGGTCGCGAGCGATCGCGGCGCCTGCTCGTCCGCGGCCATACCGTGCGACGGCCACCCGCCCATGCCCGCCAGAATCGCTATGGCCGCGGCTGTCTTCTTCATCCTCGCGACACGTTCCCCGCAAGGGTTCGGCGTTGAGGATTCGGATTTCATGCGACTCCCGTCACCCGTTTCAGCCCCAGCGATGCCGGTATCGCCAGCAGCAGATAGCCGACGATCCATGCCGGCAACGTCGGCGGTCGTCCGGGCAGGCCCGCCAATCGGAGCTCCCGCATCGCCACTTCGAGCCGCACCGCGCCGTCGTCATGGATCGTCACGGGGTCGGCATACGCCCAATGTCCGACCGTCACAGCGCCCGTGTACGTCGCGACGCCGCACACGGCGGCCAGCGCGTACGGCTCCGCGCGAGCCGGGCCGCGCACCGTCCACCGGGCGATGCCGCCCGCCGAGACGCCCTCTTCCTCCGCCTCGACCTCGGTAATCCAGCCACGATCCGCGCTCAGCCCGTCCGCCGGCACGAGATGCGCAAGCCGGCCGACGCTCGACACGGGCATGTGAAGTCGGATTTCGACCGGTTCTCCTTCACGCGGCGCCACCCACGCAAGCCGCGCATAACCCCAGGTGGCCAGGACGGCCAGCGGCAGCAGGATCGCCGCCATCGGCTTCCCTTCCTGCGAGAGCGCGCGCAGCCCCACGGCGCCCAGCAATGTCTTCAGACGCGTCCGTTCGGCCTTGTCGCCGACGCGTTTCGCCTCGGTCAGCAGCGAGCGAATGCGCGTGCGGTCGGAAGCGACGCGCTTCAAAAGGTCCTGATCGGACAGCCATCGCCGCGCGCCCACGAGCAACCCGCCGGTCAGCAGCGCCAGCGCCGCCAGCGCCGCCGTCGGGGAAAGGCGCAAGGCCCATCCCAGCAGAGCGTCGCCGATCGTCAAACAGATAGCGTTCCATAGCGTCATCGTTACCTCACCGTCCGGCCACCACGGCCACACTTCCGCGATTTCCATCCACGCGCACGATGGCGCCCTCCGTCAGCAGTCGCGTGGCATGCGGACAGACCACGGCGGGGATGCCGAAGTCGCGCGCCACGATCGCGCCGTGCGACAGCACGCCGCCTCGTTCCACAACAAGGGCGCGCGCGTGCAGAAAGAGCGGCGTCCAGCCCGGATCGGTCGAGGGGCACACCAGCACATACCCCGTGCCCAGGTTGCCCGCGCGCGACGGGTCCGACACGATACGCACCGGCCCGGTCCCGACCCCCGACGCCACCGCGGTGCCGGGCAATTCGTCCGCGGCGTCGAGCGCCACGGTCAGTCCGAGCGTATCCAGATGCGCGGAATCGATGACATCGGGCATGTCCAGACGCTGGAACGCTTCGTGACGGATGCGGCGCTTCTCGATCTCGTCGCGCAGGCGCGCCCGCTCGGCGGGAAACGTCTCCAGTTCGGCCCGCCTGAGGAAGTACAGCCGTCCGCCCAGGTCCCATCGCGCCGCCAGTTCCTCCAGCGCCATGCGGATCAGCTCGTAGCCCATCATGAGGTAGTGCTTGCCGGACTCGCGGTACGGCAGCAGGGCCTGCGCATCGCGCAAATCCCGCAGGATCGGCTCCCGCAGCGACGCCGCCCCGTGGCGCCGCAGCGTGTTCGCCAGTTCCGCCTCGGCCTCCCGCCGCTGCTCAAGATTGCGCGCGTGCACGGCGTGCGCGGTCGTGCCGCCCGTTTCCGCGCGCGCGACGATGCCGTGGAGATACGACGGATCCTCGCGCCAGCGCGGGTTCCGCAACTCCATTTCGCCCACGCAGCGATGACCGAACCGCGTCAGAAACCCGTCCATGCCGGCCTCCCCGCGCCCCACCGCCTCCAGCATGGCGTCCTGCTCGAAGGTCGTATCGCCATCCAGGGCGCGCATGAGAACCCGCGCCAGTTCCGCCGCCTGCGCCGGGGGCAGCGCCAGGGCGAGCCGCCGGGAAAGGCTGACGAACGCCATGCCGCCGAAAAATCCCGGCTCCAGCGATTCGGGACCGAACTCGTCGAGCACGCGCGTGCGGCGCGCATCCAGCAGCGCCAGCAGCGCCGCGTCGGACTCGATGTCCAGCGGCCGCTCGCGCTCGCGCGCCACGTAGTCGAGATACGGGGGCAGCACATCCCGCTCGAACCGTTCGCGGATGCCGGCGCGCGCGCGCTTCGTGCGCCGCGAACCGCGATAGACGGCCCACAACGTGGCCGGAAGATGGATGAGGAACCTGCCGTCCGCGCGCGACGGGTCGAACGTGCCGGGCGCCTGATCGAGCAGGCTCTTGTCGGCCACCAGCATCGCCGGGTCATAAATCAGCGGCATGGCGTCCCAGAACAGCTCCGCCAGGCGCTCGGGGTCGGCATAGATCGCGCCGCCGATCGACTCGAGAAACCCGTCGCGGCACACGCGGGCGGACGGCCGGTAGCCCAACGCCCGGTAGAGCCTGCCGAATCCGCCGTCCCCCTTCATGAACGCAGCGACGATGTCCCAGGTCAGCGGGGTGGGATGGGGGAGCGTCTCCGCCAGGTTGTGCAGCACCCAGCAGCGATTCCGGTCGCCGCACATCTCGCGCAGTCTCCGGATTTCCTCCTGACGCCCGATCTCGACATCCTCGGCGACGTCCAACCCGCGGATACGCCGCGACTGCAGCAGCCCGAACCGCCCATCGGCCATGCCGAACTCGATGTCGGCCGGATGGCCGAAGTGCCGCTCGATCCGCAGCGACAGCGCGGCCAGCGTGCGAAGTTGCTCATCCGTCAGGCTGGGGGCGTCGGGGTCGGGCATCGTCGCCATCCCCAACGGCGGCAGGATGCAGTGCTTGTGCCCGATGTGCGCGACGATCGAAAAATCGTCCCGGTCGACAAGGAACCGATCGGGGGTGACGTCACCGGACACCACGGATTCGCCCAGCCCGTACGAGGCCTCGACGATCATGCGGTTCGATCGGATGTCGTTGGGGTCGCGCGTGAAGACGACGCCCGACACCTCGGAGGGAAACATCGCCTGTATGTTGACCGCCGTTCCACTCAGGCCGCGGATATCGTTGCGCCGCCGGTAGGCCGCGGCGCGCTCGTTGTGCCAGGAATCGAAGACGGCCTGCACGCAGGCGCGCAGCGCGGTCCAGGGGTCGGTCGGAAACTCCCGACCGGTGTTGTCGCGGTACGTTTCGAGATAGCACTCCGCCAGCCGCCGATCCGCCGGGCGGTCATCCCGCTCCGCTTCGGCCGGCGCGAATGCCGCGGCATCCAATCGGTCCACCACCTTGGCGAACATGCGGATGAACTGCAGGTAGCGCCCCCAGAAGTCCGGCGTATCGCCGACGTCGGCGGCCAGCCCCGGATGGATCCCGCAGTTGAGAATCGTGTCCAGCATGCCGGGCATCGACATCGCCGCGCCGCTGCGCACCGAGACCAGCAGCGGCTTGGCGCCGGCGCCGAAACGCCGGACGGTTTCCGCTTCGAGACGCCCCAATTGAGCGCGGACTTCCTCTTCGAGTCCCTCCGGCCATTGCCGCCCGAGTTCGAAGTACCGCGCGCACGCCTGGGTCGTGATCGTGAACCCCGGCGGCACCGCCAAGCCGGCAAGCGACATCGCTTTCAGGCCGGCGCCTTTGCCGCCCAGCAACGTTTTCTGCGCGTCTCCGTCCCCCTCCGCGGGGTCGGAGAAGTATCTTGTGTAGCGAGTGGTCGTCACTTTGCGCCCTCCAATCGAAGTAATCCCCACCCCGGCCACGCCGCGTAGATTCCGGACTCCGCAAGCACGAGCGGACTGCATGGCGCGCCACCGAGCGCCGCCGTATCTTCGATCCAGGGCGCGGGCGTCCCGACGCCGTCGCGCCCCAGGTGAACGCGCCGCAACGCGCCGTCCGCGTCGGCGTACAGGAATCCCGCGGGCCCCGCGACCGGCATCGGTACGGAACCGGGCGCCGCCCCGGCGACGGGATCGCCGACAGGCATGCCCGTATCGGCGTCGAGCACGACCAGACGCGCATCCGCATCGATGAAGGCAATGTGACGATCCGCGAGCACGAGGTCCGTCGTCGGCGCCGCCGGCACGCCTCGCCAACCCGCCGGCGTTCCACCGGTCACCAGGTCCACCGCGGCCACGCCTCCTGCAGTCGGCACGTAGACGACGCGCCCGGCCGCGCAGGCCGTCGCCACCGGCGGCGCGCCGAGAGGCGCGTCCAGCAGGCGGCGGCCGGAATCACGGTCCATCACGACCACCCGGTTCGGCTCCGCCACCGGCTGAATCGCGAGGCTGGACGTCACGGTCGGCGCATGTGCGATACGTCCCGGCAGAACGGCCGCCCAACGGATCTTTCCGTCGAGATCCAGGCGCGTCAGCCGATTCGAAGCGTCCGCCGTCCATACCCCGTCGGCCGCCGCGACGAACGCGCCCGCCGCCTCGTCCGCCACGGCATGCGCCCACAACTCGCTCCCGTCGTCGCCATTGACAGCCCGCAAACGCCGGCCCGTGTCGCCGGGCACGCCATCCACGACGAAGACGGTCGCGGCAACCACGGCCGGCGAGAGATGGACGCCGTTGGTCAACCGCAGTTGCCACAACGGTTCGGCCGGCGCCGCGGCGCGGTCGCGCGGGGCGATGCAGAGCAACCCGGGCTCCAGTGCGCCGTCATGCCGGCGCGCGATCGGCACGACGAGGCGTCCGCCGCTGACCGCCACCGGCGCCGTGATGGCCGCCACGGCCGGTTCGCCGGCGCACGCGGACGGAAAGTTCCATCCGAGTCGCCCGGCCCGCGGAAGCGACGCGCCGCCCGGATTCCCACCTTGCCCGGCGCCGCCAAGGCGGCCCGACCACACTTCCGGTCCCGGTTCGGTCGACGCGCCCGCGCAGACGATGCCATCCTGCGCGGTGCCGACATACACGCGGCCGCGCGCGACGGCCGGCGAACTGAAATTCTGCTCCCCGCCGCCGACGCGGCATTCCCACACCGGCGCCAGGTTCGCCGCGTCCAACGCGAAGAGCCTGCCGTCCGCCGTGACCACATAGACGTGCGACTCGGTCACCGCCGGAGACGACTTGATGGCGCCGTGCGACGACCATTGCCGGAGGTCCCCGCCCGTCGCGCGGTCCACGCTGCAGACCGTGCCATCCGCCGTGGCGAAGCAGACGCGTTCGCCGCCGACGCTCACCGCGCCGAGCACCGTCTCGCTCAGCCGGACTTTCCAGCGCACATCGAGGCTGGGGCGTCCGTCGGCGCCGGCCGTCACAGCGACGGCCCACACCTCGCCCTGCGCGGGCAGACCCAGCTCGGACGCCCGGTAGACAAAGTCGCCGTTGCCCATGCCGACATACAGCGTCCCCTCCGCGATGGCGGGCGGACTGAACACCGGATACCCGGTCTCGACACGGCCCAACTCGGCGCCTGTGACGGCATCCAGAACGCACAGCGCCTTGCCATCGTTGCCCAACCCGGCGTAGACCCGGTTGTCGTGATACAGCAATGCCGTCTCCGCATCCAGGTAGCGCTCGCCGCGCACATGCCAGAGCACCTCGCCCGAGGCCAGCGCGAGGCACAGGTAGCCCCCGGTGTCGCCGTTGCCGACGAACACGCGATCCTCGGTGCGCGTCGCACCGTCAGCGCCTTCGATACGCACCGTCCCGACGATGGGGGTGCATTCGACGTGGTTGTCGGTCTCCACGCTCCAGGCCAGCTTCACGTTCGTCTCGTCGGCGATGTCCAGGCATATGACGCGGCAGTTCTTCGTCTCGTGCAGCCCCTCGCCGCAAACAAGCCGTCCGCCCTTGACGACCGGGGAGGAGAACGTGGCCCGGTACCGGCGCGCCCCCGTCTCGAAGCGTGGCGAAAACGACCAAACCAGCGCCCCGGTGTCCGTGTCCAGGCCATAAATGGCCCCGCGACCCTCCCGGTCGAACGGCCCGATGCCTTCCGATGAGCTGATATAGAGTCGGTTGCCCGCCACGGCGGGCGAGGCGTAGAAGACCGCTCCGTCGATACCGCGCCGCCACACCACGCCTCCGCGCGTCGGGCCGGGCGCGACAGGCGAGGACGGAACGAACCCCGTCCGCCGCGGATTGCCCCGGAACATCGCCCAGTCGCCGTCAAGCACGGCCGCCCCGCCGTGCCCCCCGGGACTGTGAGGACGCACTTGCCGCAGGCCCCAGACCGCGCCCCATACGCACAGCGCGAAGGCGGCAAGCTGCATCTTCAGTCGCCACGCCAGGCGCAGCATCGCCAGCAGTGTCCGCGGCTTCAGCAACGAAGCCGCCACGGTGGCCACCGCCGCCAGAATGGCCGGGAGCAACGCCAGCAGCACCTGCAGCGGACCGATTAGAACGGGGATGACGGCGAGCGTAGTAGTCATTGGGTTTCAGGTTTCAGGTTTCAGGTTGCAGGTTGCATGTGTCGGGTGGAGGGTGGCGGGTGTCGGGTGTCGAGTTTCGAGTGGCGAGTGTCGGGTGGCGAGTTTCGAGTTTCGAGTGGCGAGTGGCGGGTGTCGAGTGGCGGGTGACGGGTTGAATTCCTGGAGATCGGCAGACTTCCCGCGAAATTGCGGGCAGCAGCGATGTCGCAACGAAGGGACGCCGTTTCGCACAACCTGGTGCTATTCATCCGCCATGCCCTCCCAGAAGCGTGTTCGCAGTGTGGCCAGCTCCCCGGCGATGCCCGCACCGTCATGCCCCTTGGCCCACTCCGACGCCTGGGCGGCGCAAAGCCGATCGTGTTCGGGGAAAAACTCGCGCAACAGGAAGTAGGCGTATTCGACCAGATCGAAGGGGCCGAACACCGCCGACGCCGGCCCCATGCGGGCATCGCAGGCGACGGATCGGCGTTCCCGGACCGCGCGCACCACCGCATCCGCGGAAAGGGCCTCCGCGAAGACGATCGTGAATTCGCGTCCGATCTCGTCCGCGGCATGCGCATCGCCGCCGCCGACGATCGCCCAGCGTTCGCCGCGCGCCATCCGTTCGGCGTACTGCGCCACGCACAACAGATTGCCTTCCGTGGCGGGCGACCCGCCGACCAGTTCCACGCCATCGAGCAGTCCGTCCGCAAGCAATTGCTCGAAGACGCAGCGCGGCGGATAGAACTTGCCGCGCGAGCCCTCCCAATACGGGTGCGCCATCAGCGCCAGGCCGCCGGCCGCATGGATCTCGTCCACCACCCACCGCGCACAGGCATAGGCGCCGGGCGTCAGCGGCGGGATCAACGCACGGTCGCCCATCGCGGCCGCCAAACCGGCGTATGCGGCCATCGTCGCGTCGGCATGGCAACGCGTGCCGATGGGCGCCGGCGTGTTCAACGCAAGCACATGCCCGCCGCGTTCGCGGATCGTGATTTCTTCTCCGCGCAGCGCCACCAACTCGCCGCCCCAGGCGGCGGCTTCCCGCTCGCCTTCGACCGAGGGCGCATGGTTGTCGTGGTCGGTGATGGCGACGACGTCCATGCCGCGCGACCTGGCCGCCGGCAGCATCTCGCGCACCGAGTGCTTCCCGTCGGAGCCGGTCGTGTGCATGTGCACGTCGCCCTTGAAGGGCCGCAACCCCGCCATCTCGCGGCTTGCGGCGAAAAGTTGCGCGCTCAGCAGCGGCGGTTGCTTGTTCTTCTCCGTGTTGTCCTCGCCGGGCTCACGCACGTCGAGCGTGTATTCGCCGCGCGCCCGGAACGACAGCCCCGCGCGCAGGACACCATGGGCATCCGTCCGCGCCGGACCGGTCCGGTCGTCCGTTCGGTCCACCTTGGAGAAGAACCGCACCGAATACTCGCGCTCCGGATGCAGCGATACGTCGCCGCGTCCGCGGACACAAACCTCCGCGGTCTCGCCGGCCGTCGCCACGCGCGGCCATACCGTGCACGGCATGCCCGCCTGCGCCTTCATCTCCACTTTCACTTCACGTGCTCCAAAGACAAGGGTTCGGTTTCTACCCCTTCACCGCGCCGAGCTGGATGCCTTCCACGAACCAGCGCTGACACAACACAAAGAACAGGATCATCGGCGCGACCATGAGCATGGCGCCGGCCATCATCACCGGCCACTCGGTTCCGTGCTCCGTCATGAAGGCGGTCAGGCCGACGGGCAGCGTCCGCATCTCGGCCGCATTGGTCATGATCATCGGCCACAGGAAGCTGCGCCAGGACCCCATGAACGTAAACGTCGCCAGCGTCGCCAGCGCCGGTTTCGACAGCGGCAGAACGATCCAACGGAATATCTGGAACCGGCTGCACCCGTCGATCATCGCCGCCTCGTCCAGCTCCTTCGGGATGCCGAGGAAGAACTGGCGCAGCAGAAACGTGCCGTACGGCGAGAACAGCGCCGGCACGATCAGGACGAAGAACGAATCCGTTCCCAGCGCCCGTCCCACGAACCAGCGTCCAAGAAAATACTGCTCGTCGGTAAACCATGTCGTGGCGAACAACGCGTTGAGATAGTCCGGCATGCCGGACAACAGCATGAACTGCGGGACCATGGTGACGGCGCCGGGCACCATCATGGTGGCCAGATACGTGAAAAACAGCTTGTCGCGGCCGGGAAACTCCAGCCGCGCGAAGGCGTAGCCGGCCAGCGCGCTGGTCGCCACCTGCCCGAAGATGACCACGGCGGTCACGACGATGCTGTTGATATAGAAGCGGCCAAACGGAAGCAGGCGGAAGACCGTCTGGTAGTTCGCCCACGTCGGCGTGCCCGGCAGGAAGGCCGCGATCGGGTCTTCGGGCGACTTGAGCGACGTGCTCAGCATCCACACGAACGGCATTACCGTCGTCGCCGCGCCCGCCATCAGCAGAACGGCCACCAGCCACAGCCGCGCCCGTCGCGCCCCCCAAGATCCGGTTACCATCATTGCTGCCATCCTTCCGTGGCCGACCGCCCGCCCTGGCGCCAGTTCAGGAGCGTAACCGCGAGTACGAGGGCGAACAGCACCCACGCGATCGCGCACCCGTACCCGAGCCGCAACTCACCGGTGTAGGCCGTGTTGTAGATGTAGTACGAGACCGTCGTCGTCGACCCCGCCGGACCGCCGCCGGTCATGACGAATGCGGACTCGAACCCACCCTGGAAGCCGCCGATCACCGCCATGGTGAAGATGAAGAAGGTCGTCGGCGCCAGCATGGGCCAGGTGACGTGGCGGAAACGATGCCACCACGAGGCGCCATCGATGTGCGCGGCCTCGTAGAGCTCGGGCGGGATGTTCTGTAAACCGGCGAGATAGAGGATCATGGTGCCGCCGCCCGCCGCCGCCCAGACGCCCATCAGCATCAACGCCGGTTTGGCCCACGAGATCGACTGCAACCAGTTCGGCCCCTCGATTCCGACGGCCGCGAGCATGCGATTGATCAGTCCGTAGTCGGCGTGGTACATCATGCGCCAGAGCATGTACAACGCCACGCCGCCGCAGATCGACGGCAGGTAGTAGAGCGCGCGAAAGACCACGACGCCGCGCAGCTTCTCGTTGACCAGCATCGCCAGGATCAGCGACGCCGCCATCGAGAACGGAATGCTTAACATCAGAAAGCCGGTGTTGTACAGGTAGTGCCAGAAGGCGCGGTCGTTGGCGACCCATCCGCCCGGCCCCTGGTGAAAGCCGAGCAGCCTGGCGAAATTGGCGAACCCGACGAACTTCATCCCCGGCCGCAGCATCTGCCAATCGGTGAACGCCAGCAACAACGAGACCAACAGCGGCAGGAGCATGAAGGCGATGAATCCGACAACGTTGGGCGTCAGGAAAAGATACCCGAGCGGCGAATGCCTGGACGACTTCGCCATCCGGGCGCCCCCCCGGCTCAGAACCTTGCGCCCGCGCCTGAACACCAGCAGACCGAACCCGCCCAACAGGAGTCCCGTGCCGGCGTAGTCGATCCATGTGACGCGGTAGCTCCCCGCCGCCCCGCCGGCCTCGCCATGGCCGAGGAGCCGATGCCCCCGCTCCTCGATCCGGGCGAGCGCCTCGTCGAGATCGATATGTCCCAGCATCGCCAGCTCCAACTGTTCGGTGACCAGGTCGTGGAGAAGGGACCATCGCTCCGAACGCGGCCCCACGCGCACGGTCGAGCTGCGCGGATCCACGGCCTCGAGCACCACCGCGGGGTCCACCCCGGTCGGGAATGGCTGCCGCCTGTAGGCGCCGTAGGCGGCCGAGCGCCGACCGGGCACCTCGGTCCAGAGTTCGATGTACTTCTCGGCGCATTCCGTGCTTGTCAGGTATTTAACCAGTTCCCATGCCTCCCGCGGATGCCGCGAGCCGGCCCATACCGCATATCCGCCGCCGGCAAAGCGACTCTGTCGGCCGCCTGTTCCCTTGGGGAAGACGGTCACACCCCAGGGAAAACGGACCTCGCGTTCGTAATCGTCGAACATCCAGGGGCCTGTGATCTCCATGGCCACCCGACCGCTTGCGAAGGCGTCCACCTTCGTCGGGTCCTGCCCTCGCAACGTCATGTCCCGCGTCGTAACCTTCCATCGGTTGCGCAGGTCGAAGTAGAAGCGCAGCCCGTCCACCGTCGCCGGATCCCTGAAGTGGAACCGCGCCAGATCGTCGGAGGCCACTTCCCCGCCGGCCGACCAGACCCACGACGACCAGTCGCCCGGCAGACACCCGACCTGCAGGACGCGCCCAGCCTCGTCGCGCAGCGTAAGGGCACGCGCGGCGGCGAGAAAATCGTCGCGCGTCCAGTTCGCGTCCGGATAGGCAAGTCCCGCCGCGTCGAACAGATCCTTGTTGTAGAAGAGCATCTGTGTCGAGCCCTGGTGCGGCAAGGCATAGAGCCGGTCCCGGTACCGGTATGCCTCGACCATGGTCGAGAAGAAGTCCTCCAGCGAAAACCCATCGGCGCGGCAGTAGTCTTCCAGCGGCAACAGGGCACCCTTGGCGGCATAGGAAGGCAGCACCGACCAATGCACCCACAGCACGTCCGCGCAGTTGCCCGCCTGCATGGAGGAAAGCACCTTGCTCGAAGAGTTGTCCGTCAGCGGCTCCAACTTGACGCGGACTCCCGGATGCGCGGCCTCGAAATCCGCCATGGCATGGCGGATAGCTTCGATCTTACGGGGGTTCGTGCTGGCCCAGAACCGCAGTTCGACGGTGTCCGCGCCCTTGCGACGCGACGTGCACGAGAACGGCAGAACGGCCAGCCCCACGACGGCCGCCAGTGCGGTCCATTCGAACGCCGACCACATGCTCACATTCCTGACGATATTCCGCATGTTGTCCGTTCTTCCTCCCATGCCCGCCGAAACCGACTACAGATCCACCCGCACCGATTTCATGACCACCACCCGCTTCTCATGCGGTTTGCCGTCAGCGTCCTTCCACCGGAGCGTCAGCGGCCCTGGGTGCTCGCGCCCCACGAAAACCGACCCGCCCGGACGCACGACGTGCATGCCGAGCCGCCGCCGGGCGTCGGACACGGTAACCGTCAGGGGTCCCTTCGCGGCCGGCGCGGCAATTATGACGCCCAGCGGCCTATCACCGCCGACGCCGCCGAACAGAGCCCATGCCTCGCCATCCGGCGTCACCGCCAGCATGTCCTGAACGGAATCGCCATCAAGGTCCCAGAACATACCGGATGCCTGCCCCCGCTGCAAGGCCCCCGATGCTTTCAACTCCACCCGCGCATCCATCCCGGGCACCTCGCCGCCCATCTCGCCGCCCGCAAGGTGCAACTCGCGGGCCATCCCGAAACACGCGAATCCCCGGTTGAAGAATACCAGCGGAACGCCCTCGGCGTAAAAGACGGCCGCGCCCTGACGGGCATCGTTGTTGATGTCCGCGGCGGAAACGGCCACCACCCGACGACGGTTGGCGTTCCCATGGTACGTGAACTCGCCGGTCGCGTGGGTGTAATCGACCAGTCGTTCGCTCTCGCCCCGGCTCAGCAGAACCAGACCGTCGTCGCCGCCGACGATTACGTCGAGCTTCCCATCCGCGTCGTAATCGCCGCAGACAATCAAGGACGGCCTCTTTACAAGTCGCGTGGCCGTGACGATGGCCGCCCCGAAACCGCCCTCCTGCCGCCCGGGATAGAGCGCGGTCCCGCGCTCGAAGCAAGCGAGAACATCGACACGCCCGTCATCGTCGAAGTCGGCCACGGCGCTGACCCCGCCCTGCCCCAGGTCCGCCGCGGCGCCCGTCGCCGGGATCGCGGCCAGCGGCCGCGCCGCGAATCCCCGCTCGCCGTCCGCCGTCAGCAGCACAGGTCCGCCCGGCGTACCGGCGACGCATCCGCTTGCCGGCCCCCCTCCCGCGTCCACGGCATCGAGCGACAGGCAGCCGTCGATCGCCGCGGCCACCGCTCGCTCCGCGAAAGCGCCCTCGGGCGTCTGGACCGCCAGCCGAAGCTTCGCGCCGTCCCAACACACCAGATCGGTGCGCCCGTCGCCGTCGAAATCTCCGGGCGCGACGAGGACGGATGCCGTCGTGAGTTTCACATGCTTCGTCACGTCCTCGGGCGGAGCGCCCGCACCGCCCAGCTTGAACACCCGGTCGCCGTCGGCGCCGAACACGATGGCGCACGGCCCCGGCTTGCCCCCGAAGTCGACCGGCAGGCATCCTCGCACCTTGCCCACGTTGCCGAGTGCAACGTCACGATCCCACCGGATCCGGGACATCACCGGGAACGCCGCCGCCGGATCGGCGGTCACGTAGCGAACCGCTTCCGCCAGCATCCGCGCCGTGCCCGCCCACACCGCGAACATGTCCTGGCGGTCCGGCGACAGCCAGCGTTGCGCACCGTCTCCGTTCACCGTGTACCAGAGGGTATTGATCTGCAGGAAACCCGCCGGGGCATCTCCCGAGCCACCCTCCGCCGACAACAGCAGGACGCCCACCGCCCGCTTGCGCGGCCCGAAGGCCGCGGCCACCTCCTCGAGCGCCAGCTCTTCCGACACCGTCAGACCGAACGCGATAGCCTTCTCCGCCGGCGCATCGCCCTTCAGCGTGGCCGTGACCGTACCCTCAAGCGCATCGCCTTCGGGGAGTCGCAGCTCGAGTTCGTAGATTTGCGACGAAGCGCGCACCAGGTCCGAAGGCGTGAACCGCGGGTTGATGATCCCCCTCGCCGGTCCCGCCGCACCGCAGGCCAGAAACACCACCGCGGCCGCCACTGTTCCAACTACATTCAGATGCTCTCGTCTCGGTTCGTTCATTCGCAACTCCCGTCTACCTATTTCCAACACACACCAGTTCGTCGCTGCTCCTCAGGTAGAGACGGTCGCCGCCGATCGTAAACGGCATCCCGTAGCCGAACCCCCAGCGCTCCCACCCCACCTGCGAACGCGTTTGCGCCGACTTCTCCCCGTCCGGCGGGGCCATGGCAAGCGGACTCCTGCCCAGCAACCGGCCGTCAAGCGAACCGCAGACAAGGTGCGCCACCGGCTTGTCCGCCGGCGGGGGACCGTCGGCCATCCCCGACGGCCCTTCGAGCCCGTAGAACCGGCCCGTTCCCGCTCCGGCGCCGCCGAGGGCAAGCAGCAGCAGGTGCCTCGTTGGAGGCGCCCCCCCTCCCCCCCGGCCGCCCGCCAGCACCCGGCCCGAAAGGGCATCGAGCACAGCATCGCCAAGGAAAAGCTTTCCGCCATGGTACACCATCGGAATGTTGGCCGGCGGCTTGCCCTGGAACGAGCCGCCATCCCACAGGACCTCGACCTCCAGCGCATCCCGGTCCGCGCCGAACGCGAACCGGACCGCAGCCGGGAGCTTCGTCCACAAGGGCTGGTCCGGACTCTCGACCGTTCTCCCGCGGAAAGAAATGTGGCAGCCACCGCTGAAATACGCAACGTTGCAATGGTCCGTGTTGACCATCATCGAATTCCCGCCCGGCCCCCAGCCGCCGGTCCTGGATTGGCTCAGGGGCGGCAGGACCGACTCCGCGCCACTGTCGGACGCGTTCGCAAGGCCATCGCGGTTAGGGGCGCCGCCCTTCCCCGGCTTGGCCGCCGCCAGCCGAAGCGCTTTGCCATCGGGCAGGCGAATGGCATGGATGCCCATTCCTTTGCCCTGATAGCCTTCGGTAACCAGAACGTCCACGTTGTCGCCGGATGCAGGGTCGGTGACGGTGACGATCACCGGTGTGGCGATGCCGCCGCCGAAGGTCTTGACCTGCCAGCGGATGCGGCCGGTGGCCTTCTCGATCGCCACAGTGTAGCCGGGGTAGTCCGTCAGCATCAGGTCCCGGTACAGGATCGGCGATCGCCCGTTGGTCTCGATGTATTTGCCAAGTTCCGGCGGGAACGGAAGAAAGGTCATCCACCGGAGGTTGCCTTCGAAGTCGTACGAAGCCGCCGCACTGCGCGAAGCCACCACGTAGAGATGCTTCCCGTCCGAAACCGGCGTGGCGAAAGCGGCGCCGATCTCGTCGTAGCCCAGCCCGCAGTCGTGCCGCCACACGTCCTGTCGCAGACCGGCGTGGGGCAGCCGGAGCTGCGGCTTCGGGCTGAGGCCGCGGAGCTGACCATAGCCGCCGCCCGGCTTCCAGTTCTTGCCGGAAAACTTCGTCTCGTAACCCAACTCCTTGAACCGGTCGCGGGCGGCATCGCCGTCACCCAGAGCGGCAGTCTCGCCGAAGACGGTGTACAGCCTGCGCCAGGTCGCATGGAACTCGGCCACCTGCCTGGCGGCATCGGCCTGCTGCCCGGGCGTCAGTCCGGTCACCGGCAGGTGGTTGATCTCGCGCTGCCAGAACACCTTGCCGCCCACGGTGTCGATGCAGGTCAGTACCGGCCAATCGTGCTTCCAGCCCGGTTCGGACATCACGACCGCACGGTCCCGCACAACCAGCGGGCTGGCGTGCCCCCAGTTCGGCAGCGGCGTGCGCCACAGGATGTTGCGCCCGGTGGTCATATCGCATTCCACTGGGGGATCGCTGCCGGGAAAGACCCCCGAACCGTTGGGACCGCGCTATCCGGTCCAGGCGGGTTGCCCGGTGGCAGTCCACACCATCGCGACGATCGGCACGGACAGCCACGTGCCAACGGCGCCCTTGCACCGCAGCCCGGACGAACATGGAGGACACCTCATTCCGCGCCGACCTCCGTCACGATCTCCTTCACCGCTTCCGCCGCCCACTCGCGCACACGGCTATCGGGGTCGTTCCCGGCCAGCTCGCGCAATGCCGGCAGTGCCGCGGCTGCCGCTTTGCCGATCTTGCCGAGCGACTGGGCCGCGTAGCGGCGCGCGCCTTCGCCCTCGTGCTTCAACACCTCCGTCAGGACTGGCACGGCCGGCGCCGCCTCCGCGCCGTACCGGCCGGCCTCGATGCACAACCGCGCCAGCGGCCACGGCTCGGGCGCCTTCGCGGCGGCCCCGATCTCGCGAACCAGGACCGGCATGACCGTGGCGGCCGGGAAGCCCGACTTCTCGAGCGTCTTGCAGAACCATTCGTTGTAGGCCGCCCGGTCGGACTCGTAGCGGGCCAGCACCTTGTCGAATCCGGCTTCGATCCCGGCCTGCGCCATGAGTCCCGAGAGTAACGCCAGGCGGTCGCCCGTTGCGTCGCGATGCAGGGGTTCGAGCGCCTGCGCCGCTTCGCGCGCCTCATCCGACGGTTTGCCGAGCAGCGACGACAAGGCGACCTTCGCCTCGTCCGCCGCCTCGCCATCAAGCAGCGCCGCGAGTTCCAGGACCAGCTCCCGGCCGGGCCGCGCGACCTGCCCCAGCATCCGGCAGGCGAGCTTGACGATTTCGGACGAGTCGCTGCGCAGCAGCGGCCGCAACTCATCCTCGGACAGGCCCCCATCCGGCCCGATGGCTTCCAAAGCCAGCAGCGCGTTCATCCTGGAATGCCAGTGCGGGTCCTTCAACGCTTCGCGCAAAGCGGGCACCGCCGGTTTACCAATGGCCACCAGGGTCGCGCGCAGATCCGTCCGCACGTCATAGTACTCGTCCTTCAGGTGACGGGCCAGTCTGTCCGCCGCCGGCGCGGCGTCGCGACCCAATTCGCGAATGGCCTTCGCCGCCTCGATCCGCACGGCGGGGCGGTCGCTGTCCAGTTCGCCCAGCAACCCATCGAGCGACCCGGCGGCATCGGCCGGATCGACCCGGGCCAAAAGCGACAGCACGAACACGCAAGCGACACATCTTCTCATCGGTTCCATCTCCTTCCCGGGGTCAATCCCCGAATGCCTTCACGGTTCCGGCGGGCAGCAGCACGCTGCGCTCGCCGTTTTGAACGACGGAAGCCTGATCGTCTCCCATCGTGCCGATACATACAATTTCCGCTTCGGAACCCAGCGAGACGCGCGCGCGGTGGCCGTCGAGCCGCTCCACGCGCGGTGCCTGCTCTCCGCGGCGGAACGGCATAAGAACGACAAGCCACTCGCTCCGTCCCGCCGCGGCGCGGAGGCGCAGCCATTCCGCCTGTTCGCCGCCATGGCCGTCCGGTCCCTTCCAGGTGCCGAACTCGAACTCCTCCGGGACAACCCGCCCGAAACAGGCCGCCTCGTAGGCCGCGCCCTTCTTGCCGCGCTTGTCGGCCAGCGAGCCGCCCCAGCCCCACCGGCGCTGCTCCACTTCCACGATCTCGGGACTCAACACGTGGACGGCCAGATCGACGCCGAGCTGCCCGGTGAACACGAATGTGTTTCCATCCCGCCGGACGGCGCGCGCCAGAACGTGCAGGTTCCACCACAGCGGCTCGGGCGACTCGATCTCGTCGCGCACAACCAGGTAGTCGGGCAGCCGGCTCGACGCCGGGGCGTGCTTGACCAGCATGGCGTACCGACGAAACTTCCACGGCTTGTCCTCCGGCAGACGGGTGACGGGATATTCCCACCCGGGCATGGTCGTCTCGTGCGGCAGGATCGGGACGTGGCTGACCCGTGTGGCGATCTCGTCGGCCACGAACACGTCGGCAACCGCGTTCGTCGCGAACGCGCGCGGAACACCGATCGCCAGCGGCAGGAACCCGTTCAGGTCCGGCCGGTTGTGCATGGCGGCATGGTTCGGCCGGGGCGAATAGTGGCAGGCGTAGTCGATCGCCAGCGGCGTCGAGAGCGAGGCGAAGTAGAACGAGAGTTCATCGCCCTGGTAGTGGTTGCGGGCGGGACCGGCCTTGACGGTCGCGAACGATTCGCGACGCGGATCGTAGGCATTGCCCCGCATCATCGCGCCGAACCCCGGGAACTCGCGGCCGCCGATGTCCAGCGCCCGCTCCCACTTCTCGGGGAACCGGCGCAACTGCTCGGCGAAGATCTCGTCAACGCCCAGGTAATCGTCGGCAACCGCGTTGAGCCGCGGCGCGTAGTCGCCAGCGCTCGTGTCGCCCAGCGGCGCCATCTGGCGCGTGCCGTAGCGCGGGTCGACCGACGTTTCCATGCACGCGAACCACTGGAGAATCTCCCGAATCCGCGGCCAGTCGCGGAAGGCATTGCCGAACCCGCCCTCGCGGGCCATGCGCAAATAGCGCGCCACGCTGAAGAACGCCCCGGAATACCCGATGCTTTCGCTCCAGGCCCCGCCGGGAAAGCTGTCCTGCTCGACCTGCCACTTGAGGTTTTCCATCCCGAACTCCACCCAGCGCCGGGCGTGCGGATGGTCGGGCATCAGCAGTCCGGCAAGAAACGGAACCGGGTACATGTCGGTATGGAAGTTCGGATTGCCGATCGTCCACCGGTACGTCGGACCCGGCCAGTAGTCGGGGTTCGTGAAGATGTAGGCCAGTGCCGCCAGATCGCGGCTCTTGAACGGACCGCCCTCGGGCATCTGCTTCTTCACGCGGCGCGGAAACGTCGTTGGACACTTGAGGTGCTCGTTGAAACTCCCGCCGAGATAGACGCCCAGCATGCCGTGCGTCGCCGGAGTAGACTGCGAGGGCCAGTCCAGAATCCAGTCCTTCAGCACGACATCGAGCGGAATCTCGACCCGCCGCCTGATCATGCCGGGAATCTCCTTCCGCAACGCTGCGGCTCCCGGAACAATCGCCCAGTGCCGCGTGCCGCCGTCGGCAGGCAGGCGCACCCAAACCCGTCCTTCGCGCTCCCGGTCCCCGTGAACAGCCGGATTCTGCGATTCGAGCGACACGCCGGGCGGCGCGTCCCACCGACTGCCACGCACCGCGGCCACGCCGATGCCGGACGCGGCGTTCGTCGCGTACACGAAGGCGAAAGGCCCGCCGCCGAACCAGATGTCGCGCCAGATCGGCCCCAGCGTGGCGATCGGATGCCGCTCCGGCTCGAGCGTGGAATCCTCCGGGTTGCCGCCCACTTGCGAGGTGCGCGCGTTGAACGAGTGCGGATGATAGACGCGGTCGGCCCCGAGCCCGGCCATGTCCCAGCGGATGAACGAGCCGCGGTCGAACGCGTACCGCTCCTCGACGCCGATCCAAGGGTCCTCCGCACGGCAATCGAAGACAATCCGGTAGCGGTGTTCCGGATTCGTGAACGCAAACGTCCGGCTCAACACCACGCGCGCAGGACCGCGTTCCAGCCATTCGTCACGCACGCCGGTCACCTCGGCGCCCGCCGGCCAGTGCGATTCGGTGGGCAGGCCGTCGGCAACGGGCAACGGCTTCCGGTCGGGGAACGCGATCGCATACAGACCGTTCTCGATGCGCAGCCCATCGACCGTGACAGGCCGCCAGTCGCGCGGTCCCGGCCCGGCGACAACCCGGAAAACCGCATTCGTGCGGGCGCGCACCGCGGCCAGAAACAGCACCCGGCGCATGCCCTCTTCCTCGACGAGCTGAGACGGCACGCTCCTGCCGCCGGTTTCGTCGATCACGTGGATTTCACCCTCGACGCCCGGCAGCTCGCGCACGATCCATTCGCCCGGCCAGTTGACGCCCAGAGGCTCGCGAATGTCGAACCGCGCACACTCCGACCCGCGCGCCGCCGCGATCGAGATCGCCAGCAGCGCCGCGACAATGCCGCATCCCGTCTTCCCGATCACGGCGCCACCACGTTGAAATCACGCGACACCGGCGCGGCGGGCTCGACCGTCGGCGCGACGCGGCGGCCGATCTGCCACGCCGTGACGCGACACGCGATCGGATACCGGCAAACCGCCGGCACGTCGCGCACGACCAGCCGGCCGCCCTCGATGGCGACCGACCCGTAGTCCACCTCGTAATGCACCGGCAACCCCGACGAGGCCGTGGCCGTCAAGGGCGTCGGTTCCGCGCCCGGCTTCAGGTCCGCGAGCGGCGCGAACTCGATGGTCTGCTTATCGCCGGCGACCGCGGGAGGATTCAGGTTGTTCCACCGGCTCGTGGCGCGATACGTGCCGTCGCCGGGATGCACGGCCGCGACGGCAACCGCCGTGTGCCGCAACAGCCGGAAGCGGTCGGAGCCGAGCAGCTCGACCGGATCGATCGGACGGCAGTGGAATGCGAAGGGTTGCTCCGCGTGCCCGATCTTCAGGCCGGCCAGCGGACCGCAGTACTTCTCCGGCAGCGTCTCCGCCCAGCGGGCGGAGGCGCGGAACGTCCACCCGTCGCCGTCGTCCAGCCAGACGCATTCCGGACCTTCGATGCACTGGGGCTCCGCCAGGTTGCGGTGCTGCCGCGCGGCCGCTTCGGCGGACTCGCGATCGAAATGCCAGAACGCGCCGGTCTTGTCGCCCGCATAGTCGGCCCAAGGCGCCGCCGCATGCTTCGGCGCCTTGAGGTCGGCATCGCTGAGCCAGCCGTCCTCCGCCTTCACGGGCAGACACCTCACCGGTCCGTCGCCCGGTGGCAACGCCGCCGGAATGCGGAACTCGGCCGTCTTGCGGATGAAGAGCGCCGCCTGTTCCCACAATGCGGGCAACCCGAAGAAATGGTCGCCGCCAGGGTCGAGCACCAGCGACATCAGGTGGTTCGGATCGCGATCCCGGAACGTGCGGATGTCGGCCCGCACATACACCCATTGCGTCTCGCGCCCGTAGCGCGCGTCGAGCCGCCCGTCACCCGGGTCCGACTGCTCGACGCCCGCCGGCCCGAAGGTCTCGTACTGACCGTTGATGATCAGCATCGGCACACCCGTCAGACTGTGCGGCGCGGGCGGCTGAACGTCCTTCTGATGGAAGTTGCCGCTCTTGTAGTGGATGACGCCCGCCGTGCGCTCCGGCTTCCAGTACGCGACGTTGCGGCAGAAGATGCCGCCCGTGGAATGGCCGAATGTAATCCAGGGGACGCGCCGCAGCTCCGGTCGCCCCGTCCGTTCCGCCAGCGTATCGAGGGCCGCCAACAGGTTCTGCGCATCGCGGTCGTCCTCCCGCCAGAAACGGAAGGTGCCGAGCAGATGCTCGAACCGCACAATAGCCAGGTTGTGGTCCGCGCAGGCCTGCCGCACGGCCGGCGACAGGCCGAACTCGGCTTCGCCGTCGAGCACCAGGCCGCGGACGGTCGCCGCGGCCGGCGGGATCCACACGTACGCGCAGGCCGGCCGTTTGGGAGTCCCGCCTTCGAGCGGCACACGGTACTGCCATTTGACCGACGCATCCGTGCGCGGCGGCGCCCACTTGACGATCGCGAACCAGGCGTCCTGCGCGCCCTGGGCCTCGGCCACGAGGCTTTCCTTCATCGGCGCCGATCCGCCGTCGGCGAAGCCGACAATCAGGTAACGATCTCCGCCGATCGGTTTTACCTCGAACGGGTGGACGCCGGGAATCTCGCTCCAGAACGTGGTCTCGTAGTCCGGACCGACCACACGCAGGAACGCGTTCGGGTTGGCCACCGGGCTGTTTGTCCACCAGGCGTTCGGGGTATAGGGCAGCGGGCAGTTGACCCGGCCCAACGCCAGGAAATGGCCGTCGGGCAGTCCGGCCATGTCGATCGTCCAGGCGTAGGGCCCGCTCTTCACGCCGCCAAGACCGTCGAACGTGCGGCCGTCCACGCGGTGCGTCTGGCCCCAGAAGTGATGCACGCCCTTGGTGTGCGAAGGCCCCGGCACCGGTCCGAGCATCTTGCCGCCTTCGGCGCCGCGCGGTCCCTGCCACATCGGCGTGTTGCCGCCGTCCGAGATCAGACAGGTCAGGAGATTGCCATCGGGTTCGGCGGCGACGCTCAGCACGGCCGTATCGGCCACCAGCCCACCCATGCGGTTGCCGCCGCCGCCCATGGGATCGTATTCGTAGAGCCGGCGCGTCGGCGCGCCCGACGCCGGGTCAAGCCGCCACAGGAACGGAGACCACCACGGCTCGTTGCTGGTCGCGGTGGCCGACCAGCCGCATACCCACGGGTTCCCGGCGGTGTCGAGGCGCATGCGGTGGACACGCGTATTGCCGTAGTGCGGGCGGTTCCACCCGTTCTTCAGCCGGTTCGCGGTCGCGATGTCGGTGGGCGGCGTGTGGATGTCCGTCTTCCAGGCGCGCCGGCTCAGGTCGCCGGAGAGCCGGCTCACGTGGTCGGCCACGTCGTAGAACGCCAAGCGCTTCAGCAGACCGTCGCGCGCCTCGGCGCTGTCCAGGCCGGCCGCGGCCGCGCGGTCCGCATCGGTCAGGAGCCGGAAGTAACCGCCGTCGTGCGACACCACCACGTCGCCCGACGCAAGCGGACAGATGTCGATCGGCTGCCAGAAGTACTCCTGGAACGGTCCCCTGCGTTTACCCTCGCGGTCGCGCCCGCACTGGCGGTCCTTGTCATAAACCTGCTGCCAGCCCTCAAGGTACGTGCCGGCTTCCAATGTCCGCAGGTCCGCGGAAAAGCGCAACACGCAGGGCGCGCCGCGCCGCCCCAGCCACGGCCGCCCTTCGAGCGGGTCGGGCTTGTCCGGCGGCAGTCCGTTGGCGGCCGCCAGGCCGCCCTCCCCCATCAGCGTTCGTTCCGCGTGCAGCGGATACTCCCGCATCAGGCCCGGCCGCTCCTTCAGCAGCGCCTCCAGGCCGTCGGTCGCGTAGCCGCCGACGTACACGGCATCCGCCGTCGCCGCCACCGCGGTCGCATGCAGCAATCCCCTGCCCAACTGCACGCAGGCAAGGACGCGCGACGCGTCCGGCGTCAGCTTCAGCACGAACCCGCAGCCAATCCGCGGATCGACCGCGTCCGCGCCCACCGTGACCGGCACGACGCCGTCCGGCAGCGCGTCCAGCGGCGTCCCGGCGTTGCCGGCCAGGTAGATCGCGCCATCCGCGCCGACGGCCACGCCCTCGAAGTTGTCGTTCGCCGCGGTCCCGAAACACGAAGCCCTCAACAACTCCAGCGGCGCCACCGCCGCCGCCTCGGCCCTGCACACACCGCCCATCGCGATCGCCAGCGCCACCGCCATCCACACGATTCGTACCGTTCCGATCATCTCTCGTCTCCTTCTTGATATTGGCGTTCTGTCAAAGCTGACAGCACGATGTCTGGTTCTATTCTCTTTCCTGTTTCATGGAATCATTGACCGTACAGTTCCGCGGCCGCTCCGGAAATCCAACCCCAGCGCGAACAAACCGCGCAAGCGTCCCTCCTCGACGCGCAGCACCGCGTTCGCCACGTCCTGCGCCGTCCTCGGACGCCCGGCAATCATCGCCACGGGCTCGCTCACGCGGCCGTTGTCCACCACGACGGAGAGGACAACGTGTTTGTCGCCGCCGAGCGCGTTCTTCAGCGTGAACTGGCGATACGCCAGCCTGGCGTGTGCCGTCCCGGCCGCGCCGCACACGGCCAGTGCCGCGCACAACGCGATAACTCCATGCCCAGCCGATACCCGATAGTCCTATCTCTTTCCGAACGTCACTTACTCTCTTCGCCGATCGCGATCAACGCTTCCTTCGCATACGCGCCCTTCGGCCCCGAAGCGGCGACGGCGCGCAGTAAACCCTCGTTCCGTTTCACACGCTCGCGCCAGCGAGCCATTTCGGTCGTGGGATTGTAGCGGACGGTCGGCCAATCGGCCAAAAGCGGATACTCCCGGAACTCGATGCCGATCGGCTCGTTCCCGGTCTCGGCCGTCACCCGACATTCCAGCAGGAACGGGTAATACCCCGGCTCCAGTCGCAGATGCTCGTTCGGCTTGATCTCGCGCCCGGCCAGCCAGACTCGCACGTCCTTCGGCATCTCGCACATCAGCGTCCAGGAGCGGCGATTGTCCAGCAACGCCGCGAACAGCCCCCGCGCCGGCCGCGCTTCGCCGAACAGGACGGCCGGACTGAGGGCGAAGGTGTCCGCCCCCTGGATGTAGTTCAGCATGGTGCGCTCCAGTATCTTCTTCCCCGGCACAAGGGCTTCGGGCGGGACGGGACGAAAGGCCGCCGTTTGCTCTCCGACCTTCACCACACACCCTTCCGCGACAATCCTGCCGGTCAGCCCTTCAATGGCGGCGTACGGATCGGCCGGCGCCGCATCCGGCAACGGCCACGCGCCGACCATCGCCCAGGGGAAGCCCACGTAACTCGGCGACTTGGACTTGTCCCACGGGATGCCGAGCTCGCCGACGAGGAACGGCACGACCGGGACGGACACGCCCGCGGGCGGCACGGCCAGCGGCGCGATGACCACCGCCTCGGCCGTCACCGGCTTCACCCCGATCTCCTGCGCGAAGAACCCCTTTTCGAGCGCCTCCAGCTCGTATTCGCTAAACGCGTCGCCCAGCGCTTCGGGCCGCTCGATGCACACCGCTTGGTCCGCACCGGCCAGATAGAGCCGCCGCCCGTCGGCCACTGGGGGCGCCAGCGTGGCCAGACCGGGATTCGTCGTCACCCGGCCAGCCTCCTCGCCCGCCCGCAACACCGCGATCCGCGGCGTCTCGGGGAATTGGCTGTAGTTGCCGAAGGTCTTGCCGCCGCGTTCGCCGCAGTAGACGAAGTCGCCGGCAATGACCGTGCTCGACACCGGATGCATGCCGTTGGGCATGACGCAGTAGCGCTGCGAGAGGGCGCAGCCGGTCGCCGCGTCGGACACATGCAGGCGCATGCTGTTCTGCGGACCGTGCTCGATGGACATCATCTCGGCCATGTGGTTGATCAGCAGGCCGCGGTACAGCACGGGCGTCGGCGCAAAGCTGCCGGAATGCAGCGCGGAATTGATGTCGCTGCCGCGCTTGCGGACATCCGCGGGCGAGTCCCACAACACACGCGTGCACAGGCCGCCGGCTGCGTCCAGCCAGAACCGGACCGCCGCGCTGCCGGCGTGGAAGAAGGCGACGCGGCCGTCGACCACCGGCAGGCATGCCGAATCGCTCATCTCCGGCGCGCAGCGCAAGACAAGCGTCTCGCCCGTCGCGACATCGAGAACTTCGCCGGAACAGAGCAGGACCAACTCCCCGCGCGGGCCATCGCCGAGCTTCATGGTCGCGAACCGGCCGAGGAAGTCCAGGCCCTGCCGGCGCCATTTCTCCTCGCCGGTTTCCCGATCGAACGCGATCAGGCCGTCCCCCGCGCCCACGACGAAGATCGCGCCGGCCATCGCGGGCGGCACGGGCGGCACGGTCCGCGCACGGCACTCCTGCCCGCTGGCGATGCGGAGGACTTGCGCCGGAACCTGTCGCGCCCAGACCTGGCTGCCGTCGTGCCGGAAGCAGGCCACGACCCCACGGTGGTTGTGCATCCATACGTGCCCGGCATCCGCCAGCACCGTCAGGCAGGAATTCGTGAACTGGCCGTTGTACGCTACGGTGTCGTGGGACGGGCCGTCCGGGTACGCCGCCTTGCCGTCGGGCCCCATTTTCGGCCACAGGCGATCGCGGTCGTACGTCACCCCAAGGATGAACCGGGGCGGCTCGGGCAGTACCGCCGGTGCGCCGTCGATCGTCGGCGTCTTGCGCCAGCGCTCGGCGCCGGTATCCGCGTCCAGGCAGGCCAGCTCGCCCGCGGTAGTCGGGAGAAACAGGTTCTTCCCGACGATGACCGGCTCGGCATCGCGCGTGGGCAGCGCCGCCTTCCAGCGCACGTTGACGCCTTTCTCGATGTCCCACGCCACGGGCGGACGCGCTTCCTTGAACCAGCCGCTCCCGTCTCCGCGGTGGCCGCGAACCGGTTTCTGCGCGGCCGCGCGCGCCGTGTCGGCCGCGCGTTCCTTTTCGTCCGCCGCGGCGACTTCGGCCGCCGTGCGCGGCGCGCCGCCGCGGGCAATCCAGACCGAGAACGAGCCGTATGCGCGCTCGGCGTACTTGTGGATGCGCGCGCCCATGTTGCCCATGTTGCCGTCCTGGATCGGGTGGGCGGAGCAGCAGACCGTGATGCGGTTCTCGCCGGCGACGAGGTCGACCGGGAAGACCGCGACCTTGTTCGGCGTATCGATCCGGTCGGGCCGCCAGACCAGCGAGCCGTTGACCCACAGCCGGCCGTCCCAACCGATCGCCGCCGCCATCCAGACCCGCTGTGCCTTGTCCGCGTGGAGCGTGGCGCCGGCATACCACGTCGCCAGCAGTTGATAGTAGAAGTCCATCGTGTCGCCCGTCGTGCCGGTATGCGCCGTCAGGGGCCCGCTCTTGAACAGCGCGTTCTTGTTCGAGTAATTCGTGCCCCAGCGCGAGCGGTTTTCGCGCGTCGGCAGCATCGGCGTGCGCGACATCGTCACCCGGCCGTCCTTCCCGTCCGGCTCGGCGCGCCAGACCCACATGTGCTCCATCTCGTTGGTGAAGGCCAGCCGCACCGCTTCGCCGGGCGACGCCACGCCCGCCAGCGCGCGCGGAGCGGAAACGACCGCCACTTCCGGCAGGTAGGGCCCGTAGTCGAACGAATAGCTGCGCGGCAGGACACCGAAACAGGTCCAGTCGCCGAGCACGCGCCAGTCGGGTCGTCCATCCGCCGCCGCCGTCGGCAGCGCGTTCCCGCCGCCGGTCGGTTTCTCCGCCGGCCGCGACGCGCCGTGCGGGCCGAAGTCGGGGTCGGGATTATTCCCGACGCCGACCGTCGTCCGCGCGCCGGCCCGATGGTCCGTCAGCGCCTGCCCGGCCAGGCGCGCCAGCTCCTCGATATACGCCGCCGCGCCGGTCGCGTCGGGCGCGATCTCGGCGGCGAGCGCCGTGTGCAGATGCTCCGGCACGGCGACCGTGGGCTGGCGTACGACGTTCTTTCCGCGGAACCGCAGAGCCCAGTAGTCGGCCCGGTTGTCCACGCCCTCTTCCTCCTCGATCAGGGCCAGCTCGAGCGGCAGGGGATATTCGCGGAGCGCGCGGTCAACGGCCCTGACCTGGCGGTAGACGTCGAGTCCCCGCCGGAACGTCCGCTCCGCGGCCGTGGCGCCCCGCGGCTCGACGGCGGGCAGTCGCGCCGCATCCGCGGCCACCGGCGCCACGCCGGCCAGAATCTGCCGCGACGCCTTGCCCTCGATGCTGTCCGTCTCGTAGGAACCCGCGAACGCGCGGTAGAGCATCCCGCCCATCGCTCCGTCGCTCTTCTTGTCGCCGCTGGTCAGCGCATACGCGCCGGTAAGCGCGCCGCCGTCGGGCCGGGCCAGCTCGCCTCGCAGCGCGTAGCGGCTGTACCCGGCGCCCTCCCGGACGGCCAGGTCGACCGTCAGCACCCGGTCGCGCAGCTCCCACTTCTCGATCGACAGCACATACTCCGCGTTCTGGAACGGTCGGTCGCGTCTCCCGATGTACCCGCGCAGGATGCGGCCTTCGTCCACCCACAGGAACACGTCCCGGTCACCCCGGCGAATGCGCGGCGTGAACGTGGGCAGCCCCAGCGTGGCGCGCAGAATCCAGCCCCGTCGCTCCGCCGCCTTCAGACGCAGCCGCTGCTCCCAAGGCTGCGTCCGCACGAGCGGCCCGTGCCACCAGTCGGGATGGAACCCGTCCCCGAAGCCGATGTGGAAATCGCCGATGTTGTACTCGGAGACATAGTTGTCGGTGTGCTCGCCCGACATGTGCATGTCGAACCGGAAGTCGCCGCTGACGTGGGTCAGTCGCAAGTCGCCGTTCACCCCGCCGTCGGGGTCGGCCGTGAACGCCCCGGCGTCGCAGGCGCGCAGGTGGAACTGCTGCCGCATCTTCCCGCTCAGCATGCCCACGCTCGGCCCGATCCATGCGCCGCCGCGCCGGTGGAACGTCAGGCGCGCGTCTTCTCGAATCGGCAGGAACTCCTGCTTGCGGGTGTAGTAGCGATCCAGACAGACCGCCAGCTCGCCACGCCACTGCGGGGAGACGCCCTGATGCGGCCGCAACTGGTAGCCCGAGTAGTGCATGAACGGTTCGGACAGCTCCAGGATCACATCCAGCCCCGGTTCGCGCGCGGTGTCGGCTTTCGCGCGTTCGTCAAGCACCTTGAGCAAGCCGTCACGCGCCGCCTCCAGCGCCGTCGCCGCCCGCTCCGCGCGCCGCGCGCCCGGATCGTCCGCCGCCACCGGCCAGGCGATCGGCGCCCAGACCGCCTCGCCGCCCTCCTGCGCCACGACGACAGCACCGCACAACAGCGCCACCGCGGCACCCGACACCCCCCGCCTCAACGCCCATGTTCTCATCGTTCGTCTCTCCTCGGTTCCGCCCGTTCTGTCAAATCGGTCAACGAGAACGGCGACGCGAACGGTTAACGAGTAGGTTGCATCTCAATCGTCCACCGTTCGCCGGCGTCCTCGCCTGTTCCGCGTCGCATCCATCTCTTGTTACTCCATCAAGTCCAAATTTCCACCCGTATCCTTCATGCGCATCGCGTCATCCATCGTGGGTGGCCCAAGCGCCGAGGGCGAGGGCGCGAACCCCTCGTGGACAAGCTTGAGGGTCAAGGCCCCGTCGCCTTCACGCGTCAGGCCCAGCGCGCCGGCGTCAAGCGAAACGGTCGCCTCCAGACGCAGCACCCAGGTTCCGGCGCCGCCCAGATCTTTCAGAACGGCCCGAAAGGGCACGGCCTTCAGCTCCTGCGTATGGGCGCCGACCGATATGTCGAGGTCGGCATCCACGCGAAACCGCGCCGCCAGCAAAGCCAGCGTCTCCGGCGGAAGCAATCCGCGCTCGGCATCGACCAGCCGGCGAAACGTGTCGGTCTCCTCTTTCCATCCGCGCAGAGCCTTGAAGACGACGCGCAGGGGTATCTCGCCCGGCTTCGTCGAGAGCCATTCTCCGCAGGCGAAGCGCTCCCAGTCCGGGGCCGGCTTGGTGTTGAGCCCCTTCAGCAGAAGCGTGCCGGACCCGGATGCGACAAACTCGACCTCGTCGGCAAGCCCGCCCTGGTTCCCGTAGCGAACCGTGACGGCGCCCGCTTCGCCCCAGCCGTGCAGGAAGAGGGGTTTCAGCTTGGCGGCGTTGCGAATGACGGCGTAGCTGGCGCAAAAGCCGGGCAGGCGCAACTCGCGCCGCCGCGCCGGAGCGAAGGCGAACTCGAAGGCGCCTCCGAACGAACGGGTGCCGCTCCCCTTGCGGATCTGTTCGCCCGTTTCCGCCAACGTCGGGACCGCGGGCGCCGCCACCACCGGTTCGGCGGAAGCCGCGCGCGGCGCCCGGGCGACATCCAGCCGCCGTCCCGGCGGCGACTTGAGCAGATAGATGTACCCGTCGGAACTCCCGCCCCCGAAACCGCCCTGCACGGCGCGCACGGCGGGGGTCCGATTGTGACGCGGCCGCGCGAAAACATGGTCCGGCAGAGCCCGTTCGAACAACCCGCGGTTGAGGTGGCCCAGTTCCTCCTCGCCGATCGTTCCCGCCCGGAGCTTCTTCACAAGATCCCGCTCGTACGCGTCCAGGTCCGCGTCCGGCCACACGGCGGCATCGTGGAAAGTCCGGTCGTCGAAGAGTATCTCGTCGAAGGCGTCCAGCACGCGCTCGCGCAGCTCGTCCGCCGGCTCCCGTCCCTGGCGATGCGAGGTCAGCGCCTCCCGCAGCGATGTGTCGAGCCGGTCCCGGATGCGGCGCACGGACGCCGACGCGCCCGAACCGGACGTCGCCAGCTTCGCGATCAACCCCGGCCAATCGGCGACGTCGTAGGACACGAACGCGGGCGTACGCCCGTCTTGCTTGACGTCCGTAATGGCGCGCGCCGTCACAATAAGACCGTCCTTGCTCGCCACGGCATCGGTGTGTTCGCAGTTCGCGATGACGCTCGACCACAGGAGATTGTCGAACTCGGGGTTCAGCACCGCCACGTACCCGCCATGCCCGCCGTGCCCCTGGTAGACCGGCCAGCCGTTCGGGTGGAAGATCTGCCGCGCGGGCTTGCCCTGACGAAGAAAATGCGTGGTCGCGCGATACCAGCGGTTCGTGGTCTGGACCAGGAACGGCGACGCGTAGCCCAGAATCGCCAGCGAGCCGTCGTTCATTCCGCGAATATCGTGGACATAGATGGACGCGGGACCGCCGGACGTGAACGCCGACCAGAGCGTGTAGGACACATCGGTAATGTCGCGGGGGTTGAATCGGACGAAATGCGACCAATGTCCGACCCCGGCGCCCCACGTGCTCATGGGCAGTCCGGTGCCGCGCGGCACCGACTCCAGATCCGACGGATGCCGGCAGAACACGGAGTTGCCGCCGTCGGACCCGCCGGTCAGCAGGTAGTCGCCGTTCGCCAGGGGTTCGATGCGCTCCAGCGTGGAATCCGACACCAGACGAAAATCGTCGTGTCCCACCATGGGGCCGGACCACCAGTAGTAGGACTCGATATGGTTGCCGCCGGAGTCGAACACGTCCATCCAGGGCTGCTTCCACGGCTCGCGCCCCGTACCGATCAACCACGTCCCGCCGACGATCACGCGACCGTCCGTGGGGCTGACCCCGCGTATGCGCGTCGCCATCTCCGCCAGCGGCGTGCCGCTGTAGTCGCGCAGCGTCGCACCGTCGCCCGAAAGCCGCCAGAGGTTGCGGCGGGCCTTGAAAATCACCTCGCCACCGGCCCCTTCGTACAACCGTTGCGGCGCCTCGCCGAACCCCTCCAGCGTGAGGATCCAGGCGAACCCGGTCAGTTCCGGCGTCAGCTTGGCAAGATAGACGTCGCCGGATTGCGTCACGCCCCCGAACGCCAGGGGGACGAAGGCCGATTCCGATGGGAGCCGCTGACGCCGCCGCGCGTGCGGTGGACACGGTAGGGCATCCAGCGGGCGATGGGCGCGCCCCGCGATCACGAAACTACCGTCCCGCATCGGCCGCATCGCCAGGATGCTCGCGCTGCCCCACCCCAGGCGGACGACTTCCTCCAGACGAGTCAGATCGGACGAATAGAATGCCAGAAAGCCGGTGCGGTTCGGATGGTCGACGGAGGGCATATGGGCGGGACGTCCCCGCTTCAACACCTCCTCGACCGAAGCGAGGGGAAGATTCCACGGCAGATCGCCGCCCAGTACACGGGTTGCCGCGGAGTCGGGAAACGGCGGACCCCACGAGTTGCCGATCGCGGCGATGCGTCCGTCCGACGCCACCGCCGCACCCACGAACTCTTCCACGCCACCGGCGCCGAAGAACGTGGCGGAGACCAAATCCATCTTCGGCCCCCCGGCGATGCGCGACTGTACGTCCATGTACCGGTCCATCGCCAGGCCCGGCGTCACGGCCAGACATGCCGCCGCCGCCATCGCCAGGCCCGGCACTCTCCGGGCACGACATCCGCAAAGGGCGCGGCAGCCGGCCATCGCGATCGTGGAACGTCGGCCACCCGCGAAGTCACGCGCGTTCCCGGCCGATCGATCAAGCCCTTTCGCGGGCGCCTTGGACGTACGTTGTGAGATGTAGTCTGTCATATCCCCATCACTCGACTTGCATGTCCATCACACCCTCAGTCCGGTCCGCCAGGTCGGGAATCTCTTCCTGATGCAGCTTGCCGGGAACCCACGCCACCGCGCCCAGAACCGCATCCACGGTCAGAACGCCGCCATCCGAATCCAGTCCGAGTTGCCTGGCGTCCGCCCGCACGCTCGTCGCAAGCGAAACCGTCCAGTACGGATGCCGACGTCCCCAGCGCTCGGCCTCGATCACGCTGAAGCGGATCTCGGCATCCTGGTCGCGCAGCAGCGCCGTTCCGGAGGGCGACCGCAGCTCCAAGTCCACTTTGGCCTTGAGGAACGCTTCCGGGTCCGTCCGATCGCCCCTGCGCGCACTCATCGGAATATCCCGCCGTTCCAGAAACGCATGCAGCTCATTGCCCGCGTCGCGCGCGGCCAACGAATGTACGCGCAACACCGTCAACCGCCATTTGCCGCGTTCGCGCAGCCAGTGTGCACCCGCAACGCCGTTCGCGGCGACTCCCGGCGAGACCTGGTAGTCATGGAACTCCGCGACGCAGCGGCCTGCGCAGGCAACCTCATAGCCACCCCGAGCGACGGCCGGTTCGCGTCGGAACGCGAAGGTCAGCCTGCCGCGGCGCCCCTGGCCGGCGATGAAGAGCGGCCGCGCGGCATCGGGCGAACGGATGGCGATGAAGCAACGGCTCCAATCCGGCAGCGCCATCGGAGCCAGTTCGGCGATGAAAGCCGCCTCGCTCGAAGCCCGTACCGAGAAGTCGAAGCCCATGGCGAGGGGGACGGCGCTCCGCTCCGCCAACAGATCGTCTTGCGCCCGAAGTTCCCTGGCGCCTGCCCACGCGATCAGGCACGCCAGCGCCATCGGCCCGCCCCCCCGCCGCCATGTCGTCACAGATCTCATTGCGCATCCTCCAGCAGCAGAATGTGCCCGTCGCAGTATCCGCCGCCGAATGTCTTCTGCGCGCCGGGCGCGGTCACGGGCGCGAACGGCTCGAAACGCCATTCCTGCCGGAACGTCCCGGCGGCAACCAGGCCGCGCGAACTCCGGGTCACGCCACCGATTCGGAAACGCGGGAGCAGCCCGGACCAACGTACCTCGCGGAAGTCGCTCGAGAACACGGTGAGAAAAGGGGTCGCGGGTTTTCGTTTCCAGTTCGCGATCGCCAGGGCGTTCGTGCCCACGGGAACGGGCGCAACCGTGCCGAGCAGCGCCCCGCCGCTGCCGCCCCACAGCGCCACATGGTCCCGATCCGGCGCGCACAGTCCTTCGATCGTCAACTCCTCCGCCTGCGCGTCACGGCCTTCCCGCGATACCCCGGCCCAGCAGGCGAAGATGCCATCCTCCGGCTTCGCGGAATCGAACCGCGCGAGCGTGCACCGCGTCGCGGCATTCCACGGCGACCGGTTGTCGAAGCCGACGAGTTCGTCCGCGAACACGCCGCGCGCCGCGACCGGCGCCGTCACGTCCGCGGGGCTACGTTCCAGAACGGATCGGCCAAGCCGGGTCGGCGCGCCGACCAGGATGCCGCCGTCCGGCAGGAAGCCGGCATGGGTGATGCCGGCGGCGCCGGCCAGATCGATCGCCGGCTGGCACACCAGCGACGCGCGCCAGTCGTAGTAACGCGCCGCCGTCGTTCCGCCGGCTCCGCGCTCCTCCAGCAACGGGCCGAGCCATTCCTTCTGCCCGCTGGTCGAGAGCATCCATCCGGCAAACAGCAGACTGCCGCTCCGGGGGTTGACACCCGCGAAAAAGCGCCCCTCCGTCCGGGACGCCGCGACCGGCGCGGCCACCGCTTCGAGCGACCGCCCGTCCGCGCTCGCGCGCTTCACGCCGCGGCAATCGAACACGACGCCGGCGTCCGGCGCTTCGAAGAGCATCGGCGGCGGATCGACGTGCTTCTCGAGTATCCACACCCAGACGAAGCCGTCCAGGCCATCCCGCCAGCGCCCGATGTACACGTCGCCCGGCATCGGCACGCCGCCGTAGTGGACCGTTCCGTAGCCCGGTCCGTCCCCCGCCGGAAAGCGCCGCACGCCGGACGCCTGCTTCGCCACCGCGGCGAAACCCTCCCGCGCCATCCCCGCCGTAACCAGTCCGCCGTCGGAGGTTCGCAGCGCCGCATCCACCGTCGCCACGCCCCATCCGAAGCGCGTCACGGCCTCGACGCGCCCGAGGTCCGCCGCGTACCGCACCAAAAAGCCCGTTCTCCCGGCGTGATAGGCGGACGGCGGCACATCGTACGGGTAGTCGTCACCCGGCGTTCCGCCTTCGAATGCCGGCAGGTTGCACGGCATGTCGGGCCCCAGCACCGCCGGCGCGACAGATGCCGGAGGAAACGGCGGTCCCCAGGAATTGCCGTAGGCAAGCACGCCGCCGCCAGGGCAGCCAACCACGCCCGCGAAGCTCTCCGCGCCGGCGCCGCCAAAGTACGACGCCGCGCTCGCCCGCAGCTTCGATCCGGCCGCGACCTTCGCGCGCCATTCGGTCTCCGACGCCCCGGCAACCGCGGCCGCCAGCGCCAGCGCCGGCAGCAACGCCCCCCCTATTCGCATGGCTGTTGAGCCCATATTCCGACTCTCACTCCTTTGCCGATAGGACGATCGGATCGCAGACGGCGCTGCCGCCGGCATCGCCATCGTCGGCGCTGATCGCCGCCACGCGGTACGTCAGCTTCTTCCCGCGCGGCGCCAGGAAGTCAATCCATTCAGGCGGGTTAAGGTCGTCCGTCCGCATCTGCGGCGGGCGATAGGCGACCGTGTGCCAGGGGCCGTTCTCGATGCGCCGGTCGACACGGAAGCCGACTTCGCCCGTCGCCGCGTTGTTCCCCAGCGGGTGGCGCCCTCCGCCGTCGGGGCCCAGGAAGCCGGAACGGTCCTGCCAGACGACGCGAACCGCATCGCCTTCGTACGGCTCGACGCTCGCGATCCGCGGCGCGAGCGGTTGCCCTTCCTGTACGAGAAGGACGTTCTGCAAACCCTTCGCGGCGATCTCGGCGGGGTCCGGATGCACGCGGGCCGAGCGGTTCGCCACCACGGCGATGTTGCCGGAGTCCGGCCCGGGCCCGAACGCGCCGGCGAAACCGGCGGTCTCGTTCCACGCCACCAGCAATCCGCGGCAGCGCACGGCCCAGCCGCCGATCCATCCCTCGCCGCCGATGCTGTCACGGTCGCGCCGGTTGTGCGTGACCGCCCAGGAGGCGATATCCGTGCCCCCGTGCTCCTGGCAGCAGATGCCCTCGCCGTCGTTGCCGGGATTCGATCCGGTATTGTTCCAGGTGTTGCCCTGAATCCACAACCCCTCGCCGGCCACGTCGAAGGCCCGCGCCAGATTGTCCGAGATCATGCCGCCGCCGCCCGCCGAGGTCTCCGTGTAGCCGTCCAGCGTCAAGCGCCAACCCGCCTCGACTCCGAGCACGGGCGCGCCGCCCTTCAGGAACATGCGCTCGTTGCGATTATCGCGGATCGTGCACCATTTGCCGGATATGTTGTAGCCCTTGTGACCATGGTTGAAGACCCAGTTGTCGCGCACCACGACGCCTTCCTCGAAGTAGCCGCCCTTTCGTGTCTCGATCGTCTTGCCCCTAACCAGCCCCAGCAGGTCCTTGTTGATATCCAACCCCATCGTACGGTTGTAGTCCCACATGATGGTGCTGACGCGATTCGTGCCGATCTTGAACTGGTTGCCTTTCTGGGAAATGGTTTCGACGGTCGACTGGGCATACAGGAAGTTCCCCGTCTCCGCCTTCGCGAGCAGGTTGTTGGCCACGAACACGCGGCTGCCGTAAACCGCCACGCGCGCGGCGAACTTGGACATGTGAAAGCCCTCTTCGCCGAACCCGCCCTTGGATTCGGTGCGTCCGCAGGTGTCGTAGTCGTTGAGCAGCGCGCCGCGTTCGATCGTGCAGCCGAAGACGAGGCGCCCACTCGCGCCCGGCACGCAAGCGCCCTCCGCGCCGCCCGGCGCGCCGAGAAACGGATCGCCGGGGTGCGTGCCGTCGGGCTTGCGCGTCTTCCACGCCTCCTTGGCGTAGGCGCTCTTCCAACTCTTCGCGGATGCCCACGTCTCGCCCCAGACGAGATCGGGGCCGAAGTACACCGTTCCGCCGATCAGATGAACCCAGGCAATCCCCACGTTGCGCACCGAGGCCGGACCCTTGCCCGCCTCCGGCGCAAGGCCCACCAGATTCCAGTCGCGCGGCACATCATGCCCGGCGCGTTTCTTCGTTCCGAAGACGAACTTCGTGGCCAGGTCGAGCTTGCCGTCCCGCGCCGCGACCGGGCGGCCCGCCGGCGCCGCACCGCGGATCGCGACCCCGGACTTGAGCATCAGCCCGCGTCCGTTCGGCCCATCGAACGGCCCGTCGCCGAAGTCGTACGTGCCCGCCGGGTAGTACAGCACCCCGCCGCCCCGCGCCGCCAGTTCGTCGCGCGCGTTCTCGAACTTCTCGAAGGCCGTCGCACCCTTTGCATACGCCGCCATATCGATCGCATCCGACCAGCGGATGCCGTCGGTCCACGCGGGATAGCCCTCGTCTCCCGCGTAGAAGGCCGCCACGGCATTGTCCGTCGGCGGCGCCGCGATCGCCGCTCCACGCAGCAGCGCAAGCGCCAACCCGACCGCCATTCCCGACTTCAGATACGAGGCCGCTCGCCTGTTTTCCGTCATTCGCCTATCCTCGCTTCCTTGACACTGCCTCTACTTGACCACACCCCACGCCGGATCCACCGGGTTCTTGACCGACAGATCGGGAAGGTAGAACTCTCCTTCGTGATAGGCCGCCACGGCCGAGGCCATTTCCCCGTCAAGATGCCAGAAGGCCTCGATCTTGTCACCCGGATAGTCGGCATAGGATGCGGGCTTGTGGATCGGATGATCCAACCGCGCATCGCCGAGCCACCCGTCCGACGGCTTGAGCGGCACGCACAGGACCGCCTCCGTGGCGGGAGCATCCGCGGCCGGAATCCTCGCCTGCGCGGCCTTGCGTACAAACATGGCGGTGATCCACCACATCTCATCGTCCCAGTGCGCGTGGTCGCCGCGCGGCTGCACCACCATCGAAATCAAATGGTTCGGATCGCGCCGCCGCATGCGCAGCAGTTGCTCGCGACACATGACCCACTGCGTCTGCTTGCCATAGGCGCCCCGGATGCCGTGCACACCGCTCGAATGACCGCCGCCCTCGGGACCGAACCGCTCGAACTCGCCGTTGATGGCCAGGAAGGGCACGTGCGGCATCCACTGCGCCGGCGATCCGCGTTCGTGATGCAGGTTGCCGCCCGCGTGATGCACGACCCCGATGCACCGCTCCGGCTTCCAGAAGGCCAGGTTGCGCGCGCCGAGGACGCCGGCCGAGGTGGCTTTCGTCAGAAACGGCAGATGGGCCACTTCGGGATGCCCGGAAGCCTCGGCAACCTTCGCCAGGGCGACGTCGAAACACGACGGCGTCCCCGCCCGGATATCGACACCGCGCGGCACTTGAATATCGACAAAGCCCAGGTCGCCGTCCGCGGCGGCCAGGAGCAACAACGGATGGTCCAATGGCCGTACGATCAGCCCGCGAAGGAAACGCGTCTTCGGCAGGAACCATAGCCGCGCGGTCACGGCGCCCGCCGATTTGCCATCCTCGCCGGCGGGAAGGTCGAACACGGCTTCCACCTGTTTCCACGCGCTCTTGTCACCGCCGTGGGCGCGGTACAGCGCGTCGAGACGGGCCTTTGCCGCGCTCTCTTCGGCTGTCACCCGCTCGCGTTCGGCCGACAGTTCACTGCCCGGCTCGACGTCCGCGAGCGCGGTCTCCCGGATCTCCAGCAGGGCCTTCCGCGCCTCGTCCAGGGCGCCTTTGGCGCCGCCCGCGGGCGTGCCCTTGGCGTGCGCCTCGTTCCACTTCGCGCGCCCTTCGGCGCATACCGCGGCCGCTTCCTTGCCGCCATCGTGCGTCCAGAGCGCCTTGACCTGCGCGGCGCGGATGTTTTCCAGGCGCGCGGTCTCCAGCCGCAGCCCGGCCAGCTTCCGCGCCTCGTCGAGAGAGAGCTTCCCGCGCGCTTCCAGCGCATCGCGGTCCTTCCGCGCCCGATCGAGGGACGCGACCAGGGCCGCATAGGCGGGTTCGTCGCCGATGACGTTTTTCTCGATCGTCTCGCGACAGGCGAGTTCGGCCTCGTCACGCAGGCGGGCGATCTCGGCCAGCGCAGGTTCGTCGCGGAGCTTCGCGTATGCGGCCTCCGCCGCCGCGATACGGTCTTGCGCCGCCTTCACCGCCGTGTTGCCGCGCCAGTCGCCATGATCGCCCAGTACGCGGATCGCTTCACGAACGAGTGCCGCTTCCTGCCGCAGTTCGCGCAATCGCAGCTCCGCCGCCCGCAATTCGCCCCACGGCACGCCATCGCCGGTCCCGGCGGAGCGCGCCGCGTTGACCGCAACGGTCATGCAGAAGGCGGCGACCAGTGCGCAGACCCGAAATCCGCGGCTTCTCTTGTGCTGTTGCATCGTCATGTATCCTCTCAACGACCGTTCCCGTCACCCGACACCCGTCACCCGACACCCGTCACCCTCTCCCCTCCACCCTCCCCACGACCCGCTCGTAGACCAGCCGCCGGAAGTCGTCCGACAGACTGGCGAAATAGGCGGAGAATCCGGTCACGCGCACGACCAGGTCGGGATACCTCGCCGGGTTTCGGCAGGCATCGAGCACTTTTTCGCGATCGAGCACGTTGGCGTTGATCAAGGTACCGCCCAAGGCGAAATGGGTCTTGATCAGCGCCGTGAAGGTAGCCACGCCATCTTCGTCGGAAACCAGCCCCGGGTCCACGTCGAACTGAAAGGGCGCCGTGTTGCCGTAAGGCGGATGCACACGCGCGATCGCCGTGGACATGGCGGTCGGTACGAGCGTGCCGCGCAGCCGCCCCGGGTTCGGATTCGCGCCGAACGAGATCGGCTCGCCGTGGCCGCGGCCGTCCGGCGTCGCGCCGGTATCGCGGCCCATCGGGATCGTGCTGGCCCAGGAAAACAGCCCCGGCGTCATCCGGTGACCGGCCGGAGTGAGCCGTTCGACCACGAGGTCCGAGAATAGCCGCGACACCCGCTCGGCCCACCAGTCGCCCCGTGTGCCGCCGCGGCCATAGCCCGGAACGGACTGCAGCAGCAACCGCGTCCGCCCGCAGCGCCACCATTTCTGGTTCAGCGCGCAGGAAAGCTCGGACCACGAGACCGAACGCTCCCGCTCCACCCGCTGCTCGATCGCGGCGAAGGAATCGGCCACCGTCGCCAGCGCGGAACCGTCCACGCCGACGTTCACGAATTCCACCCCGCCGTGCGACGCGTCGATGCCCTTCTCGATCGGCCCGTGGCACAACAACGACAGCGCCAGCTCGGGGTAGTAGCGATGCTGGTGCTCAACGTGGAAGTCAATGCCCCTCGCCGTCGCCTCCACCGCCCGGCGCAGGTGGCACTCGAAGAGATCCCACAGAAGATCGAGGCCGGGCGCCGGTTTCTCGCCATCCTGAAACATGAAACCCGAAACCTGAAACCTTTCCCCTCCCGCCATCATCTCGTCCATCGCCGCATCGAGCACCTTGGCGAAATTGATCTTGATGACGTCGTTGAAGCAGTATTCCTCGCCGGGAATGCAGTACCAGTGGCAGCCGCACTGCACGCGGCGGCGCGCCGCCCGCAGCGGGAAACCGTGCCGGACCATGCCGGCCACCATCGCGTCCAAGCCCGCGAACCGCGGCGTGCCCATCTTGTCCACGAACAGCAGTTCGACCCCCCGGCGGACGAGCTCGGGATCCGACTTCGCATGGACCGCCACGGCCAGGTTGGCCGGAACGCGGAGGCGGTGCGACGCCTCCAGGAACAGAAACGACAGCCGGTTCGTTTCGTCGTTACCGTCCTCGTCCATGCCGCCGAGCTGGATATAGTGCGAGTCCTTCACCAGGAAACAGGCCAAGTGGAAGATCGCCGCTTCCTCGTCGAGCGCGCCCGCGGCGACATCCCGCTCGAAGTAGGGCAGGAGAATCTTGTCGAGCTGGCCCAGCGAGCCGCCGCCGATATACATGCGCTTGGCCATCTGATACCAGGCCAGCCACTGGCAGGCCTCGACGAACGTCCGCGGAGGCATGTCGATCAGCCGTTCGTTGGCCGCGGCCATGGCCGTCAGATTTGCCCGGATATCCGCGTCGGCCTCCGCCGCCGCCATGCAACGCGCATCGGCCGCGTGGCGTCCGATCCAGGCCTGGATACCCTTCACGAACTCCGTCAGTCCGTCATAGAAGGCCTGCGCGTCGTCGCCGGTGTTGACCCGCCGGTACTTGTCGATGCGTGCGAGGAGGCCTCCGAACCCGAGGTCCAGGCCCACGCGCACGTCGGAAAGAAAGTGCTGGTTGTTGTCGATGCCGTGGACGATGCCGTAGCGCTTGAACGCGGGGGCCAGCTCGCTCCAGTAGGTGTCGGGGTCCCAGCCCGTCACGTACCCGCCGAACGTCGTGAAATACCCTCCCAGCAGCGAACTCGCCGGATCCACGTAGGTCGGCACCGCATCGAGGAAGCGCCGGAAATTGCGGCCGCAATCGCGCGGCCCGAGCAGGTAACCCTTGGGGTGGTCCGTCTCGGGACGGAACTCGAACGCGCGGCCGTCGAGCGGGATATCGCCCCAGTCGTCCGTATCGCGCGCCCCCCGTTTCCTCTTGATCTCGGTGTGGCGGAGTTTGGTCGCGCGGATCGCCGCAAGACGCGCGGAGTAGCCACCCCCCTCCTCTTTGTCGCGAGCGCTGTCGACGGATCTCGCGACAACACCTTCGGACACGGGAATCCCCTTCCTGACCAGGACGGCCCGCAGTTCCGTCATCCGCACCCTGTCCGGCGTCGCCAGGTCCCGCGTCGCGCGCGGCTTCCCCAACCCGGCGGCCTTCGATTCCCCGAGCCGGTGAAAAGGCAGGATATCCACGCGCACCAGGCCCTGAAGTCCCGCCAGCGTTTCCGCGATGGCCTGCATCGCATCCGTGGTGTCATTGAAGCCCGGCACCACCGGAATCCTGACCACGAACGGTTTTCCGCACGCCGACACACGCCGCAGATTGTCGAGTATCCGCGCGTTGGGCTTTCCGGTTCCCCGGACATGCGCGGCCGGGTCGAGATGCTTGAGGTCGGCCAGCACCAGATCGGTATGCCGCAGCAACGCATCCAGCGCGGCGGCATCGCCGAGCAGGCTGGTGTCCAGCGCCGTATGCAGTCCCTCCTTCCGGCAGGCCGCCAGCAGCGCTTCCGAGAACGCCGGTTGCGCCAGCGGCTCGCCGCCGGAAAGCGTCACCCCGCCGCCCGACGCGTCGTAGTAGACCTTGTCCTCGATCGCCGCCGCCACGACCTCTTCCACCGACAACTCCCGGCCGACGATCGACAGCGCCCGCGGCAGGCACGCCTCCACGCACTTGCCGCACATCGTGCACAAGGCGCGGTCGATCGCGTGGACGCCGCCCTCGAGGCGGTGCGCGCCGACGGGGCATGCCTTCACGCACGCTCCGCACCGCGTGCAGAAGGCGTCCGTGAACATCAGTTCCGGCTTCGGACTGAGCCCTTCCGGGTTCTGGCACCAGAAGCAGTCGAGCGGGCAGCCCTTGAGGAACACGGTGGTCCGGATGCCCGGACCGTCGTGCAACGAGAAACGCTGAATGTCGAAGACGAGGCCCATGGTAGTGTGTCGTGCGCGGGGTGTCGCGCATGGAGCGGGCGATTCCGCCACCCGACACGCGCCACCCGAGGCACCCTCTTTCACTTCTTTCCGAAACCCGGATCGGTGACCCGCTTGTCGCCGGCGACGCCCGAAGGATCGCGGCCCGTGGCGCGCAGGCGCTCCAGCAACGCATCGTAGGCGCGCCGATCCACGGGCAGCGCGACCTCCTCGCCGGTGTGACCGGAGAGGATGAGCGCGTTGGCGAGTTCGAGCTGGCCCAGCGCCGATGCGCCCGAACACAGCAACGGCTCGCCGTGCAGGATGTGTCGCGCGAAATTGCGCATCACGGCCTTGTGGTTGGGCCACTCGGGCGCGAACTCGACGGGGACGTCCTTGGGCGCATAGCGCGCCCACATGTCGGTGCAGTTCCGGTTGTACTCGCTCACGGGCGGGTCGTACTCCTTGAGCGAAACCGAACCGCCGGTCACCTTCAGGCGTCCCTTGTCGCCGTAAAGCTCGAACTGCATCTCGCCGCCGGGCTCGATGGTCGAACAGTAGAGATACCCCGTCCCGCCGTCCGGATAGGTCAGCAACGCGTCGGCGAAGTCTTCGACCTCGATGTCGTGCATCCGCGTGGCGGTGCGCGCCCTCACGCGGGACGGGAGCCCCGCCAACTGGACGAAGATGTCGACCTGGTGCGGGGACTGGTTGATCAGCACGCCGCCGCCTTCGCCCCTCCAGGTGGCGCGCCACCCGCCGGCGTTGTAGTACGCCTGGGTGCGGAAATCGGGAATCATCGCCGTGGCGCGGTGGATCCGTCCCAACCGGCCGCTACGGGCGATCTCGATCGCCTTGGCGAAGGGACCGGCGAACCGCTGCTGGAACATGGCCGCGAGCACGCGGCCCGTCTGGCGCGAGCATGCCAGCATCGCATCCGCCGTGCTCACCCGCTCGGAGAGCGGCTTCTCGGTGAGCACGTGCAGCCCCGCCTCCATGGCCGCGATCGCGATCTCGGCGTGGAACGGATGCGGCACGGCCACGATCGCGGCATCGCACGTGCCCGAGTCGATGAGTTCCCGCCACGACGCGAAGCACGGCACGCCGAACTCGTCGGCCACCTTCCGCGCCTGCGGCGCGTGCGCGTCCGTCACGGCCGCCAGTTTCAACTCCGGAACGTCCTTGACGATCGCCTTGCAATGTCCGGACCCCATGCCTCCCACGCCGATCATGCCGACGCGGATCTGTTCACTCGCTGTGTTCATGCCATTTCCTCCTGACTATTCCCCGACAACCGCTTCGTAGTCCCACCCCTGTTCGGCGCACAGGACGCGCGCGTGTTCGTCCCACGTCGCCTCCTTGCGCGGCGCGCCACCGAAGCAATCCACGGCCAGGTAGCGCAACGGCCCGCCTTCCGCCCGGATCGTGTGCCATGTGCCGGGCGGAATCACGACCACGTCGCCTACCCGCACGGGGCGGGACTCCCGGGCTTCTCCCGTGAACAGCGTACCGCGCCCCTCGATGACGTGAAAGACCTGCTCGGTGTCGTCATGCTTGTGCAGCGGCGGCGCGCCGCCGGGCTCCAGCACGACGATGAAGGCCTCCGAGCAGGCGGCCTCGGCACGATCGTAGACCAGGTCGTTGATATGCGTCGGGAAGCGGTAGCGCTTCAAACGGTCGGTTTTGTAGACGTAGGGCATGGCGATCAGGCCGGCAGGCAGGATTTGAGGTATTTCAGACTCACCGGAACCACGGTCTCCGCGTCCGGGAAGTACTTGAACGGCTCCAGCGAGATCCATCCGTCATATCCCGCCGCCTTCAGGGCGTTCAGAATCGGCTGGTAGTCCAGCGCGCCGAAGCCCGGCGCCCGGCTGTTCGGATCGTTCACGTGCACATGCTTCGCATACCGACCGAACAGGCCGATGGTCTTCTCCACGGGCCGCACTTCCGACGTCATGGCCTTGCAGTCCAGCATCAGGCCGAAGTTGGGGTGATCCACGCTGAGCACCAGCGTGTAGGCCGACTCGGACGTCGTGCACAGGTCCGTGCAGTCCGCGGGCAGCGGCTCGACGCAGATCGTCACGCCGCGCGTCGCGGCGTGTTCCGCCGCCTTCCGGACGCCTTCCACGAACCACGCCCGCGCCTGTCGGTAATCCGAGCCCGCGCCCACATTCCGCGAAAACGGCGACCCGTAGATAATCGTCTCCGCCCCGAGGTCTCCCGCCAGGTCGGCCACGGCCTTGAGGTAGTCGACCGTCTTCGCCCGCACCGCGGCATCCGGACTGTTGATGTGCATGCCCAGCGACGGGGGCGACATCAGCATGTGCATCGCCGGCAGCGCCAACCCCTTGTCCTGGGCGGCCTTGCCGATCTGCTTCCTTTGCGCCGCGGAGATATCCGTGACCTTCTCCGCGAAACTGGTCGAGGCGATCTCGATCCCGTCGAAACCCGCGCCCTTGACGAACGCGCATACCGAATCCCAAGGCTTCTTGCCGAACAACTCACTGCATACCGCGAACTTCATGGTCTTTCTCCTTCAGCTTTCTTCACCACTCGAACACGACGCCCAGATACTCGGCCGGCCGCTCCAGCAGCCCGGCGTAGGCGGCCGGCGCGTCGCTCCAGGACAGCCGATGCGAGACGATCGACTTGACCTCGATGCGCTTCCGCGCCACCAGTTGGAGGAACCATTCCTTCTGCCGCGGTTCCGTCCATTGGTCGCAGACGGTCGGTTTCGACGGCTGCGAGCTGCCGTGCGCGCCGAGTATCTGCAGGCTCTTGTGCATCACCTGGTCGTAGAGGCGGATCGGGACGAACTGATGGGGCGCGCTCGGCACCGCGATCTTTCCGCGGATGCGCGCCACATTGAGCGCCTGCGCGAAGCCGGAGGGGTGACCACTGGCCTCGATGACGTTGTCGTAGCCGTCCGTGCGGCTGCGCGCGGCCATCGCCTCGCCCACCCGCGCGTCGTCCGGCGCCACCACCGTCACGCCCGGCACGGTCGCTGCCACCTCGCGACGCGACCCGATCGGGTCCGCGGCCACGACCTCCCGGAACCCGGCCAGGCTGCAGAACCGCGCCGCAAGCTGTCCCACGACGCCCAGGCCGAAGATCGCCACGGTCTCGCCGAATTCGTGATGCAGAATGCGGACGCCATACATGGCCACGCTGGCGAGCTTGGACATGACGGCCTCGTCGTACGCCACACCCGCCGGAATCTTCGTGACCCATTCCGATTCCCAGGCGACGATCGTGGAGGCGTGCGAATTCCAACAGCCGTTTCCTTCGACGATCACGCGATCGCCCGCGGCGAACGTCTTCACTTCCGACCCGATCTCGACCACCTCGCCGACGGCCAGGTAGCCCGGCACGCTCGGAAATTTGAGCCAGGCCGGCGGATTGGCGTCCTTGGCCCGCGAATGCGTCCCCGTCAGCGCGGCCAGTTCCGTGCCCTGCGACACCATGGAACAGACCGTCCTCACCACCATCTGCTTCGAAGCCGGAGTTACGTCGGTTTCGACTTCGTCGACCTCGACCCGGTTGAGACCAGCGAACACAACACGCCTTATCTTCACACGCACAGACTCCTCTCTCTTGCCGCTACCCACACCTTCGTTCGATCGTTGAACAGTGTAGGTGCCCAACACACATGAAGACAGTCGTTTTTTGCGCAACATACAGTACTCATTTGCGCAAACCGCCGCCGCTCGTGGCATTCCGGATGCCGTGCAAAGAGCTGTCGCGCCGCGGGGCCGCGATTCAGCGGGGCGGCCGACGACTCTCGCGATACCGACCGGGCGGCATGCCCACGAACTTGCGGAAGACCGTGGAAAACCGATTAACAAAGGAAAAACCGCTGCGGTAGCCGACTTCGGCCACGGGAAGATCCGTCTCATCCAGCAGTCGTTTGGCCCGATCCATTTGCTCGACGCGAATCTGGTCGTGCGGTGTCCGGCCGAGCGTGGCGCGGTATCGCGCTTCAAGCGCGCGGCGGGAGATTCCGACATGATCCAACATCTGCTTCACGGACATCGGATCGCAGGCATGCTGCCGGGTGTATTCGAGGGCCAGGCGCATCGCCGGATCGTCCATGACGAACGCATCCGACGATTGCCGTATGACGACGCCGCGCGGCGGCACCAGCGTACGCGCCGGGGGCGGCGATCCGCCGCTCATGAGTCCGTCGAGAATCTCGGCCGCGCGGTAACCGATCCGCTCGGCATCGGGATCGACCGACGAAAGCGGCACCTCGGCCAGATCGCAGAAGACGTCGTCGTTGTTCACACCCAGCACGGAAACGTCCCGAGGAATCTCGCACCCCCGGCTGCGGCACAACCGGATGACGTCCGGCGCGAAATTATCCACATACGTCATGACGGCGATCGGAAGCTTCCACCCCTCCAGCAGCGACTCCGCCGAGAAATCATCCGTCGAGACGGATCGGACCGTGCCGCCACCCGCCTCGGCGGTCGCACGGAAGCCATCTTCCCTTTCACACGAAAAGGCCTCGTTTCGATTGCCGATAAAGACGAACCGACGGTGTCCGCGTTCGAGAAAGTGTTCAGCGGCGATGCGCCCGATCGCGACCTGATCGGCAATGACCTGGGCGATCGGCGTCATGGAGAAGCGGCCGGATATGTTGACGACCGGCACGTTCATGCAGCTCAACCGCTCGATCAGCTCCCGCGAACGCACGACCGCGACGATCCCGTTGGGCCGGCCGGCCTCCGACCGGGGCGGCACCCACGGCGATTCGCTGCTCCAGATCAGTTGCCAGTCCGCCGCCGTCCGGCTGAAAGCGCGAACCCCCTGAATCTCGCGCCGCCGGTCCGCCCACTCCATGGAAGCGATGACATGTACAATCTGTTTCATCACGCTGTTTTCCCTGTTCCGCGCTATACCGTAAACCGACGGAGCCCGCAATGCGTGTCATGCGCAATCGTCATGACGCTTTTGCGCATGATGCGCCCTACAGGGATGACGTAAAGCGGTACTTGCCCGATGCCAGAGCGCAGACGGCCAGGCCATCGGCATGACCGCTGACGTCCACACCCGGCGCGGACCGCACGGGGCGGCCGTCTTCCTGGATGCTGTCGGTCGAGGCGCACGGGATGTGCGCCGCAGCCCGCATGTTCGGCGGGAGGGTCACGTCCCAGGCGAAGCCCGTCCCCTCGCGCCGCCAGGAACTCTCCACGCGGCCGAACGAGGTGTCGAACCAGGCGGACGCGCGGTCGAGGCCGGGCAGGAGCGTCGGCTTCATCAGCAGCTTCCGCATTCCCGGTTCGTCCGGGTCCGACGCGATGCCGGCGACGGCGGCGATGAGCCATTCGCCCACCGCGCCGTAGGCGTAGTGATTGAACGAGTTCATGCCCGGCGTCTGGAAGCCCTTCTCCTCCGTCCATCCATCCCAGCGCTCCCAGATCGTGGTGGCGCCCTGGGTGACCGCGTAGAGCCAGGAGGGCCACCGGGGCTGGAGAAGCAGGGCGGCGGCGGTTGCAACGCGCCCCTCGCGGGTGAGTGCGTGCTGGAGGAACGGCGTGCCGAGGAAGCCGGTGGAAAGCCGGTTGCCGCGCTTCCCGATGTCGGCCTCCAGCGCATCCGCGACCGTGGATCGCATCGCCGCTGGAACCAGGTCGAAATGCAGGGCAAGCACGGCCGCCGTCTGCGTGGCCGAGACCAGACGACCGGAAGGCGTCACGAAATGCCTCTGGAACGACTCGCGGACCCGCTCGCGCAGCCGGCCGTACCGGTCCGCCGCCTCGGCCTCGCCCAACACCCGCGCGATGCGCGTCGCCAGGTCAGCGGCGTGCGCGAAAAAGGCGCATCCGATCAGGTCGTGAGGCGTGGCGCCCTTGCAGCCCTCGGAGCCGTCGAGCGCCAGCCAGTCGCCGAAGCAGGACGTGCCGCTGCCTTCGAACGCGCGCAGTCCGTCGCGGCTGGTCGTCTCCTGCTGGTCCATCCAGCGCACAAGCGCGGGCCAATGCTCGCGCAGCAGCCGCTCGTCGCCGTACCGCTCGTAAAGCGACCAGGGGCAGATGACCATGGCATCCGCCCAGCCCGGACCGCCGTCGCCCCAGTCGCCGGGGATATGCGAGTGCGGAACCAGACAGGCCACCGCGCCCTTGTCGTTCTGGTGGTCGCGCAGATCGCGGAGCCACTTGGCGAAAAATCCGTTCACGTCGCCGATGAACGTGGCGGTGCCGACAAACGCCTGCGCGTCGCCGGTCCAGCCGAGCCGTTCGTCGCGTTGCGGGCAGTCGGTGGGCACGTCGAGTGAGTTGCCCTTCCATCCCCACACGATATTGCGGAACAGGCGGTCGACCCGCGCGTCCGAGCACGAGAAGCCGGCGGTCGGGGTCCAGTCGGAATGCAGCACCACGCCCGTGACGGCATCCCGCGGCGGAGCGCCGCGCATGCCGGAGACTTCCACGTACTGGAACCCGTGGAAGGTGAAATACGACTCCCACTCCTCCGGGCCGCCGCCGCGGCAGGTGTAGTGGTCCGTGGCGCGCGCCGTACGCAGGTTGGCCGTGTGCAGGGAACCGTCGGCTTCGAGACGCTCGGCGAACCGGAACGTGAGGTTCGTCCCGGCCGGCGCTTCGATGCGCAGCCGGATGCGCCCGACGATGTTCTGGCCGAGGTCGTACACCCAGCCGCCCTTGGGCGCGCGGGCGGGTTCGGCCACCGGCCGCACCTCGGCCACGCGACGGATGGGCGGACCCTCCCATGCCCGCGGCTCGATGCCGGGGTCCGGGACGACGCGCGCGGGCTGCCAGCGCGAGGCGTCGAAACCGGCCGAGTCCCAGCCGGGCATGGTCAGACGCGCGTCGTACTCCTCACCCGCGATCAGGTCCGAGGCGAGGAGCGGGCCGAAACCGACCCGCCACGACGCGTCGGACACCACGCGTTCTTCGCGGCCGTCCGCATAGCCGATTTCGAGTTGGGCCAGCAGCAGCGGGCGATCGCCATACCCCTGGCGCGTGTGCTTCTCCGTGTGCCCGCAGTACCACCCGTCGCCCAGGATGACGCCGATGGCGTTCGCGCCCTGCCGCAGCAGGGCGGCGACATCGTGCACGCTCACCCGCGCCTGCTTGCGGAAGTCCGTCCAGCCCGGCGAGAGTTCCTCGTCGGAGGTGCGCATTCCGTTGATCGCGCCGCGGTGGCAGCCCAACGCGGTGAGGTAGAGCCGTGCCCGTCGGACCTCGCCGCGGACGACAAACTCCTTGCGCAGATGCGGACAGGGGACGGCCTGGAAGCGGCCGCCGACCAGGTCGGACCCGATCCACGCCGCGCTCCAGTCGGCGCGCTCCAGCAGGCCCATCTCGAACCACGCCGGTTCCGACGCGACCTCGGCGCCCTGCTCGTCCCGCACCGTCACGCGCCACCACACCCGCCGGCGGGACCCCAGGGGATGGCCGCCGTACTCGACGAAACGGCTGTCGGCGGACTCCCGCCAATCGCCGTCCCAGAGATCGGGCCGGCTGGCGGCCAGCGCTTCGGCCGTCGATGCCGCGACGAGGCGATAGGCGACCTGGCGCGCGCCGCGCCGGTCGGACTCCATCCGCCAGGAAAAGCGGGGTACGCGTGCGCCCATGCCCAGAACCGGGCAGGCGAAGTATTCACATCGAAGGCCGTCAATCCGTGTCATATCGTGCTCCCTGTAGGCTCGTGTCGAGCCATATCATAACTCCATTCCGTTCCGTCGCGAAAAGACCTGCTACGGCATCCGTCACCAATTCGCCCGGCACGCCGAACGTCGGCTTTTGCCTTGAAATAGGCGGCTGTCCGGCACATCTCTTCCACCGCATGGAACTTCTCGGTAACGGACAGCGAACGAAACAGCCGAAGATGAAAGCGTGTGCTCCCTTGCCAATCGCATTCCCAGTCCGCGGACCTTTCGCTGATGGTCCAAACAGTCTTCATCCAGGAGCATCTCCAGGTGGCGTATGTCGTCGATATCCGACCACATATTGAGCACGACCATCCCTTTGTCCCGTATCAAGCTCTCGCGTATACCCGCCGTGCCGAATTGTCGCGCGGTGACAGGAACGCGGGGCCGATATCCCACAAATGCCTTCAACTGCATGACGCCAAGCTATACGGATGCAGCCCGGATTGCAATACCGCGGGCAATTCCCGGATGATTGCAGTCGAGCCGCGGAGTGGGCGACTGCTGTAGGAGATCGCAGCCGCGCGCGACGCGCAGGACGACTCCCACTCGTAATCCGTTCGCGTCGCCGTTCTCGTTGACCGACTTCCCCGCTATTCCCGTCCATTTCGGTGGACGACCACGGCGACGACTACGGTGGACGGATTCAATTTCTGACAGAAGCCGACTCACTGTCCCTGTTGGACGAGTAAGTCGATCGGTATCGGCGAACACAAACCCTGACGGACAAGCCACGCGACACGCGCCTTCCGCTCCTGCGCCTTGCGCATTTCCTCGACAGGCCCCATCAGATCGTCGCTCAACCCGTCCAGCAACTGCCCGTGCGCAAACACCGCGACAACGACAGCCGCCAGAATCATGATTTCCCTCTTCATCCGAATACGTCCGAGTTCGCCGTCAATTTCCGCGTTTCCCGACGGCTGGTTGAGTATCGCACTGCCTCATGCCCGGCAATGCGTCTTTTGCGCAACGCATATGACCTCTTTGCGCATCACAGGCGTTCCTTGTCCGCTGTTGAATGTTCCTCGACCGACGTGCTATTATCCGTGCGCTTGGAGGCTTCTGTGGAACACGTCAACTGACCCAACCATGGATCGCGAGAGAAGCCCCTGGGTGATGGAAGGCCCAAGGGCTTCTTTTTTGTATGCCGGAGTGACGAAATGGCAGACGTTTCGGACTTAAAATCCGAAGCTCGTATGAGCGTGTGGGTTCGAGTCCCACCTCCGGCACCATACGAATTGTGGGAACTGGTTCCGCCACACAGTACGGGATCGAGCCGTTTGCCGCGCGGCGCGCGACAATGGAAATCGTCAATCGGGCAAATCCGCTGAAGAGCGTGCCGATCACCCACATGCTGCCAACAGTTCGGCCTCGCGAAGCGTGGCCGAACTGCTCTTTCCAGGTTAATTTAGAGTTGCGGACGATTCTGAATATTCCTATTCTGTAATCGTTTTCGCGCGAGAATTAGGTCAATGTACCGGCAACACTTCGGGATTGTGGTCAGTCTGGCGCCGCAGGCGGTTTTCTCATTACCTGAGAATCGAACCGTGGTCAATGTGCCAATCTATCTGCTGGAGCGGCTCCCGCGCATCCAGGCGAGTCACTCCCCATCATCGAGGTCCGTTTCCTGAACGTCCCGTGCTCCAATCTGCCGCCAATCGTTCCCATCCACGCCATCGGTTGGCGTTCGAGCTGGAGTACGTGTTGACATTCACACGGCCGTTTCCGGACGCATTGCGGCGAAGGCCTTGGCTGGCTCCCGTCGCATTAGCCCTGCTCGTCCATCTGCCTTGCCTCATGTGCGACTTCGTGTACGACGATGTGCCGCTCATCGTCACGCATCCGAACATATCCAGCCCGGCCTTTCTCGCGCAGGCCTGGAGCAGGGACTATGGCCTCGAGTATGCCGGTACGGAGCAGGGATTCTACCGACCGCTGTTTCTGTCGCTGGTATGGGTGGTTCGAACGCCGGCAGGCCCGAATCCGGTTGTTTTTCGCCTGGTCAGCCTTGCTGTCTTCTGCATAACGGTTTGGCTGGTGTACCGCCTCGCGCTGGCGCTTTCGAATGCGTCGGTGCGTACGGCGGCGATCGCCGGAGCCCTGTACGCGGTCCATCCGGCACGGGTCGAGACGGTTTCGCTCGTGACGACTTTGCCGGACCTGCTCGTGGAAGGCATGGGGTTGCTGGCGGCCTTTCTTCTGCTGCCGCGATCGCCTGTGCGCGGGGCGGCGGCGTTGGCCGCCGGGATCGGCCTCGCGCTGGCCGCGACGTTGACCAAGGAGAGCGGCTTCTTCATCCTGGCGGCCCTGGCGGTTTCCGCCGCGGCGCACGCCTGCCGCTCCGGCGATTGGAGGCCCTTGGCGGCGCCGGCGATCGGGATCGTGCTGGGGCTTGCCGGTAGCGTGGCGCTGCGCCTGCTCGTCGGGGTTGGTCCCCGGGTATCGCCCGTGGGCGTCCTCTCCGGGATGCTGGGCGATCAGGCGCTCCCGGCTATCGCCGCCCTGGCCCACGCCGCACGCGACTTGCTTGTGCCCGGGCCGGTCGTCTTCCGTCTCGGTCTTGATGTTCAGGACGCCGGCGCCTGGGGCGTCGTCCCGGCGCTCGTGATCCTGTCGATGGCGGCGCTCTGGCTCATGACGGTGCGGTCGGGAGATCTGGCGCTGTCGCTGTCGACGGCTTGGGTCGGCGTCAACGTATTCAACGTGATGCTGCTTGCCGCCGCCGGATATCCGTACTCTCAGCGTTACCTGGCGGTCGCACCGGCGGTCGCCCTGCTCTGCGAGGGAGGCCGGCGGTTCCTCCGGCACGTCGAGGCGCCAGGCCCGGCCGGTCGCACAGGGCAAGGTCGCTGTCGCGCGACGCTCCTGTACCTGTGCATGGCGGTCTACCTGTCGGCGCACGCCGCCTATTCGGTGGTCGGATCGCTGGTCTGCATGACGCCCCTCCGGTTCTTCCAGGCCATGCACGCGGCCGACCCCGACGATGCGGTCCCGCTGGGCGCCCTCGCCCAGACGTTGAACGGAGCGGGCGCCGCCGCGGACGCCGTCGAGTGGTATGTCCGCGCGGCCACGTCCGTGGACGCGACGCATTCGCAGGTGCCGTGCCTGCACGACATGGCGATCAAGCGCTATCTGGACGATGACCGCCCCGCCGACGCCTTGCGGATTGCCGACTGGTCGCTTTTGTCCTTTCCCCGCGACGCCGACAAACTCGCGCTGCGCGCGGTGGCGCTTGCGCGGCTCGGACGATTCGAGGATGCCCTGGCCGGCATTGACGCCGCGCTGGCCATGCGGCCGGATGCGCCCGCGTACCGGACGGTCAGGGATCGGATCGTCGCGGACATGCGGCGGGGCGCACCTGCCGCCGGGGCGGAGTAGAGCCCGTCACAGGGCATACGCCAACGCGACGAACACCGAGGCAACGCCGTCGCGGACGACGATCGGACTGTCGCGGATCTCATGTCCCAGCCAGGTCCATTCGATATTCGACAGCAAGCCGAGCGCTTCGGTAACCGTATAGCGGGCGCTGAGCGTGACGGTCGGACTGAAGGCATCGTCCGCCACATAGGCGGGTCGCACGGACGTCGCTTCCGCCGCCCGCACACCGTAGTAGTGATCCGCCATTTTCGCGTCGAGCCATTCCATGCCCAACCCGAGTTGCACCTGCACGTCCCGGATCCGGTGCTCACGGGAAACCCGAAGGCTCCCCCTTGCGCCGCCATGCTCGCCGAGCAGATCCGCGGACAGGCGTCCCTGCAACTCCCAATCCTGCACCGGTTCGAACGCGACCAACGCACCGCCCATCACCGTGTCGCCACGCTCATGCATCCCCTCCAACATGTCCGCGTCATCGGTGTCGAACCCGTCGAAACTGTATTCGATCGCCGCCGCGACCCGGACGCGCGGGCTGCCGAAACATTGATAGCTGACGCGTGGACCGGCCACCATCAATCGATCGCCGATATAGGTGATCATCGGAATCGCAATCACGCGGGCATCGCCCGAATCATAGGGGCTTTGGTTCGCGATGGCGGCCACGCCCAGCCCGAGCCGTCCCCGCCGTCCCAGTGTCGTAAACGCCCTCAGCGACTGCTCCGAAGGCTCCTTCGCATGCGCGAAGCTGGTCATCTCGTAGCGGGGCGGACCGAATCGCGGCCGGGCGTTGTTGGAGAAGGCCACCGGCTCGCGCGGAATGCCGAGTGTGTTGCGGTCCAGCGCCCCGTTGTCATTGGTATCGTGGTAGAACTGGATGCTGTACCGGCCCGCGGGAAGTTCCGGCAGCGACCATGTGCAGGCGCCGTTGGTCACGCTCAGCGTCGCGGTCAGCGTCGGTTTTCGGGCGTCGAACGCCGACGCGGAGTCATACAGCGAGAAATGCCCGCGGCCGCGCGTGTCGCTCAGGCCGTTCACGCGAACCGTGAGCGGCGCGTCGGCATGCGCCGGCGACCCGGTCAAGCACACGAGACCAAGCACGGCGCCCGCGGTCATGCGCGCCGCGATCCCGGTGGCCTTGCATGGGTTGCGGCATCTCATGGGCGTACGGCCCCTCTCACGCGATCAGGGAATGGCATATTGACTCCGATACCCGACGTGGCCGTCCCGATACTCATAGATCCGGAAGGTTACCTGACGCCCCCAGTAGCCCGCTACCGCCGGACAGACGTACAGCGGCACGTCGCCGAGCCAGTGATGTTCGTCACGGTGGAAATGGCCGGCGATGACCGCCTTCACACCATACCGGTTGAGCAGCGCGACCCACCGGTCGCGGAGGTCGCGCCGCCACCCCGCATGCATCCGGTTCCGGTAGAAATCCTCGACCGATGGCGTGTGATGAAAAACGACCACGGGGCGTCCATCCGCCGCCTTGAGCTCGGCTTCGAGCGCCGTCAAAGGCTCGTACGACGGCACATCGAAGGCCTTCGCCAGAGGCTCGGTGTAGAGGAACAGAAAGACGACGCCGTGATACTCCCGGCGCGTGAGCAGGCCGCCGAAATGGTTCGTGTAGATCTGCGCCGTTTCCGAATGGCGTTTCGGGAGGATGTCGTGGTTGCCGGGGACAAAGTGTATCGGCGCCTTCAGCCCGGCGAGTATCGCCAATCCGTTCGTGACGGCGGAAAGGTCCTCCATCCGGTCGGCCATGATATCGCCCGTGTGAGCGACAAACGCGATCGGCATCGGCAACCCGTTGATACGCTCCACCACCTGGCGGGTCTTCTCGTCGTGGTCCTTGTCGCCGAGATGCGTATCCGTCAACTGGACGAAGTAGAACCCCTCGGCGGCGGCGTCCCGCGACACGTCCGTGCCCGGCCAGGCGCCAGTCGCCGCGAGCAGGGCGCACAGGACAACCACAACACCCAGCCCGCCGACGTCGCGTCTCCGATGACTCCACATGCCACGTTTCCCTTCGCGATGACTCCCCGTGAACGGCTACGGTTGCGCCGCCGGCGGCGCGACGGCGGGCGTGGTCATCATCTGCTGGAGCGACGCGGCATCGGGCAGCGTGAACTGCGGGGCATTGCCGGCCTTCGCGTCGGCATAGCCTTTGCGCACGAGCGCCGTCAGTTCCGGATGCACATAGGCGGCCGCCACGGTATCGATCGTACTGTTCTCGGGGTTCGTGGCCGCCTCCATCTGTCCCACCTGATAGCCGTGCCAGTAGGCGACGGCACGCACCGCATCGGACAGGACCGCCTTCGGCGTCAGCGCGTCGAGCACTTGCTGGATACGTCCCGGATCGCCGCTCAACAGCGCATCGCGCAGTCCATCCCACGCTTCAGGCTTGATGGCCTTCAATGCGTCGTGCCGTTCCTCCGTCGTCATCGCATCCCACGTCTTGCCCGGCACGATCGCCGTCGGCGGCGGGAGATTGGCGATCGCCCGGTTGGTCGTCACCGCGGTGACGTTGGAACAGGCGACAACCGCCTTCGCCAGCGCGTGCCCATTCGTATCGGTACCGAATACGTCGCGACAGAAGCCGGACCACGCTTCAGGACGGTTCTCCATCAAGGCGCGTCGTCGTTCGGCCGGTGTCATGTCGTCCCATGCCTTCACGGATTCGACGTTCTCTTCGCGAATCTCCTCGTCAATCTCGGGTATCTCCGGCGCCGGCGGGTCGGGGGGCGGCGGCGCATCGTGTACCACGGCCTCCGGTTCAGGCGGCGCGGTCGGCGGCGCGGTTACGGCGGGCGGATCGTTGGTGGGCCATACGGCGTTCATGTGGAACGATACGTAGTCGACCTGGTTCGACCGGATGGGTGACGGAAATACGGTCTGGTCGTCCTTGTCATGGTAGATGTACCACGCCTTGCGCCCGTAGCAGTCATCCAAACCGCGCCCGATGCTTTGGGAAAATCCCTCATCGCGCCAAGCCGCTTCCAGTTGCCGCATCGCGTCGCGCGACTGGACGGCGCGCGCTTCGAGGTCCTGCAGGAGCGGCCATTCGACATCCCACTCGTGGTCGCCCCAAAGCGACAGGCAGTCGACCCAGGGGCGGTTGGTCGGATACAGTTTCGCCCGCAACGCGCCGATCCGTGTCAGGATACCCTTCTCGGGATCGGGGTCTTCCAGCGTGCCGCGCACGCGGCAATACGTGTCGTAAAGTTCCTGCGCCCGCAATCGCGCCGGCGCCATGGCGCGGGAAGCGCGGGCCGCCGTCACCCCGCGTGACCGGCCGGCACGGAACGCTTCGAAAGCCTCCCGATCGTGTTTGCGGAAGGCGTCGAACGTGTCCGCATCCGCCTGTTTACCCGCGGCATACCCCGCCTCCGCGGCGAACGCCACCGCGCCGACCGCCACCATCATGGACCATTTCATCACCGCCTCCTTTGTCCGCACCCCGTTCTGCCACACACGCGCGCCAAAACGAAACGCGCTCCCCATCGGTGAGATGCTACCCCTACCCCACCCGCAATGACAACCCCATTCCGCCTCGATGTCGACGACCCGGACATCCTGGACGTCGGCCCTGGCCCGGCTTTGCGTTTTTCCGGATTCGGCATTGCCAAGGACGCGCGTTCGTGACAGGCTTAATAGCTGGATGTTCCGCCGGCGCAAGCTGTTGCCGGATGGACATGCGATCGACTGTGGTGATGACTTCAGCTTACGGCCAGTGGTGTGTCCGTCACACCGCGCCGGTGGCGTCACCTGAACCGGTTGCGGGTCTCGTGCCCGCCTGAGAAGGACGCCATCATGATATCGCCCCGTCTTGCCGCCACTGTCCGCCGTACGGCGCTTGCCGCCACTTTCGCCCTGTCCGTCGCCGGTTGCGGCGAGAAGGAAGCGTCACCCGACCGCCCCGACGCCCCGTCTTCCCAGGCCATGGACCCGGTGACGCTGCCCGGCGTGGGCGCCGCCGCGGCAGTCGATCCCGCCACGGTCGTCGCAAGCGTGGACGAGGTGACGCTGACGCGGGGAGATCTCGATGCCCGGGTGCGCTCGGTGGCCGCCCAGCAGGGCATTCCACCCCAGGCGATCGGCATGCTGACCGAGCGGATCGAGACGCAGGTCATCGATCAGTTCATCGACAGCACCGTATTACGCGCCGAAGCCCAGCGTCGCGAAATCGTGGTCTCGGACACCGAGGTCGACGCCGTCATCAGCAACATGAGCACACGTCTGCCGCCGGGGACGACGATCGATGAAATGGCCGCGGCACAGGGCGTTACGATGGACGATGTGCGCGGCGACATTCGCGCCAACGAGAGCATCCGTAAACTTTACGACCAGGAGACGAAGGACGTGCCGAAGGCCGGCGAGGATGCCGTTGTCGCGTTCTACACCAACAACACCGACCGCTTCAGCGTGCCCGAGCAGTCGACCGCCCGCCACATCTTGATCGCCTGTGACGAGAAGGCCCCGGCGGAGGATCATGCGAAGGCCGCGGCGGAAGCGGAAGCCATTCGCGGAAAACTCGTCGACGGCGGCGATTTCGCCGCGCTGGCCACCGCGCACTCGGCCTGCAACAGCCGCACGCGCGGCGGGGATCTCGGCGCCTTCGGCCGCGGCCAGATGGCGCCGCCGTTCGAGGATGCCGCGTTCACCCAGGCGATTGACGCCATCGGGCCCGTCGTGAAGACGCAGTTCGGGTATCACGTGATCCAGGTGACCGCGCGCCAGGACGCCAAGACCCTCTCGCTGGAGGAAGCGCATGACCGTATCGCCGACTACTTGACCGGCCGGCAGCGCAACGAGCGTTTCGGCATCGTCATCGAAGGGTTGCGGGCCAAAGCCAAAATCGTGCGCCCGGCGGCCGCGGCCACCGAACTGCTGCGGTAGCCGCCGCGCCGCGAACCCCGCCGCATTTCTCCTCGACGCGATGGGCGCCCCCCCCCGCGCGCCCCCGGCAAGACGCGACGCATCCGGCGGTCCCGTCACGCCGGATCGCCGGCCGGGGCGTCGCCGTGTTCCTTACCGGGCGCGGCGCCGACGCGACGGCGGCGGACGCCGGTTGGGCGTCGTGCCGCGCGCTTCGCCACCGTCGGCGCGACTGGCGGAGCTGGAATGGAAAGCATGGTTTTGATCCACGGGCACGCTCTGGCGCAACAGCCGCTCGATCGCCCGCAACAGACCCCGTTCCTCCGCGCAGCAGAACGAAACGGCGGTGCCGTCGGCGCCGGCACGCGCCGTGCGGCCGATGCGGTGTACGTAAGTCTCGGCCTCCAGCGGCACGTCGAAATTGATCACGTGGGAAATCCCGGCCACGTCGATGCCCCGGGCCGCGATATCCGTCGCCACGAGCACGCGCGCGGCGCCACTCTTGAAATCGGCCAGCGCGCGCGTGCGCGCTCCCTGACTCTTGTTGCCGTGAATGGCGGTCGCGGCGATGCCGGCCCCGCTCAGTCGGTTACTGATGCGGTTGGCCGCGTGCTTCATCTGCGTGAACACCAGCACCTTGCTGCTCGCTTCGTCACGCAGCATCCCGGTCAGCAGGGCCAGCTTGTCCTGCTTGTCCACGAAGAAGACCTTCTGTTCGATCTTCTCGACGGTCGGTTGGTCGGGCGCGATGGCAATGTGTTCCGGATTGCGCACAAGTTCGGCCGCCAGCAGCCGGATCGGCTCCGAGAGGGTCGCGGAAAAGAGCAGCGACTGGCGCTTCGTCGGCAGCATGCCCGCGATGCGGCGAATATCCGGGATGAAGCCCATATCCAGCATGCGGTCGGCCTCGTCGAGCACGAAGGTCTCCACGGCGCGCAGATCGACCGCCCGCTGCCGCACCAGGTCCATCAACCGGCCCGGGGTGGCGATGACGATATGGACGCCGCGCTGCAGCTCCCGCACCTGGGGGTTCTGGTTGACCCCTCCGTAGATCGTCGTCTGCCCGATGCGCAGATACTTCGAGTAGAGACGCATGCTCTCGCCAATCTGAATGGCCAGTTCGCGCGTCGGCGCCAGAATCAGCGCCAGGGGCAGTCGCGGCGTCGCCTGCCGGTTGTCCGCGTGCAACTTCTGCAACAGCGGCAACGCAAAGGCCGCCGTTTTGCCGGTGCCGGTCTGCGCGCAGCCGAGGATATCCCGCTGCCGCAGGAGCACAGGGATCGCCTGTTGCTGAATGGGCGTCGGAGTCCTGTACCCCGCCTCGCCGATCGCCGCCCGCAGTTCCGGAATCAACGACTCGAAGATACCCTCGACCGCCGCGATCCTGTCGGACGCCGGCAAGTTCGGCACCGCACGGACCGGCGGCGCGCCGGCGGATTGGGGCTCGAAGGGACGGGGACGCGGCCGACCGTGCGGACGGCCACCGGGCCCGGAACGGTGTCGGCGATGTGCAGTCATGGTACGTGTATTCAATGGTTTCCCTCAGCGTCCGGACAATGTCAATTCTCAGCTCGCCGGACGGGAGTCGGGAGAAGGGCTGCGCTTTTCGCAGATGAAACGTCATTGCGCCGCCATCGGGCCCTGCGTCAATGCAGGGGGGAGTGTCGCACCGCGCGCGCCCGGTGTCAACCATCCGTTTTCACGGCAGAACAATTGGACAACTGGCGCATTCCCTTCTGACGGTCTCACGGGGATCGCCTGGCGAGAGCGAACGCGCGAGAGCGGCGAACGAGTAGCGAGCATCCCAATCGTCCACTGTTCGCGTCGCCGTTCTCGTTCACCGAAGGAATGGCCTTCTTGAGTCGCACATATCTCTTGACGCCCTGCGCGGATGCTTCGTAGCCTGCATTCGATTCTTGCACTATCGGCGACGGCGAACGCGGAGCGTCGGCAGTCGTCGGCTTCCGCACGGGGGGAGCCGAGGGCTCGCCTGTGCGATCGCGAGAGGGCGGCATGCGTAATGGGGACATCCGGTCTTGGGTCGAGCGCGATGCCGAGGAACTGTTCATAACAGAGTACCAGCGAGTCGCGCGCCTGCCTTGCCCGCCGAAGCCCTCAGGCGATGGCTGGGCGCGCCACGCGGGAGCCAACGGGCGAAGGCGGGTGAACGGGCCAGTTTGTCACACCGGACCGAGCGACCAATGCACTCAGAAAAGCTTCGAGCTCTGCCCGGCCGAGGTCGCGCCGCCTGTCTGCGTACGTTCACGCACAGGCAGGTCTTCGTCCGGGGTTCTCCACAAAGAAACGTCGAACCCATCCCACGCAGTAAGGAACCGTTTTCTCCTGGGCGCCGGCTTCCCGGAGAACGCGGATATACCCCGCTGGCCAGCGCGGCTCCGTATTCAGGGGTGCGGCTGCCTGCCTGTCGCCGCGCGACCTGCCCGCAGCTTGACAGGCGGGCGGCAGATAGGCCCGATTCCCGTCTTGACGCATAGCAGGACTCCTGTTTTATGGAAATCGACAATGATCGGGACGATGATCGAGACAAAGATGGCTATCGACAATGACCGGGACGATGATGACGATCGGTTTTGCTCACGGCATCGTTGTCCCGATCGTTGTCCCGATCTTCGTCGGTCTCTATCATCGTCCCGATCGTTGTCCTGATCATCATCGAACACCATTGACTCAGGGCAAACGCATCAAAATTGAGGCCAAAACCGCAGATTGACGAATAATGAACCGCAGAATATTGAAGTCAACCGCCCGACTGGCTGTGACAATCGCACGGATTCATGCTACTGATCAGTCTTACCTTCATAATTCGGACCTCATGATTCGTCAATCTGCGGTTTTTTGGACATACAGTGCGCGATTAAGATGCGTTTGCCCTGCTTGACGGTTTGCAGGTATGGAACCCCTGCTATTTTTGACGTATATTAAGAGGTTCGGCAGAATATGAAGATCGGAAACATGATTCTGACTGCATTGAGTATTCTGGCCGTTTCGGGCTGCTCTTCCCCGCGATCAAACGGTATCTTGTTCGGCGGCACACCGGCGAACACTAAAGCGTATTTGGACAACTATGCCCATGTTCTCTTGATCTGCGTTACCAGTGATCGCGTTTCGGATGGAGAACACCCTGCGCGCTCCGAGCTTCACTTTGGCGGCACTGTTGTTCATGTGTATAGAGGAGACTGGAAAGTGTCGGAGAGAGTAGCATGGGCGCACGAACTAGACGGCAAGGTGCCCGTCGAGACGAACAAGTACACCGGAGAGCTATTCTTTGTTTTCACCAATGAGCGAACAGACAAGGAGATATACCTGGACACAGGTGACTGGCCACGGTGGGACACCGAATTGGCCAGACAAATAGAATCAGCGTTGAAGTAATTGGAAAGACCACGCCCACACAACACGCCGTCGCAGTTTACGTCGCGTTCCGCGCCGAAACTGAACGGCAACGTTGTGCCGGAAGAAACCCCTTGCCGGTGTATCCCGTTTGTGGTACATTTTCGCCAGACAATGGAGGAGGTCATATGAGCAAGACAGCCATGGTCAGGGCGAGAGTTGATCCGGACTTGAAGGATCATGCCGAACATGTATTCCACCGCTTGGGACTGAATGCAACGCAGGCCGTCACAATGTTCTACAGGCAGGTTGAACTTCGAGATGGGCTTCCTTTTGACGTCGTTGTACCCACGCCGACGACCAAACGGACCTTTGAAACGTCCGAGGCAGGCCGCGACCTCGTCGTTTGCGACGACGCCGACGACATGTTCCGCAAACTCGGTATCTGATGTACACGCCCGTCTACACGAAGCAGTTCGAGAAGGACACGAAGCGGTGCGTCCGGCGCGGCAAGAATGTGGAGAAGTTCAAGATCCTCGTCCGGACTCTGCTCTCCGGCAAGCCCTTGGACCCTATTCATCGGGATCACAAGCTCTCCGGCAATCTTGTCGGCAGGCGCGATTGCCATATCGAGTCGGACTGGGTTCTGATCTACAGGATCGACGGGACTCACTTGGTCTTCGAGCGAATGGGAACCCATTCCGACCTGTTCAAGCAGTGAGGGGCACAACAAGACGCCTCCAGCATACCCCGGATGGCGCGCGAACGCGCCATCCGGCTCTGCTGAGGCGCAACGTTGTGCCAGAGGTGACGCTTGATTTCCACGCAACACCTTACTACGATGTAAGGAGAAATTGGCAAGTAAGGAGGTTGCGATGGTTACGGCCACATTGACAAGCAAGGGGCAGCTCACGCTCCCCAAGTTGGTGCGAGATTCGCTTCACCTGCACGCAGGTGACCGGGTCATGTTCGTTGTGCACGGACACGCGGAGGCGGTACTGCAACCCCTCACGAAGTCCGTTGACGAAGTGTTCGGACGGCTCCACAACCCTGCTCAGCCATGCAGGAGCATTGCCGAGATGAACGCCTCCGTGGCGAAGCGCATGAGGAGTCGAGCGCAATGATCGCGGTCGACACAAACATCATCGTTCGTTTTCTCGTTCGCGATGACGAGAAACAGGCCGAGATCGCCCGCAGGCGACTGAAGCAAGCCGAAGAGAACCGGGAGCGTCTGCTGATTCCTCTTCTCGTGGTCCTGGAGACGATCTGGGTTCTCGAAAGCGCATACGACAAGACGCGGGGTGAGATACTGGACGCCATTCGGGCCATGCGACAGATGCCGGTTTTCGAGTTCCAGGCAAACGACGTCGTGGAACGTCTGCTTGCCGACGGTGCAGAATACAGCGCGGATCTTGCGAACATTCTTATCGCGCATTCCGCAGGAGCCCTTGGTTGCGAAAGCGGCATCACATTCGACAAGGGGGCCACCAAACTGCCCTTCTTCAACCTGCTGAAATGACCCGGCACATCGGGATGGGAACCCTCCTTTCGGAGGGTCCCCTCCACACCACTGATCGTACGGATCGCGTAATCAGCGGTTCGGCTGTTATTGACAGAAGGAGCCCAGCAGGAGCGCACCTGCCGAGCGAGTGAACCAGTCGCCTGCCTGTGCGTGCCGCACGCAGACAGGTCGGGCAGTGCCGCGCCTACCGTTCCGTTCTTGCTTAGCCGCCACGCGCCCTTGCGGGTGTTGCCGACCATG